>CAJTVD010000085.1:0-918 GCA_910579495.1 uncultured Lachnospiraceae bacterium
CACATCTATAAGCACATCCTTAAAAGATGCATGTCTCCCGGGAATAAAATACTGGTGAAATTCATCCAGCCCTGCCGAAAGGAACAATTGCACCACAACAATCAGCCAGCCTCTCCACACAGGACGGATCCATAAAGCCACAATACTATAAGACAAAAGCCCCATACACATATACTCCGTAAAATGCGCCAGCTTCCGGACAAAGCCTTCCACCAGGGGCACAATGTCGGCAATGCTTTCTCCGCCGCCACTGCCTCCTCCCCCGCTGCCGCTGGCCGTACCGTAATATAGGCGGAGCAGAAATTCTGTCACTTTAACACTGGCTCTTGAAGAATGCTCGGCGTCTTCCGCTGAAAAACAGAAAATGACAATATACAATATAATCAGCAGGATACCCGCTGTAAATGTATAGATCTTTTTTACTTTATGAACTCTCAACCGCTATTGGACTCCTTATATGTCATTTAATCAGCATGGCGTCTTTCATCCTATGTTCAAAGCTGTCACCGAACGCCACAAGTAATATAACGACTACTTTTTTCATCTGTTTTCCCTCCTGTAAGTCCATATTATACCATGCCAGTACTATTTTTGCATTATCAAAATTTCTGTTTATGTGGCCGGTCTTAATAACCCTCTTTTCCTCTGGTGTGACCATTTCTCGTTCACCCGGAACCCGTGGCTCTGCCAGCACCTTGTAAGGAAGTCTGAGGCTCATGCATAAATTCATTTATTCTAAATAACAAAAAAGAATCCCTAGATAACTAAACCCCTGGAGATTCTTTTTTCTTAAAGTGTGTATAGTATACTTGAAAACTTTGTGGTATAATCACTTTGTTGTCCTACCGATACCTGGCAACGGGAGGAGGTGTTCACATGGAAATCATTATCACTTTTTTAGTCGCTGTTGCGGCTGGT
>CAJTVD010000085.1:928-15009 GCA_910579495.1 uncultured Lachnospiraceae bacterium
CCTGCCACTACATCATCAAATGGTTAGACGGTGACCATAAGGACAACAAATAACCTAGTGGATGCCTGACCACTATAAAAGTCAGGAAGAATCCCTCGGCCGTGTTGCAGCACGGTTGGGGGATTCGTTCGTTGTCCACATGGACTCATTATCACCTTTTGCCTACTGGCATTATAGCATACGCAGATTTCTTTTACAATATTCTTTTTTGATTCTGTCTTTCATTTTACAAAAGTTAAATTTTGGTGTCATTTAATCAGCATGGCATCCCCAAATGAGAAAAACCGGTATCTTTCTTCTATGGCCTCCCTGTAAGCCCCAAGCACATGCTCCCGCCCTGCCAGGGCGCTAACCAGCATTACCAGCGTGGACTCAGGCAGGTGGAAATTGGTTATCAGCCCATCCAGCACTTTAAACTGATAGCCCGGATAAATAAAGATATCCGTATTCCCACAGCTTTCCTTTAACATGCCGTTTTCATCCGCCGCGCTTTCCAGCGTGCGGCAGCTTGTGGTCCCCACACATATTACCCTGTTCCCGTTTTTCTTAGCCTGGTTTATGGCCTCCGCCGCCTGGGCGGTGATCTGGTAATACTCGGAATGCATATGATGCTCCAGGATATTCTTTGTCTTAACCGGGCGGAAGGTCCCCAGCCCCACATGAAGGGTCACATAGGCCAGCTTAACACCCTTGCGCTCCAGAGAATGAAGCAGCTCCTCCGTAAAATGAAGCCCCGCCGTAGGTGCCGCCGCAGAGCCGTCATATCTGGCATACACAGTCTGGTAACGGTTCTGGTCCTGAAGCTTATGGGTGATATAAGGGGGCAGGGGCATTTCCCCCAAACGGTCTAAAACCTGTTCAAAAATCCCTTCATAGGAAAACCGGACCAGACGGTTGCCCTCCTCCACAATAGAGAGGACCTCCCCTGTAAGGAGCCCGTCCCCAAAGGTAAGGCTTACGCCGGGTTTTGCCTTCTTCCCAGGCTTTACCAGGGTTTCCCAGATGTCCCCATCCCGTCTTTTTAAAAGAAGCACTTCCACCGCTGCCCCGGTTCCCTGCCTGGCCCCATGGAGCCTTGCAGGGAGCACCCGGGTGTTGTTCAGCACCAGGCAGTCCCCAGGGTTTAAGTAATTTCCTATATTTTTAAATACTTCATGCTTTGTCTGCCCGGTATGTTTGTCAAGAAGCAAAAGCCGTGAAGCACTCCGGTCTGCCAGGGGATCCTGGGCAATCAGTTCCTCTGGCAGGTCAAAAGAAAAATCCGAAGTTTTCAGCTCCATTACATATTGGCTCCCTTTAAAAATGCCACATAACCACGCTTCGCTTCATACACATCCGCCTTGCTGGTAGCTTCCCAGGGCGCATGCATATTCAAAACAGCTACCCCGCTGTCAATCACGTTCATACCATAAAGGGCAAGGATATAAGCGATGGTTCCGCCGCCTCCTAAGTCTACCCTGCCAAGCTCCGCTGTCTGGAAGTTTACCTTCTCCTCTTCAAAAATCTGGCGGAGATGTGCGAAGTATTCCGGGTTGGCGTCATTGGAACCAGATTTACCGCCGGAACCGGTGAACTTGTTAAATACCATGCCGCCTCCCAGGTACGCTACGTTTTTCTTGTCAAAGCTTGCTGCAAAGATGGGGTCATAAGCACTGCTGACATCGGAAGAAAGCATGCAAGAAGAAGCCAGGCATCTTCTTAAATTCAGCTCTGTATATTCTCCCGTCAGGTTCATCACCTCCGCCAAAGTATTCTCAAAGAACTGTGACCGCATTCCCGTTGCCCCAATGCTCCCCACTTCCTCTTTGTCCACCAGCAGGCAGCAGGCTGTCCTGTCACTTTCTTCCACCTCAAACATGGCTTTCAGGGAAGAAAAGGCACACACACGGTCGTCCTGCCCATAGCCTAAGATCATGCTCCTGTCAAGGCCGGCTTCCCTTGCCTTACCGGCGGGAACAACTTCCAGCTCTGCAGAGAGGAAATCATCTTCCTCCACGTCATAATTTTTCTTCAGGATCTCCAGGATGCCCTTTTTAACGGCTTCCTTTGCACGGTTCTTGTTTTTCTTAGCCTTTTTGTCCTTCTTGGGAATATCCTCACCTGTTCCCTCTTTGTCCTCAGCCTTTTCCCTGCCAAAAATAAAGGGCTTACTTCCTATGATAAGGTCAAGGGCTTCCCCTTCAATTACCTTGGATGCCTTCTTTTCAAGCTGTTCCTGTGACAGATGTACCAGCAAATCGGAAATAAAGAACACAGGGTCGTCCTCGTTTTCCCCAATGTTCAGTTCCACTGTGGTCCCATCCTTTTTCACGATAACCCCATGAAGGGAAAGGGGGATGGTCACCCATTGGTACTTTTTCACGCCGCCATAGTAATGGGTATCCAGATAAGCAAACCCGCCGTCCTCATAGAGGGGATTTTGCTTGATATCCAGCCTAGGGGAATCTATATGTGCGCCCAGGATATTCATTCCCTCTGCCATGGGACGCTTCCCAATGCGGAACAGTGCCACTGCTTTATTCATGCAGGCCGCATAGACCTTATCCCCTTCTTTTAATTCCTCCCCCTTATTCATAACATCCTGCAGCTCCCGGTAGCCCTGCTCCTGTGCGGCATTTATAATGTAATCCACACATTCCCTTTCTGTCTTCCCTTCATCCAGGAAGTTTCTGTACTCATCGGCAAAAAGATCCACTTCCTTCATCTGATCTTCATCGTAAGTTTCCCAGGTATTTCTCTTTTTCATCTTTTCCTCTTTTCTGCGCGGCTTTTTGTGTGTTTTTGTTTTGCGGGCACCGCGCCGGCCCTAACTTGATAGTAATATCTTTCTTTTACTGCCGCAATTCAATTCCCATGCTTTCCAGCCCGTTCAGTATTTTTTTCATTGCCGTGGCAACGTCACTCTCTTCCAGTGTCCGGTCTTTGGCCCGGAAAGTAATGGAGTAAGCCATAGATTTGAACCCTTCCTTAATCTGCTCTCCCTCATAAACGTCAAACAGTTGGTATCCCTCCAGAAGTTTTCCCCCTCTTTGCTCCAACATGGCTTCAATCTGCCCTGCCATCACTGCCCTGGGGACCACCATGCTGATATCCCTGGTAACTGCCGGATATTTGGCTATCCCTTCATATTTCCTGTCAAAGGTTGCCTTTGCCACAATACATGGCATATCCAGCACAGCCACATAAACCCGGGTACCAATATCATAGGTTTTGCACACCTGGGGATGAATCTCTCCCAGATACCCTATGGTTTCCTTTTCGTATACAATATCCGCCTGGCGGCCGGGATGCAGGAAAGGCTTCCCGGAGGCAGGGTCATAGACAGCCTTTTTGGCCATGCCCACAGCTTCGAAAAACTCTTCTACCACCCCTTTCATAGTATAGAAATCCCCTTCCCCGTACATACCGAGGGTGAACTGCATTCTCTCATCAGGAAGCTCTGTGAGGGGGAGCTGGTGGGGCAGATAGATATTCCCCAGTTCGTAAAGCCTTACGTCTTTGTTTCTTCTATTATAATTGGTGGCAAGGGAAGTAAGCATTCCATTAAGGGAAATGGTTCTCATAATGGAAAAGTCCTCTCCCAACGGATTGGCAATCACAATCGCTTTCCGAAGGGGTGAATCCTTGGGCAAAAGCAGCCTGTCAAACACCCTGGGGCTTTCGAAGGAATAATTCATCCCCTGGGAAAAACCGCAGTATTCTGCAATATCCCGCGCTTTCTGCTCTACCCGAAGCTTATAGGATAGTTTCCCGGCCGTAGCCTCCCCTGTGGGCAGTGTGGTGGGAATCTTATCATAGCCAAAAAATCTGGCCACTTCCTCCGCAATATCCGCGCCGCATTCCAGATCCTGACGGTAGGTGGGTACAATCAGCTCTTCCCTGCCCTGGTCATATGCGATCTCCAGCCTGCCGAAAATCTCCATCATTTCCTCCCTGGAGATATCCGTTCCCAACAGCGTGTTAATGCGCTCCGGCTCAAAGGGAATCCTTGCCCGCTCCTTCATGGGCTGGCATACATCCACCATGCCTCCCACTACATCCCCGCAGCCCAGCTCCTGGATCAACTGGCAGGCACGGTTAATGGCAGCCTCTGCATTGTGGGGGTCAAGCCCTTTCTCAAACTTGCCGGAAGCATCCGTGCGCAGCCCCAGCCGCTTTGCGGACTTCCGGATATTAGGCCCGTTAAAGGTGGCCGCCTCGAAAAGGACCGTTTTCACCTGATCGGTAATCTTACTGTTTTCGCCGCCCATAATGCCTGCAATGCCGATTTCCTTTTCCCCGTCGCATATCATCAGGATATCTTTATCCAGCTTCCTTACCTGTTCATCCAGGGTCTGGAATTCCTCCCCATCCTTTGCGCGGCGGACAATGATTTTATGCCCTGCTACTGTGTCTAAGTCAAAAGCGTGCATGGGCTGCCCGTACTCTTCCATCACATAATTGGTAATATCCACCAGGTTATTAATAGGACGGATGCCGCTGGCCCGGAGCCTTCTTTGCATCCAATCCGGAGAGGGTGCAATTTTGATATTGGTGCATACCCGGGCGCAATACCGGCTGCACAGGTCAGGGTCTTTTACCTCCACGGAAATGTAATCCCTTACATCCTCCCCATTGTCCTTCACCTCCACCACAGGAGGGACAAAAGGCTTGCGGAAGGTGGCTGCCGCTTCCCTGGCAATGCCAAGGACACTGTAGCAGTCCACCCTGTTGGAGGTAATCTCATACTCAAACACCGTATCCCTCATGCCCAGGGCCTCCACGGCATCCGCCCCCACCTGGGCGTCCTCCGGGAAAATATAAATGCCAAGCTCCGGCGCTTCCGGATACATATTCCTGTCAGAGCCCAGCTCCTCAATAGAGCACATCATACCGTTCGATGGGATTCCCCGCAGTTTTCCTGCCTTAATGGTGATGCCATCCTCCGGCAAGGGGCCGCCCTCATGTCCCCCCGCAACCTTCCCGCCGTCAAGGACTACCGGTACTTTGTCCCCTTCCTTTATGTTGGGCGCCCCGGTTACAATCTGGACCACCTCTTCCCCGATATTTACCTGGCAGACGATGAGCTTATCGGCATCCGGGTGTTTTTCTATTTTTTCAATCTGCCCTATGACAATCTTTTCCAGATTTTTGTCCAGCCTTGCAAAATTTTCTACTTTTGTCCCACTAAGGGTCATAGCGTCGCAATATTCCTGGCCTGTGCATGTAAGCCCCGGCACATAGGCTTTAATCCAAGATAATCCTGTATTCATTTGGTTACCTTCCTTTCTATCTTCAGCGCTTTGTCTTTACAAACCTGTTTTCCTGTCCGCAGCCCCTCTTCCCTCAGAACTGTTTTAAGAAACGGATATCATTTTCATAAAGAAGCCGCATATCGTCAATTTCATATTTCAGAAGGGCAATCCTCTCCAGCCCCATACCGAAAGCAAAACCGGAATACTTTTCCGGGTCAATGCCGCTCATGGTAAGCACATTGGGGTGGACCATGCCGCAGCCTAAAATTTCAATCCAGCCGGAGCCTTTACAGAAACGGCAGCCTTTCCCGCCGCACTTAAAGCAGGAGACGTCCATCTCCGCACTTGGCTCTGTGAAATTGAAATGGTGGGGGCGGAACTTCACCCTGGTATCCTCCCCAAACAGCTCCCTTGCAAACTCTGCCAGGGTTCCCTTTAAATCCGCCAGGGTAATGTGCCTGTCAACCACAAGCCCCTCTATCTGGTGGAAGGAAGGGGAATGGGTGGCATCCACCTCGTCAGAGCGGAACACTCTGCCGGGTGCAATCATGCGGATGGGAAGTTTCCCCTTTTCCATCTCATGCACCTGGGTACCGGAGGTCTGGGTACGCAGCAGGAAATCGCCGTTAATGAAAAAGGTGTCCTGTTCGTCCTTTGCGGGATGGTCTGCAGGGATGTTAAGCGCCTCAAAATTATAATAGTCCGTCTCCACCTCTGGGCCTTCCACTACTTCATACCCCATGCCGATAAATATTCTCTCCACCTCTTCCTGGGCAATGGTGTTGGGATGGCGGTGTCCAATGCGGTCTTTTTTCGCCGGAAGGGTTACATCAATGGTTTCGTTCCTTAACCTGGCCTCCAGCGCTGCCGCCTCCATTTTCGCCATAGTCTCTTCCAGGACCGCCTCAATTTCCTTCCTGGCATCGTTTACCATCTGGCCAATTTTCGGCCGGTCTTCCGCCGCCACATCCTTCATGCTTTTCAGCACGGCAGTAAGCTCCCCTTTTTTGCCCAGGTAGCTTACCCTGATCTCATTGAGCTTATCCAATGCACTGCTGTTTTGAATCTGCTTTAGGGCTTCCGCCTTAATCTGTTCCAATTTTTCTCTCATCATTCTCTCCTTATTTTCAGTTCCGCTTACGCTGATTTTAAGTTCCGCTCTCGGCCGTATACTGGTTTCTGGGCCCGGTTTTACTTTGTATGCACAAAAAACCCCTGTGTATCAAATACACAAGGGACGAATTTCTCCGCGGTACCACCCACTTTCCTGTCTGGGGACAGGCTCTCTGTACACTTAACGCGTGCCACGTTTAAACATACTTACAGTTTCCCTCCTGTAACGGAAAAACTGTGTTTCGTTTAACGGCTCCGGTGGGAAATTCGCCAGCCAGCCTTACGTCCTGCGGTTCCGCCAAAACAATGGGGAGCCGTACTCCGGGGCAGGTATGATTATTTGAACTCAGGGAAGCTTTCAGCCGGTGACTTCCCCTCTCTGCCAGAAAATAATCCGCTACTGGAAGCTGCACCGGAACAATCCCAGGGATGATTCCACAGCTTCAACACCTTCCTAGCCTTTTTCTTTATCTAACTGCTTCCATTTTAGCCAATCTCTTTCTTCTTGTCAATATGTTTTTTTCCCACAAAAAACTGAAATGCCGGCTTAAAGTACCGGTTGATAAATGCGCCTGCCAGAATAATATAGGCAATAGCATAAAGCCAGAGCATTAAAATAATGATAGTGGTAAGGCTGCCATAGGCGCTGAAGCCATTAAATTCCTCCACATATATTGAAAACGCCCAGGTGACAACACTCCACCCCACCGCCGCAAAAACGGCTCCCGGGAGCTGGAGCTTAAAGCCTGTGCGGACTCCCGGTACATAGGCGTACATCAGGGCAATCACTACTGTAAGCATCGCCCACACAAATAGTGTCCTGAAATGCATCAATGTGTCAAACAGGTAAGCGCTCTGGGGAATCATTCCTTCTATCATCCCAATCAGCGCTTTTCCAAAGACCATTACCAGCAGGGAAACCAACACTGCCACCAGCATCAGGATCAGGTACAGGCTGGCCACCAGGCGCAGCAGCATATAATTCCGCTCTTCCTCCACGTCGTTTATTGCATTGAGCCCCTCCATCAATGCCAGGACCCCTTTCCCTGCGGACCAGAGAGTACCAATGGCAGTAAGGGAAACGATACCGATGGATTTGTTATAAACATCAGAAATGATCCCTATCACAAGCGCCTCCACTGCCTCCGGCGCCACCCTTCTGGCAATGCTCATGAGATTGGCCTCCGTCAGGGGGGTATAGGGAATAATGGCGCAAAGCAGCATCAGCGCAGGAATCAGCGACAAAAAAAGGAAAAACGCCGTACTTGCCGCAAATGCGCCAATGCTTCTCCTGCCCATATGTTTTCCAAAATCATATCCGATAAACAGCAATCTTCTTAACATAAATTCTCCTCTGTGTGCCGGTGCCTGTTTCAAGGCCGCTGGCCAACTTCCAGGCACCCAAAGCCCAGGCAGCCCTGCCCGGGCTTTGGGTTAATATACTTTATCAAGCTGGCAGCCCTGGTAATAAAAAGAAAGGATTTCCCCGCATTCCTTCCCTTCCGCCCCCATGGCTCTCGCCCCATTCTGGGACATCCCCACGCCATGGCCATAGCCCCCGCCAACAATAGTATATCCTACCACACTTCCACCGGATTTTTCAATATCTATTACAAAATAGGCACTGGGCAAAAGGGAGGGAACGGATGCCGGCTTGCCGTCCTGCCGGATGGCCTCACCGCCCAGGTTCAGCACATACCTGACATTATACTCAGAAACTACTTTATAAACCCCTTCATCCGTCTCTATAAGCAGCTCATCTATAACGCCCCCTTCGTTCCGCTTAAAGCAGCGGATATTGTACACTTCTTTAAACTTTTTCGTTTCCCGGCCTTCAAAGGCTTCCGGTTCCTCCTCAGGGGTACTCTCTCCTGTAAACGTGAAAACCTTCCCCGCCTTTTGCCGTTCCTTCAGCCTTTCATAAAGCAGGGCAGTGGAAAGCCCTTCCACCTGGTACTGCCACCGGAACCAGGCTTCCTCTTTCTCATAAGCATGGTCATCCCTGTTTGTGATGTACTCCCTGAAGTTTTCTTCCTCCGCCAGCTCTTTGGGGGTAAAAGAAGTACCATCCCCCTGCCCGATATGGACGCTTTGCAGGTAGGGAATTTCCTCCCTCTGGCTTTGGCCCCACACCCCTGCATCTGTCCCAAACCCACAGGAAGTGGAATAATAATAGGTGCTTACAGGCTCCCCTTCATAAAAAAGCAGCATGCCTGTGGTTTCCTTAACCGCCTTGGTAGAATTAACGTTTTCCGCAATGTTATTATAAACCTGATACCCTACGCTGTCGTCCACGTGGGCACCCAGGCTCCCATAGCCGGGATGAGCCAGATAGCGGTAGCCATAGGTCCTGGCACACACCGCCTGGGCTTTCAGGGCTTCTATGGGATAAGAGGCTGGCATTTCGCTGGGAACCACCGAGTATAGATACTCTTCCAGCAATACCTCGTTGATCAGCGCAAGTCCCTGGTCCTTTCTGACAATCTCCATCCGTCCCCTGTAAGCAGGCGTCCCCTGGCTGCGTGCCAAAGAGGGAACCGCAATTTTCCCTGTGTTTACCACAGGCGCTACCTCCACCCGGTTGCCTTCCAGATACCTGCTGCCCTCTTCAATCACCAGCTCCTGCCCGGCGGCGATAATTTCCTGCTTCCTGTCCTGATAGGTCCCGTAATATACTGCCATATCGTCCTGGCTGGTAAGGACGATTTTGTCATGATAAAGCCCCGCAAATCCATTATTTTTCACAGCCACCCGGATGGTTTCCATCTTTTCCTTCCGGGTATTTAAAAAAGCGCACACCGCCCCGTCCTCAAGCACAAAATCTGAGAAGTCATAGCCAATCAGCAGTTCTGACCTGTCTGCTTCCCGTAATTTCTCATAAAGCTTATATCCCACGCAATTTTCCCTGATGGGAATCTTTCCATAGCCTTCCACCTCCAGGGCATCCTGGGATATGCCCAGCAGTTTACCGCTGATTCTCTCATTTTTAACCGAAAGGCTCCTTGCCTCCCCCTCCCAGAAACCAATGTCCCCTACCTGCTCCCGGAAAAGGGCAGGGTTCTCCGAGGCCAGCCGGGTGTCCGCCAGGATTTCATATCCCCCATAAAAAAACTGGATACTGTTCTCTGCGGCTTCCATGACCCATACATTGGAAAGCAGGCTTTTATCCTTTGTAATTTCCCTCAGGGTAAGCAGACGGTTTTCCCGTACATATGCCCTTACAGTGGCAAACTTTACCTGGGCAAGCTCCTCTGACTGGCACTCATAAATTTTTCCATTTATGTCAATGACACATCCCTGGCCGATTTTTTCTTCCCCCGCCAAATCCCCGCTGCCACAGAGAATTTCAACTTTTTCTTCCCTTATGGCTTCCTTCAGCCCAAAGTATTCCAAAAGCTGCCCATAGCTTTCATACCAGTCCTTTTCCAGGACCTTGAATTCCCCTTTATATTTTTTCTGATAGCTTAGCCTTTCCCTTAACTTCTCTTCCGCTTCCCCCTGTGTTTCTTTGGGCAGCAGGAAGTTTATTACTTTCAAATATGTATCATAGTTTAAATATGTATCATAATTTAAAGCGGTATCTTCGGTTATATCCTGTCCAAATAATCCCTCCAGCGCCTGGGCATCTATATCCGCCCCTGCCGCTCCCAGCTCCTGGACCAATATCCTCACATCCGCCAGCCTTATCTGCTCCCCTTTTGGCTGTTCCAATTGCAGCACTTTCTGGTCTTTGTAAACCAGCCAGATAAACAAAGCCGCCAGCACAGCTGCCAATACAAGCTTTATAAAAATCCTGACTCTCGCTTCCATAAATTCCCCTTTACAGCGCCCTCCACTCCCTGCAACAATTTTATCCGTAGAAAAAGCAGCCTGTATCAGGCTGCTTCTTCTTCTGTTTATCCCAAAATGCCGGTTCCTGCCTTTTGACTCCTAGCCGAGCTAGGTGGGTGACCGCAACCTGCACTTTTGCCTTCCCTTCCAATCCTCAAATGAGTGAGGGCTTGACAGCCGCCAGATGATATAGGAATCCCGTTTAAAGTATCTGTAGGTTCAAAACTAACAGGAATTATCGTACATTTCAGGTTAATCCTATTATATCCAAAACCTGTACAAAATACAACTGTAAATTACGAAACTTTTACTATATTTATAAAAGCGGTTTTTCAGGTACCCAAAAACAGGTATGCCGCCAAGGCATACCTGTTTTTAAATTATTTCATTTCAAATACTTTCTTAAATTAGTTAAGGGCGTCAACCAGTCTCTGAACTGCTTCAAGTGCTTCATCAGGAAGCTTGTCATAGCCTTCCTTCTTCTCAGCAAATCCCTTAACAGCATTCACACGGTCTTCCATTGCTTTCTTTAATGCTGCTGCATATTCTGCATTGTTAAGGTCAGGTGTGAAATCTGCGGTCTTGCCGGACCAGTCGTTCATAATTTCAATGTCTTCAAAGCTGCCCCACTTCTCAAATACAGCCTTTCCTTCAACGATAGTTTCCAGAATGCCTAAGGTATCAGCGGGTTTCACCTTGGTTCCCATGAAATCGCCAGTGTTAACGATGTAGCAGTCAACGTTCTTTTCTTCTACCAGCTTTTTGAACTTCTCATAGTCATGGACCAGAGGATAAGTCCTGAACGGGTTTGCATAAGGCACAATGCGCAGTGCATTTAAGTCAGTGCCTGCAGCCACACGTTCAGCGGTGGAAGTTTTAGTAGCCAGGGTTGCGCCCATAACAGATGCCAGGGCTGCGCCTTTTAACTTCACTACAGGAGGGATGGTAGGGTCTTTCATGATCCAGAAGATTGCGTTAACAGGAGCGTCAATCTTATCTACACGGTTAGGGGACCACAATTTGGACTTAATAGCACGTCCATTACCATTCCTGATATCTTCTGTTACAAGCTGGATCTTTCCGTTCTCGTCAATGGTTGCAGAGCAGTTCTGTGCGGATAACAGATATTCATTGTCCGGGCAGCCTGTAGGATAGTCTGCCGTCTTGTCAAAATAAGTAGGCTCTAACGCTACGGAAGCACAGGTATCGGTATTGATGATAAATGCGTCGTCATGGAGAACGGTAATCGGATATTTGCCGCCATGCTTTGCATGTGTCAGTGTGGACTTGCCTGACCCTGACAGGCCGTAAACGGATGCAACAAACTTAGAACCGTCAGGTAATGTATATTCCTTCTGTCCGCCGTGGCATGCTGCATAACCGTTTCTGTTAGCCAGCGCCCATGCCATGGTGAGGGTTCCCTTCTTGTGCTCGCCGAAATATTTCATACCAAGGATTGCTGCGCAGTTTTCGTTGGTATCGAAATAGCAGAGGGTCAAAGGATCGCTCAGGCAGCTATAGTCAACGTCCGGTGCATCATGAGGTGCCCACTGGGGATCGGAGAAGATATAGATGTCAGGCTCATTTCCGCCGCCTACAGGCTGGGATTTTTTGTACATCTTTACATATTCGTCAGACATATACTGGAAGTTGATCATCCAGTTGTAAAGAAGGTTCTCTTCGCCTTCAGGGATCAGAAGGTGTGCCTTTACCATGAATTCAGGGTCAAGGCCTACGAAGCACTCTGCATGGTACATGGTTTTCCAGCGTGTTTCATAAACGGCATCCATAACAACTTTGTCAAGCTTCACTTCATCAACGCCCGGTTCACCTTTGATACGGCGTGCGGTAGCGTAACGGCCGGTAACTGCGCCGTCATTGAACAAAAGAACTTTTGCGTCCTTTTCAAGGCCAAATGTCTCGCCGTCTTTCACCGGCATATCTGTTACGATGGTACCAGGTGAATTCTTGGCTAACGCATAAGCTTCCTTCAAGGTGTTCACTTTAACTACGTTGTTTCCGTAAAAAGCGGCTTCGATAATGGAACGGGTTTTGGAAAAACCAACTTTGCCCTTGCCGATTTCGGAAATTGGATAATACGCTTTTGTTGACATATTATTCGTCCTCCTTAAATGATTGTGTATATTTTCCACCCCAAGGCTGCGGCTTGTGCATCACCGCAGATTTGTGGTTTTTTACATAAATGTACTGTCCCGCACATCTAGTTTATTATCTCAAACCTGCCTTTAAAAGTCAATATTTACTGGCTTCATTTTTATCAAAATATTCCATGGAAATATATCCAATTTCTAAACAATTTGTTAACAGAGTATTTTTTTCTTGTTTTCTGTGATTTTACATGTTAATATAGTTATGTTAACTTTTTTTCTGAAATGTTCTTTCATTTCTTGTGATTGCCTGACATTCATTATCTTCAGTGCAAATACCACTGGGCTAAATTTTTTATAGAAAGGAGTTTTTAGTATGGACCATAATGTTTTTTCTGAAATTACACCCGATATCGTCCGTCTTGCCAAAATGAGCGAACAGGCTGACCTGATAGATACGGAGCTTTTTACTAAATATGATGTCAAAAGAGGCCTCCGGGATTTAAACGGGAAGGGCGTACTGGCAGGCCTTACCAATATCTCGGATGTACGCGCCAAGCAGACCGTAGACGGCGTTGAAGTTCCCGCCCATGGGCGGCTTTTTTACCGGGGCTACGACATAAAAGATTTAGTAAACGGCTTTACCAGTGAAAACCGTTTCGGTTTTGAGGAAATCACCTATCTCCTGCTTTTTGACCAGCTTCCCAATGAAACGGAGCTTGCCTCTTTCCGCCAACTGCTTTCCGGATACCGTTCCCTGCCCACCAGCTTTGTAAGGGACATTATCATGAAAGCGCCCAGCAGCGATATGATGAATACCCTGGCCCGCAGCGTCCTTACCCTTTATTCCTATGACGACCGTGCCGATGATGTCTCCCTTCCCAATGTGCTCCGGCAGTGCCTGCAGCTGATCAGCCTGTTTCCCATGTTATCTATTTATGGTTATCAGGCATACTGCCATTATCATGACGGGAAAAGCCTGTTTATCCACCAGCCTGACCCGGAGCTTTCGGCGGCTGAAAATATCCTGCATATCCTGCGCCCGGACAGCTCTTACACGCCTTTGGAAGCGCGGCTTCTGGATGTGGCGCTGGTATTACATATGGAACATGGCGGCGGTAACAACTCCTCCTTTACCACCCACGTGGTTACTTCTTCCCTCACGGACACCTATTCGGTGATTGCCGCCGCTATCGGCTCCCTGAAAGGCCCACGGCATGGGGGTGCCAATGTGAAAGTGGTCCAGATGTTTGAGGAAATGAAACAGGAAGTGAAGGATTGGGCCGATGAGGAAGAGGTTGGAAATTACCTGCAGCGCCTTCTTCATAAGGAGGCTTTCGACCATGCAGGCTTAATCTACGGTGTGGGCCATGCGATTTATTCTAAATCTGACCCCCGTGCGGTCATTTTCAAGAATTTCGTCGAAAAGCTCTCCGTCGAAAAGGGGCTGGAGAAGGAGTTTGCCCTTTATTCATTGGTAGAACGGCTTGCCCCCGAAATCATCGCCGGGGAACGGCAGATGTATAAGGGCGTTAGTATCAATGTGGACTTCTATTCCGGCTTCGTATATCATATGCTGGGGCTTCCCATGGAGCTTTATCCGCCAATTTTCGCAATGGCGCGTATCTGCGGCTGGAGCGCCCACCGTATGGAAGAACTGGCAAACAACGGAAAAATTATCCGCCCGGCTTACAAGCCCATCTGTCCCGACAGGGATTATGTTGATATGACAAGACGATGAGGCAGCTAACAACGGGCAGCACGCTCCGCGAACTGCCCTTATGTTAAACAAACG
>CAJTVD010000086.1:0-4349 GCA_910579495.1 uncultured Lachnospiraceae bacterium
TGGTCCTGTGGATGTTCTCCAGCCGCAGGGCCTCGTCGGTCTCCAGGGGCACCGGGTTCTCCGCCTCCGTGGGGGCGGTGTCCTGGTTAATCCCTAACTGGTTCCCGCCGTTCTCTTCGCTCCGCCCTATGACGTTCCCGGCTATGGTGTACACGGGCAGGAGATAAAGCCCCGTTTTCCCGCCGCCACCGCCAGCCCTGCCCATCAGTGTGACGCTTTTCTTTGCGTTTATATATATCCTGTCCGCCGTCCTGCCGAAATCCAGTGTCAGCTGGCCGTCTGGCTCTTCTGCCAGTCCTCCGCTATCCGTTCCAGCAGCGCTATTTTCAAGATCAGCGGGACTTCCTTCTGGCGCTTCCGTGCCCGTTCCAGGATACCCCAGCAGGCTTTCGCACTCAAAAAGTATTTGTCCGGCGTCTCCGCCTCTAAAATCGCAGACAAGATTTTTCCTCCTTCCCGGCCTTAAATTCTTCCAGGTCAAGCCCCGGCCCCTTCATCATGCCTGCCCTTCCAGAATAATCCTGGTATAGATCAGCATTTCCAGATCACTGAACTGGAAATCACTGATACTTTCCGCCGCCACTGCCGTTTTCGGTTCCTTCTGGCCTCCCAGGTACTTCCCCCTGTTCTCTCTGCGGAAAATGTCCGTTTCCAGGCCGAACTGCTTCACTTCCCTGGCGGGGTCAATCTCTCCGTGGTACTGCATACATGCCACATAGCCCCGGTATATCTCCCGCCCGTCCGCTTCCCGTATGATCAGACGGTCACTGTGTACCGCCCTTTTCAGCATTTCTCCCAGCGTCACTTCTGCTTCCCTCCCTTCCCTTTCGGTTTTTTCTTTTTCGGCTTCTTTGCCTTGCGCCACATTTTCAGATAAACATGCCACCCGGTTTCCTCATAAAATTCTGTCTTGACTTCACTGATCGTATAATCCGGGAACTGCTTTTCAAAATACACCTTCCCCAGATCATTGGACTTTGCCAGTTCTTCCACCCTCTTTTTGCTGTACTTGTGATCTGCGTCCGGCTGCCTCACTGGCCGTTCCAGGTTCCGGGAAGAGGACCAGCGCTTTTTCCCATTGGGGTTCTTTGTCACATACATGCAAAGGGCCTCTATGCCGTTTTTGTCCACTTGCAGACGGTCCGCATTCACCCACCCCAGCTTCCCCACCTGGTCCATATATTCCGGGTCCGTGTCGTACTTGTGCCAGTTTATCCGCTCTACGGTCCACATCATTTCCACTTCGTCCCGGCTCATGCCTCCATTCATGATTATGTGGTGGTGTATCCTGGTGATCTTGTCCCCGTCCTTGCTGTACCCGTATTCCGTCACCAGTATGTATTTTAAAGGGGGCAGTTTCAGCTTTTTCCGCCTGTAGGCAATCCGCCGCAGGTAATTCCCCACCACCCGTTCCGCCTCTTCCTCTGTCTCCGGCAGCGTCCCCTTTGCGTATGTGCAGGTGACATGCAGATCACCTATGCCAAAATTGCCATTCCCCAGCTGTACCAGATACCGCCTTGCATTTTTATCATTCAGATTTTTCTGCTTCGGCTCTGTAACCTTCTGCCGCTTCCCCCTCTTCCCCTTGACTGCCCTTTCCGCATTGTCTGTCCTGGGTATTATGTCCACTTCTCTGTAATCCCGGCAGTCCACTTTCTTTTCCCGATAAAACATTTTCTGCCTGCCTTCCCTTGTACCAGGGGCAGGGGTATTCTTACCAGGCCAGCAGGGGGTCTTCTCTCCCCTCCTGTACTACTCCCTTATATTCACCTGTTGACAGTCCGGCTTTCATGCCACTATATTTTTCTGGTATGGTAAGAATGTTAATACCCCATACAAGCCCGCTTTCCGGGGCATTCTCCCGGATTTTTGCTTGCCTTTTTCCTGCCAACATGGTACAATATAAGTGTGATTTATATATCTGTTGGCAAAAAGCCTTGACCGTGTTTCCCGGCACTGTCAAGGCTTTTTTCTTGCTTCCCGGCTTCCTGCGGGGCGTTATCACGCCCCGATCAGTTTGCCAGTGATCTGTTTCCAGTCTTTCACGTACAAAGCGGAACGGAAACCAATGTTCACATTGACGCTAGAACGGGGGTAGTAAAGATTGACAGCGGACGCCCCGGCGTCGGAAGTGAAGTAGAAACTCGACCCCCGGAACGGCACAGCTTCTGCCAGTTCGCTGTCCACATATATTCCGTCTTTGCGCTCTTTGTAGTCCGGCGGCAGGATAGCAAGGTCAAAAATGATCTGCGGTATGCTTTCCAGGCCGTCAAGCCGTATGTCCCGCATGTGCGCCCCGTCCCAGTCTTCCTTTGCCTGGTCCGTGGTGATCGTCACGCCGTTACCGCCGGAAAGATAGATGGTCTTCCCGTCCTCCGTCTTCGCCTGCTGCCAGGCGGCGCTGTCGCTGGCCATGCTTACCACTGCGGCGTCATTGTTGGGGATATAGTCCACCCGGCCTTTTTGCAGGCGCAAGCCCGTTACCATCTCCCAGACGTTCCCTTTCAGCCCATACACGCCGTTTTCCGTGTGGTCATGGCTCCACGTCACCGGGTCAAGCCCTGTCAGCGTCCGGCGTCCGTCATATGTAACGCCGCATTCCTCCGGGAAATCATAATCCCTGCCGCCTTCCGTGTTCCCGTGCGGCTCCGTGCCCAGGTCCCGGCTTTCCGCCAGCAGATAGGCATATTCCGTATTGGTCAGCAGGTGCCAGCCTTCCCCCTTCGCCCGGCAGGCCCTGGCGGCGCTGTCCAGATCAATCTTCGTCCAGGGTTCCCGATACGGCAGGGAATGCGGTATGCCCTCTATGTTGGTGTTGTGAAACTGTGAAATCAGAATGGCGTCCACAACCTCCCCGCATACCACGAACATGGGCGGGGCCTGCGCCGGGTCCTTGCTGCCGGTCCAGGAGAATGCCGCCATATAGTTGGGCACCCCTCTTTCGTCCTTGATGATCAGTTTCTGTCTTCTTACCATTTGTCTTGCCCTCCATTCATTTTTTATCTGAACCCCTGGCGGGGTATCATTCTGTTACAGTTTTCTTTCTCCCCGGCCCGGCGTCTTCAAAACGGTATGTGAAGCCGTCCAGGGCATAGGGGTTCTTCACTTTCCCGTTGCACCGGTCCAGTACAGTCTGATAACTCATGTGGTTAGCTTTCGCCGCCTCCCTGGCCGATCTGTAAACCTCCACTTCCCTGCCGTCTCTGTCAACTTTAAAGACGGCTTTCCTCTTGCTGCTCATGTGCCCCGTAAGCCTGCCCAGGCTCACCCGGTCAATGAACCCGATATTTTCCAGGCGATTGTCCCAAATATTCCTGTTGATATGATACGGCACCTTGTTTTCCGGCCATGTCCCGTACCAGGTCACGGCCATGATCGTTAAAAGCTGTACTTCCGTGCTTTTCCCGTCCTTCGTCAGCTTGACAAAAAGCCTCTGCCGGAATTTCTTTCCGCTCTTCCTGTATGCGGCCATATCCCGCACCAGACCGGAAGGGAAGACACGGCGCACGTCAGCTATTCGGTTCACCTGGTATTTCCCATCATATCCGGGAATATCCCGCCACCAGCCCGGCCCGGCGTCTTCTGGTATGTATGCCTTCATGCCTGCTGCCCTCCTGGCATTAACATGGCCCGCCCTCTGCCCCTCCAAACGCTCCGGCAGGGAACCGCCAGTTTTCTGTATACATGCGTTCCGCAGGGAAAACCCCTGTCTTGATTTCTTCTATGGCCTCCCGGTCCCAGTAGACGCAACTTTCAGCGCTGCCTATATAGGTTTCCAGGTCTTTTTTGTTATCCAGGGTGAAGCCCAGCGTTTCTTCATCACGTTTTACTGCCTCCACCTCTTCCGGGAATATGTCCCGTATTCCCGCCCAGTGTTTGGGCAGGGAGAATATGCACATCATACAGCTGCACCTATTCCAGCCCGCCCTATAGCAGGAATGCGGGGTCACTTTATGCCTTTTGATGATCTCCCATATATCCCTTTCGCTATGGTCTATCACTGGCCGCCACTGGTGAACCAGCCGCCGGGCCTTTTTATATGCAAACGTGCGGTGCAATTCCATTTCATTCAGTTTGGAACGGCAGCTGCTTTCCCCTCTCCGCTCCCCGGATACCACCAGGATTTTGGTATTCGCTTTGGTCTTCTCCAAATTCGCCGTGACGCTGCCTTGCACCTGCATTTTCAGCGCCCCACTGCACCAGCGCCCAGACTGCGGGCTGCTCTTTGCGGGAAACTTCATTCTTTTTCCTAACAGTTCCAGATCAGAAAGACTTTCCAGATTGCGGATAGTGCTTTCCGCCACCATAACTTTCAGATAGGCACTGCACCAGCGTGTTGCCAGGCTCCC
>CAJTVD010000086.1:4364-14710 GCA_910579495.1 uncultured Lachnospiraceae bacterium
TTCTGTAGCCGTATTCTTTCAGTTCCTGTATGTCCTTTTCCTCTGCTATCCCTTCCAGTATCTTTTCCCGCAGTTCGTCACTTCTTTTCTGCTTTTCAGTCAGCGGCACCGTGGCCGTCTGCCCTTCGTCATCTTCATACTGTACAGGCCAGGAAGCGCCCTGGCGGTACACTTCGCCCCAGAACCCGTTCACCCTCCAGGACTTCCGCAGGTGGACCCCCTCTGCCTTCGCAAAGGCTTCCACATAGGACTGGGTAACAGGCCAGTCCATGCGCCGTTCCGGGTGCCCGCCGTCAATGTCATGGTGCCACAGTTCAATTTTTTCTTTGGGCACTCCCCATTCCAGCAATTTCAGATATGCCGCCAGGCTGTCTTTGCCGCCGGAAAAAAGGACAATGATCAGATCATAGTTTTCCAGCGGTAACAGCCGGGGCAGGTATGATTTTTTGTCCGTGGCCGTCTTCCGCTTCCCAGGGACACGGGGGCGGAAGCGCACCTGGCGGCCATATATGGGGCGCTCCTGCCAGCCGTACACCACCGGGGTGTCTTTGGTGCAGTCAGCGTCTTTTATGAAATTAACCACCTTCTGTTCTGCCTCCCGTCTTTCAATCTCTGTAATTGTCAGAAATCCGTATGCCGTGTTCCGGGTCTTCTCCGGGTACAGGCTATAATCCGGGTAAATGTGTTCAATTTCCGGGGGCAGTAGCGTGTCACGCTCTCTTTTGTATACCTCTTTCCCGTTTTCCAGTTCTATGCAGTACCCGGAACCGCCCCTGGCCACTTCGTCCGCATATATGGGCGCTGTATAGTCCGGCGTGAAGGAAAATACCTTGCTTAAATACACTTTGTCCATGTGGCCGGAAAACATGGGGTGATACCATTCGACATGATCACCCTGGGCCTTGTGCCAGGCGGATATTTTCATCAATGGGATATTGGGGTAATTATGGCCGTCAACGTCCACAAGCCCTATCTTCATGCCCTCTGCCCCCTATTCGTCCGCATTGCCTTCCCCTTTCAGTCCGTCCACCTGGAAATCCGGGTGTGTGCTTCCCTCTAACCAGGCGTTTTTCATGGTCACTTGCGGGCAGCCGGTCCTGTCATATGTAACCGACACTTCCCCATAGTATCCCCAGACGGTGCCGTCATTCAGATACACGGTGACGGTGCCCTGGGTGTCCTCCTGCCCTGGAAAGCGGGAAGACAGTGCCGCCCTGGCGATCTGGCCCAGGAAGACAATTCCCAGGACCGAAAAAATCCACAGGACCAATACGGCCACTTTTTCTTTCACCCTGCCGCCTCCTATCCTGCGGCCCGCACTGGTTCTGCGGGCCGCTCTTTCTCTGTCACTGTTACCGTTATTTTCACCCGCTCCCGTTTTGACAAAATCGCCGCCAGGGCGGTGAAAAAAGCCTGGGCATTGAATGTGCCCTTTACTTCGATTTCTGCCATGCCTGCTGCCCTCCCTTACCCTGCCACGGCAGTACCAGCCCCCATGCGCTTGCCAAACTGTACACCCCGCAGGAAAGCCAGCATTTCTTTTTCTTCGCCGTCTTCCAGCGTCCGCAGGAAGTCCAGCACTTCCACAGCTTCCTGCCTGTTGTCCTGGGGTATCATGGTTTCTGTCTGCCCAGCGCTTGCTATTGTGTTTGCCTCTACATTGTTTCTCACCATTTTCTGTACCTTCCTTTCTGGCACTGCCGCTGCCGCTTTCACCTTAAAAGCCGCCTGCCCGAAAACCTGTTGACCGACCACATGCTTTATAGCTGGCATGACCGCTGCCATTTGCAGTGCCTTTTCTTTTGGGTGGCGTCCCTATTGCACCCGGCGGGGATTGAACCCGCTCCGCAGGCTTTCACGCCTGCTGCCCCTCCGGCTCCCGGTGCCGTGCTGGAAACTCTTAAAACGGTTTGAGTCTCACCGCCGTTTCTTCTACTGCTAATTTTGCCAGTTCTTTTTTTGCGTTTTGTAGCTTTACTGAAAGATTTAGCAGTAATGCGTCCATTTGTTGGAATGAAAGTCCTTGTTTCTGGCACTGCTCTATAATGTCATTTGCAAAGGCTTTTGTTTGTTCGTCCACCCTCTCACCTCCCTTTCCATTTCCCCTTCCCTCTGCTATACTGTACTTGCCAGCCGTGCCGGGCTGGACTATAGAGGGAAGGGGGTGTATTGCTTTGGGTGTAGGTGTCTGTCTTCCCGTTTTTGACAGCAAGACGGGGAAGCCTACTGTTTTAGAGTGCGGTTCGTGGTTTTGCTATGGCTGTAACAAACTTCGCAAAGTCATATATTATCCGCACATTGGCACCATTGATGGAAGTTGCAAAAATGCGGCTCCACTATGGTTTTTAAGCAGGAATGAACCTGCCTGCCCTGGCTTATGCCGGGGCATTATTTTTTGAAAAGTGCGTCAATCTTTTCCGCCGCCTGCGCCTGTATCCTTTTGATTTCCAGCAATTCTTCATCTGTCACCGGGCAATCCTGTATTTGCGTGAATACTTCCAGCGTCCCCACGGGTTCCCCGTTTTCTCCCTCTCTTGTGATCTTGCTTGCAAAAGAGATAAACAGCGGCCTTGATGTTTCTACCATGTTCCCTTCTCACCTCCTTCCTGTAGTTGGCCTAAATTCTCATACTGCTGCCGCTGCCAGCTTCGCCTTTTCAATCTTTTGCCTATCAGATAAGGCTGTCATATATGTTCTGGCCAGCACTATGGAATTTTCGTCCAGCGTTTCAAGGATTTTCGCCACTTCCTTTGTGTCGGAAGAAAGCATTTCTTTTCTGGTTTCCTCTGTACCCTTCATGTTGTCCTCCCTTCTATGTCGGTTGTTGTTTCATGACTATGGTCTTAATATATATGACTTTGGTCAGTTTGTCAAGATATTTTTGCTTTTTTCTTGACTATGGTCAGTTTTTTTGTTATTCTCTGTTTAGGCAAGTCAGAAATGGGGGTGATAATTATGAATGAACGACTAAAAGCCATTAGAAAATCTTTGTCTTTAAGCCAAGAATCCTTTGGGAAAAAATTAGGAGTGACTGGCACAGCAATTTCCCGTATAGAAATTGGAAATAGGGCTGTAACTGAACAAATGGTGCTTGCTATTTGCCGGGAATTTAACGTGCGAGAAGAATGGCTGCGAAACGGCAGCGGAGAAATGTTTCTTGATTTCACGGAAGATGAATTTGCAAAAGCGGCTGCAACACTTTCCAATGACGCTTTTGTTAGAAGTCTGATTGTGGAATACTGGAAACTTGATGATGACAGCAAAAAATTATTCCAGGATTTCATACATAGGCTGTCAGACAATATGCGGGGCCAGGAATAAAGCCCCACATATCACCAGCGGAACTACTTACTATTTCAGATACTTAATGAACGTGTAAATCTTGATTAAAATGTTCATGTCTGAAATAGCGTCAACCATTCTATGAATGGCTGCTTTTAACTCGTTTACCAGCATTGTTCTTCCCTCCCTTCTCCCTGCGTAATGCCCATTTACGGCATTGTAATTTTAGGTTGCCGGAAGAACACAATACACACATACCATGGAGGTGCACAATGAAAAGATTATCTTCTATCCTTATGCTTTTAATATGTCTATTGCTTTGCTCATGCGGCTCTGTTACCCCAAAATCGGCAGAACTCACCGAAAAATATGATTTTTACAAGTCCAGCATTTCCGGCTTAAAAACTGCAACTGGCGTTACTGCGGAAGAAGCAGACGAAATTTTTATTACCCTCGCTTCTGAATGTGGCGTAGACAGTTTCTTTACGGTATCAAAAAATACTTCTGGCGGTTTTTATAATGTTAATTACGGGCTTAATACCTTAACGGTATATCTTGATGGTGTCTCTGTTTCCCAGGTCTTTGACGGAAAAGATCAAATATACCCGGAAACCATACCCCATAATTTCTTGATGGATTTTGAACCGACTACAAAAGACGTGATGAATGGTTCTGGCGATACTGTTTTGGGTCAATATGCCTTTATCCGTATAACGGATGATAACCTTGAAAAAATCACGTCTGAAATGTTAAGGGAATTTGCCGACAATGTAGTTGCAAATTCGGGCTATAATTGGGTATCCATAATAACTTATTCAGACACTGGTATATGTTTTTCTGGTTCTGATGTCTCATCTGCTATTTATGGTAAACTTGATAAGGATGGCAGTGTACTTGAATCATATGGGCTTTGGGTCCGTGACGAAAACGGTAATTATAGCTATACCGAGTCTTGATATTTTCTCGACACCACAAGTAATTATATAATTGCTATAGAGGGGGTATTATGGACAATTTACGTTATGAATGGAAAACCCGTGCCCCGGAAGGCGACTGGCAAAAGACGCCTGCCGGAAACTATACCACAAATGCAATTTACAGGACTGTTATAGGCAATTATATTGCTCTATCCCTGTACCAGACAGACGGCGGGTGCAAATACGGCCTGTTCCTCTCCATAATGGTGTGGAAGGAAGACGGCTGCAAAGAAAACAAGACGTGTCAGGCCCAGCGGGTGGCGTCCTTTAGTACCAAACTTTCGCCGCCTGCTGCCCTGGCCCTGGCGGAAGAATGGTTTTCCGGCTTTCTTCGGGACCAGATCAGTTTTTCCGGCCTGGGTCTTGCTGAACTGTTAAAATAAAAAATGTCCGGGGGTGCTGCGAACACTCCCGGACGGTGCAGAAATATATATATCCACCAGATACAACATACCGCTGCTCCTATAGTATACCACATAGGGGCGGGAAATGACAGGCAATCAAAAGGTGATCTTATGAATAAAAAAGCTGAAAATGCCGCCCTCCGTGTGGCTCTATATATCCGGGTATCGGGAGAAGAACAAAAAATTAAAGGCTTATCGCTGGAAGCCCAGCAGGAGCGGCTGGAAGCATACGCACGGGAACGGGGCTGGGTAATCGTTGGGGTCTTCGTTGACGCCGCAAAGACAGCCAGGAAGAACATTCACAAAAGAACGGAATTTCTCCGCATGATGGATTTAGTCAAGCGGGACGGCGTTGATCTCCTGCTGTTCTGCCGCCTTGACCGCTGGTTCCGTTCCGTGGCGGACTATTACAAGGTTATGGAAGTGCTAGAAGCCCACGCCTGCGGCTGGAAAACCATTGATGACGGGGAAGGATACGACACCACCACCGCCAGCGGGCGGTTATACATTAACCTGCGGTTATCCATTGCCCAGAATGAAGCCGATCTGGACGGGGAAAGAATTGCCGTTGTGTTTGACAGCAAAATCAACCATGGCACCGTGGTTTCCGGGTCCTGCCCCTTCTGGCTCCGGGTGAATGACCAGAAACGTTTTGAGGTTATCCCGGAAAAGGCAGCCATATTGCAGGACGCCTTCAACCATTTTGAGGCCACGATCTCCCAGCGGGCCACCGTGAAGTATATCCGGGAAACCTATGGGGTGAACTGGTGTGACGCCACTTTCCGCCGTATGCTGCGGGACAAACTGGCCATTGGCGTATACGACAAAAACGGCAGGTACAATGAAAATTTCTGTGAAGCCGTGATCAGCCCGGCGCAATTTGAACGGGTCCAGAAACTTCTGGGGAACAATGCGAAAAGCACCCCCACTGGCCGGGTATTCCTTTTCACGTCCCTGCTTGTCTGTGAGGAATGCCGCCACAAATTAGTGGGTGCCTTCACAAAAGGCTATTATTATTATCGTTGTAATCAATATTTTCAGCGTGGGCGTTGCTCTCATAACAAGTTTATACGGGAAGACGTGGTGGAAAAGTGGCTTTTTGACCACCTGGGGGAAGAACTGGAAAAATACCGCCTGGCGTGGGAAGTGCAGGAAGAAAAGCGCCGGAAGGCTGCCGCCTCCGTTGACCGGGCCGCTGTCCGCCGGAAGCTGTCCAGGCTTAAGGATTTATATGTCAATGATCTAATCGACATAGAGGAATACAAACGGGACTATGACAAATATAACGCCATGCTGGAAGAAAAGCCGGAACCCGCCGCAGATCAGCGCCCAGACTTTGCGGCAATAGAGAACCTTCTTTCCCAGGATTTCAAAACCATCTATGACGGCCTGGAACGGGAAGAAAAGCGGACCCTCTGGCGCTCCGTGATCTCCGAAATCAGAATGGACAATGACCAGCACATCACGGGCATTTCTTTTTTGTGATCATAGTTGTACCAACTTAACAGTGCCCGTGGGCTCGTCCAGGAAAATATACTCCGAATCCCCAAGCAGGGCCCGGGCCAAAGCCACCCGCTGCCACTGTCCTCCCGAGAGTTCTCTTCCGTCTTCAAAAAGTTTTCCCAGTGGAATGTCCAGATCATAGCCAAGTTCCTTCAATAAACCGGAAAGTCCCACACGCTCCAGCGCCCTGATGATCTGATCGTCGGATACGTCTGCCTTCTGCATGTGCAGAAGCACCAGGCGGCGCACCGCATTTTTCTTCTCCAGCAGAAGCCTTTCCCGGTTTATGAAACTGCTCTCCTGATCCCACCTGTCTATAAGCACTGGATAAAGTCCATAGGCCTTCAGTTCTTTTGCATACGCAACTTCCGTCATTAATTCCGCATAATACCCCCTCACACGGTTCCTGGCCCCCAGCTCCTGATCCGCCCTTATGGCATTTTTCATGGAGTAAATCAGACTGAAAAAGGAAGGCAGGGTTCCACGCACAAAACCAGAAGAATCCACGGGCTCAGCAGCGACACCGCCCCCACCATGGAGACCATCATAATCCCTGACCGATAAATCAGCAGCACCTTGTTGGCTTTCTGGGATATCTCCCCGATAAAGGCGCTGCAGATCTCCATCTGATTCTGGCATTCCGCACTCTCCCGCACCACCAGCGGCAGGCGGCTGCTTTTGCGTATCAGCTGTACTTTCAGACTGTTGCCTATATTTTCAAACCATTACCTTAAACATTCCATGCCTGTTACAGTACCCATAGACCATGCCATGCCCTTTTTTCCTGAACCTCACGGATATTCCCTGCTCTGGATACAGTTTCACCAAGTCCAGCCCGTCCGTTGTCACGTATGCAATAAAAGAAATATAATGCCCTTTATCCATGGGATGGCTCATGGTTATACAATACTCATTGTCCACTGTCTCCACACAGATACAGTGGTCTTCCCCATGTTTTTCAGCCTCCACCTCCGGCAGAACAATCCCGCAGCAGGAAAAAGCGCCATGTCCCACTGAGGTTATAATATTCCCGCACACTGGACAGACATAAAAACACATCTTCCGCATATTGGCCGACTGGTTCCCATTTTCTCTGAGCTCTCCTGTCAGCAGTTCTGCGATAGACACCCCCAGAGCCCTTGCCAGTTCCTCGATTATTCCTATGTCCGGAAGTCCCTTGCTGGTTTCCCATTTTGATACTGTCTTGTCGCTGACACCGATCTTGTCCGAAAGTTCCTTCTGGGTGATTCTTCTTTTTTCCCTTAATTCCTTAATGGTTGCCCCCGTCACATAACTCATAGCTGTACCTCTCTTTCTGAATGTAATTTCATCTTACAGCTTCTTTCCCACCGGTGCAACCTACGGATCGTAGAGCTGTTAATTTTTCCAAATCTCCCCACAAAAAACTCCCGCTCCAAGACCTCTTTCCATTTCAATATCTCTGGAACCATTCATCAAAAAGTGCAGAATAAACTTCTGAATCCATTCATAAATCATCTGGGGTTACGCAAAAATATTTATATGCTGGCAGCAGTGCAAACTACAGGGGAACCTTGCGCAAATTCAAGATTCCCCTGTCATTTTCCGGTACAAACATCCTCTATAGTTTAGACCTTTCTCAAAAACGCTTTATTGTCCCAGGTGAGAAGAAACTGCCTTCCGCTCCCACGCTTCTGCCTGCTTTAAGAGTTCTGCCAGCGATCCCCTGTTCTCCTGAACAGACATGTCCAGCGTTTTTTTCATCTCAAATGCTTTCTGCCAATTTTCATAGACGGATTTATACAACACCGCCAACTCCTGTAATCCATGGCTTTCAAAAAATTTCCAGGCATACCACTTCAGCGGCGCATAAGTTCCCAGAAAATACTCCAGATTCCAGGAACATGCCATCTCTGTGTCCTCAGCCTCCAGATGCTTAATCAGGGCAGAATAGGCTTCCAGACCACTGGCATTTTCACACCATTCCTTTCCCTGCAGATGATTTTGAGCCGTTTGCAAGGTATTGCTGACAATATCTTCCTCCGTCTTTTCTGCCCTTCCCAAAACCGTCAGCACATTCAGGATCGGAAGCTCCCTCTTGCCCAAACAGGCATAGTCCATCTCTTCCTCCTGCCCGGTGATGGGCAGCACCGCAAATTTCTCTGCCTCATCGTCATAGCCAACGATCAGCCCCCACTCGCACACACCGATATCCCAGCTTATGGCGGGAATACCACTGCCTATGCTCTGTCTGACTATATCAATCGCCTCCAGACGCCGTTTTTCCTCAATCTCCTCCTGCCCCCACAGCCTTTCGATGTAATTGCAATGCAGACCCCCATTTTCCACACAACTTTTCTGCAGGTTAAACTGCCATATGCTGGTGGCGCTGGGGCAGAGATCCGGTGACACCCACATGCGGAATGCAAACCCGCTGGAAGCTACAATATCTTCTGCCATCCCCGAAAAAGGACTGTTTTTCACAGCGCAGCACAAGGCTTTTGCAAATGAAAACATATAGCCTGTGGAATCAAATATCCCATCCCATGTTACATTCAACTTCTTCATCATGTGACTTTCCTCCTGATTTGTAACCGCTCTCCGCTCATTTCTCTTATATAAAAATCTCTCTTTCATGCAACTCTCTTCCTTGCCCCTTCCTGGATAATTCCAAAGTCCGGAAACCCTCTTCCAGTCTTCCAAACACAAAATATATGACGTGTGTCAGTGGATTTTTCCGATCAAACGGCAAAAGAACTATGTGAAACTGTTTTACGCTATGGTAACTTTCTGATTGCGCTGCTTGCCTATTGATAGAAACAACAAGCGAAAATAAATGAGCCTACCTTGTACTTGGCGGTCTAGGTGGGCTTAAAAACTTATCTCGGAGGTCAACCACTTTGTGGGCGGTTGTATCCTCTCTTAAATCTATAATATAGCATAATCCCCTGATAAATTCAAGAAAAATTTCCGTTAATGCAAACAGTCAGGGAAGTAATAGACTGCTGCCCTTTGTGGCTCTATGGGCTTGAAATACTCGTCTGGAGTTTGTCAGGATATTATGTTCCAGCGCCTGTATCCTGGTCATTTCATCCGTGGAAACAATGTGTGCACCTTCCCGGGCACTTTGATAGAGACCGCAAATTTCGTTCACTTTCCGCGCAAAAGGTTCCGCTGCTTCCGTTTTTTCCGAAGAATGAAGCCAGGATCGGATTTTATGGGAGTGTAAATCCTTATTTTTAAAAAACGGCTGACAGATTTCTCAGAATTTTCTAAGTATAAGTGATAATCATTACATAGAACCGCATTAAAAGATGTCTGTAAAATGCAGATGCCCTTGATTCGTTCCAAAAAGAAACCTGGTTACACCCTGTTCTCTGGCCACTGCTGCCATAGTCCGATTATTTATGAATATCTCTTTTATTATGCTGTTCTCTCTGTCGGTTGTGTAACGCTCCACAATGCTCCATAATTGGCTTTTAGAGCGTTCGGCATACATTTTATCTATTGTTTCATCTTCAAGGCTAAAATCGCTGTACTGACTGCCTTATCCAGTATTCCGCATAAGTCATAAACCGCACATTTGCAGACGTTTCATAATGCTGTACCGCTTCCCACAATCCAAAATAGGATTCTTGCAATAAGTCCTCCATAGGCTCATAGGCGGCGTATGGCTTTATGAATTTCTTAATCAATGGCAGATTGCTTTCATACAGTAATTGCATATAATCCGTTACAGAATAACCGTTCCTAATTTCAGAAACAATTTGCTCATTCGTCATTGCAATGCACCTACCCCTTTGCTATAATTTGAGTAGATGCAGGATATAAAGAGAAGTCAGCCCACAAAAGCAACGCCCTCTCTTTACTGTGAAACCTAACCTTTGTTTTAGCTAAAAAAGCGCAGACTACCCCTATAGTATATTTTTGAGTCTTTTAGACTCTCATGTATGATTAGGCAGGTTGTCCTGCGGCAGAATCTTCCCAGCCTAACGCTTTCAGCTTTTTCAGGTACGCTTTAATCTTGCGTTCCTTATTGAATTGATTATAGTAATCAGCACCCAGATCCTTGAAAACCACACCATCCTTCAGGATATGGTATATTGCGACCAACATGGAATGTGCAACAGCCACATATGCACGTTTCTTTCCACGGTGCGCACTTATCCTCATAAACTGTGCGTAGAAATAGGATTTCTTG
>CAJTVD010000087.1 GCA_910579495.1 uncultured Lachnospiraceae bacterium
GGCGGAATAATGGGACATGCCTGCCCGCGTAATCTTAACAAGCACTGCCATGCTCAGCGGGCCGGCTTATTGTAAAAAAGGTGAAAGCCCAAAGACGCTTCCACCTAAAAAACAATATTACAAACAGGACTATACCAGCCTTTTTCCATATGGCATTTCATCATGTAATCCATCATCATATAAATACTTGCCCAGCAAATATGCCACATGGTTCTCAAAACGTTTTCTTTGCTTATCAGTAAACCCTTTTCTTAGAGCTTTTTTCATTAAATGTTCTAATTTCCGCCAGCTCCCTCCCTTTAGCTGATAGATACATCCCTTATTCCTTAGCTGATTGTACCCCAGCATGATAACCGGTTTTTCCTGTATCAGCGCATGATATGCCCCCTGTGACAATATCGTAAGGACAATATCAGCATTTTCTATTACCGAATATAAATCTACATCATTTACTACAACACCATTTGTCTGCCTATGCAGCTCATATGTGTTCCCCAACTGAGCCATAATTGGATGTAATTTATATACAAAATTCCAGCTGTTAGATTGGCAGATTCTTTCTATCATACGCGCTGCAGAATCAGATGATTTAAAATATGGGGAATGGAAGCGTTTGGTCCTCCATGTATAAGGATAGAGACAGGATTCATAATCATCTTGCCCCAAATAAAGAATAACCGGTTTGTCTTCCCTATATCCCAAAATATCCGCCCGCCCAAATTGAATTGTTGGCTGTCTGTTGCGGTTTAAACGGTTCTGCCTGATCCAGTAAATAATTTTTCCCGTATCAAAAGCCCTGTTATAACCCCAACATTGCCGCAGAGCTATCCGGCTTTCCCCTTGCTGTCCATCATTATCCACCGAAAAGGTCCCAGGAATATTCCCAAATTCCATAAAACAGACATCTATCCCCTTTTCAATACATAAATTTTTAAAAATAATATGAAATGCATAAAATTCATTCCATAATATTACCCGGCATGGTTCCAGCTTATCAAGCAGCAAATTAATGTAATTATATGCGTAGTAAGCCCATATGACAGCATAATTTTTTCCCAGCGTGCCATAACGCCCATTCATATTTACCACAGCTTCACGTATATATTTTGATTTGCTAAACAATGATTCTGCCCCCTCACTTTTATCCAGGTCCATGCCACGGACCACCATTTCCTTTGATAATAAATGGGGTGTACAGAAATACGGAAAATGAACCGTATCTGCAGTATATCGCTTAAATTCCCCAGCAACCTCTGATAAAAGAAATATTGGCTCCCTCATATCATTCCATTTATGTAAAAAATCAATAATGCCTTTATCAAATGCTGCCATCCCCCCGGCAATTAAAGTGCGGTGAAGGCACTCTGCCCTGAAGGATTTATCTTTTAATATTTGGAGCCCACTCTCAAAATCAGAAATAACATCTTTCTTTGTATGGAACAATTTGTACTCCCATTGCTCCATCACAGTTGGCGTATATGATAAATATTTAAATGTATGATTTGTTTTATAATTATTGTCCATTTATATAATATTTTGCCTGTTAACTTGGCAATATCAATTATTATAAAAACTCTGCCTGAATAAATCTATCACATAGGGCTTCCTGCATTTTGTCTTCATATCATCAGGAATTAATTGAACATATTTTTCAAATTCTGAAACAGATACATCATATTCCTGCAACAGATAAGAGGCAAAATTGGGATGGCAATGACAGAGTCCTGTCAGAAGAAAATATGGCGAATATCCCCATCTTTTATTTGTATATACAGGCATGATATATTCACTGATTAAACGCAATATTTCAGAAATATTATAGCGTTTTTGGAAGCACATATTGTAATAATTTGTTATCAGTTCCGTTTGCAGATTCCCTGCCCCCCGTCCCATACCATACAAAGAACAATCAATTACCAGCTTTCTTTCTGTTTCATACTCCATAACATCCTGTGCTGTTATAAAAGCCAGATTCATATTATTATGGGAATGGAAACCCACCATAGCCTTATGGCTTAACTGGTCATTAAGGATTTCAAAATAGGTCCTGAAATCCTCTTTATTCATATAACCAAAGCTGTCAACAATAGAAACCGCACAGGGATTTAAACTGCACAGTGAGCTAATTAATTGGGTATATTCTTCAACCGTATAGTCAATTGTAACCATTGGCTGGACAAATAGTTTATAGTCCATTTCATTGATTTTACGGCACAACTTAATAGCCTGGTTTGCCTGATGTTTGTAGAATACAACCCGGATCCCATCAATAGAGCTGCCATCATATGGCGTTAAGTCCTCCGGGTAAAATTGTGTTACATCTGCCATCGCCAATATGGTTTTGCCCTTTCGGTCAGTTGGCAGGAATTCACTTATTTTCTCCACTGAAGAAAATAATGTGGTATTTTTTTCTTTAGCATTTCTGTTTAAATATCCCACTTCTATTAAATCTAAATTTGCTTCAATCAAAGAGGCAATTATGTCCTTAATACATTTATCTGAAAACTTCCAATCTGTTATGTACCCGCCATCTCTCAACGTACACTCAAGTAAATAAATCTGCTTCACCTTCGTTTACCTTCTTTCTTTTAAGTATATCCATAATGTTCCGCAACGGAAATGTAATCTTCCATGCCGTAGAGGAAATTGTGTTCTCATAAGCCTGTTTATACATATTAAGCTGCTCCATAAGTTCTGCCTCACGCTGAATATATCTCTCGGCAGCCATATTTTCTGTGTTTTTCTTTGAAGTATCTGCTTTTAATTTATCAGCCTTATAATCTGTAATAAGCTTTAAAAACCTATTTCTGTCTATCAGGACCAAACCCTTTTTATTTGCCTGGTATTGATCATAATCTAAAATCTCTGCCAGACAATTGCCATCCATCATTTCGGCCATAATATTACATGCATAAATATTGACTGCGCCATTCATCAGCGTGCAGCTTGTCCCCTTCGGGACAAATTTCCAACTACCCTCCAGTTCAAACTGAAAACGCTTATTTAATGGCAAAAAAGAATCGTTAAAAATATGTTTTTCTGAATATGTCCCTAAAATAGCACTTCCCAAACCACATTTTTTGTCCATTCCATAAATTGCTTTTCCAATTTCCTTATCATTTAAATATGAAAAAAAAGTTCCGTTATATCTTATTTCCCCCAGCGGTTTATGTATAAATACATTCTTCAGAACCGCGATCCCCCCATTCTCCACCAAATACTCTAAACAAAAATAATCATTTACAAATTCAAATTCTCTTTCCTGGATTGCCCTCTTTACACACTCAGGCGCTTCTTTAATGTTACAATTTGCAGCATTTAATTCAATAATATGGTAGTTTCTACACTGACGTTTCCAACTTTCCCTGCAATATTCAAATATCTCTGAGTCGCTGTTCTCAAAATTTCCATAAACCAAGTTTCCAGGTATTAGTTTCCCGCACTGGCCTATCATCTCAGCCAATAATTTGGGAAACCTGTTCGTAATCATTGAGTTTCCCAAAATATAACCATACAGCACGCTTGCAAAAAATTCACAATAATCAGCTTTAAAATATTTACGTTCTGCACTGTTTAATCCCCAGGACAGGCAATTCATGCAATAGAAACTTACTTCTTTTTCTCTGCGTTTATCTGATTTCATGAGTATATACTTTAGACTGTCCAGATATTCCTCTATGCAGTATTCTTCTATAAAAGTTTTGTTATTTGATGAAGAATCATCTCTTTTACAATAATTATAAAAGGCTTCAGGAACATAGGCCATATCACTGTCTGAATCTAATTTTGAAACCAAAGGAAGAAGCATCGCAATATCTTCTGCCTGTGAAACATCAATATCAACCTTCATAATGTCAATCAGAGATCTGTGATACATCTTATTCCAAACATACCCGGGAGCCACTGATTGGTAAAACTCTGAAATAGTCAATTTATGGCCATTAAACCCAATCCCCTTTGTAATAGCCTTACCTGTAATTATATTATAGTCACATATAAGAATTTTTGCTTTGCTTCCTGCCAAAAACTCATATTCTTTTTGGCAGGCATCCAGTTCAATCCAGTCATCAGAGTCAACAAAAATCACATATTCGCCAATACACTTGTCCAGCCCTGCCCTTCTTGCTGATGTTAACCCCTGGTTATCCTGATGAATAACTTCAATGTTTTCGTACTGATTGGCATAATAATCGCATTTTAGCCCACTATTATCCTCAGAACCATCATCGACTAATATAATCTGCAGCTCTTTCATTGACTGATTGACCAACGAATCAATACATCTGTCCAAATAAGCCTCAACATTATATACCGGCACTATAATTGAAACTTTAATGTTATTAACCATCCCTATTCCCTTTCAATATATTAAGCATTGCCCTGAGTTCATTATTACTTCTGGGAATAAGCAAGTTTTTGCTTGCATACTTAGAACAAAACTTATCCATATAATCTGAAAATTCCTTACATGCAATTTTATGTGTTGGGCCATTGATTATTTTATAAAGAAACATCGTTTTCACATCCTGATGAAACAAAACCCTGGTTGATATTAGTGCCCCAGATGTAACAGTTATATATGTGCTTTCCGAATGTATATTATTCATCAATATCAGTTCAAATGGCCAGGGTGTCTCTTTTTGCTTCCCAATTCCTAAAATCTTCGACCTGTTTTTAATATTTCTGGGATGTGTTTTTATAAAAAAATTTTCATAGCCAACCTCCTCAGAAATAATGCCCATAAGTTCCAAATCATTATTTTTCAGGTTATCAGCCTCAAAAGGTTCTTCCAAAAAAACAAATTGAGGGTATGAAAAATAATTATCATATTTAAATACATAATTATATAAATCCAAAACGGCGGGATTCTCTGCGTTAATTTCAGGAAGCTTAACCATCGGGTAACCCAAACTGACACACATCAAATCCGGCGTATAAAGATATAGTTTTTCAACAGAATCATAAACTTTATTAAAGTCTTTTATATAATTCCATTTCAGAGTTACTGCCCTCCAGTCATTTGTACAGACAGAAGCGCCATCTTCTATTAAATTGATGGCTAAGCCAGGATACTCACGATGTATGAACTTACTATAAGCATCTAAATTTGCTACATATAGAACCTGATACTCAGAATAATCAACTTGTGCTTTTGTTAATGTTTTGGAAAGCTCCCTTTTACTGTCATAAAAAAAATCTGCTTTATAGCAATTATCAACCTGCCAAAACCTATTATTAAAACTTAATGATTCTACATAGAATACCTTCTGGAACATCCCACAATTTCTTAATGTGTCTATGTATTCCTGTAAAACAGGAGTATGGTCCGTTACAATGATATCCACATCCCCATCCGGTATATGATGTAAACACATATTAATTGAAATCATTAGCTGATAAACTGTGTTTATTTGAAATATTGATTTCATTTTCCTGATACCCCATTTTTTACTTTACAAATCGTATTGCCCCAACATTATTTCTGCAAATTTAAAATCTTTATATTCATTTATGTCAATTGCTTCCCGCAGGGAAAGTTCTTTTATATATGGTGCATCCCCAATCCTTCTGCGCAAATTTTGGAATACCTCTTTTGTATAAACATATATACCTGATGTTTCACGGTAAATAGGCTCAAGATCCTGGCTTCTGGGGATATTCTGGGCATCAAAATTCAAAGGGCTTCCATTTTTCCATAAAAAATCCTGAATTTTTGTGGCGCAAAAAGCAGAATCATATCTTCCGCTTAATACTGCACCCGTACAGTCATTTATAATTTCTGTAGTAATAAAAGGTGCTGTTGCATGGGCATACACATAGGCATCTGCTTCATTGTTCTCCATAAAGCATTGAAAAATCTGAGTAAAATTCGACTCAGGCAAGTCCAATTTTTCTGGTCTCTTTATGTATTCAACACCCTTTAGCAAATACCTTTTTATTGCCTCATTGCTGCAAAAAACACTAATAGAATCTAAATTATCTGCCCTTAAAAGAGCCTCCTGGATATAATATATAAGGGGTTTCCCTCCCAAAATACGTATATTCTTTCCAGGAAACCTTTCATTATTCATTTTTATTGGTATGATTGCTTTAACCCTAATCTCTCTTTACCTCCATTCATTAAACATTATTGCAAAACTTAACTTTTCCCAACACTATGTCCATTTAAAAACATTATAAATACTTTGTCGTCCTATGTCAACTCTATAGAATATATTATAATATTCTATAGAATATATTTCAGTTTGTCAAATATTGTTATACTAATAGCCAAAGCTAATTACATTTTTCTCAACACCGGGGTAACAATATATGACTATGGAGAAAGATTATAATTTAATTGTAGGGCTGCGGATACGCGAAATCCGTGAATCCATGCACCTGTCACGGGAGAAATTCAGTGAAAAATGCGATATCTCCACCAGCTTTCTGGCAGATATAGAACGCGGAAAAAAGAGCCTGACTGCAAAAACAGTCTATAAAATATGTACTGCCTGTAACATATCAGCAGACTATATTATTTTAGGCCACAAGGAGGGATTCGACCGAGATGCAGGAATCGAAATCCTAAATTCCTTTAACAATGAGCAGTTGGGACATATTGTAAATATATTGTACGAAATCAAAAACATCTCTACCTAAGTCCAAGATTCTGCCCATACCTCAATCCCGCCTCAAAGGTGAACCTTTCACAGATTTTTACATATGATAAAGCATCCTTTTCCGGCAAATTTCCGCTGGAGACTAACAAAAACGGAGGTTATTATGAAAAGAATTCCCATTTTCCCCCACACCAGAAAAGCGGCAGCACTTCTTCTTGCCATGCTGCTTCTTGCCTGTACACTTGCAGGATGCGGAAAAAAGGAAGGCGGATCCCCCAAAGCCACTTCCGCCTCTTCTTCACAAAAGGTGACTTTAAACGAAGTGGCCCATTCCATCTTTTACGCCCCTATGTATGTAGCGATTGAAGAGGGCTATTTTAAAGAAGAAGGCATTGACCTGACCCTTGTCACCGGTTTCGGCGCTGACAAGACCATGACTGCTGTGCTTACCGGCGAAGCCGACATTGGCTTTATGGGAAGTGAATCCACTATATATACTTATGCAGGCGGCTCCCAGGATTATGTGGTCAACTTCGCACAGCTTACCCAGCGCGCAGGGAACTTTCTGGTTTCCCGCCAGCCAATTGAGGATTTCAGTTGGGATATGTTAAAAGGAAGCTCTGTGCTAGGTGGGCGGGCAGGCGGTATGCCAGAAATGGTATTTGAGTTTATTCTGAAGAAAAATAACATTGACCCCAAAACCGACTTATCCATTGACCAGAGCATTGATTTCGGTTCCACAGCCGCTGCTTTTTCTGGTGGGCAAGGGGATTTTACAGTTGAGTAGGTATATTTACTACACCATTTCAAAAGTCTTTTCCTATATCTTAAATGCATATAGTAAATTTACTGGATACCTCAGTATCACATCATCCGCTTACGCTTTTAATGGCTTTCAGGATAACTAAAATTCTTTCACCATACCCAAGCCAAGGTAAGGCAATAGAATAATTACGAACTGACAAGAAATCTCCCTAAATGTGTGGGCGTGGAGCGTTTATATGATGATGCATCTATGCACGCAAATTTCCAGATACTTTTTAATGCTGATGAAATCAACTTAATCTATCAGTTTGGGCAACAGAGTAAACCAGAATCGTGCGCGGAACTGACCGCCACCGTCTACAAAAGAGATAAAACAGTTATGCGAAAACTTGACACACTTGTTGCTGAATTTCCCGACATATATAAGCTGACAGGGCAGGACAAAATATTAAGCGACAGCAAGCAGTGAGAATTGCTATCGCCCATTTATAATTTTTGGTCTTTGTCAGAAGGAATATATTGGACAATATCCTTTATGTCACAGCCTATTCACAAAAACACCCCAATGGCAGAACTGGATTTTGAGGATATATTCAAATGCCTGTCTAAAGATACACAAGAGGAACTTATGGCAAAATTCTTTGAACTTTAGGGAAAGAGGAATTGTTTTCAAGAGACGGGTGGGGTATAATTTAATTTGTAGTAGTATGAAAACTTGTCCGGCAAATCGCTGGGGAGACGCTTCCCTGGATAGGCGAAACGCTGAAAGAATCCATGGGACGGTATGCACACAGGCAGGAACTGAACAAGCAGATCGCGTCACTTCAAGTAAATATGCGCCAGGAACGACAACTGAATAAGTAGATACAGTTGTAAAACAATTAAGGAGACAACTTAAAGCCTATGAAAAAAAACAACATTGCATTATACATAGCAATTGGTTTGACAGGATTATCAATCATTTCCCTTTTGGTTTGCATAAATCAGCAGATAACAGCTTCTTTGTCGATTGCAACATTACTAATTACAATTGCCCAAACAATAGAGTCAAATGCAAATTATATGGATGAGGATATGCAGAATGCGATGGACATTGCAAATAAAGTGGGAAATTTTAATTTTAACGATGAAGTGATGATCTTTTTTAAAACTTGGATGAAGTATGATACATCTAATATAAAGAAAAAATGGATGGAGCGAGTCGTAATTCCAATAAATTGTGTTGCCTCTATGGTGCTGTTTGTTGGTTTTGCAATTCCGATAAAAATACCTGACCAATTAAGTACAGCTGTATCAATTTTATCAACTGCACTACTATTCTTAAGTATTTGGCTTGTTGACAAACAGCAACAACGAAAAGAACAGTGGAACGAAGTGTTGATGCTATCCCTGATTGGTAAAAATGCAAATCAAAATCCCATACAAGTGGATGAGGCTGAAAATGGACAATCTGAAAATGGAAACCTCTGACCTGGCCCAAGCCAACATCGAAAAACTCGCCGCTCTGTTTCCTTCCTGTATTACTGAGGCCCGGGGCGAAGACGGGGGGCTTAAAAAGGCGGTCAACTTTGAACTTCTGCGGCAGCTGCTGTCAGATGTGGTGCTGAAGGACGATGAAGCCTATGAGTTTACCTGGGTGGGTAAGAAAGCCGCCATCGTGGAGGCCAACCGCCCCATCCGCAAGACCCTGCGGCCCTGTCCGGCGGACAGCGTGGCCTGGGACACCACCGAAAATCTCTACATTGAGGGTGACAACCTGGAAGTGTTGAAGCTGTTACAGGAAAGCTATCTGGGCAAGGTGAAGATGATCTACATCGACCCGCCTTATAACACCGGCAATGACTTCATCTATCGGGATGGTTTTGCGCAGAGCCAGGAGGAATACATCGAAGAATCCGGGCAGGTGGACGAGAACGGCGACCGGCTGTTCCGCAACACCGACAGCAACGGGCGGTTCCATTCTGATTGGTGCAGTATGATTTATTCGCGGCTGATGCTGGCATGGAATTTGTTGACTGATGATGGGGTTATTTTTATCAGTATTGATGACAATGAACTGACCAGCTTAATTGACATTGGAAAAGAAATAATCGCCTGCTTTGACGAAAATATCCCCGATTCCGTTATCAAAGAGATTGCAAAGCGTCAGCCCCTCCGGGTCGTATTCCAGGACAGCAGCTTTGCCGACAGTCCCGCCAAAATCAACGTGGGTGAGATTTTCAAGCTGCTGGCTCCAGATACCAGGGTGAAGGTTTTATAAGGAGGGGAGCGCATGGGTGAACAGATCAATGAAACATTCCTTACGAATGTTGCAGATATATTGGAACAAGCGCGGCAAAACGCAAAAGCGGCCATAGACCTTTCTATGGTATATGCCTACTTCGAGATTGGTAAGCTGATCGTTGAGGAAGAACAAAGTGGCGGTCAACGGGCTGCTTACGGGAAATATGTAATACCGGGGCTGTCCAAATATTTGACAGCGCATTTAGGACGGGGCTTTTCCGTCACAAATCTGAAACAGATGCGAAAATTTTATCAAGTGTATGCAGGAGATCAAATTGGCCAGACGCTTTCTGACCAATTCGCAAATCTTCCCTCTGTGTCTACCGGAAGAAAATTTCCGTTAAGCTGGTCCCATTATTTGAAGCTGATGCGTATTGACAATGCAGATCAGCGCCATTTTTATGAGATTGAAGCCGCACAAAATCATTGGGGGCTGAAAGAATTACAGCGGCAGTTTGACAGCGCCCTGTATGAGCGCCTTGCGCTCAGCCGGGATAAAGATAAAGTGATGGGACTTGCCCTCAAGGGCCAGGTCATAGAAAAGCCGGAGGATGTGCTGAAAGACCCATATATCCTGGAATTTACCGGATTGGAAGAACGCGCTGAATTTTCTGAGTCCGAACTGGAGAGCAGACTGCTGGATCATTTGCAGGAGTTTTTGCTAGAACTGGGGAAGGGCTTTGCCTTTATCGGCAGACAAGTTCGTTTTACATTTGACGAAAGGCACTTCCGGGTTGATTTGGTTTTCTATAATCGTCTTCTGCATTGCTTTGTGGTGATTGATTTGAAAACCGGTGAATTGACCCATCAGGACTTAGGGCAAATGCAAATGTACGTCAACTATTACGACCGATACGAGAAGACAGCAGACGAAAATCCAACCATTGGAGTATTGCTTTGCCAGCAGAAAAGTGACGCGCTTGTCGAACTGACTCTACCAGCAGATTCCAATATTTACGCCTCAAAATATGAGCTGTATCTGCCGGATAAAAAAGAACTCCAGGAAAAATTGAGGGAGTGGATCGCTGAGGAAACCGGAGGTGAGGAATCGTGAAAATACAGTACCGACACCAAAAATTTCAGGCGGACGCCGCCAAAACGGTAGTCGATGTCTTTGCCGGACAGCCATATCTGGCTCCCACCTATACGATGGACAGGGGCAGCGGCCACTACCAGATTGGTATCAATGAAGAACGGGACTTCACGGGATTCAGCAACCAGAAGATCGTACTCTCCGACCGACAGATACTGGAGCAACTGAACAAAATCCAGCGCACCAACCAGATCAAGCCGTCGGACAAGCTGGAGAGCCGGGCCAACGGCTATAACCTCACCATTGAGATGGAGACCGGCGTCGGTAAAACCTACACCTACATCAAAACTATGTTCGAGTTGAACAAGCACTACGGTTGGAGTAAATTCATTGTTGTAGTGCCCAGCGTGGCCATCCGGGAGGGTGTGTATAAATCCTTCGAGATGACCCAGGAACATTTTGCAGAGGAATACGGGAAGAAGATACGCTTCTTTATCTACAGCTCCGCCCATTTGACAGAGATTGACCGTTTTTCGTCGGACAGCTCAATCAATGTGATGATCATCAATTCCCAGGCGTTCAATGCCAAAGGCAAGGACGCCCGCCGGATTTATATGAAACTGGACGAGTTCCGCTCCCGTCGGCCCATCGACATTATTGCAAAAACAAATCCAATTTTGATGATGAGCCGCAGTCGGTTGAGGGCAAGCAAACGAAAGAGTTTCCATTGGCAAAGATGAATATATCAAATATTTGCAGTCTATCTCTGCGGCAAGGACACACGCCGGATACTTCTCTGTGGATGGCAAGGGTAAAATGATAAACTCCAAGGTAGGCCGCAAAGAGACGACTTCCGATGATGTAAGCGCCTATGAGCTGATTATGAAGAACAAGGAGTTACTGCTGGACCGTAACCCGGCCCGTTCTCCTGTGCGGTTAATCTTTTCCCATTCCGCCCTGCGGGAAGGCTGGGACAACCCAAATGTATTCCAGATCTGCACTTTGAAGCAGAGCGAAAGCGTGCTCCGCAAGCGTCAGGAAGTCGGGCGCTGCCTATTATATCTCTGCCCGACATATTTCGCAATCTTGCCGGGTGAAATGAAATACTACTTGAAAATAAAAAACCTTGATTTTCACGCCTTGGGACGGGAAATCAAACGTAAGCGGGAGGAAAAAGGCTGGACGCAGGAGTATTTAGCCCAGCTTGTAGACCGTCCCCCGCGCCCCATCATGTATATAGTGCATGGACTTTTTGAAGTTGATGGTATTCAGCACCTTAATCCGGTACGGTTCATCCCTGGATATCCCCTTCCCAGGTGGGTATACAGACCGCCGATTTTCAGAGGGATCCATTAAACAGGTTCCTGGCTCACTTTTTCAATAGTAACCTCCATTGTGTCATAATCCCATCCCATCTGGTCTGCATACAGCCTTAAAAGGGTTTCTTTTATCCGGGCAGCACGTTCAGGTGTGATCTCCATATCAATTTCTGCGTTCCCCATAAATAAACCTCCTGCTTCTGATGCTTCATTGTATGTAAATACAGTTTGTACTTATTTCAGATCCTGATAAAATAATTTCACCTTTACTCCCTATATACCGGCTCTGATCCAGCATCGTACACCAGCTGTCAGAAACAGGCATAGAAAACAACGGGCAGCACGCTCCGCGAACTGCCCTTATGTTAAATAAAAATCTGCTAGCCGATCAGCCAAAAACAAACGCCGTCATGCTCCGCGAGCCGGTTTATTGTAATAAAATAGCCCCGGCGGCAACCGGAACAGCCAGCCTGCAAGCAATCTTTCGCTGGCTGTTATTTTGATTCCCCAGAAAACATACGATATAACGGAGGAAAACACCATGCCAAAAATCCTTAGATGTGCCATTTATATCCGCGTCTCCACAGAAGAGCAGCACCTAAACGGCCTTTCCCTTCCGGCCCAGCGCAAGGCCCTCACAGAATACGCAGAAGCTAACAATTACAATATCATCGGCTACTATGCGGACGAAGGTATCTCCGCCCGGAAATCCATGAAATACCGCAAAGGGCTCCTATCCCTTCTGGAAGATGTAAAGCAGAACAACATAGATATGATCCTTGTCACCAAGCTTGACCGCTGGTTCCGGAATATTAAAGACTATAATATCACCGAGGAAATCCTCCAGGCGCACAACTGTTACTGGAAGACCATTTATGAAAATTACGACTCTTCTACTGCCAACGGCCAGATGGTCATCAACATCATGCTGTCAGTAAACCAGGCGGAATGTGACCGGACTTCTGAGCGTATAAAGGCGGTGCTGGATTACAAACGCTCCATTGGGGAAGTGACCAGCGGCAAATGTGCCTGCTACGGATATAAAGTGGTAGATAACCGTCTGGTGAAAGACGAAAGGGTATCCCCCATTATAGAGGATGCCTATCAGCACTATTTTACCTGCTATTCCGTCCGGAATACAATTGCATACCTGAATGAAAAATATGGGGAAGAAGCCCCGTCTGCGAATAAAGTAGACCGCCTGTTTAAAAATGAGACCTATGCCGGGAAAGATAAAGATAATCACTATTACTGTGAACCATACATCACACTGGAACAGTTTGAGCTTGCCAGGCAGATCACACAGTCTAAAGCCCGCCACGGAAATCATGCCCCATACATATTCAGTTCTCTGGTCAAATGCCCTGTATGCGGGAATAATTATACCGGATACAGGAAAAAGCATAAGCTGAAGAACGGAGGGGAGAGCATCTATATCAAATACCGCTGCGGAAATAAATTCAACCGGCATGGCGGTGCAAATATTACAGAGCACATATTGGAAGAATATATGGTCACCCGTGTGCCAAAGCAGCTTGTAAAGGAAATTACAAGGCTAAAGGCAAGTGCTAAAACCAAACCCAAAAGGAACCTGGCCGGAAGCATCCAGGCGGAAATAGACCGTTTAAACCTCCAGTTTCAAAAAGGCAGGATCAACGAAGAATATTATGATTCACAATATGGGATTCTCACCGAAAAATTAAAACAGTACAATGAAGAAACAAAAATGCCCAATCCGGAAACCTACAAGAAGCTGTGGGATACCTTCAGCGGCAACTGGAAAGAGTTATACGAAAAACTGGACAATGCCCACAAAAACGCTTTCTGGAAAAGCGTCATAAGAAGCATAGAAATAGACCCTGATACCCACAAAATAAAAGGGTTTCAATTTATATAAAAATTGGTGTGGTAAGTTATACTATACAGTTGAATTCGAACCCCACGCCACCTCCTTAGAAGCCAAAGGCGACGGCTATGTGGTAGCCTCCCTTGGGGAAGATTCCGGCTACGTTCCCTACACTGCTTTCAGCGCAAAGAAGAGCTACATTGAAAAGAACCCGGAAATCATCCAGTCCTTTACCAACGCACTGCAAAAAGGTATGGACTATGTAGGCAGCCACACGCCAGAGGAAATTGCCAAGGCAATCAAACCCCAGTTTGAAGAAACCGACCTGGAGACCCTGACCACCATCGTCACCCGCTACTACAGCCAGGATACCTGGAAAGACAACCTGATTTTTGAAGAAGATGCTTTCACCCTGCTGCAAAATATACTGGAAGAAGCAGGCGAACTGCCAAAGAGAGTTCCCTACGAAGACCTGGTAACTACCAGCTTCGCAGAAAACGCTGTCAAATAAAGAAGGTTTTCCCCAAAGAGCCGCAGGACGGAAATACTCTTTTCCGGCTGCGGCTTTTTTACAATAAGCCGGCCCACGGAGCGCGGCAGCGTTTGTTACAATAAGCCGGCCCGCGGAGCGCGGCAGCGTTTGTTACAATAAGCCGGCCCGCGGAGCGTGGCAGCGTTT
>CAJTVD010000088.1 GCA_910579495.1 uncultured Lachnospiraceae bacterium
TAAAAACTAATGTTCGAAAAAAGCCTTGCTTTCCCGGCCTGATTATGGTATGATATGGCAAATGAATGTTTGGAACAAATGTTTGCTACAAACATTCAGGATAATAGCCTGCCATACGGGGCGGAAGTTTTCGCCCAGGGTTTTTCCCTGGCAGGTTTGGGACAGGCAGGGACTAGCAATGGAAAACAATCTGATTGTCAAGGCAAATGAAAAAATGTCTCTTGGGGAAAAACTGACGATACTGTCAGCGGCTGCCAAGTACGATGTGTCATGTTCTTCCAGCGGCGTAGGGCGCAGGGGGGACGGGACAGGGATCGGGAACACCCTGGCGGCAGGGATCTGCCATAGTTTCGGTGCGGACGGCAGGTGCATTTCCCTCTTAAAAATCCTTTTTACCAACGAATGTATCTATGACTGTAAATATTGTATCAACCGGAAGTCCAATGATGTCCCCCGGGCTTCCTTTACGCCGGATGAAATCTGCGAGCTTACCATTGAGTTTTACAGGCGGAATTATATTGAGGGGCTGTTTTTAAGCTCCGGGATTCTCTACAGCCCTTCCTATACCATGGAGCTGATTTACCAGGCGGTGTACAAGCTGCGCACCCAATGCCGCTTCCAGGGGTATGTACATGTGAAGGCCATTCCTGGGGCAGACCCGGAGCTGGTGCGCAGGCTGGGGCTTCTGGCGGACCGCATGAGCGTGAACCTGGAGCTGCCCACTGCCGAGGGGCTTAAAAGGCTTGCCCCTAACAAGCACCGGAAGAATATCCTCATGCCCATGCGCCAGATCCAGCAGGGGATTACCCAGAGCAGGAATGAGGTGGCGGTCTACAGGCATGCGCCATCCTTTGTGCCTGCGGGGCAGTCCACCCAGATGATCGTGGGTGCCACCCCGGAAAGCGATTACCATATAATGATGGTGGCGGAGAACCTTTATAAGAAATTTGAACTCAAGCGGGTGTACTATTCAGCCTTTGTGAGCGTCAATGCGGACAAGGAGCTTCCCGCCCCGCCCGGGGGGCCGCCCCTTCTCAGGGAACACCGGCTTTACCAGGCAGACTGGCTGCTGCGGTTTTACGGCTTTCAGGCAGAGGAGCTTTTAAGTGAAAGCAGGCCGAATTTCAATGTGCTTCTGGACCCAAAGGCGGACTGGGCGCTGGGGCATCTGGAGCAGTTCCCGGTGGAAATTAACCGTGCCGATTACCGGATGATACTGCGGGTGCCGGGAATTGGGGTAAAGAGCGCCCAGAGGATCGTAAGGGCAAGGAGAAATGGGAGCCTGAACTTTGACGACCTAAAAAAAATAGGGGTAACCTTAAAGCGTGCCCTGTATTTTATTACCTGCAATGGGAAGATGATGTATCCCACCAAGGTGGAGGAGGACTATATCACCCGCCATCTTATTGACAACAAGGAGAAGCTTCCCTTTGACCGGGACGGGGTCACTTACCGGCAGTTGTCACTGTTTGACGACAATCTGGCCTTTGGCACCTGAAGGGGCCGGGAACCTGGAAGCGGCTGCAACCATTGCGCAGAAATTTCCCGGGCCTTATTGGCAGGGAAGGGAGGAGAGATGGAAGAATACTATTTGGTCTGTGAGGATTCCCTGGAGGGGATTTTTACAGGGATTTATGACGCATACCTGAAAAGAATGCCCCATGAGAGGATCCATCTGTGCGTGGGGGAGGAGGATAATTACCGCCTGTTCGCGGTGTACGAGAACTGCCGGCCGGATAAGGAGAAAGCGGCCAAAGTGGCAAGGACGTTTCTGGGGCAGTTCGGGGAGGAAGCCTATATGTCGGCCTGCCGTGCACTGGCTTCCCGGGAGCCGGATAAAGGGGAGGCGGTTTACAAGACCTTGGCGGCAGGGTTTTCCATGAAAAATAAAAGGGAGCTTATGGGAAACCTGAAAAATCCTTATATCCACCGGGTATTTGAGCTGGCAAGGTTTACTGCCAATGAAGCCCATTACCATGTAGAATTTCTTCGGTTTAAGGAATTGGACAATGGCATCTTGTATGCCAGGATGGGGCCGAAAAATAATGTGCTTACCTTTATCGTCCCTCATTTCGCCGACAGGCTTCCTTTGGAAAACTTTGTGATCCATGACCAGCAAAGGGAAATCTATGCCCTGCACCCGGCAGGCAAACAATGGTACCTTGTTTATGGGGATGAAAAAATCCGCCAGGTGGAACATGCCTTTTCCCAGGGGGAGAAAAAGTACAGCGAACTGTTTAGCGGCTTTTTCCATACAATAGCAATAAAGGAGCGCACAAACAGCGCCCTCCAGCGGAATATGCTGCCCTTAAGATACCGGGAGTATATGACCGAGTTCCAAAAAGCTTAGGATGCCCGGGCAGCGTTGGGTTCCGGGTATAATTTTTGGTAAATATGCCAATAATATTTTTAAATCCCATAATAAGAAAAAATCTGGAAAATTGTACTGAAAAAAAAACTTTACAAAATGAAAGCAGGGTGGTAATCTTACTTCTTGTAAAGGAAAACGTTTTTTGCGACTTGCATTTTAAAAGAAAAGGATAGGTGATTATTATGATGCGGCGTAGAATTAAATTAAGTTTGGACGAAGTAAAGGCTTTTGTTACAGCAGCTTCAAAGTGTGATTTCGACATTGACGTATCTTACAACAGGTTCATCGTAGATGCCAAATCTATCATCGGGGTTCTGGGGCTTGACTTGACCCGCCCGCTTACCGTATCTTATAATGGATATGACCCTGAATTTGAAAAAATGATGAATCATCTCGCGCTGGCGTGCTAGTGTTAGAGTGGTTTGGGAAATTCTGTTATTTTTCAAACAGCCCTGCAGGAGCCGCCACAGGAAAATGAAATAGCCTTTGCGGCAGCCGCTGAGGTCAGTTGGTTAAGGGACGGTCGTCCATTAACGGTTTTAGTGTCTGCAACAATCAATAAGCATCTAATTGACTCCCTTGAAAAGATAGCGTACTATCTTCTCAGGGAGTTTTCTGTTACAATAAGCCGGCCCGCGTAGCGTGACGGCGTTTGTTACAATAAGCCGGCCCGCGTAGCGTGGTGGCGTTTGTTTGTGTTCCAGGTGGCAGATGGGTTTGGGAGCGGGTTTTCCGGCTTTTAGTGGTGGGGATACAGGAATGAAGGAAATTAAGATATCGGTGAGGAGCCTTGTGGAATTTATTCTGCGGTCCGGAAATATTGACAATAGGAGGGCGCGGCAGGCAGAGAACGCCATGCAGGAGGGCGGGAGGATTCACCGGATGATTCAGCGCAGAATGGGGGCGGATTATCGCGCGGAGGTACTTCTGCGCTATATTTATAAAACCACGGATTATGAGGTGCATATTGAAGGGCGGGCTGACGGTATTATGGTTTCCCGCCAATCAGTGACTGTAGATGAAATTAAGGGGACTTACCGGGATGTCCGGAAAATGAAAGGGGCGGTCCCTGTACATGTGGCGCAGGCACAGTGCTATGCTTATATTTACGGCAGCCAAAAGCACCTTGAGAAGATTACGGTGCGCCTTACCTACTGCAATATGAATACCGAGGAAATCCGGTATTTTCACTTTGATTATGAGATGAAGGAGCTGGAGGAGTGGTTTGAGGAGCTGATGGAGCAGTACAGGAAGTGGGCGGATTTTCAGTTCCAGTGGCAGAGGCTGCGCACAGATTCTATTAAAAGCCTGCCCTTCCCTTTTCCCTACAGGGAAGGGCAGAAGGAGCTGGCATCCTATGTTTACCAGACCATCTACCATAGAAGGAAATTGTTTATCGAAGCGCCCACCGGTGCGGGAAAAACCATTACCACCTTATTCCCTGCCGTTAAGGCAGTGGGGGAGGGGATCGGGGATAAGATTTTTTACCTTACGGCAAAGACCATAACCAGAACAGTGGCGGAACATACCCTTGGGCTTTTCAGGAAGGAAGGGCTGCGGCTGAAGTCCGTAATATTGACTGCCAAGGACAAAATCTGTTTTATGGAGGAGAGGGAGTGCAACCCGGACTATTGCCCCTACGCCAGGGGGCACTTCGACCGTATCAACGACGCCATTTACGGGCTGTTGACCAGCTCGGACAGCTTTACAAGGGAAGCCATTGAAGCCTGTGCCAGGGAGCACAGGGTATGCCCCTTTGAGATGGGGCTGGATATCAGCCTGTTTTCCGATGTTATTGTGGGGGATTATAATTATCTTTTTGACCCCCATGTGTATTTAAGGCGCTTCTTTTCAGACGGGGCGAGGGCGGATTATCTTTTCCTGGTGGATGAGGCCCACAACCTGGTGGACAGAGGGCGGGAAATGTACAGCGCGGTATTATATAAGGAAGCTTTCCTGGAGATGAAAAAGGCCATAGAGGAATATGACCAGGGAATCGGCCGCCAGCTAGGGTGGTGCAACCGGGAGCTGCTGGAGCTGAAACGCCAGTGTGAGGATTATATCTGCCTGGAGGAGACGGATGCCTCACCCTTTGTGAAGTCCCTGGCCAAGCTTTCCGCGCTTATAGAGGCATATCTGGAGGACAATGAGGACAGCCCGGTAAAGAGGGAGCTTTTGGATTTTTACTTTGAGGTGTCCCATTTTCTGCTGATCCATGACAGACTGGACCGGAATTATGTGATATATGCCCAGACCCAGGAGGACGGGGGCTTCCTGGTCAGGCTGCTTTGTGTAAACCCCTCCAAAAACCTGCGGGAATGTATGCAGCGGGGGCGCAGCACAATGCTTTTTTCCGCCACCCTGCTTCCGATCCAGTACTATAAGCGGCTGCTGGGGGCAGAGGAAGGGGACTATGAGGTATACGCCCATTCGGTTTTTGATCCCCGCAAAAAAGGGCTTTTCATTGCCGGGGATGTGACCAGTAAGTATACAAGGCGTTCGGAGGAAGAGTATTACAATATTGCCGCCTATCTTCACAGAATCGTCAGCCAGCGGGAAGGGAATTACCTGGCGTTCTTCCCGTCCCACGCTTTTTTGCAGCGTGTATATGAAATTTACAGGAAAAGCTTCCAGGACCGGGAGCGGGTAGAATGTCTTTTGCAGGAGGACTATATGGACGAGGAGGGGAGGGAGGAATTCCTTGCACGGTTTGAAAGGGCAGGGGAAGGTTCCCTGCTGGGGCTCTGCGTCCTGGGAGGGATTTTTGGGGAAGGCATTGACCTAAAGAATGATTGCCTGATCGGTGCGGTCATAGTGGGGACGGGGCTGCCCCAGGTCTGCTGCGAGCGGGAGATCCTGAAACAGTACTTTGACGGCCAGGGGGATAATGGCTTTGACTTTGCCTATAAATACCCGGGAATGAACAAGGTGCTGCAGGCCGCAGGAAGGGTGATACGGACCGCGGAGGATATTGGGATTGTAGCGCTTTTGGATGAGCGGTTTCTGCATGCTTCTTACCAGAATATGTTCCCCAGGGAGTGGGATGCTTATGAAAGGGTGAATGTGGGGCTGGTAGGGAAGAGGGTGGAGCGGTTTTGGGATGAGTGGCTGTAGGATGGGCCTGGTGCAGGACGGTTAACGCCAGAGGGAAGTAATATTTCAGGCATTGCTGCCTTCTGGTTGTGGATATCCCCAATTTGGTGTACAGATTTGGGATGTGGATAAATAAGTATGTGGATAACTTCCACATACTTATTTTTTTGGCAGAACTTGTCCACAGATAGCATTATTGACTGAAAAATGGCGGAAATACAGTAAAATGAAGGATTTGTGAAGAAATGACGCCGTAGATTGTGGAAAAAAGTGAATAGTGGATAAGGGATGACAAGTATGTCGTTGTGGATAACTCTGTGGAAATTGGGGATTTCTTTACTTTTTCCTCAATTTTTGCAGACTGTTGTGTCACTGTTTTATAGTTAAAAATTGCAGGGGCAGGTTTTGGGAAAAGGGAAAATACTCATATGGTCAATAGAAAAAGGGTATGGATTGACTGGCTGGGTACTCCTTGCGGTTTACCGGATGGCGGCAGTGCTGGCGGAGGGGACGGCGAGCAGGGAAAATATTTTGTTATTAAAAGAGGCACTGGAAATTTTTCCGCCGTTCCATGAGGAAATACGCGGTATATTGACAGGCTTGGGCGGTGGGACGGAAAATAGCCCTGCAGGCTGAGGGAAAGAATAGGGCCAGCCTGGACGCTTTGTGCGAATTCCGGAAAGAAGCGTATACATCCCAGGAGAAATGTGGTAAACTGATAGAAGTGGTCTAAGGATCACGGAAGAATAGGAGGCATAAATTATGTGGGCTTATGAAAGTGTTTTTTATCAGATTTACCCCCTTGGTTTCTGCGGGGCGCCCTTTGAGAACGATGGGGTGCTTACGGACAGGATCAGGAAAGTGGAGGAATGGATTCCCCATATGAAGGAACTGAATGTGAACGCGGTCTATTTCTCACCGGTATTTGAATCTGATACCCATGGATATAATACGAGAGATTATAAGAAGATTGATACCCGCCTTGGCACGAACGATGATTTCAGGGAGGTTTGCAAAAAGCTTCATGAAAACGGGATCAAAGTGGTGCTGGACGGGGTGTTCAATCATGTGGGACGGGGTTTTTACCAGTTTCAGGATGTGATCCGCAACAGGGAGCGTTCTCCTTACCTGAACTGGTTCCGTATCAGCCTGGACGGTAATTCCAATTACAATGACGGGCTTTGGTATGAGGGATGGGAAGGCCATTACGACCTGGTGAAGCTGAACCTTCAAAACGGGGAAGTGGTGGACCATCTGCTGGACGCGGTGAAATATTGGGTGGACGAGTTTGATATTGACGGGCTGCGCCTGGATGTGGCGTACTGCCTGGACGAGAATTTCCTGCGCAGGCTCCGCAGCTTCACCCAGGAGCTGAAACCGGAGTTTTACCTTCTGGGGGAAATGCTTCACGGGGACTACAACCGCCTGGTGAATGATGCCATGCTCCACTCGGCTACCAACTATGAATGCTACAAGGGGCTGTTTTCCAGCTTTAACAGTATGAACATGTTTGAGATCGTCCATTCCCTGCTGCGTCAGTTCGGCCCGGAGAACTGGACCTTGTACAAAGGGAAACATATGCTGTCCTTTGTGGATAACCATGATGTTACCAGGGTGGCAAGTATCCTTGGCAATGAAAAGCACCTGCCGCTGATTTATGCCATGTGCTTTGGGATGCCGGGCATACCCTGTGTTTATTATGGAAGCGAGTGGGGAGCCAAAGGGGAGAAGAAGGATGGGGACCAGGTTCTCAGGGCAAGCTTTGGGAAGCCGGAGTTTAACCAGCTGTCCCAGTGGATCAGTAAGCTGGCAAAGGCAAAGCGGGAATCTGTGGCGCTTAATTATGGTACTTTCCGTTCTGTGGTGCTTACCAATAAACAGTGTATTTTTGAGAGGAAAGCGGAAGGGGAAAGGGTGCTTGTTGCCATCAATGCAGACAGCGAGCCTTATGTAGCCCATTTTGACGCAGGCTGTGGCCTTGCGGAGGATTTGATCAGCGGTGAAACCCATGATTTTGGCGGCGGCAGTGAATTGCCTCCTTACAGTGCGTATTTCTGGAAAATGGAGAGATAACATATTGGCAGGAAAAGGACGGGGGAAAAGCGGTAGCTTTTTAACCGTTCTTTTTTACAATAAGCCGGCCCGCGTAGCGTGACGGCGTTTTTTATGCACATTAGAAGGCCAACTGCCGCCTGAAAATTTTTTAAAGGATATGTAAAGTATACTTGACAATTGATGTAAAGCAGACTATACTTAAAATGTAAAGTGCACTAGACATTATATTGATGGGAAGGAAATTGGGGGAACAGTAGTTTTTCAGAAAGGACTGGTAAGATGCAGACGAAAATCGCACAGTACAGGAAAGAGAGGAAGGTCACCCAGGAAGAACTGGCTGATGCGGTGAATGTCACCAGGCAGACCATTATTTCCCTGGAGAATGGGAAATATAAGGCTTCTCTGGTGCTGGCGCACAAAATTGCACAGTTTTTTAACGTAACCATTGAGGAAATGTTTTTATTTGACAGGGAGGAAGAAAATTTATGAAAATCATCGGCCTTTTTTGTGGGACCACGGCCACAAATAATGAAGAGTACAGAAAAGTGTTAAAGAGGAGAAACATATGGATGGCTGCCCTTGCACTTGCGGGGATTGTGATTGCTGGCGCAGCCCTTTTGGCGCATGGTACCAGGGGGTGCAGCTCCCTGAATATATTCTTGGCGTCTATTGCGGATTTGGCACAGGAATTACGCTGGCGGCCATGATTATATTTGTGCGCAACCTGCTCCTGATGGGCAATGAGGAGAAGCTCAAATGCAGCCGCCTGGAAAATACCGACGAGAGGATTGTGGAAATCAGGAGAAGGGCTGTTGGGATTGCCACAGGTGCCACGCTGTTTTCGTGCACGGGGCTGGGGCTGATTTGGGGAATATATGAACAGGTTTTGGTCAAGTCAGTGATTTGTATGCTGGATATTTTCCTGTTTTCCTATGTCGTCGCCTGTGCCTATTATAAAAAGAAAATTTAATTTGGGGGATGGGGATCTATGCATAGCTTTCTGTGCAGGCATCAAAGGCAGTGGTTATAATAAAAATTTAATTAGGCTATGGGGGAATGTTGTGATACCATGATAACAAAAAGAGGTGATGTTATCATGGTATTTACATTTTATGAGGTCTGCTGGTTCTTTTTTCTTTATTCCTTTATGGGCTGGTGCGGGGAAGTATGCCTGGCGGCAGTGTATAAGAGGAAGTTCATCAACCGGGGGTTTGTGAGCAGCCCTTTTTGTCCCATTTACGGGACCGGGGCAGTAGCTTTCACGGTTTTTTTGCCGGAGCTTAAAGGAAATCTATTTTTCCTGTTTCTGGGAGGCGTTATATTGGCTTCCTTTATTGAGTTTGTAACGGGAGCTTTGCTGGAAAAGGTTTTCCACAGAAAATGGTGGGATTATTCCGATATCCGTTTCAATTTCGAAGGCTACATATGTTTAAGATACTCTGCACTGTGGGGTGTGTTTGCGGTTCTGCTGATTTATTTTGTGAATCCCTTTCTCGCTTCTTTGCTGTCGCTCTTCCCGCATTTTCTGGGCGTTATTCTGCTTTGGGGGCTTATTGTGCTGCTGGTTATGGATACTGTGGGAACGGCCCTTGCTGTTTTGGGGATGCAAAAGCGCATGGGACAGCTTTCCCAGTGGACGGAAGGGATGGTGCAGCTATCTGGCATCCTTGAAAACGCCATCACCAGAAGGGTTGCCCGGCGTATGGAAAAGGCGTTCCCGGCGCTGGATGTAGGGTCTTTGGGGCAGCAGGCGCGGGGAGGGGAAAAGGCGGAGGTGTTTGCCCAGGGGTGCAGCTTTTACAAGCTGGCCTGCCTGTTCTTCATTGGGGCTTTCCTGGGGGATATTACGGAAACCATTTTCTGCCTGGCCACAACGGGCAGGCTGATGAGCCGCAGCAGCGTGGTCTATGGGCCATTCAGCATAGTGTGGGGGTTGGGCTGTACCCTTCTGACAGCGGTTTTATACCGGATCAAAAATAAAAGCGATTCTTATATTTTCGCTGTGGGAACCTTTCTGGGAGGGGCTTATGAATATGTGTGCAGTGTTTTTACGGAGCTGGTCTTCGGGGCAGTTTTCTGGGACTACAGTGGGTTCCGGTTCAACCTGGGGGGAAGGATCAACCTGCTTTACTGTTTCTTTTGGGGGATCGCGGCAGTAGTGTGGATGAAGGTTCTTTATCCGAAGCTTTCCGGCTGGATTGAAAGGCTTCCTATTAAACAGGGGAAGCTGTTGTGTAATGTTATGATGGTTTTCATGGCCTTCAACTGCCTGATTTCCGCCATGGCATTGGCCAGATATGAGGAAAGGCAGACAGGATACGGGGAAGGGCAGGTTTCGGGATGGGAAGAATTCCTGGACAGCCATTTTGATGACGGGAGAATGGAGCGCATTTACCCCAATGCAAAGATTGTGAAGTAGGCACTGCCGTGGAGTATTCCTTCCTTTAAGCTATAGAAAATATTAAGAAATTTTATATTGACAAAATAATATTATATGCCATATAGTATGTATAAAGAAAATAATACTATATGGCATATAATATTATAGAGACAAGACAGACTATAACAACAGGAGGAGCAATATTTTTGGGAAAGGAGAAAGAGTTATGGTTTTTAACACAGGAGCGGCGCTGCTGGATGCCATTGTCCTGGCGGTAGTCTCCCGGGAACTGGAAGGCGCATATGGTTATAAGATAACCCAGGATGTGAGACAGGTGATAGAGCTTTCGGAGTCAACCCTTTATCCGGTCCTGCGAAGGCTTCTGAAGGAAGAATGCCTGGAGGTTTACGACCGGGAGTGTGCGGGGAGGAACAGAAGATATTATAAGGCCACAGAAAAAGGCAGGCTGCAGCTTAACCTTTATGAAAGTGAGTGGCGGAAATATGCGGCCAAGATCAATAGTATTTTTGAGGGAGGAATGACAAATGAGTAGATGGGAATTCATGAGACAGTTAGAAGAGTTGCTTGCTGATATCCCGCCTGGGGAACGGGAGGAAGCGCTTCAATATTATAATGATTACTTTAACGACGCAGGGGGGAAGAACGAGCAGGAGGTCATTAAAGCCCTGGGGACGCCAAAGCAGGTGGCGCAGATTGTAAAGGATGGCATCAGCGGCAATGGGGAGAACGGAGAATTTACGGAAAACGGATTTTCCAGCGCATCCGCCGCAGACAGGCAAATGCTTATGAAAAGAGCCGCCAGCAGCGGCGGGCAGGGCAATGGGGGCAATGCCACAGCCGGAGGAGCCTTTGCAGGAGGCCAGGGGGCCGGCGGGACATATACGGAAAGCGCAGGCACATACACAAACAGCAATGGCCCCGGCCCAGCTTCCAATAATGCCAATGGCCCAGGGAACCAGGGTAACAATCCCGGTGATGGTTATTATAATAGTAATAATACCGGATACAGCGGTAAAAGCTACAAAAAGGAGGGGATCCCAACCTGGGCGGTGGTGTTGATTGTGCTCTGCTGTTTGGTGCTTTCCCCTGTGATCCTTGGTATTGTGAGTGCGGCTTTTGGGCTTATTGTGGGGATATTTGGTACTGTGCTGGGGCTGGTTTTGGGCTTTGGTGCGGCGGCGCTGGTATTGTTTGTGATAGCCGCGGCATTGATAGTTGCAGGGGTTGGATGCCTGTGGGGGTATCCGCTGACAGGTATCGGGCTTTTGGGAGGCGGCCTGATCTGTGCCTCGCTGGGCATATTGTTTATGCTTATCACAGTTTTTCTGACAGTAAAGTGTATTCCTGGCATATGTAAGGGAATCAGATATATTTGCAGAAGTTTATTCAGTAAAAAAGGAGGTGCAAAATAATGGGAAAATTCGCAAAGGTATGCCTGGCAACAGCAGGCATTATGATGGGGGTGGGCGTTCTTTTCTGTCTCATCGGCGGTTTATTTGGGGGAGGCAATTTCATCCGTTATGCCAGGAATGATGCTTACATGGGCAGAAGGATAGATGAGGCGGCAGAAGCCTTCGGACAGGTGGCGGAATCCCTGGACGATGCCTTCTCCTTCCACCTGGGAGGGCATTGGGATGACGGTACAAAGGATCTGGAGGTAAATGGGGGGCGCAAATCCAATACCCTCCATGAGGGGACAGTACCCGCCCAGGACGTGAGGGCGCTTCACCTGACGCTGGGGGCAGGAAAGTTTATCATCAGGGAAAAAGACACAGAAGGCGGTAACATTGATATTAGGATCCAGGGAACCGGGGCGTGTGACTATTATGTAAGCGGCGGGGATGGCATTCTTTATGTAGAGGGTTTTAAAAATATTAACAATTTTAAGGGAATAGGAAATAAAAATATTATAACTATGGATATCCCCCAGGGGTTATCCTTTGAAGATGTGGAAATAGAGGTGGGTGCAGGCATTATGGAGATACACCGCCTGTCCACCGGTGGACTGGAAACCGTGGTGGGCGCGGGCGAAGTTTTGCTTGCCGACATAACGGCAGAAGAGTTTTTGGCAGAAATAGGCGTGGGATTAATGCAGACGGAAAACGCCCATGTGAGGGATGCCAATATACAGGTGAACATGGGAAGCTGTGAATTTACAGGGAGTATCTCCGGAGACCTTGAGGCGGAATGTGGCATGGGGAACCTGAGCCTGACGCTGGAAGGGAGACAGGAAGACCACAATTATGAACTGGAATGCTCCGCCGGGAACATAGAACTGGATGGGAACAGCATTTCATCCTTTGCCTTGGAAAGGAATATAGACAACGGGGCGGACAGTACCTATGGGCTGGTCTGCGACATGGGAAACATCACAGTTGATTTTAAAGAGTAGCCCGCCCTGGTGCCCAGAGGAATACTGGGGCAGGGCGGGACTGGATAGGAGAATTGAGTATGGTCACATTGTTTTTATTTTTAGTGCTTGTTATTGTATTGTTGGCCGTTGGCCTGTGCTTCCATTTGGCAGGCGGCATTATAAAGCTGGTGTTCAAGCTGGCATTTGCCTTGCCCTGTGCAATATTGTGCGGCGTTTTCGGCGTATTGCTGTGCTGCACGCTGATACTGATCCCCCTGGGAATGGGATGCTTTAAACTGGCAGGGTGGCTATTAAGCCCCTTAAATCCTGTGTAATTTAGGGCCGGTGTTTCCTGTCAATGATAAAGAACAGCCCTGCTTTTTTTAAGGCCGGGCACAGGGCCATATATATAAGTACAGATACAATGGCGGAGGTAATGGCGTTAATGGAGGTGGAGGCCACATTCCATGCCAGGGTCAGTTCAGCAGCGGGCTTCCCAAGGATGGCAAGCTTATACAGGTAACCTATCAGGGGGTCAAAGATGACATTAAATAAAAGCCCCCCTGCGGCTGCTATGGTAACCCAAACGGCCACTTTTTTACGGTCAGTTTCAAGGGTGATCCTGCCAATCCTGTGGGCGATCAGCCCGGTGATTATCCCGATGCAGAATTTCAGCAGGAGGGTTTTGGGGGCGTAGACCACATAGACAGGGTCAAGCAGGTCGCCGATGGCCATGCCGATAGCGCCCCCAAGCCCGCCATAAAAACCTCCCAGAAGCAGGGCACCCAGTACGCATACCGCGTTTCCCAGATGGATGGAAGTAGCGTCACCGCCGGGAAGAGGGACTTTGATTTGCAGGAAAGTAAATACCACATAAGACAACGCCGCCATAAGGCCTGTCAACGCAATTTTTTGTGCTGTCTGATTTTTCATAATTTACCTCATTTCTGCGCTGCTTTTTGTACCTTATAAGTTTGTGGGGCAGCGCAGACACAAACCTGTGGGCGAAAGATTTGGGTAATCCTTCACCTGATTACTTTGCTTCTTTATTTATTGGTTTACTGATAAATTCTATTATATACACAAGTGGCCTTACTAAAAGTGCCAAATTAGAACTTTTTAACCATACCAGTTTGGCATCCTAGAAAAATTTTCCCCTCACCACAAACGCATGAGTATTTCTGGTATGAAGTTTTACAGCAACTCTATCAAAAATGGTAGGAACTGCTGGAAAAAAGCCAAATCATATCATCACGGCATGGGGCAGGGAAGATGGGTTTAGTCTCGGGCAAAAAGTTGTGGGCACAAAAAGCAATGGAATCACAGCTATCCCGGAATTGTTGGAAAAGATCCGTATAAAAGGACAACATAATTTAGCTTAACAAAGAATGATAGTGTATATTTGTGTATTAGACACTCGTAACTACAAAGAATTGATATCAAAAAGCTTAGACTTTCAAAAGAATTGTGGAAAATAATTTCTTTATAAATTAACTTGTTGTGCTAATTCTTTGTAGGAATACCCAAAGCGTCCGAAAG
>CAJTVD010000089.1 GCA_910579495.1 uncultured Lachnospiraceae bacterium
AGAATAAGTCTGTAAGCTGTTTTTCTTGCTTACAAACTTATTATACGAGGAGCTTATGCTTATGAAGAAACTGTTTACATCCAAAAAATTCATCCTTACCACCCTGTTCACCGCCCTTGCCGGTTTCCTGGCATTCCGCTTCATCGGACGCCGCAGGGCAGCAGGCAGCGGTTTATGACGGCCGGACTGACAATGCCTCATAAAATTTCATCTTCTGTTGAAAAACCTTACTTTAAAACCGTAAGGGATATACAGAAAGAAAAAAGGAGATGACTGCCATATGAAGAAAATTTTAAGATCCAGAGGATTCCTTGTCACAGTCCTTTCTGCTTCCTGTATCGCCATCCTCGCCGTCTGCTGGCTGGTGAGCCGGGATACAAAGACCGGCTTCCAGCCGGATGAACAGCCCCCGGATACCGTTCAGGAAGAATGGAAGGATACCCCGGATATCACGGATCCCACTGGAGATTCCCGGGTACATACAGATGCCGGTATCCCCGGTCAGAACAGTGCGGAGGAAAAACTGGAAGAATACCCGAAGGTAGCGGAAGAATCCGAACAGGATATTGTGATGGATTTTGTTCCTGCGGAAACAAAGGATGAAACGCCTCCCCCGCCCCCGGAAGGCAAGACCATTACGGCAGATCCGGGCGGAGAGCATCCTGTGAATCCGGCCCCTGAGACAGCGTCCGCACCCACAGAGACCGGAAAGGAAGATGCCCCTGCAGCTGGTTCCACCAACGAAAACGGCGCCGTATACGATCCCGTATTCGGCTGGGTAGTTCCCGGACAGGTCAACCAGTCTTCCATAGACAGCAGCGGAGACCCCAGCAAGATGGTCGGGAACATGGGGAACTGATGATGCTCTGCAGAGTATCACAGATACACAACTGAATACTGAAACCGGAAAACCGCCTCCCGATGGCGGTTTTCTTTTGTGCATCAACCCACAGAAAACACATCGGCAATACGTTTTTCTGTCACATAAAAAGATTGGAGTGTGATACTGTTTGAAACGCTTTTATGCCCTCCTCTGCACTGCCGCCCTTCTGCTCTGCCTGTGTTCCTCACAGGCTCTTGCTTCCGGACAGGGCAACCTTGACGGAGGAGGAGGCAACATGAACCAGGGCACTTCCACCAACTTCTGGTCTCCCGGAAATGACGGGGTAAGGGTAACGGTGGTGGATGCCCAGTCCGGAGCTGCCGTGAGTACGCCGGTGGACTTCGCCAACCGAAGCCAGTCCTCCGCAATGCTCCATTTCGGCAAGGTGAACAAGATCCAGTACCGGGATGGGGCTTCGCTCTCCTTACAGTCCGGTGTTCCCTATAACTGCCGCCAGCCCGCCTATTCCATGCCGGCCATCATAACCAGCAACAGCCGGCCTGCCACCATTGAAGCCATCAAGCGCTATTTCTGTTCAGAATACGCCTGCATGATGGTGGCGGATGCCGCAGGCGTCAGTTATGAGCGTATGCTGTCAGGAGAATATAAGATCCTTTTAGAACCCATTGCCTACGTCACTTTTAACGAGGCAAAATACGCCTTTACGGCAACAGAGGCAGCACTCTATGACCAGCTTTCCGGCGGCTCCCTGCGGAGTAAGCTGCCCTCGGTAGCGTTCCAGAATCTCCCCCTCGCCCTGTTCCTGGAATACAGTGACCTTGGATTTCCGGCCTGGGGCGGAGGCAGGCGGGGAATACAGTCCAACGCAGATATCATAAACGCCCTGGGAATCGGCATTGTCTGGTTTGAAGAAACGGAAGAACCCGGCGGGGAGATCGAAGCGCCGGATGTGGAATACCGGGTGGATACTGATGTGATCACTGCCATCCGTCTACAGACGAATGGACGGTTGACTCCGGACAACCCGGCAACGGTCACCTTCCATATCATGGGAAGGAGCTACACCGTCCGGAACATTGTCATACCAGCCCACGACTCTCAGCTGGTATGGGTGAAATGGCACACGCCCCCTACACCCCAGACCATTACCATCACGGTGACGTTAAGCAGCGGCTTTACCGCCCAGGATACCTTTGTGGCGAAAATTGTGGACTTAAATGAAAAGATACCGCCTGACCCTTTGGCTACGGACATCAATCCCGGTTATTCTGTCCCTGCCCTCCCGGTGAACCCACAAAAACTCAGTGCAAGCTGGGGCGTCTGGAGCTGTTACTGGGTTCCTGACTGGCAGTGGTGCAGCCATGGAGAGGATGACGGCCACTGGGTAGACCGTGGAGACTGGGAATATGACTATACCAGCTATTCTGCCTCCATCAGCGGCACCATGACTTTAATGCCGGATGATATCGTGCCGACAGCAAACGGGAAAGACATGAAGAGCGGCTACGGCGTCAAAACGGAAGTACGGGCCACACTATCCACAAACTCGCCGGATGGGCACCACAGCAACCCGCAGACTGCCTTTTCCGTATTTCCGGAGTTTCAATATAATACCTACCTGCGGCTCCTGCAGCGCGTTTCCAGCGGACGCAGTGCAAAATTTGCCTTCCAGCCCAATGAGTTTTCCACCTACGGGCGCACCGTGCATTTCACACCGGTATGGTTTCCGGACAGCACAAGCTATGTGGTATATACCCAGGTATGGGACGCATGGACACCGGACGGAATGCTCTCGGTCAACCTGAATGACTACATCACCATCCACCAGAGCGTGTTTGATGACTGGTATACCAACCGTGAATAGCCATATCCTTTTTGTTTATGAGCTGCTGGCCTTTGCGTGCATCGCTGGATTTGCCGCATACGACCTGAAAAAGAAGCGGGTGCCCGACCGGGCGCTCCTGCTTTTCCTTCCCTTTGCCCTTGCTGCGCCCATGATCCGCACAGGTGCATTCGGAACCGCCCTTCTGCCGCTCCTGCTTTTATATTCTTTTATGGGGGCGGCAGCAGGCTTTGTGATCTTACTGGCCGCTGCAATGCTGTCAAAGGAGGGCGCCGGCATCGGGGGCGGGGATATCAAGCTGGCAGCAGTCATGGGGTTTATCTACGGCCCTGCCCGTATGCTGTCTGTCCTGCTTATTGCCTCCAGCCTTGCGGCCTGTGTTTCCCTGGCAGTGAGGCACCAGAGAAAAAAGGAGATGCTCTCCCTGCCCTTTGTACCCTTTCTGATGGTCGGAAGCCTGATCATTACAGTAACTGCAATCCTATAACTTTATCTGCCTTATGGAATCACACCATCTGCCTTACCCGGCAGAACCAGCGGCAGATCCATATTTTAAATGACAGGAGTGAAAAACATGAAACTGAATAACCGCTTTATCTTCGGCCTGCTCAGTATCCTGCTGGCAGCCGCTATCGCCTTTGTCGCCCTGCCCACCATTGCCAGGCAGACCAATGGCAAGACTGAGATTGTCCGGATCACAAAACCCGTGCTGAAAGGAGAACAGCTCTCAGCGGACAATACAGAGACTGTGGAAGTCGGGAGCTACAACCTGCCTCCCAATATCGCCCACACCTTTGATGACGTGAAAGGGCTTTATGCCACTGCAGACTTATCTCAGGGCGATTATATCCTGACTTCCAAGATCAGCACTGTCCCGGTCTCCTCGGATGTGGCTTTAAACAATATCCCCTCTGGGAAAGCAGCCATTTCCCTGACCGTTAAGACACTGGCTTCCGGTCTGTCTGACAAACTGCAGCCGGGCGACATCATCCGTATATACCATTTCCTGGATGCGGCGGAGGAAGTTCCGGAGCTTCGCTTCGTCCGGGTGCTTTCCGTCACAGATGCCAAAGGTGTCAACGTGGACAACGCAAAGGAACCGGTGGAGGATGAGGAAAAGCAGCAGTCTGCTACCATCACGGTGCTGGCAAGCCCGGAACAGGCACGGGTCATCACCTCCCTGGAAAATGACGGGGTTGCCCATGTGGCCCTGATCTCCCGGGGCAATGAAAAGCTGGCAGAGGAACTCCTGACAGAACAGGAAGCGATTCTGCAGGAAATCTATTTCCCGGAGCCTTCAGAAGAGGAAACGGAGGATATGGCAGAGGAAGGAGAAGCGGAGGGTTCCGAAACCGGCAATGCGGAAGAAAATGGGGAAGAATCTGCTTCTGCTGAAGAAAACGAAACAACAAACGAAACCGGAAACAGCAGCAAAAATGGTTCAGAAAATAATCCGGACAACAAGACCTGACCGCAGGCAGAAAGGAGGAATGGTTTCCATGTCCAAAATAATCACGGTCTGGGGCAGCCCCGGCAGCGGCAAATCCATGTTCTGCTGTATCCTTGCCAAAGCGCTGACCCGTGACAAACGAAAGGCCATCATCATAAGCGGGGAGCCTGGCATCCCCATGCTCCCGGTCTGGCTCCCGGAGCAGATCACCACCACTGCCGTTTCCATCGGGCAGGTGCTGACCAGCGTGGAGATCGATACGTCCCTGGTAGCCAGCCATGTAACGGTGCTGAAAAATTATCCCTATATCGGCCTTATGGGATACTGTGCCGGAGAGAACCCGTTAAGCTATCCGGAAACAGATTACCAGATGGTTTTACAGCTTATTTCCTCTGCAAAAAGGCTGGTGGATTATGTCATCCTGGACTGTGGTTCTGCTATGACCAACGTATTCACGCCGGCCGCCATTGAATCCGGGGATCTGGTACTTCGTATTGTGACTCCGGATCTGAAGGGCATCAATTACCTGAAGGCCCACCAGCCTCTGCTGGCGGACGGGCGTTTCCACTACCATGAGCACATGACCTTTGCAGGCATGGCCCGCCCTTTCCACGCCTTTGATGAAATGGGATATATCATCGGCGGGTTTGACGGCCTGCTGCCTTATGGGAAGGAGATTGACCGCTGTGCCACCGAAGGGGGCATGTTCCAGGCCATCAAATACTGCAACTCCAAATATACTGCATCCTTAAATAAGGTCCTGGATGCCCTGGAGCAGATGGAAGCTGCAGAGCGTCAGGAAGAGGAAGCTTATGAGGCGGAATATGAAGACAGTGAATACGGAGAGGAGGAAGATGAACAGGACTGGGAAGATGGATACAGGGAGGTAGACAGTGATGAATAACTTAAATGATATTTTCTTTGCCCCCACGGAAAACGGTGCCCTGACCTATGAGCAGGTACTGGAGGATGTACAGCGCTACTTTTCCGAAAACCATGCCTCCACCATAGCCGGTGCCGGAGAAAATGATTCAGAGCGTGCCGTCACCGTACTAAAAGAGCTGATGGTACAGTACCTGGTCAAACGCAAGTACGCTGTCAAGGGACTTACTACAGAGCAGCTCTGCGCCAGGCTTTATGAAGACATGGCCGGCTACTCCTTCCTGAAGAAATGGATCTACCAGCCCGGCGTGGAGGAAGTGAACATCAACGCATATAACGACATCGAGGTCATCATGAACAGCGGGCGCAGCATCAAGATCCCTGATAAATTTTCTTCCCCTCAGCATGCCATTGATGTTGTGCGGCGTATGCTGAACGCCTGCGGCATGGTCATTGACGATACCATGCCATCGGTCATCGGTTTCCTTGATAAAAATATCCGTATCTCTGTGGATAAAACGCCCATTGTGGATTCAGAGGTGGGGATCAATGCCTCCATCCGTATCGTCAACCAGAATACGGTTTCAGAGGAAAAGCTCCTGGATTCCGGGAGCGCCACGCCAGAGATGCTCCATTTCCTGACCTCCTGCATCCGCTATGGGGTTTCCGTGTGCATTGCCGGTTCCACCGGTTCCGGAAAGACAACCATCATGGCATGGCTCTTATCCAACGTCCCAAACAACCGCCGCCTTATCACCATAGAAGAAGGCAGCCGGGAGTTTGACCTGGTAAAACGGGATGATGAGGGAAATATTTTAAACTCCGTGGTGCATCTGCTCACAAGGCCCCATGAGAACCCTTCCATGAACATCAACCAGGATTTCCTTCTGGAACGGGTACTGCGAAAGCATCCGGATGTGATCGGCGTAGGGGAAATGCGGTCAGCAGCGGAAAGCCTGTCTGCAGCCGAAAGCTCCCGTACCGGTCATACGGTCTGTACCACTATCCACTCCAACTCCTGTGAGAGTACCTACCGCCGTATGATGACTCTTGCCAAACGGAAGTATAACATGGACGATTCCATCCTGATGCAGATCATGGTGGAAGCCTACCCGGTGGTAGTGTTTACCAAGCAGCTGGAAGACCGTTCCCGGAAGATCATGGAGATCATCGAGGGTGAGGATTACCTGGATGGGAAACTTCTGTACCGTTCCCTCTATAAATACGAAGTAGTGGATAACGTAACGGATGAACATGGAAGCGCCCACGTAGTAGGCCACCACCGCAAGATGGAAACCATGTCAGAAACATTAAAAAAACGGCTTTTAGATAATGGGATTTCCTACAAAGAACTGCAGGAATTCTCAGACGGCGGAATGTCTGCGAAAGAAACACCCCGAAAAAAGCCATCCGGAAGGGAGGTGAAATAATTGCACTGGATCTATCTTATTTGTTTTACGCTGCTGAGTGCCGGATTCCTTGCGCTCTTTGAAGTACGCCCACGGGATTTTACGGATGTTATTTTCAATACAGGAAGGAAGACGGCAACCCTCTCAGATGAGCTGAACGTACTGATGGGAACGCCTGCAAAAGGATTTTTTAATCAGGATTATGAGATCAAACAGATCTTAAAGGATACCGGACGGGCCGACCGCTATGAGGCAGTTACCCGGCTGACCCTGATTCTTTTTGCGGTGGGAGCAGTCCTTGCACTCCTGATAGGCAACGTATATCTGGTTCCTATCCTGGGCATCGGTTTCTCTCTCCTACCCATGTGGTATCTCCGCAGTACGGCGGCCAGCTATAAAAAACACCTGAACGAGGAATTGGAAACGGCGATCTCCATCGTCACCACTTCCTACCTGCGGACGGAGGATCTGCTCCGCTCCGTAAGGGAGAACCTGCCTTATATCAATGAGCCCATCAAGGCGAACTTTGAGGCATTTGTATATGAAAGCGAACTGATCAACGCCAATATGACCAGTGCTATCAATTCCCTGAAAATGAAGATCCCCAACCGGGTCTTTCACGAATGGGCCAATATCCTGATCCAGTGCCAGTCGGACCGTTCCATGAAAAATACGCTGCCGACCATCGTGCAGAAATTTTCCGATGTCCGTGTGGTGCAGTCGGAGCTGGAGGCCATGATGCAGGGACCCAGGCGGGAGGCCATTACCATGATGTTTCTGGTCATTGCCAATGTCCCTCTGTTGTATTTCCTCAACAAGGACTGGTTTCATACCCTGATCTACACTACACCGGGCAAGATTGCTCTGGCTATCTGTGCAGCCATTATCCTGTTTGCACTGACGCAGATCATGAAACTCAGCAAGCCCATTGAGTATGGAGGTGACGGCACATGACACTGTTAGCACTGATCGCTATCATCTTTTTTGGCTTCGCAGTCTACAATCTGTCCACAGCCTTCGCGGACATTCCTACCAGCAAAACATCTAAAATGATGATGCTGGCCCGGAAACAGCAGGGAACGAAAAAGGAACAGCTCCTGGATGTGTATATCACGAAAATCGCCGGACTGTTCGCCCCTTACCTGCGGCTGGACAAGTTAAAAAGAAATAAACTGCAGGCAGCGCTCAACATTGCCGGGCTGGAGCTGACCCCGGAAGTTTACACCGCCAGGGCATGGGTAACCGCCGGAGCTGTCGGGCTTAGCGCCATCCCTCTGGCGTTCCTGATGCCGCTTTTTGTACCGGTTCTGATCGGAACGGCCGTAGCATTATGGTTTTCTACCTATTATGCAGCATTTGATTTTGTAAAAAAACGGCGCAAGCTCATTGAAGCGGAAATCCCCCGCTTTGCCCTGACCATTGGGCAAAATCTGGAAAACGACCGGGATGTGCTGAAAATACTGACTTCCTACCGCAGAGTAGCTGGCCGGGATTTTGGCGCCGAACTGGACCAGACCATAGCAGACATGAAGACTGGAAATTACGAAAATGCCCTCATCCGCTTTGAAACCCGTATCGGGAGTCCTATGCTCTCGGATGTGGTGCGGGGTCTGGTGGGCGTTCTGCGTGGGGATGACCAGCGTATGTACTTCAAAATGATCTGTTTCGACATGAGGCAGATTGAACAGAACAACCTGAAAAAAGAAGCAGCCAAACGGCCGAAAAAAATCCAGCGGTACTCTATGATGATGCTGATCTGTATCATGATCATCTACCTGGTAGTCCTCTGTACGGAAGTTCTAAGCTCCCTTGGCGCATTCTTTGGATAAATGCAGAGCCGCTTTTGCCGCAGGCCCTCTGCAGAACAGCCCTACGGAAAGGAGGCGGTCACTTGTACCCCAGCGGTTTTCCTTAGCACGGCATTTTACAGCAGCCAGCAGACAACGCCGCCCTTCCACGGCGGAAAGAATACAGACAGGAGTTGCCTATGAAAAGACACCAAAAACGTCCCCTGCCGTCCCAGGCGGAGGCAGAAAAACAGCGGTTCCGCCGGCTGCTCCGCCAGAAGCCTGCCCCCTGCCAGGACAGGCCGAAAGGCAGAAAAGACAGGCGGAAAAGACCGCTCAGGCGGCCTTAAAAATCCGATATTGTACCTTTGTAACCATACATGAATAAATAAGTAGGAGGAAATTTCCATGAGAAAACTCACAACCTGTATCCGTAACAAAGCAGACCAGTTCATCATCCGTGCCCGGATGGCAGTCTCCAACCAGCGCGGGGATTTCTATATCTCGGATGCCGTGAAGATTATCATTGCAGTAGTGCTGGGCGCTCTGCTCCTGGCGGCGCTTACCCTGATCTTCAATGATACGGTCATCCCCAGGATCACGCGGGAGATTGAAGGACTGTTCGGATAATACAACGGAATAAAAACTTTCGGGGCCAGGCCGCAGAATTTTGCGTCTGGCCCTCCTTTTTTATTTTTATAAGGGATTTTTGAAAGAACTGATTGAACTTTATAAAAATTTAAGAATTTTTTAGTTCAAATTGGCCATTTAGGGATTTCAAAAGGTGGGTAATGAAAGTGAGCAGATATCTACACCTTCATTACAGATGATTTTCAATTCAAATGATTCATGTGTGCAGGAGGTGAATGAAATTGAATCAAAAAAAGTGTACTATTTATCCTTTTTTAAAAGCAGTACGCGGCTGTTGGCACAACGCCCTGTTTATCAAATGCAACCATACTGTCTGCCCTCACGGCCAGTCTCCCCCCTGTGAAGGATTCCTGATGGCTGTGGATGCAGACGGCTCTCCGATCCTTATGCCTGCGAAAGTCTTACAGCAGCTGTCCGGGGAATCTATCGAACCGGAAAGCTGTCAGGCTGTGATAGGTAAACGAACCTTTGAGAGCGTATACGGCCTGTATATCGAGTGGCACACCGTATCTTCCACAGGCTGCCCGCTCATGGAACTATGTCGGGCTTCTGATAAATACCATTGCTTCTGAAAAAGGAAAATGAAAGAAATCAAATCTGCCATAAATGGCAGGAACGGAGGTGGCAAATGAAAACCATGAAAAAATATAACCTGAAATGTCCTTACTGCGGCTCTCCGGCCATCTGCCGGCCTGCCAGCACCGTCTACGGGGCGGATACCATTGACCGGAAAAGCTATCTGTATGTCTGCTCCCGCTGGCCCGCCTGTGACGCCTATGTAAGCGCCCATAAAAAGGACCGGAAACCCATGGGAACCATGGCAGACCGCAGGCTGCGGCGCAAGCGTATCCTGGCACACCGGGCGTTAGAAAAGCTGCGGATAGAACGGCATATGGACAAATGGGCGGTCTACGTATGGCTCCAGGCAAAACTGGGGCTTGATGAAAGCCAGGCCCATATCGGCATGTTTTCAGAAGAGATGTGTGAACGGGTTATTACCCTGTGCCGCTCCCCCGCAGACTCGGACAGCGGCATGGCGGCATGAAAGGAGGCGGTATTTATGAAGCGAAACAATCCTTTAACGAAAGAACAGCAGGCGCTGGTGGAGAAAAACCTTTCCCTTGTCTACTGGGTCATCATGGAGAGCATCCATGTCAATGAAACCATTTACGGATTCGGATATGAGGATCTGTATCAGGAAGGCTGCATCTGGCTGTGTCATGCGGCAGCCACCTATGATCCCGCACGTTCCCAGTTCCCCACCTATGCCAAAAAGATCGTGCGTAATGGCCTGCTCTCCTACTGCCGGCAGATGTGCCTGAAACAGCGCCGCATTACATACCTGGCTGTGGGCCTGCATGGGGAACTGCTCGCTGACGGGGAGCCTGTAGCACAGCCGGATGACTTTCACGCACAGTTAAATATGATAGAAACCCTTGACCTTCTCGCATGGGCCGAAAAGAAATATCAGGGTGTGGCAAAGCTCGGCGTCAAAGCCCTGGAGCTGAAGCTGAAAGGCATGAGCATTTCCGACATTGCCGGTCTGTATCATGTGCCGCCTCCCCATGTAGGCGCATGGATCTCCCGCGCCGCCCAGAAGCTTCGGAAAGACAGGCTGTTTCTGTCAGGGCTTTTATGACTGCCGCCCCAGGCAGTCTCCTACCTAACCGGAATAAAAACACAGGAGGATTTTTTATGGCATTAAAAACACTTTACACGGCTGTCGGACGCTTTGAGCGCAGGACCAACGGCTGCCGGCGCTACTGCCCCGTCATTGTTCTTGGGGGAAAGGAATACATGGTTGATGTCCAGGAAATGGTCATCTGGAGCTGCCTGAACTGGCGGATCGTCCGCATGGAGGAGATCGGTCTGCTCTATGCAAAGACTTTTCCGGGGCAGGAGGATGTGGTAGACCGTCCCTGGCGGGAGTGCGTGGAGCGGCTGCTGACACGGGGCTTGCTGGTCTGCGGCAAAGGGGAAACCGAATATGATGCCCTTTATGACCTGCTCTCTTCCATGTACATCATTCCCACAGATGGCTCCCGCCTTCTAAGGATATTGTCATTTTTGAAGCTGGTCTTTGTGAACCATGTGCCGTTTTCTGCTGCCGGCCGACTGTTCCGCCGGGACCAGCGTACCGAAAACGAAAAACAGGTCATGGCCCTTGCCAGACAGGCACTGCTCTCCACAGCAGAACTGATCCGGTGCATGGAAAAGGATATCCGTTCTTTCCCCACGGAAGAGAGCATACTGGACGGCCTTTATGACGATCCGGATACCACCAGCGACAACATCAGCTGCCTGATGCAGCTTTCCGCTAAAAGCCAGGCGGTCACGCTTGCAGTTGCGAACCTGTACCTGCGCCAGCAGATTATTTTTGAAAGGATATGATACTTATGGAACAATGGTTGAACTCTCCTTTTACCCTCCGGCTGAAAGTTTTTCTTTTCCTGCTTACAGGAACCGCCATCCTCCTGATGGCTGCCGCTGCATTTTTTATTTCCCGCGACCGGCTCCTGCTGGTTTTGAGCGGCATTATCTTCTTCTGCTGCCTGCTGCGCAGCATGGGGCTCCTGATCGTGATCCTGCGTGGGGACTATGAGACCATCACGGGCATCTGCACAGCCGTTTCCTCACAGCCGTTACGCAGGTATCAAAAAATAGAGCTTACAGACAGCCGGGGAGCTGCTGTTATCTTACTTTTGGGGAGACAGATAAAAATAAAACCGGACAGAGTTTACTGCTTCTATTTCCGGAAAGCCTCCCGCCCTTCCCTGGGCAGTGAATATCTGAACGCCTCCCTCTCCACGGATCTGTTTTTAGGCTACGATTCCGGCCTGCCGGACAACAGGCTGGAAACAAAAAAATCAGATTCTGCAGAATAACAGGGTCTTGATTCCTGTTTATATATAGGAACCTTTACATATTTGCATGGCTTCCAACTACAAAATATTGTATTTCGCCGCTTTAAATATCTATATATAGTATATATAAACTTGACAGACACAATATATGGTGTTATACTTACCTTGTAATTGATTTTTGTGCGTATCCTTGCAGGATTGCAGACGGTTTTGTCTGTATAGCGATGAGACAGTCGCATTGCACACGCTGTTAAGTTTGTATATAAGTGTCAGTGGCATTGCTGCGCCCATATGGGCCGGATTCCTGCTGGCACTTTTTTTATAGATAACAAGGCCAGTGGCAGAAAGGAGTGTTATGGCACAGATTTTTGCATTTGGACGTGTGGAGAATGACCTGGTTCCCCAAAAGAGCCAGAGAGATTCCACCTATGTCTGTTTCGGTTTTACCGAGCAGACCGGCAAGGGGCAGTTCCAGTATTACCAGGTCTGGGCATGGGATGATGAGGTATCCCGCCTGATGCAGCTTGGTGTAAAGAAGGAAAGCCGGTTATGGATCACCGGCACACAGCGGCTGGTGGACTGTACCTCAAGCCATGGGAAGGAAAAGGCGAAGGTCTTAAAGATCTATCTGTCCAACTTTGGATTTCTTCCCGGCCGCTTTCCAAAGGAAAGCCCCGCCGATTTTCCAAATGACCCTGAGACCGCAGAATCCGCCCCTCCCCCTGTGGAGGTACTGGACGGAGAACGCGAGTCCCTGCCGGAGTGATTCCCATTCCGGCTCCAGAAGAGGAACCGTACCGGTTTTCAGAATGATACTGAAAAGCCGGTATGGTTCCTCTTTTTTTGTGCATGCAGAACATGCAGGTTACTTTTAACAATAACAAAGAAAGGATGGTAAAAAATGAAAAGCGACAAAGCCCTGTGGGGCAGCATCAGCATTCTTGTGGGGGCAGTTATCGCCATACTGGCACTGATAAGGGGTGCCTGGCAGTCCTGGCTCCTGATCGGGGTATTCACCCTTTGGGGGCTGTGGGTCACAGCGGTACTCTTACGGCCTTACATGCAGCAGGCAAAACGCCGCAGGATGCGTGAACAGCTTACAAGGAAACGCCTGGCGGAAGGGATCGCCTCTTCACAGCCCCCTGCATTTCCTGTCATGGAAGCCTCAGAAACGGAACTGCTGCTGCTCCGCCATGTCAACCACCGGATCTCTGCCTATCTACGGGCAGTTTATCCTGATGTACGGTGGGAGTGGTGCGAAAAGAGACCGGAAAAATTAGTGCTGGCGGGAGGAACCGGACGCATCCGCCTTTACGGCATCCCGGATTTTGACCATGCAGATGTATGTGTGGATCAGGATGCCAGCATCAACTGTAACATGTTAAAGATCGTTCCCCTCTCAGAGGCCGGAGGATGTGAACCGGAAGATACCATTCCGCCCAATAAGCAGCCGGTAGACCCCCAGATCTGGTATGAAGTCCAGGGAAGGAAGGTTTTGGAAGCTCTTGTGGCAGACTTAAATTCCAGAGGCCACAGCCGTCTGACCATCCATGAGGACGGTGATATCTGCATCGAGGAAGATACGGAGGAGGTGGCAAAAGAGCACCTTGCCGGCTTTCCGGAAAAAACGTACTGGCCCCGGCTTCTGCAGGTTTTTGAGCGTAACGGGCTGGCGGCTGAAATCATGGCGAATGGCATCCAGATATCCTGGTAAGCCCGCACACAATAAGAAAGCAATTTGGTAAATAGTCAAGAGTTATTTTAAAAAGATTTTCAGGGAAAA
>CAJTVD010000090.1 GCA_910579495.1 uncultured Lachnospiraceae bacterium
ATTGAACTGCCGGAGCTTACGCCTGCCAATGAACTTGACATCGTTTCCCTGTTCGGGAACCTGATAGAGAACGCCATCGACGGGTGCCTTACCGTGCCGGAGGGCAGGCGGTATTTCTGCCTGACCACGGAAATCCGCCATAAAAGCAGTCTGTACATCGTTTCCACCAACAACTTTGACGGCAGGGTGCGGAAAGGGAAGGACGGCTACCGTTCCACGAAGCACGGCGGAAACGGGATCGGGCTTGCTGCCATTGCAGCAGCAGCAGAAAAGTACGGCGGTTCGGCACAGGCTTCCAACAGCGGAACGGAGTTTTATGTAGATGTGGTGCTGAAAATATGAGTGGGTTCAGAGGGTTCAAAAATGAACACGGGTTTTTTATAACCAGTAATTTTAGCAGTGGCAAGCAATGGATAACGATATTCTTTACGAATATCGCTATCCCCGCTCCGGCACCTTACGGTGCCTCGCTATGCTTGTTGGGGACACCCCAATCCCCGGCAAAAATCACTTTCGTTCTTTTGCGAACACGCCTTGCGGCGTGGCTTTCCACTCATGCACAGCCTGAGTTTTCTCCCATGCGGTCGCTGCTTCCCGCACCTCCGCGCAGGAAGGAAAAACTTATGTTCCTTTTATAGCACAGGCAGAATCAAGTCTGCGGTTTCTTGCTTTTTTCCCAATCCACCATTATAATAAAGCCTATCATACATGGGAGGAAAAAACATGTTCACTTATGAAGATTTCAAATCGTTATCCGGGATAACCGACCGTGATGAACTTATGTCCGCCGTCGCACAGATTCCCGAAGAAGATTTACGGACTGCCCTCTTTATAACGCTCCTTTCCTGGGGCAAGAGCATAGAGATAAATGAAGAATTGTGGAAGCGGGAGCATGAACGCGCAGATAAAGCGGAAGCAATACTAAATTCGCAATCTTCCGAAAAATGATACCATTCCCCGCAGCCGCCATTTCCTGAAAAAGAGCAATAAAAAAAGAGGAAACCAAAAGGGCAATCCCCTCTGGTTTCCTCTTTTTTTACTGTCAGCGTTCCGTTTCTTTTTTCTTCTCCGCTTCCTGCGGTTCCAGACCTAAAATAATATCAACATTGTGCTTCGCCGTCTGGTAATCTACCATTTCTTTCCGCGCCGCCTTATATTCCTCATAGCACTCTTTTTTCTCTGCCAGGAGCGCGGCATATTCTTGAGATAATTGTGCCACTTTCGGTATCGGCTTTCCATCCAGCGCATCAAAGGCCGCCTTTGCCGCCTCATGCTTTTTAATTTCTTCCGCGTGTCCGGCAAGGTATTCTTTTTTGTGGCGCGACTTCTTATATTCCTTATAAACCTCCCGCGTTTTGGAGTAATTGATGATGTGCGTTTTTAACTGCGCGTTCCCGGCCATGCGCCCCTCAAGCTGCCTGATGCGGACAGAAAGCGCATCAAATTTTTCCCCGGCAGCATCTGCCCGCGCCGCCAGTTCCCCATAATCGGCCACGCCGTTCTCCACAAGGAAATTTAAAGTCTTTGCCGCTTCTTTCAGGTTGAAAACTTTCGCCCACCGTTCATAGCCTTTCCCTTTTCCTGCCTGCATTTTTGCCTGGATATCCACAAGGAGGTTGACATCCCTTGCTGCTGTCTGGCCTTTTGATTTTGTCTCCGTCCCGGTGCGGGCTTTGCCGATCCGTTCCTTTAATGCGGCCTCCGTATAGTCCTCCCCCAGACGGAAAGAACGAGTGAAATTCTCCTGCCCCGGCGCACGGAACTCCAAAGACTTTCCCCGGCGCTTGATCTCATATCCCTCTGCCCGCATACGGGATAAAAATTCTTCAAAATCCCTGCATCCGGGAAGCGCCCCGTCAATCGTCTGCCGCAGCCTTTCCTTAAAGCTGCGCCCCCGTTTTGCCGCCGCTTTTTCCTGATACCGCTGCCCTTTCGCTTTCGGGTTTTCGATCACGGAATAACCGTGTTCCCTGCATATCTGGTCATTGAGCCTGCGCAGGGCGAACGAGGAATTTTTATAATTGTTGAATTTGCCGTCACACTCTAAATTGGTGCTGTTAAACTCCACATGGTTATGGATGTGGGCTTTATCCACATGGGTTGAAACAATAAACTGATGCTTCCCTTTTGTAAATTTCATCGCCAGTTCATACCCCAGCTTATTCGCTTCCTCCGGCGTGATCTCCCCCGGCTTGAAGGACTGGATGATACGGTAGGCAATGATATCCCTGTCTTTCGGCTGGCTCCGCCCGGTGGACGTTTCGTAGATCAGTTTGCTCATCTCAAATTCTTCAGCGGCGGTTTCCGGGCAGCACATATAGGACGATACCAATTCCCCGTCCTCGGTCTTTTCCTTTTTCTGGTCATAATCCAGCCGGTCATGGAGCGTCTGCCCCCGCGTCTTGCTCCCCATTGCCTTCCGTGGGAGCAGGTCTGAAATTGCCATATCCGTATCCCCCTTCCTTTTTATTTTTCCATGCCGCAGCCCGGCTTTGTCTTTTCCCTTTTTGCCGCCGCATACCTGGCGGCTGCTTTCTGCAACAGCTCATTATAGTCTTTCCCACCGAAATCGGGCGGCGGGTTATCCACGACCACCCTGACGCGCCGGGAAAGTTCTGCATCTTCCTTTAGCGCCTCCCTGATTTTCTCCATGCCGGAAAGCCCTGCCCTGTCATTATCCAGGCACAGGCTGATGCAGTTGACAGCCGGATGGTCATGCAGGAACCCAAGCAGCGCACGGGGAGCCGTGCCGCCCAGGGAAAGGTAATGGTTCTTCGTCCAGTCCTCCCCCTGCATTTTAAGTAAGGACGCTACGGAAAGCGCGTCAATGGGGCTTTCCGTCACGGCAACATAGGGGCTGTCTTTCTCCGCAGAGGGCAGCGAAAAACTGTAACGCTTATCGCTCCCGTCCACATCATTTTTAAAAGTGCCGTATATCCCGCGCAGGCAGGCATAACGCGCTTTCCCCGCACTGTCTTTTCCCACAAAGACACAGTTATGGTAGCCGCGGGACTCATACAGAATCCCTTCCCTGATGCACTGGCTGATCACTTCCGCATCAATCCCCCTGCCCAGCAGATAGGACACTGCCGCCGTCCCGCACCGGTTTTCCTGCGGCAGTGTAAACGGCTTTCCGGGTTTCTCTCCGGATGGAATCTCAGAGGGCGTCCGGACAGCCGCACCCCGTTCCCCGCAGAGCGTCTCCACCGCTGAAACAAAATCCATGCCGCGCACCTTGACCAGATAATCTAACGCCGTCCTGCCCCCGATCCCCCGGCTGTGCCAGTTCCATTTGCCGTTGGAGATTTTCAGGCTGTCATGGGTCACGGTCCGGTATTCCCTTCCTCCGCATTTTCGTAATTCCTGCGGCTCAAAAGCCTGTAAATAAGACAGTAAATCCCATTCCTTCGCCCGTGCGATCTGTTCCTTTGTCACTCCCGGCATATCCCTATCACCTCCAAATAAAAAAAGTGGGCGCAGAGAAGCTAATCCCTGCGCCCGTATGTCCCTACAGGCTTGCAAATTTCCTTAACAGTTCCAGAAGCCCCGCCTGTGCCGCCGCATAGCCTTTCCGCAGATCCTCTACATCCTCAGCGTAAAGGCTGCGCGTCTCGTTACAGCGGCGGGCAATCTGGTTTGTGTTTGCCGCCAGGGAGCGCAGAAGTTTTGTAAGCTCCTTCACGCTCCCCATATCCAGATTGACGATATAGCCGTCAACCGCCATCTTCCGCAGGTAGGCACGTTTGTTCTTTGTGCCTGCCTGTTCCATCTTTTTCCTGATCAGGGCCATTTCCTCCGGGCTTACCATAAAGTAAAGCCCGATGGTGCGCCCCTCCTCTTTCCGCATCAGATCGCCTCCCTTTCCTGCCCGCGCTCCGCTCCATAAGGAACCGGCGCAGGCCGCTCATATTCTTTTAAACTTTTCAGGATGGAGGGTTTTTCATTCCCCCGCCCCTCATCTTCCTCCAGCTTCCGCGCCGGTTCCCCGCCGCGCCCTTTTTCCTCGTTGTCAAGCACCGTGTTAAGTTCCGCCAGACGCGCGGATTTTTCCAGAAGTTCCGCCTCCTGTGCAAAGGGCCTCTCCGCTTCCTCTTTCGCGCTTTCCAGTTCTTTGTGCAGGCGCGCCATATTCTCCTTGTGGCGTTCCAGGCTCTGGGGGATTTTCTCCAGCGCATTGTTAATACGGGTAATGTTCCCCACCACATCATCGGAAAGTTCCGCCGTATGGGTCAGGTGCTGTTTCATGGTCACTTTGAATTTCGCGCCGTCAAAGCACAGTTTCATGGGAAAACCACGGTACTCCCCAAGTTCAATCTCCTTGCCTGGGTCATCCATCAGACGGCAGGCCGCCACGATTGCCTTGCCCGCTTCCTTGCGCTCCGTGTATGCCGTCCCCATAACAGTCATGGAAAAAGCATCTTCTTTGGCCGGATGTGCCTCCAGTACCGGCAGGTCGGCATTCAGGCAGTCGATGTAAAGCTGGGTTTCTTTTATCTTATTGGGGTAATAGCCCCGCACTTTATCCTGCATCTCGTACTGCTGCGCCTGGTGGTTGGATTTCAGCATTTTCAGCTTCGTCACCTGGATATCCAAATCCATTTTTTCCTTAATCCTGGTATCACCCGTGGCCAGCATCTTCACCTCCGCATAGGACAGGGCGGTGGCGTCCACATCCTCAATGGAGCGGGCCGGGCTTTTGGAGGTCATGATCTGGCCGATAAATTTCTGCTTCGACTCCACCAGCCCCCAGGTGTAGGCATCAAAGGTGCCCTTTGTGACATACCGGAAAATCCTTACCTTTTTATTCTCGTTGCCGCGCCTTACAATCCTCCCGGCGCGCTGCTCCAAATCCGCAGGACGCCAGGGGCAGTCCAGGTCATGGGACGCTACGAGTTTTGTCTGCACGTTGGTTCCGGCCCCCATCTTCTGTGTGCTGCCGAGAAGCACGCGCACCTGTCCATTCCGCACTTTTGCAAACAGTTCCGCTTTCTGCGCCTCTGTATTGGCATCATGGATAAAAGCGATCTCCTGCGGCGGGATTCCCTTTGCGATCAGCTTCTTGCGGATGTCCTCATAGACGCTTGCCTCCATGATGGTTTCTTCCTCCGTTGCTGCGGCTTCCCCCTCAGCTTCCGCTCCCTCTGCTCCCTCTTTTGCTTCTTCCTTTTTCGGCTCCGCCCTCCCCTTCGGCGTGGAGAGGTCTGAAAAGATGAGCTGTGTGCCCTTTGTTTCCGTACTCTCCTGCCAGATTCTAAATACATTGTCCACGCAGGCGTTCACCTTGCTTCCGGGGTCATCAGGAAGCAACGGGTTCATAATGCGCTGGTCTAAAGCTAACTTGCGCCCGTCCGACGTTATCTTCAACATGTTGTCGATCCGGGGGTCTATTTTCTCCTTCCGTATTTTTTCCGCCCTCTCCGCAAGGGACTGTACCATCGCTTTCTGCGCCTGGCTAGGTTCCGTCTGTATCGTGATATACTCCGCTTCCGGCACCGGGAGCTTTAACATATCCGCCGTCTGGATGTCAGCAGCCTCTTTCCAGCGGTTAATCAGTTCCGGCAGATTATAAAAACGTGCAAACCGGGTCTTTAAGCGGAACCCCGTCCCCTCCGGCTTTAATTCCACCGCCGTCACCTGCTCCCCGAAGGTCGCCGCCCAGTTGTCAAAGTGTTTCAGGCTCCGCACCTTCCCCGTGCTGTCCCGGTATCCTTCCTCCAGCATACTGTACTGGAGATAGCGCATCATGGTATAAAGTTCTACCATTGAGTTGCTTACCGGGGTGCCGGTGGCAAAGACCACGCCGCGCCCGCCAGTGATTTCATCCATATAGCGGCACTTTGCAAACATATCGCTGGACTTCTGCGCGTCCGTCTGGCTGATGCCCGCAACATTACGCATTTTCGTATGCATGTAAAGGTTTTTAAAACTATGTGCCTCGTCTACGAAAAGACGGTCAACGCCCAGCTCCTCAAAGGTAACGGTGTCATCTTTTTTCTTGTCATAAAGTTTCTTAATCTTAGCTTCCAGGTTCTTTTTTGTTTTTTCCATCTGCTTGACCGTGAATTTTTCCTCTTTATTTGCCTTCGCTTCCGCAATGGCATCCACGATCTCGTCAATCTGTCCCTGTATGATGGCCCCCTGCCGCTCCGGTGAAATAGGGATTTTCTCAAACTGCGAGTGGCCGATGATAACCGCGTCATAATCGCCGGTGGCAATCCGCGCGCAGAACTTTTTGCGGTTCTTCGGCTCAAAATCCTTTTTTGTGGCTACAAGCACCTTCGCGCCGGGGTAAAGGGTTAAAAAATCGCCGCCCCACTGTTCCGTCAGGTGGTTCGGCACAACCATGATGGATTTTTTGCACAGTCCAAGCCGCTTGCTCTCCATCGCCGCCGCTATCATCTCATACGTCTTTCCCGCGCCTACCACATGGGCGAGCAGCGAATTACCGCCGTACAGGATACGCGCGACCGCGTTCCTCTGGTGCGGCTCCAGCTTTATCTCCGGGTTCATCCCGATAAAATTGATATGCCTCCCGTCATATTCGCGGGGACGGGTGGAATTGAACAGCTTGTTGTAAATGCCGCATAAATCCGCGCGCCTGTCCGGGTCTTTGAAAATCCAGTCATGGAAAGCCTCTTTCATGGCATCCTGCTTCTGCTGCGCGATGGCCGTCTCTTTCTCATTCAGCACACGGGTTTCTTTCCCTTCTATATCCGTGTGCGTATCGAAAATCTGGACGCTGCGCTGGTTTAAACTGGCTTCAAAAATCTCATAGGCATTGATCCGCTTTGTGCCGTAGGTGGTGTGGACGCGGGTGTTCGTGATGCTGTCCTCCGATTTTCCCTTTATCCTCCATTCCCCTGTCACGTCTGAATACATCACGTCTATTCTCCCGTTCTGGAGCCGCCCCGGTGTCTGGAGCAGTTCAAACAAAAACTGCCTGTAATATTTTGTATCTATCCAGGGTGCGCCGATGCGGACGCTTATTTCCGGCGCAGTCAGGTCTTTCGGCTGCACCGCAGTAAGCGCCTCTACGTTGGCGGCAAATTCCGGGTATTCCTCCGCTGCTTTTTTTGCCCTTTCCAGTTTTTTCCGCACATTGCCGGAAAGGTATTCATCCGCAGTCTGCCAGCCCTTTTGCCAGTCCGTATTTTCCTCCGAAATGACAGCCGGGCCGCTGTCCGGGTCTTTGAAGATAATGCCCTTTAAGTCTGAAATGATCTGCGGTATTTTATCGCTCCCGCCCATCAGGGATGCCATGAATCCCAAATCCACACAGGCCCTCTCCCCGATGGAAACGCCCAGCGCCTCCACCGCCGTATCCACGCTTGTAACGCTTTGCCGGTGCTGGATTGTCCGCTTTGTGAACATATCAGCCTTGCGCTTTAAATTCCCTTCCTCGTCCAATACCTCCAGGGAACATAACAGCGGGTAAGAGGAATCCTGTCTAAAAGCAAGGCGGTTCCCGGCGCTGTTAAGCAGGCCGTATTTCTTCTGGAAATTGTCATAGAGTGTATTGAGCCGCTCCTGCTCTTTCCCGATCTGTGCATCATCCGCACCGTTAAGCTGTAAATCTATGAGCTGCCTTGCGCTGTCCCGGATCGCGATCATGCCCCGGATGCGGGCGGCAGGCATTTTCCCGACTTCCATGCGCTTCATGCGCGAGTTTTCCCGGAAATAGAGTTTCCCGTCCTTTTCGGCAAAGCTGAAATTGCGTACCTGCGGGTCTGCCGGTATGGTTTCCTCTTTTTCTTTTCCTTCCTGCTCCGGCGCGTCCATGTGCAGGAGTTCTTGATCCGGTGCCCCGATATGCGTTACCGCCTCTGCAAGCTGCTTTTTCAGGTCAGCCCCTTCAAGCGGTATACATGCCGTTTCCGTGGCATTTCCGTACATATTCTCCCAGAAAGCCATCCTGCCCAGCACCATCTCCGGGTGCTGCAGATAATAATTGTTTAAGGGTACGCCGTCCTCTGTCTGTCCTACGTTCACCCAATCCGGGAGCTTTTCCGGCGCGCTGCCCCGTTTCTGGAAAAACAGGATGTCCGCCGTCACCTCCGTACCCGCATTGGCTTTAAATGCGTTATTCGGCAGGCGCACTGCCCCCAAAAGGTCGGCTTTCTGCGCCAGCGCCTCCCGCACCCTGCCGTTTGCCTTATCCATTGTCCCCTTTGAGGTAATAAAGGCCACAACGCCGCCCGGACGCACTTTGTCCAGTGTTTTTGTGAGGAAATAATCGTGTATCAAAAGATTCTGCTTATCATACTGCCTGTCATGCACCTTGTACTCCCCGAAAGGCACATTCCCCACCGCAAGGTCAAAAAAGTCGCCCGGATGGTCGGTGGTTTCAAACCCGCCCACGGTAATATCCGCTTTCTGGTAAAGCTGCTTTGCGATGCGCCCGGTCAGGGAATCCAGTTCTACGCCGTAAAGGTTCGATTTTTCAAATTCTTCCGGCACAAGCCCGAAGAAGTTCCCGATGCCGCAGGACGGCTCCAGGATGTTCCCCGGCTTAAAGCCCATGCGTTTTACCGCTTCGTACATTGCCTTAATCACAACAGGGCTTGTATAGTGGGCATTCAAGACTGTGCTGCGCGCCGATTCATATTCTTCCGGGGTCAGCAGTTCCTTTAGTTCTCCGTATTCCTTCCCCCATTTTTGATTATCCGCGTCAAATGCCTGGTAAAGCCCGCCCCACCCTACATATTTTGATAAAACCTCCTGTTCCTGCGGTGTGGCAAGGCGGTTTTCCGCTTCAATCTGTTTTAAAGTCCGGATTGCAGCGATGTTATTCTGGTATTTTGTTTTCTGCCCGCCCTCTCCCAGCGAATCGTCCGTGATGCGGAAATTACTGCGGTCAGGGCCGGTATGGAGCTTCTCCACAACAATCTCATAAGGAAGCCCCTTACTGTAAACTCCCACCGTTTCTGCGTTGATAACCTGCCCGCCCTCAATCTCCACCATCTCCGGTGGTTCTTCTTCCTCCCTGTCTGCGCTTTCAGGTTCCGTAGGGAAAACGCCTTCCCTGGCTCCCTGCATTTCCTCCCACCGGATTTTTTCATTCAGGCCGGCCTCCAACTGTTCCTGTATATGTGGCTCCACATAGATAAGCTGGTCATAGTCCAGAAATGCCAGTTCCCCGTCAATCATCTCCCGCAGGCTGTCATACTGCCGTTTCTCCACACATTTCCCGTCCACAAACTGGCTGAAGGAAAAGTGGATCAGGTCAACATTCACCTGAACCTCAAAGCCGCCGTTTTCCGTGGTGCCGTAGGCAATCCCGACTTCTTCCAGGTTGGTAAAATCCACGCTGTCCTCATTGTATTCCTCAAGGCAGAAATCTTCGATCAGGCGCTTCGCTTCCTCCATATCCCGGCTGTCCGGCACCTGCGTTTCCGCTTCTTCTCTGTAAACGGCGTCTTTTTCCGGCTCCGGCGCTGCATGTGCTTCTTCCGCCTGCCCTCCGGCATCCATCCCTGCCTGTGCCATATCTTCCGGGAAATTTCCATGTTCTAAATCATTCTCCCACTCCTGTTCCACACATTCCCGGACAAAGGGGACAGATTCCTCCCGGAAAATCGGAAACCACCCCTGCATATCCAGATCTTTCAGGCTGACACGCCCTTTTTCATAGTCAATGCTGTCAACCTCCATGTGCCGCCCGTCAATGGTCAGCTTCATCCCAAGAGGGATGTAGTCGGCAATGTCCCTCTCCTTTACAATCTCATAAGGGGCGTTTTCCCCGCGCTCCGGGTCCGGTCTGGCAATGACAACGCTCTGCCCATGCTCCAAAAGGTCTTTTACTACCGCCTGCCATACCCTGCCCCCGGTAACGGAAGTCTCCCCAAGCCCGTCAATCTCTCTTGTAAGCAGCTTTGCGGAAAGGGCAGGGGCTGCCGCCTCCGCGTCTTTGCCGTAAAACAGGATGTATTCCCCCACCTGTACGCCCACCAGCTTATCCGGATGTTCTGTTTTGAGGTTTAAATATTCCTCCACATTGGGGGCAAGGTCTGTTTCTGCCTGCACGGTTCCGGTATCTTTTTCTGTTCCTTCCAAGACCGGCGCGGGTTCCTCCTTAATGACGGGTTTTCCGTCCTGATAGAAAATCTCTTTCCGGTCTCCATCTGCCTCCATAACGGCCCGCTCCGGGCGGTACCTCTGTTCTTCGATGTTATGGAACCATTGGTTGGCAAAGCGGTTTAAATCTTTGCGGAGTTTCGGAATCCATCTTCCGGGTTCGGGATAAACCTGCTGGTACATCCCCATGCTGTCCTGCTGATAAGTAAGCGGCTCCAATGTCCCTTTTTCGTGGTCGATCCGGAAGGTCATCTCCGGGTCAGCCATAGAATCACCGTTCTGCCGGTAATAATGTGCTATGGAGATTTCATTGCTGCCCACAGCCTCTATGTGCAGCGGCATCATGGCCTCTCCCGCCCGTAACTGCATAGCGGTGTAATGCTGGCCGGTAAAATCAGGGAACAGCCGCATAAATGCCCGGTAATTCAGTTCCGGTAACGTCCTGCCCTTCTTCTTATCCTGTGTCTCCGCCTCTCCCGCGCCGGCTTTTTCCTGCCCTCTGTTTTCTTCCGTCAGCAGATTGTCCGTATTTCCGGATTCTATCGGTTCCGCATCTTCCGGGGCGGCCTGTCTCTGCACAGAAGCTGCCCCTGTTTCCTTTGCCCATTCCGGCGCATCCGGCTCCCCGGCATGTCTCTCTATCGCGTCCCTTCTGTCTGTCACCACATCCTGATAGGTGCGCTCTAAAATATCCTCCACCATCCACGCCCTGAACATGGGAAGGGACTGGAAAGCATCATATAAATCCGGCTGGCTCTCCACAATCTCATTGATAAAAAATCCAAGTTCATTGTCCAGTTCTGCCGCTGCGCTGTCATAGTCCGTCTCACGGTCACGCAGGTAAGAATAGAAACTGCTCTGCCGCACCACGTCACTCAGCATGGAAAGCGCTTCCCTGTATAACTCTGCCGCAGATTTCCCCGCAGGGGACGCTTTTGTATCTTCCTCCGCCCGTATTTCCGGTTCCGCCTGGGTTGGTGTAGAAAATACAGGCGTCTCCTGTATGGCGGAAATATTCGTCTGTGTCTCGGCCGCTACTTTCCGTATCTGTTCCTTGATGGCCTCCGGCAGACCTTCATCGTAAAATGTCACACTCCTGTCAGCGTCTATATGGGCAACCGTCTTATAATCCCCATGTTCTTCTTCCAGGCGGTTCCACACGGTCAGGCCGTTCCCCAGAAAGCCATAGCCAATATCGTAATGGGAAAGGACGGCTTCCTCCTGCTCCTTTATCTGTTCCAGGTCAGAACCGGTTTTACTTGAGGCAGTATCCGCCTGCCCTGCATCTTCCTCATTTACAGCCATAAAATCAAAAGTAAGCTGGCCGTCCGGCCTTTCTTTCACTTTCCCCGGCTGTTCTTTTGCAAGGTTCTTCTGCTTTTTGGCAAGGGCGCGGGCGGCGGCTTCCAGTTCCCCTAAAGGTTCCTTTTCCTTTCTGGATGCGTCCTGCTTCTCTTTTGCTTCCTTTTTTGCCGCCTCCCTTTTCTGCCTTTCCGCCCGCAGGGTTTCCTCCGGCAGCGGCGTAAACAGGGAGTATTCTCCCCTCTGGTATGCGCCCATATCTTCAATAGCCCTCTGCATGATGCCGTAACTGCGGCTTTCTTCCGGCGTTACGGTGGCAAAGGATTCCAGCATATCCTCATACAATGCCGCGCTGATTTTGGCATCATCCAGCATAGGCTTAAAATCCCGCTCCGCCGCATCCACATCCCATTCAATGGAATTGCTGGGGTTCGGGGTATTGGGGCAGTAAAAATAAAAGGCGTATATGCTCCGCGCAAGCCGTATCTTTTCATACTCGGAGGTATACGCCATTTCTTTCGGGTTTAAGTATCTTCCGGCATCAATCAGTTCCCCGATCCGCTTCTGTGCCTGGTTCCAGTTCATTTTTACCGTGTCATACCCTTTAAAACCGGAAGCGTCATCACAGCGGGTGAATTTTATCCCTTTGGAATCATGCCATTCGTCATATCCAATGTTCCCACCGCCACCAGTTCCGTACTCATTTTTCAGGAAATCCGCCCGCTCCTTCGCATCGTGCCTCTGGCAGAAAAACGAATAAATACGCATTTTCCCCTCGGAGACACCGCTTCCGCGCATAAACATCCTGTCAATCTCATCTTCCGTGATAAAGCTGCCCTTTGCCGGCTCAAACCCCTCCGTGCCGTGGAACTGCCTCGGCTCTATGTCAAGATTGAAAAGGCTGTTTAATATCTCCTGCGGGTTATGGAAATGGAAACGCATAAGGCCACGGTCTGCCTCATAAGCGCGGACAAAATCGGTAAGTTCGGAAACAAAAATATCACGGCTCTCCTTTTCCTCCAAAAGCCCTGCAATCTTTTCCGTGCTGTCAGGGAATCCCCCGTACAGTTCTGAAACATGCGGCAGGAAACCGCCCTCCACTGCTTCTTCGCTTAAATCCTGCCGCAGATACCACAGCTTTGCCGCCAGTTCCTGGTACTCATTTCCCCTTGCGGTATCTAATATTTCCTGCGTGGCATAGATGCCTTCTTCCAGAAGTTCCGATACCTGCTCCGCCGCCTGTTCCCAGGTTACAAGGGTAGCGCCGGGGACATTGGCAGTGCGTCCGGGCGCGATCTTTATTCCTTCCTTATCAAACCATAAAGCGTATTTTTCCCCGGCAACCGTAAGCCCCTTGCCTCCTGTGCCGTACTCTTTTTGCAGGAAAGCGGCGGCGGCTTCGACAGAGGGGGATTTCTGGTAAAAGGCGGCAATCCGCATGGCGCTGTTTTTTTCATTCCCGCCGCTGGTGAGCGCGCGTCCAATCACGCCTTTTGGAACTTCCGGCACCGGCTTTTTTCCACGGGCGGCGGAATCTTTTGTTTTTTCTTCCGTTTTTGCCTGTGAAATGCGCTCTACCTGTTCCTCCACTGTTGGGAAAAGGGAAAGCTGGAAATATGCGGGCGCAGAAACGGCGGGTTCATCACC
>CAJTVD010000091.1 GCA_910579495.1 uncultured Lachnospiraceae bacterium
AGCATTCCAATCAGTTCTTCCTGTCCTGTTCATTTCATGTTATAATTTGTTACAGGTTTTTCTTTCCCTTATTTTTGCCCTTATGAGATACCTATTTATTTTCTTATTTCTTCCATAAAGAAAAATAGAAATAACTGTATAGGAATAACAATGTACTATTGGCTGATGATTTTATCTACATTTATAGGAAATTTTCCTGTGCCTTTTATGGGGTATGGAATTTCACCTATATTTGGGTTTTATATTTTTCTTATATGGTTTATTGACGAAGCTAAAATACAATAAAGGGTTGGCAAAACGCCAACCCCTTATTGTTGAACAATATGGTCCGTGAACCATACGCCCCCATCCAACCGTTTACCCGGCCACAATCTCTTTCAGCTCAGCCTCCTCCCCGTCACACCTCACCCTCACAGGGGCATCATCGGGAAGCACCAGCAAAAAGTACCCCGTGCTTTGTTTCCGCACCCGCAGCACTGTGATTTCCCAGCCTTCAGCCGTCCGTACAGGCTGATAAGCATACTGCCAGTTATTTCCATCCATAATGTAGAGATACTGCTGCCCCTCAAAGGAAATTAAATACCATTCCCTTACCGCGCACTGATCCAGCGCCTCCTGTACACCCCCCGGCAACTGTTCTTTGGACAGGCGGCTGACGCCCTCCTCCGCGCCGCCATCTTTTAGTTCCTTTTCCCTATCTTCATCTGCCATTTCCGGGGAAAACTCCCCCTCATCTTCCGGATCCTCCCTCTCACCCAAAAGCTCTGCCACTTCTTCTTGGGCCATATAATCCACATTTACAATTTCTTCCTTTTCATTGCGCGTTACCTTTAGGTTTACCTCACCCTTTGGGTTCATGGACAGGCGGCAAAAAGAACTGTCCGGCCGGGAATCCACCAAAATGCCAACCCTCCTGCCCTGATAATAATAGAAATCGCCATCCTTTGTAATTCCCCATTCCTCATATGCCTCCAGGTGCTGGGCTTCTATCCTTTCCTGCATTTTTTCAATTTCCTGGTCCCTTCCCAGCCCTCCCATCAGCATAGCCTGAAAGTTTGCCATTTTGTCCTCTTCCGCCCTGGCAAGCCAGCTTTCCATCATATTTTCGTCCATGTTGGCAGTCAAGACAGAAAAGAAAGCAATCTCCCCATCCTCATAGGTTTTTTCCGCAAATTGCCCGATTAGGGGGCTGCCCTCCTTCAAGCGGGCCGTACCGGCGGCAAAAAAACTGACATTTCCATCCTCGTAGGCTTCTTCCAGGAATCTGCGCTGGGCCTTTTCATCCAGCGTGCCGAAAACCGCCGCAAACTGGGCCAGGCTTCCGTCCTGATAATAGCCCCCTGCCAGTTCCTCTGCATTATTATTTCCAATATTTTCCACGCTCACAAGCAGCGGCTGTGTAAAGGGGAATTCCTCTCCCGCCGTCCCATCGCGCATCCGCAGAAGCAAAGCTGACAATGCTGCAACAGCATCTTCCTTCTCCCACAGGCCTTTGCAGGCATCCATATAAAAAACTGTCATCGTGCCCCCATCCGGCAGGGAAACTTCCCTGGCTGCATATTCTTTTGCGGCTTTCTCTTCCCTTACATTCCATCCAATCTCAAAAAGCCAGGAATCCTGAAAATATCCTTCCTGCGTATAGCGGTACGGAGAACCTTCCTCTCCCCTGGCCACAGAAAGCGGCAGGGCGTTCCCATCCTCTGTACTGGCGTTAACTCCCAGCACCGAAGCGCCAGCCATAAATAACAGGGTAAACAAGAAAACCAGCGCCTTCACTCCTTTAGAAGATTTTTTGTAATCCATAATTGCTTTTAACCTCTCTTTTAACAATTCCACACTTTCATTCAGCAAAACGGCCATGGCAGCGCCCGGGCAGCTTTCCCCCGCCCCCATAGCCCGCATTAGGGTATCCCCGTAATCCCGCCGCCCCTGGCCGTCCAGCCTTTTGGCCACCGCCTCGTCGCAGGACAGCTCACAGGCTCTGTTGACCTCCCGCCCCATCAGATATACCAGGGGATTGAACCAATGGACACATATGGTAAGCTGTACCAGCCACTTATAAAACATATCCCCTCTTTTGTAATGGGTGAGTTCATGCCACACCGTATAACGGAAATCCCCCTCCGGCAAGTTGGCCTCCGGAAACACAAGGCAGGGGCGGAAAAAGCCAAAAAGAAGGGGAGAAGAAACCAGATTGTTTGTATACAGTTCCACGGCCCTGTTGACCCCCAGCTCCGCCTCTGCCCGGGATAACTGCTCCAATAATGCAATATCCGTAACCTCACCGCACCCGGCTTTCATATATTTCACAAAACTCTGGTAAAGGGTTATTTTTCTCACTAACAAAATGCCCCCACCCCCCAGCCACAGCATCCCAAGCCACAGCCCTGGCACCGGGAGGGTTTTCTCCCCCTGCACCCCATCGGCCATTACTGTCTTTCCCCCCTCTTTGGCATCCTCTTCCGGTATGCCAGCCTCTTCCTCCCAAAAGGCTGGCTTATCATATAAACCCTCTCCTGCCAGGGGCGCACCGGACAGCCGGAAGGGCATCCTGCCCCCAAGCCCGGGCAATTCCGCCGCCAGATTTATCCTGGCCCCAAAGGGAAGGAGCAGCCGCGCAATAACCACCAGCCATATATAATACTGCCACCTCTTACTGACTTTGTTTTTCCAGAAATGCCTGCCTGCCAGCAATATCAGTATCAGCAAGGAACCGGAGAGCGACAGGGATACTATCATTTTCAACGCCTCGCTCATTTATCTCCCCTCTCCCTTTCCCAAAATTGCCTCAGATCCTCATATTCCTCCGGCGTGAGCATTTCCCTCTGTATCAGCGTTGCCACCAGCCCCCTGGCGCTGCCCTGATAAAGTTTGTTAAGAAGGCTCTGGGTCTGGACCGCCTGATAGTCCCTCTCAGTTACAATGGCAGTATACTCATTACGCCGCCCGATCTTGTTGGTTTTTATAAGACCCTTCTCCACCAGCCGGGACAGTAAAGTAATTACCGTATTTTTCTGCCAGGAACAACCCTTCTTTGCCAATTCCTCCATAATATCTGCATAAAGGGCCTGCCCCCCTTTTGCCCAGATAATTTTCATCAGTTCCAATTCCGAATCGGAAACCTGTTGCACCATTTCCTTATCCCTCCTTTGCCTACATAATGTTGTCTATTTACAAGATAACACTATGTAGGCCATATGTCAAGAACAAATGCAGCGCCAACCCACTGGCAAATTTCCCCCATGGGCAGCAGCACAGATAGATGGTTTATTAAGATTTTCTGGGGGATTATACCAAAAGAATTAATATTCATAACTCTTGAAACAGCCCCTTTTCTATGTTAGGATTTACTGGTAGAAAATGAATGAAGATGCCAAAGGAGAAAATTACTGTGAAAAACAAAACGAAAACGCTGATTGCCCTATTTGTTGTACTGGCATGCAGCCTTACCAGCATTGTAGGCCTTCACGCCGCAACCAAAAATCCCATTGATTATTCCTCTGTATTTGACGCGGGCTATTATTACAAAACCTATCCTGACTTACAGCAGAATATCGGAAACGACCCTTCCACGCTGCTGGACCATTTCATCACCATCGGGATGAAAGAGGGGCGCAGCGGTAACGCTTCCTTTAACGTTAAGGCCTATATGGCCAACAACCTTGACCTCCTGCCCCTATATGGTGCCAGAGATCTAAGCAGGTACTATATCCACTACATAACCAGCGGCCAAACGGAAGGGCGGGCCAGCACTTATCCTGTGGGGAGCGAACCTCCTGCCGGGACTCTTTCCACCTATTCCACCGTTTATGACACCACGGAAGACAGAGCTGTGAACGTAGAACTGGCTGCCGCCAGGATCAACGGAATGGTGATTGAGCCAGGCCAGAAATTTTCCTTCAGCAATTCCGTAGGCACAAGGACCCGGGCAAACGGTTATGTGGTAGCGCCCTCCTTTGCCAGCGGGCGGGTGGTTTCCAGCGTTGGCGGCGGTATCTGCCAGGTTTCCTCCACTATTTATGTATCTATGCTGCTGGCAGGAATTGCCCCCAGCCAACGTTACGCCCATTCCCTTCCGGTGGATTATGTTCCCAAGGGACTGGATTCCGCTATTGTAGAAGGTTATAAAGATTTAACCTTTACCAACAAATTTGATTTCCCCATCGTGATAAACGCAACCACCCAGGAGGGTGTGCTCACCGTAAGTTTCCTCCAGCAAACAGAGGAACCCCTTTCACGGCCTGTAAACGGCTGACAGTAAAAGATGGAAAAGCCCACAGTCAAATCCTGTGGGCTTTTATAGCTTTAGAATTCTACGTAAAAACTTTTCTGTGTTTCCCACATCCTCCGGTAAAGCCCCTCCTGGGCAGCAAGGATATGATGGGGGCCCTGCTGAAGAACCCTCCCCCTGTCCAACACCAGGATCCGGTCGCAGATCCTGCATGCAGAGAGCCGATGGGAAATAAAGACCGCAGTTTTTCCCTGCAGATTTCCCTGGATCACTTTAAAAATATCCTGCTCGGAAATGGGATCAAGGGCAGCCGTAGGTTCATCTAAGATCAAAACAGGCGCATTTTTGTAAAAAGCCCGTGCAATTGCGATTTTTTGTGCCTCACCGCCGGATAAATTTACTCCTTCCTGATCAAACTTCCGCAGAAGCTGTGTGTCTATACTCTTACTCAGCCTAGGAAGAAGCCCGGAAAGCCCTGCAGCATCCAGCGCCCGCATAATCTCCGCCCTGTCCCCCGCTTCCCCCATAGCCACATTCTCCGCCAAAGAAGCCGCAACCAGCTTGAAATCCTGGAACACTGCCCCAAAGCTTCGGATATACTTTTCATAAGGAATCTCCCTGATATCCTGCCCTATCCACAAAATTCTCCCCTGCTGGGGTGTATAAAGCCCCAACATTAGCTTAACAATGGTAGTCTTTCCCGCCCCGTTCCTGCCTACCAGAGCCAGCTTTTCTCCTTCATGGAGGGCAAAGGAAACCGCCTCCAACACGGGAGCTTCCCCACCTGGATAAGTAAAGGTCACCTGCTCAAAAACCAATTCCCCCTCTTGGGGAACAGCCTGTCCCTTTTCTTCTAACCGGCCTGGCGTACTGGCAAGGCTGATAATATCCCGGTAAGCCCGCTGGTACATTAAACAACGTTCAATACTGTTTTTACTTTCCAAGATTCCTTTAACCAGGACAATCGCCTGGGTGAGTGCTGTGACATAAAGATAAAATTCCCCAATAGAAATTACCCCTGCCAGAACCTTACAGCTGACCATGGCATACACCAGGATAAGTTCCAGCGCCATTAGCAGATCCTCCGCAATTCCAATAAGCATTTCCGGTACATTGACTTCATTAGTTAATTTTTTGTTACGGATACAATAGCTTTGAATCCGCTTATTGATCAGGCCATAAAGCCGGAACACACGGAGATCCTTCACATAGGCCTCCTCCCTGGCCAGTTGTCCGTAATACTTGTACTCCCTTCCAAGCGCTGCAAACTTTTGATCATAGTGGCCATAGATCTTCAATAAAATCCCATCCATCTGGGAGGAAAGCACACAAAACCCCAAAGCGGCCAGCAGGCAAATAAGCGCGTTTCCTGCCAGCCAGCCTGGCACACCGGTAAGCGCCACCGGCCTGCCATCCGTTAGCAGCAGCCGTAAAAGAATCGCCGCCATGCCAGCCAATGAAACACACTGGCCTATTAAAATAAAGAAAGTACTGATCATAGACTCCAGGCTGGAAGCGTGATTATTGGTATCCCGGGCAAGCTGGCTTAAATCCTGAATGCTGGGATCCTCCAGTTTTTCGTAGTCCATTCTCTGGAACGCTTCATTAATAGACAGTTCAATTTTTTGATTGATCACAAAGGCATCCTGTTCCAGCCGCCGACGGAGCAGGTAATCGGCCAGCCCCGACAGCCCGCCCAGCAAAACTGTGATCCCAGCCAAAAACAGAAGCCGTTCTGGGTGGGCTCTTGACACTAACTGGTCTAAAACCAAAGCCGGAGGCACTGCAATCAGGAAAGGACCCAGTATTTCAAAAAACATCTGTACCAGCCGCAAAGGAAGATAGGAGGGAGCGTAAACGGCTGCTCTTTGGGTAAGGGCCAAAATCAGCTTAAGCTTCCATCCCAGCCTTTTGTCTTCCGTTCCTTTTGCCATATCAGCAACCCTCCTTTTGATAGAAACTGCTCTGCGCCGCATACATCCGGGCATAAAAGCCGCCAATCGCCATCAGGTTCTCGTGATTCCCCTTCTCCACCAAAGCCCCTTCTGACATAACCAAAATTTCATCACAGAAACGGGTACTAGCCAGGCGGTGCGAAATAAATATCCCGCTGCGGTTTTGAAGAAGGCTGTCCAGCTTCAAATATATTTCCTGTTCCGCCAAAGGATCCAGCGCCGCCGTAGGTTCGTCTAAAATTGTCATCACAGCCCCCTCCCGATATACGGCCCGGGCAATCGCCAGCGCCTGACGTTGCCCGCCGGAGAGCTCCACCCCCTGGGGATCAAAATCCTTCCGCAGCATGGTATCCAGCCCTTTAGGGAACTTATCCTCCGCCAATCCCACACAGCTTAACGCCGCTTTTACCTGCTCAGGTTCATACGTCTCCGCCATAGCTGTGTTTTCCCCTAAAGTAAAAGCATATAAATTGATATCCTGAAAAACCGTACTGAACAAAGCATACCTTGCCCATCCGCTTAAGCTTCTTCCATCGGTTTCACCGAAAAAAATCGTCCCGCTGTCCGGCTCCAGCAAACCGCAGATCAATTTGATCAATGTGGTCTTACCGCTGCCGTTTTCCCCCACTAAAGCGACCCGCTTCCCCGGGACAAATGTATAGGTGAAATGTTCCACTGCATCCCTCATGGAAGAGGGATAACGATAGCTTACATCTGTAAGAGTAATACTTTTCCCCACAAAATCTGAAAGCCTGGGCGCAGCCGCGCCAATCTCTTCTTCCGGCAGTTCCATCATCATCCGCATATCCTGAAGGCAGGCGGCATCCAGGCGGAAAGCTTCATAATGGGCAAGAAACATGCCTAACATTTTGGAAAAACCCATGGCAGATGCAAAATACAAAGAAAAATCGGCTATAGAAACGCCTTTATCCCAAACAGCATAAATCAGATAACCATAGACCAACGCCTCCCGCAGAACCGCCAGAAGAATCTGCAGCAATTCCCCGCCGGCACATTCCTTCCGTTCCCGGGTAAAAAGGGACTGTTTCTTTCCCATCAGCTTTCCATGCCAGGAAAGGAGCATATCACCCATTCCCATAATCCGGATCTCCTTGCCAAAAGAAAGATCCTGCATGGTTTCATTGATGTAATCCAGCCGCCTGTTAATGGCTGTATTTTCCTCACGCATTTTAAGCTGTATCCGGCTCCTCCTGCGCAACAAAAACTGATCCAGTAAAACCAAAAGGATCAGCAGCAAAGGAACTAACGGATGAAGTACGGAAAGTGTCCCGACAAAACCTAAAAGGGTGAAAAATGCCGCCCCCATTTTCATCAGATGGCGCAGCGCCCCCCTCCACGCCGAAATTATTGCTCCAGGTTACATTCCAGGCTTTGGCAGTGAGATCTTGGATCTCCGGATCCTCAAAAGATACATATTTCATCCGGAACAGCTTTTGGATCAGCATAACCCGAAAAGTACCAGTACGGGCTAAGCTAATCTTCGCCTCATACCGCCTGCCAACCAGCGTGGATATCCCTTGGAAAGCCAAAGTAACCGCCCCCAACAAACAAATTGTTTTCAAAAGCTGTTCTGGCGCAGTTCCCTGGATCAGCAGGCCTAACAGTATTTTGGGAATAAATACTTGCCAAAGAGGCAAGAACCCCTGTATCATCAGTGTAAAAACCATAAGCCATAGAAGCGTGGGCACTTTTCTGCCTAAAATGCCAAATAGATACCGCACATTTGGCCAAATAGGTATGTTTTTCCTTCCTGTCATAGAAGACTCCTTTGAAATATAATCAGATTAAAAGGAAACAATCAATTATGAAAAATAGGAAATACACACATCCAATAGAGTAAAGAAGTTTCTTATCCGCCATCGTTTTTCACCTGTTGTATTTTATCGTAATAATTATATCACACATTTATCTTTTGTCAATATATTCCATTTTTTTTACGAAACAGCCAAATTATTTGTAAATTTCACCAAAACAATAGAAATCTATATATGATACTATAGAAAAAGTTAATAGAAATATATTATTTTTCTAATAAATATTTTACTTTCCTTTTAAATACCCCTGCAATTATGTTTCATTGACGATCATCAATAGATATTGAGCATACCACATCATGAAGGCAAGAATCAGTGTAACTGGATGCCCGACCAATGCGAGACATAAACGGTAGATGCGGATGATTACCTACTTACATTCAGTAAATACCGCATGTATCTTTCCTTCAAGCATCCCTTAAATCATTTTTACTGCATACAGCCATAATGACACCATGATAATAAAGCGAAAGAACAAAGGAGACGTTCAACATGGCGAAAAACGAAGCACACTCGGCAACTGGGTAAAACGTATCAGCTGATGAGACGGCCCCCCTTAAGGAGTATAAGACATTCCAGAAAGAAGATCAGCGCGTTAAGACCGAAAATGGAATATTACTATATCCCAGCTTTGCAGCACCCTGAAATTCCCAAAAAGCGCTTATTACAAGGCCCTGCTTTCCAGCGCTCCCTTTGATGTAAGGTTGTCTAATAATCCTCTTACTATTGTTCAGCTGATATTATGGCCATCTGTAACAAAGACAAACTAGACGTGAAACGCTGACAGCGCGCGCATAAAAAAGGCATATGCTCCCTGCATATGCCTTTCATAACACCTGTTTTTTCCTGCACAGAAATCAATTCCCTCACCGGACCTCAACCGTCTGGCAAATATTTAAGCCTTCTTCCACAGGCGCCTGCGCTGCTTCCTCCTTAAATACCTTTGAAAATATAAACACGATGAACACCAGGTTTACAAGAAGTGAAATCAAAACATCACCCCATTTCAGCACATACCCTTCTACCGCGCCCCCGGATAACACTGCCGCCAGGTCATTGTTCCAAAAATGCAGCATGGAAACCATCCAGATATTTCCTGTTTTCATAAAAGCATATCCAAAGAAAATACCCAGGCTTATGCAGGTGACAATCTGCAAGGCCACGCTGAGCATCCAGGTCTGAGGGCTGTAATAAAAGATATTAAGGGGCAGATGCCACAGTCCCCAAAGCACCCCCAGCACCAGAACGCCGCCTTTTAAGCCAAACCGTTTCTGTAAAAGCGGCTGGAAAAAATAACGCCATCCATATTCCTCCCCAAAAAACGGGGTACAGGTGATAAAGAAAGCAACCGCCAAATAAAGCAACATGCCATAAATTTCAGGGCTGGCTAAAATCGCTGTGACCTCCTCCATCTGCCCTTCTATGATACCGCTGATAATCAAACGCCCAAAGTACAATGTTAAAAACAGAAGCACATACAGCCATGACTTCGCACCCTTTGTGCCGTTAATTCCCAATCCATATCTGGCGCGTACTTCCTTCTTTTCCAGCAGAAGTAATACCAGGCAGAAAATTGTCAGGCCGATCATTAAGTACTGCTGCGCCATCATCCAGTTAACCTGCACCATAAAAACGCTGGCCAGCGCCGCCGCAACCAAAAGCACAGTGGTTATTAAAAATCCAATAAAGTACTTTTTAGGCAGCTTTTCTTCTTTTCCTTTTGTAAGCAGCAATGCAAGCATCACTCCCGCCGCCGGATAATACATCTGTACAGCGGCAAAAATTGAAACATCATTCCCCCTGTAATAGCTGATCCCCAGCGCAATGCCCATAAGCAAGGGCAGGGTGAAGGCCACCAATGCAAATATGGTTATTTGTTTTTTTTCTGTTTCATTCCATTTCATTTCAGATCCTCCTCCAGTCCCGCATCCGTTGTCTTTAAGATGAAGCCATTATAGCACTATTTCTTTGCCATAACACACATCTTTCGCAAAATGTCTGTTTGGCTTCGCGGGCGGCCTTATGGGAGGGACGCCTAAAGCCCGGTGTATTTCATAATATCCACAACCTCCTGTCTCCATATACTAAATTTCCTTGTTAACCGTCTGCAAATTTATCATAGCTATTATTTGGCCCTGCATATCCTCAACAGTTTCTATCCTTATTCTGCCCATATTTTTTCCTGTCATTTCAAAATCTATATCGGGAAACAATCTTTCACAAAAACTATTTGTTTCGGGAGATGCCCCCATTAAAGCTGTTACAAGCGAATTAGCGTCAAACTGTTCCAGCACTTCTTTCAGTTCCTTTTCAGAAATTGTTGAAATCTGCTCAAAATCAGTTATCCGCTGTGGCTGTATCTTTGGTTCTAATATGTCATTTATCGTGATGTCATATAATTTAGAAATTTTTAATAGAACTTCTAAGTCGGGAATAGCCGTTCCCGTTTCCCTTAGTTAAAGATATTGTTGGGTAAAAAAGAAAGATCAGTCGATTTTGCCGATGAAGCGGTAGTAGATTTCTACTTCCTGCTCACGGCTTCCGTCCTCGCCCTTGACAGCTTCATGGACGGTTATTTTTTCAATTAGAGTGTTCAGAAGTTCGGCGGTCAGCTCCGCAGGGTTGACATACTGCTTCATCAGAGCAATCCACTTTTCAGCGTCCGCTGCGGTCTGTACGGCGGCTTCCATCGTTTCGTGAAGCTGCCGGATTTTTGTCTCAAGCTCCTTTTGCTCATTCTGGTACTTCTCGGACAGCATATTGAAGTTATACTCGGTTATGCGCCCGGCAGACCAGTCCTCGTACATTTTAGCAAACAGCCCGTCAACCTCGGCTTTGCGCTTCTCTGCCTTTTTCAGTTCAGCAGCCTGCTTTTTCTTCGCAGAGTTTCTTTCTCTGTCGCTGACATTGAGCAGACGTTTCAGCAGCTTGTCCTCGTCTTTCTGTGCCAGCACAGACCAGTATTGCAGTCTTGCAAGCACATAGGCATACAGCACATCATAGCGGATATAGTGCATGGAACACTGGCGTAATCCCTGTCCGTTCTTGCTGCAATGGTAGTAACCGTATGGGTTTTTATTCTGCTTGTTTTCCCCATAGGCTAAAGACCATCCGCAGTCTGCACATTTTATCAATCCTGCGAAAATCTGTGTCGTACCATTTCTGCGCTTCCTGCGTCTGCTTGCAATCAGCTCCTGCACTTTTTGGAACGCTTCTTCGGAAATAATGGCTTCGTGGGTATTTTCCACACGATACCATTCTTCCTGCGGCTTCCGCACCTTTTTCTTATTCTTGAATGAAATGTTGCTCTGCTTGTTGTGAACGCTGTGACCGATGTAGGTTTCCTCTTTCAAAATGCTCTTGACCTGTGCAATCGTCCACGCATAGGCTTTTTCTGCGGGCGCACCGGCGTAGATATTGGCGAAAGTCCCGTATCTTTCATAGTTCAGCCAGCCGGGGGTAGGTACTTTTTCCTCCGCCAGAATCCGTGTAATGCTGGCGGCTCCACGCCCGTGTACGGCAAGGTCAAAAATCTTCTCTACAATCCAGCGTGTTTCCGGGTCGATCAGAAGATGCCCTTTTTTGTCCGGGTCTTTTACATAGCCCAGCGGTGCATAGGCTCCATAGTGTGCGCCATTTGCAAACCGGGTGTGCATGGCAGCCTTGACCTTTTTGCTGGTCTGCCGGGCATGCATTTCATTCAGGATGTTTAAGAACGGTGCAAGCTCGCTTTCTCCATTGATGGTGTCCACATTGTCATTTATGGCAATGTAGCGTACTCCCTTGCTGGGGAAATAGATTTCCGTGTACTGACCGGTCAGGATATAGTTTCTTCCCAGACGGGATAAATCCTTTGTGACAACGCAGTTGATTTTCCCGTCCTCAATGTCATCAATCATCCTTTGGAAACTTGGACGCTCGAAATTTGTCCCGCTCCATCCGTCGTCTATGTACTCGTCTACAACGGTCAGCCCATGCTCTGCGGCATACTGCCTGAGCATCATGCGCTGGGTCTGGATGCTGCCACTTTCTCCCTGTAATTCATCGTCACGGCTCAATCTCAAATATAGTGCGGTGTTATAAATCGTTGTATTGTATGGTTGTTTCACAGTTAAAATCCTCCTTCTAAAAGAAACAACCCACGCTTATACAATACTCGCTGGTACAAGTATATCATAAGCGTGGGGTGATTGACAGTCGTTATTTCATATTTTTTCAGGAAGCGGCGGCAGCGTGCTGGATCACATCTTCCAGCAGGCTGTCAAGCGGCTTC
>CAJTVD010000092.1 GCA_910579495.1 uncultured Lachnospiraceae bacterium
AGTCAGCCACACAGCAAGCATGAAACATAACCTTAATTAAGTTGGATTATACTAGAAAACCTGCCGTATATCCTTGGGCGATATACAGCAGGTTATTATTATAATTTTTCTTCCAGGTCTTCCAATGACGCATACCCATAAAGGGAAGCCGTATTGGACATGATGATTTTCGCAAGGTTTTTATTCTCCGTAAGCAGCCTGGCAATGAACCTTCCATATAAATCCAGGGTCTGGTCCGAATAGGTGGACAGCTCCCCTCTTAAGTAAGTCTCATAGGAGGTGTTAAAAGGGGTATCCTCGCTGGTATGGATACTGCGGGCATTACCGGCAGCCTTGGGATACTCTTTTGCAAATTCCTCCATCCAGCCAACCTGGATCCTCACAATTTCCTCTATAATCTCCTTTTTCATCTCCGGGATTTCCGGGAAAGAACCCTTAAGCTGGGCGTACCGGACAGGCGCGGTGCTCTCCATCATCCGCCCATATTTTTCTGTGATCAGGTTCCACCCCCTATCCTGTGCCATATGGAAATCGCTGATATAGCTTTTTAGCATTTCCTTGGTCCACGCCTGGTACTGGCTCTTACGCATAATGGAAAAGGTGTTCCAGTCGTCCTGGCAGTCCGCCCTCCCGCCCTCGTTTTCCACCCTGTCAAAAGCCTCCCATTCCAGGGACACCAGCTCGTCTACCAAAGCGGCTTTGAAAGAATCCTCCCTGGGCTCCTTTTCCGGAATGCTCCGCAGGATATTGTCTGTATGGTGGTCCAGATAGTTGTCCTCCCCGCTGGTAAGTCCCTGCTTTTTCATTTCTGCAATGATCAGGGATACAATAAGCTCTATGGTCTGTGGAATCCGCCCATCCCCTGTGGGCAGCTCCACCAGTGCATTCAGGATTTCCCTGATCTGGGGCAGGACCCGCAGCCCGGCCATGCCCTTGTGCATCCATTTGTAAAAGGGGGCATAGGTACGGTTCAGCAGATACACCATCGCCATAGTATGCTTCATAAACTCTGAGAGGGCGATAGCAGCAGTAACTTTCTCCCCCCGCCCGAACATCCTGGAATAATTGTACTGTCCCGACTGGGCCATCAGCGCCGCCTCCCGGGCAATCTTTTTGATCCGTACATCCTCCGGGTAATAAGCCTGGATGCCCCTCCTGATCCTGGTGAACTCTCCCAGGCCGTCCCGGAAAACCCTGCCGTTTACAGCCGTAGCCAGCCGGTAGTCGTCCAAAAACAGCCACTGGCTGCGGGTGGTAGGCACATCCCGCAGGCCAATCAGCCCTTCATAAAAATCGCCGATGCGGAATACGCCCACTCTCTTTTGGGCTTTCAGGGTGGTGAAACGGGTAATCCCCATGTAAGTGGAGGGCAGCCCGTCATAGGCCCTTTGCAGCTCTTCCCCGATTTCGTCATATACCGTATCTGTCAGCCACAGGCAAAAGCCCGGGCCAAAGTCATGATCCCTGGATACCTGGTCATCAAAACCAAAGCACTCGGAGCCTTCCCCCACAAGCCCTACGGCGATTTCCTCCTCATAACCGGGAAATTTACTCTGTATCATCGGCCTGCCGTATTCCTCATAGAACGCCTGGCACAGTTCCATACCGCTGCCAAACTGCCTGTTTTTCACTGGAAGCTCCTTCATCTTCGCCGTCACCGCATTCAAATTCTGCAAGGTAATCTCATAAGCCTTGCTCTTTCCCACATTCCGCTCAATTTCTTTCAGGGCAAGCTGGTAATACCGCGCAGACTCTTCCAGATTTCCCGCCATATACTGGGCCTCCCCCATGGCGGAGAGGGCTCCGCTGTAATGGTAATCCTTATCCTCGTCCATCTCAAAAATAGAAAAGGCTTTCTCCAGATTATCAATGGCCTCCTGAAAGCGCCCCAGCTTTAACTGGGAAGCCGCCAGATTGGTAAAGGTCACCGCCATCTCAATTCTCGCCTCACTGTACAGGGAAACAATGGAAAGGGCACGTTCCAGGCAGTCACAGGCACTCTCAAAATCACCCATTTCCTGAAACAGAAGGCTCATATTATTGTAAAGGCTGGCATAACGGAAATCCTCCGCTGCAAGCTTTTGCCCATAAATCCCCTTTACCTCCTGATAATAAATCATGGATTCCCGCAAAAGCCCTGCCGCCCTGCAGGCGTTGGCTACATTCAGCAAAGTGGTTGCATAGGCCACAGACCCCTTAAGCCCCGCCTGCCCCATCAATTCCAGCACCTGCCTGCAGCAGGAAATAGACTTGTCAAACTCCCCCATTTCCCTGTAATGCCCGATCAGCTCGTTTATCAGTGTGATCAGGGATGAGGTATCCTGCTCCGCCGTAGCCTCCTGTATCCTGCCCAGCAAAAAGGCCTCCACCTGGTCCGCCTTATGCTGTGCAAACAATTCGTCAAGCTGCCCTAAAACCTCTTCAATCCTCATACTTTTCCGCCTCCATTTACTAATTTAAAAAATCCCAGATTTCCTCTTCCCGGCCCATTGCCTCCTCATAGCCATGCTGATAATAATCCATCAATACGCCCACGTCTGACTCGTTATTGCTGATAGCAAGCTTCGAAGGGCGCAGCACCAGGGCTTTTCCCTGCTTTTCCATCTCTTCTATATTCTTAAGGCACTGGTTATACTTTTGGGCGCGGCCTGCTACCGTCCGCACAAAGGCAGGGTATCTGTGGTATAAAAGCCTGATCATCAGCATATAAAAATGCCTGTATTTCTTGCGGTAATCAGACTTCCTGGTAAGGATTACCAGGATCTTTTCCCAGCCTTCCTCCAGCGCCTTGGCAATGGGAAGGGCATCCGCCATCCCCCCGTCCAGCATGGGAACATTGTCTATCCGGCTAATCCTGGAGATAAAGGGCATGGAATTTGCCGCCCGGCATATTTTCCAGAACTGGTCTTCCGATTCAAAATCCTTATGATAGACGCACTTCCCGGTGACACAGTCTGTGGTATTGATAATAAATTTTTTGGCTGAATCCGTAAAGGCCTGAAAATCAAAGGGTGCCAGCTTCTTTGGCACCACGTCAAAAAGATAATCCATATCAAAAAAAGTGCCTTTCCGGAAAAAAGTCGCCGGCCCCATATATTTTTTCTTTTCCAGGGGCTTGATCACTGCCTCTACCGCCCTGCCCTTCTGCCCTGACACATAATTCATGCCTGCATAGGCACCTGCGGAAACCGCCAGCACATTGGGCACTTCTATCCCCTTTTCCATAAAAAAATCCAGTACGCCGGCAGCAAAAACACTGCGCATCGCCCCGCCTTCAATCATAATTCCCATTTTTTTCATTGGTATCCGCCACCTTTACTTATCCGTACCACCAACTTATTGAAACAAACGCCGCATCGCCCCGCGGGGCCGGCTTATTGTAACAAACGCCGCATCGCTCCGCGGGCCGGCTTATTGTAATAAAATATGCTTACAGATTATTATACAGTATTCACTTTTTTTTTCAAGCATCACCCCGGGGCAATCTTTACATATTATATGGTAAAAGCACAAAAGGATTAATTTTATGTACTTTTCTATTGGTATTGTAATCATTGCATTGCTTGCTGTTTTCCTGTTTGCCAGAAAGCGCAGGCGGCAGGCAATAAAAAAGGTTTGTTCCATGACCTCCATAGAAAAATGCGAGCTTCTCAATTCTCTCATAGAGCCCTTTGGCTACTGCTATGATAAATGCCAGGATATCATTTCCTCCCGGAACGATGCCTGGCAGCGGGAAATCGGCTATACGGCGCTGTTTGACCGCGCCGCCGCACACTTTCATATGGTTTTTGACCATCTGCCGGTTTATTTCCCCTATCAGGGCAGGACCTGGCTGATCGAACTGTGGAAAGGCCAATATGGAATCAACACCGGAGGGGAAGTGGGCATTTATTATGCAGGCTCCCTGCTCACTGAGAAGGAGCTTCCCACTGCCCACTTTGACGCGGTAACAGACAGGGATATGCTCCCTGTAACCATGAAGCTGTTAAAAAACGGAAACACCCTTGCCAACATCTCCAGGAAGACCTGGTGGCTTACGGGCTTTTGTATGGGGCTGTTTTCCCAGCCCGGGCAGCTTTGCCTGGAGGTTTCCATCCACTTTCCTGACTGCGAGATGCTGCGGAGCTTCACCCAGGCCCTATGCCGGGAAGGGTTCCCAAAACAGGCGCTGCGCACCTGCGGGACCGTTGCCTACCTCCATTATGGCGGCGTCCAAAACCGGAAGTACAGCTTCTGCCAGCGTATCAGCCGCAAATGGGCGCAATTTACCAACCGGCTTTTCTGCCGGGTTTACCTGCGCATTACAGGCTGCTTCTGCCTTACCGTTGACCGGCTGCTATATTTGTACTATTTACTGCCCAGGGCTTTCCGCAGGATGTTAAGCCCCCGCAGGTTTGGCAGGCATAAATGTAAATGCAGGAAAAAACGCTGACCGCTGCCGGAAAAATTCCGGCTGTATGAAAGGAGAAACCCATGAGCTTTTATTCCCGTCTTTCCCGCGCCTTTGAAGGCGCCCCAAAGCTGCCCTTATCCCCCCGCAGCCGTTATGCCATCATCAGCGACTGCCATCGGGGCAAAGGCGATTCCAACGATAATTTTCTGAAAAACCAGAATTTATACTTTACTGCCCTGAACCATTATTATGCCCAGGGTTTCACCTATATTGAGCTGGGAGACGGGGATGAGCTGTGGGAAAACAGGAGAATGGGCCAGATTATTGAGATCCACAGTAATGTGTTCTGGCTCCTCTCCCTCTTCCACAGGCAGAACCGCCTGTATATGGTCTATGGCAACCATGATATGGCAAAGAAAAAGAAGAGCTATGGCAAAGCCTTCTGCTCTTCTTATTTCTGCACGGATACCCAAAGCTACCAGCCCCTTTTTCCCCATGTCACCTTCCATGAAGGGATCATCCTGGAAAGCGCCAGGGAAGATTACCGGCTGTATCTCACCCACGGCCATCAGGCGGATATTATGAATTCCACCTTCTGGAAGCTTACCCGCTTTTTGGTCCGTTATTTCTGGAAACCCCTGGAGCACTTCGGCGTCCTTGACCCCACCAGCGCAGCCAAAAACTATACCTGCAAGGACCGGATCGAACGCCGTCTGAGCGATTATGCCCAATCCCAGCGTATGCCTCTGATTGTAGGCCATACCCACAGGCCCCATCTTGACCCGGCAGCCCCTTATTATATGAACGCCGGGAGCTGTGTCCACCCCAGTTGTATCACCTGCCTGGAAATTGAAAAGGGAAAAATCACCCTGGTAAAGTGGACCCTCTCCGTAAAAAAGGACAGAACCCTTTATGTAGCCAGGGAAATACTCTCGGAAAGTATCCTCAATCCCCTGTTTCCCGGCCCATAAAGGAATAGGCCCATTCAGCCTTCCTTCCATGCAATCTCCTGCCCCCTGTCCCTGGTGCAGAGGCTAAAGCTGTAACCGCCCAGCTTATCCTGTTCTGCAAAATATGCCCAGGGTTCCACCCTTCCTTTTTCCAGCACCGCATTCCGCTCCCAGTCAATTTCAAAACCGGACAGGCCTCTGGCAATGCCAATCCCGGACAGCTTGCTATAGCTCTCCTTAACACTCCACATCCTGAAAAACCAGTCCTCCCGCTCTTCTTCGCAGCAAGCCTCCAGCCTTAGGTTATCCTCCCGGGTAAAAAAGCGCTCCGCCAGTCTTTTATAGCGCCAAAGGCCGGGCTGCCCAGATCCGTCCCTGGCCGCCTTTTTCTGGAGGTCTACCCCCACAGGCACATCTCCCACCGCACAACACACATATTCGCCGGAATGGGACAGGTTAAAATGAATCCCCGGGTACCCGGGCAGATAGGGCTTGCCCATGGTACCATATGCCACCTGGAAGGCGTCCCGGTCCCCAGCAGGCTCCCCCAGCTTTCGGCAGAGCGCATCGTGCAGCAAACAGCCCGCCGCCAGGGAACACATTTGCTGCTCTTTTCCCTTCATTTTCAAAAGCCGCTCCCTGCGCCCTGCTTCCACTTTGCCCAGAAGCCGGAAGAAGGCGTCTTCCTCCAAGTGGGAAAACACCTTCCTGTAGTAAACTGCAATCATGAGGTTGCCAGCGGGTTTTTGAAAAACTCCTGGAATTCTGTATACCCTTCCCGGGCAAGCTGTTCTTTCTGGAATTTTTTGTTTTTGTTCATACGGACTACCAGCACCTGCTTTCCTTCCTCCCGCTCTTTCTGTGCTCCGGCAATCACCCGGCTAAGCTCCTCGCCGGGAAGCCCCTTTTCAAGAAGGTATGCTTTCTTTACAGGCAGGGACGGCACCTGGAAGCCCCTTTCCAGGAGCAGCAGGATGATTCTCTCAAAGCCAATGGAAAAGCCGCAGGCAGGGACGTCCTTCCCTGTAATCCTGCCCACCATCTTATCATATCTGCCGCCGCCCCCGCAGCTTCCCCCAAACTCCGGCATGGCAACCTCAAAAATCGTTCCTGTGTAATAGGACATCCCCCGTACCAGGGTAGGGTCAAAAACCAAAGCAAATTCCGGGCTCTGGCTGGCACGGACACTGTTTATTATCTCCTGCAGGTTCTCCTTCACCTCACCGGGAAGGAACTCCCCCAGCGCCTGTGCCAGATATTCCAGCCCCTCCGGGGCTTTTTCCAGTTCCCGGAAGAGGGCTAAATACCGCTCCACGCTCTCTTTTGGAAAGCCCTTTTCCAGAAGCTCCGCCTCTACCCCCTCTATGCCGATTTTATCCATTTTATCCAGGGTGATAAATACACTGTCAAAGGAGGCTTCCTCAAAACCGCTGTAAGCCGCCATGGCCTTTAAAATACGCCTCTCGTTTATCCTCACCTGGAAATTACGGAAGCCCAGCTTCACCAGCGTTGTGGTCGCTGCCAGGATCAGCTCTATCTCTGCAAGGTTGGAGGGTTCCCCGAAAATATCTATATCGCATTGCATAAACTGGCGGTAACGTCCCCTCTGGGGCCTCTCCGCCCGCCATACATTCCCTATCTGGAGTGCCTTAAAGGGATTGGGCAGTTCATTGGCATGGTTGGAGTAAAAACGTACCAAAGGTACTGTCAGGTCATAGCGTAGCCCGCCGTCTACCAGGTCCTTCTCCGATTGGGCGGTTTCCAGATTCAGCTTTTCCCCTCTTTTGAGAATTTTAAAAACCAGCTTCTCATTTTCCCCGCCCTGTTTATTGGTCAGGTTATCTATATTTTCCACACAGGGCGTTTCAATGGAAGCAAAACCATACTTTCCATAGGTTTCCTTAATTACGCCAATCACGTAATCCCGGACCTGCATTTCCTCCGGAAGAATATCCTTCATTCCTGTAACCGGTTTTTTGCTAAGCGCCATCTCCTGCTCCTTTCTCCTGTTTGGTCCTTAAAAGTGTATCTATTTGTATTCTACAAACTCGCCGTATTCCTTCCAAATATTACATATCCAGGTTTTTCCCTGGTTGAAAATAACCTCGTTCCCGCCCTGGTCATAAAATTTGGCAGGGGTGGAGTCTCCCCCTTCCCGCTTCCAGGTTCCCTTGATGGCTTTCCCACCGGTAAAGACAATGGCATCGCCTTCCCCATGGACGCCGAAAGCAAGGTAATCATGGTCATCCCGCACTTCCCCATGGCAATACTGGAATATAATATTGGAAACCTGGATCTGGCTGCCGTCCATCTCATCTATCTGGGCTTCCCCATTTTGATACCTGTAATAAACTTTCTCCTGCTCATTATATTCAAAGAAAGGGTTATACGCCCCATAGCCGCCTTTGTTCCCGCTCTGGCCGCCAGGGTAAACCACTGTAGCATCCGGCATACTGGCGTATTGCTCCTCCGCCCTGGTACCTTCCTTGGCAAAGGTAAAGGGTGCCACATGCTGGCTGTCATAGTCCCAGTCATAGCCAAGGCGCTCCGCCGCTTTCAGCATCCCGTCAATAAATAGATACCCGGTAAATTCTTTTGCATACCCCGGGCGGCTTACCCTTTCAAAAGCCTCGTCAGCAGGTTTGTGGATGCCGCTGGTAGAGGCGCTGATATTCTGCACAGATTCCCTGTTGATCAGCTCTTCCACATAGGGCACTGCCAGCCCCCAGTTACAGTAAATGGCCTCATATCCCAGCGCCACGTACAGAAAATAATCACGGCTGCTTCTTACAGGGCCAATCCTCTCTAAGTCGTCAAAGTCTTCGAAAATTCCCATAAGCCTGGTAATCCGCCCTTCCACAGGGGCTTCATAAATAATGCTTGCCCTGGAAATGGCGTACTGGGGCATTGCCGGTGAATTGTTGGGAATCATTACCGCAATGGGACGCCTGTTGACCACTTTCTCGTCCTTCCACTCCCCGGTAAGGAAGCTTTGCATCTTCCCGTCCACAGCCTCCCTCTCCTCCGGTTCCGGCTCCTTAGGCTCTTCTTCCTGTTCCTGCCCAGTGCTGCCTGGCGGCTCCACCTTCTCTACCGTCACCTGTGGGATCTCCTCCGGCTTCTCCCCGCAGCCTGCCAGCCACATACAGCCCACAAGCCCAGCCATCGCTATTAATAATTTTCTCTTCATTTCCCTGTTACTCATTCCTTTCCATTTGTATTCTTCCCCTCTTCCCATAAGAAATTCCGTAATAATTTATGGCTACAAAAAAGGATTGTATTCTCTCTCATGCCCAATCGTAGTGGACTCCCCATGTCCCGGATATACTTTCACATCCTCCGGAAGAGCCAGCAGCTTCTCCCTCACAGAGCGCACCAGCGTCCCCATGCTCCCTGTAGGGAGGTCAGTCCTGCCTACAGACTCCTGGAATAAAGTATCTCCGCTGATCAATATTTTATCACTTTCAAAATAATAGCAGCAGCTCCCTTTGGTATGCCCGGGAGTGGCTACCAGCTTTAGGGAAATACCTGCAATGGTAATTTCTTCCCCATCCTTTAAATAAAAATCCGCTTTTACAGCACAGGGGCGCCCTGCCCCCTTGGAAACATTCACAGAGGCATTTTCGCATACTTCCTTTTCTTCCTCATAAGCGTACACCTTCGCCCCGGTAAGCTCCTTTAACGCCTCCAGCCCCCAGATATGGTCAAAATGCCCATGGGTCAGCAAAATGGCAGCTACCGTAAAGCCTTTGTTTTTCAACCCCTCAAAAATATAGTCTCCCTTGTCGGCGGGGTCAAAAACCAGCGCCTCCTTTTTTCCTTCCTCATATACAAAATAACAGTTTGTCTGGCACATGCCAAGGACAATCCTTCCAATTTTCAAATTTTCCATCTTCCTATCCCCACATACGGCAGCCCTGCCAAAATCCCCTGTGCCCAAACCCCACAGGCAGCCTATGGCAGGCTGTTCCTCCAGTTATTACTGTGTCCCGTTATCCGGTGGTCCTTTCAATATCCAGCACACTTTCTATGGAGCCAATTTTTTCTATTACATGGTTGAGCTCTTCCCGGTTGCTGATCTCAAAGGAAATTGCCAGAGTTGCCGTCCCCTGCTTGCTGGCCCTTGTGTTCATGGACAGAATATCAATATTCTTTTCTGTAAGCGCCCGGGTAACGTCCACCAATAACCCGTTCCTGTTATTGGCATATACCTTAATTTCCGCCAAATACTTTTCACTGCCGCCCTCTTCCGGCAGGTTTTCCCATTCTGCATCAATAAGCCTGATCCTCTCCTCCTCGGGAAGGTTTAACACGTTGATACAGTCTGTCCGGTGGACGGAAATCCCCCGCCCCCTGGTAACAAAGCCTACAATCTCATCCCCCGGCACAGGGGAGCAGCACTTGGAAAAGCGCACCGCCACATCATGGATCCCCCTTACGGTAATGCCGCTTTTGGATTTGATCTGCACGGGCCTTTTCACCAGCTCATTTTCTGCCACCGCTGCAAGCACTTCTTCGTTGGACATTTCCTTTTTATGCTTTTTCTCGTAGCTCTCCAGCATTTTATTGATGATCTGTCCTTCTTTTAAGCCCCCGTGGCCTACCGCCGCAAGCACGGAATCCCAATCCCGGAAGCCGTACTTTCGCATGATCACATCCATATATTCCGGCTTTAGCACTTCCGATGTGTCAATATTTTTCATTCTGCAATAATTCTGCAGAAGCTGGCCGCCTTTTACAATATTTTCTTCTTTAAACTCATTTTTAAACCATTGGTTGATTTTATTTTTCGCCTGGGTGCTTTTTACCAGATTCAGCCAGTCCCGGCTGGGGCCTTTGGAATTCTGGGAAGTCATAATCTCAATCCGGTCGCCGTTTTTGATTTCGTATTCAATAGTGACCAGCTTCCCGTTGACCCTTGCACCGATCATTTTGTTCCCCACTGCACTGTGGATGCTGTAGGCAAAGTCAATAGGCGTAGAACCTGCGGGAAGGTTTTTTACTTCCCCTGTGGGCGTAAAGCAGTACACACTGTCGGAAAAAAGGTCTAAATCACTTTTCAGCAGATTCATAAACTCCCGGTTGTCCGACATATCCTGCTGCCACTCCAGAATCTGGCGCAGCCAGGAGAGCTTTTCCTCCTCCGAGTCCTCAATCTTCTTGCCATCGGAGGCAACCTTATATTTCCAGTGGGCGGCAATCCCATATTCCGCCGCCTTGTGCATTTCGTAGGTACGTATCTGTATTTCAAAAGGCTGCCCGCTGCTGCCAATCAACGTGGTGTGCAGGGACTGGTACATATTCGCCTTGGGCATGGCAATATAATCCTTAAAACGTCCCGGTATGGGTTTATACATTTCATGGATCACCCCCAGGGCGGCATAGCAGTCCTTCACTGTATCCACAATAATACGCACCGCAAATAAATCATAGATCTGGTCGATGGTCTTGTTCTGGTTTTTCATTTTTTTGTAAATACTGAAAAAATGTTTCACCCGGCCATCAATCTGTGCCTTAATGCCGGCATTTTTGATATGGACACTGACCTCGTCCACAATATTTTGAATATATTTTTCCCGGACGCTTTTGCGCACGGCGATTTTGTCCACCAGGTCGTAGTAAGCTTCCGGCTCCAGATATTTTAATGATAAATCGTCCAGCTCCACCTTGATCTTGGAGATCCCCAGCCGCTGGGCGATAGGCGCATAGATTTCCATGGTCTCCCTGGCAATCCGGTGCTGCCCTTCAGGGCTTTTGTATTTCAGGGTCCTCATATTGTGAAGCCTGTCGGCAAGCTTGATAATAATCACCCGGATATCCCTGGCCATGGCAAGGAACATCTTCCGCAGGTTTTCCGCCTGCATCTCGAAACGGTCCAGCATCCGGTCGCCGTCCCCGTTTTCACTGGTAAATTTTAATTGCTCTAACTTGGTCACCCCGTCCACTAAAAGCGCCACGTCACTGCCAAACTGGCCTCCGATTTCCTCCTCTGTCATAATAGTATCTTCAATCACATCATGCAAAAGCCCTGCCGCAATCGTCTCCTTATCCATCTCCAGGTCCGCCAGCACAATTGCCACGCATAAAGGATGGATAATATAAGGCTCCCCGGATTTGCGTACCTGGTTTTCATGTGCCTTGGCTGCGAGAAGGTACGCTTTCTCTATCAACGTCGTATCATCGGACGGATGATATTTCTGAACACGCAAAATCAAATCCCTGTATAATTGCTCGGGACTTTGGAATTCCTGGATGGCCTCTATTCTGCCATCGTCAAAAAATACTTCATTTTTGGCCTGCTTTCTGTCTTTTTCTTCCGTCATCACATCACACCCTCAAATGTATCAGCTATTTTATGACTGTATTATGCACACTTGAAGCTATTATATATTTTTTTGCAGATTTCGTCAATGTAACTTTTTCCAGAATCATGGAAA
>CAJTVD010000093.1:0-241 GCA_910579495.1 uncultured Lachnospiraceae bacterium
GGTTCCGGTAATCCGGTACTGCTTTTGTGAGCCGTCCGGGATCGTAACTGTCACATAATCGCCAATAGACAGACCCATCTGCCCCATGGCGTTTTCATTCAGCAGCGCCTCGTCCGGCAGGGAAGGGTATGCCCCGGCCGTCATATCCATTTCGGTCAGGGATTCCATGGTTTCTTCATTTGCCCCCACAAAACTGACGGCTTTGCCGGACAGCATCCCCGTACTGCCCTGGTAGACCCAT
>CAJTVD010000093.1:254-11742 GCA_910579495.1 uncultured Lachnospiraceae bacterium
ACGTCAACCCTTGCCGACACCAGTCCTGCCGTCTCCGCCTCCACATTATGGAGCGCCGCATGGTACTCGCCATTGGTTTTAATAAAATAATTCTTCTGGGAGCGCATCGCCATGTCCGCCATACTGAAGATCGCCATTACAAGGCATACCGAAAGCGTGATACACAGTATGGAGATCCGGTCATTTTTGCGGTGAACCTTTTCATACTGGGGTATCAGCCCAAGATAACTTCTCATCTCGCCGCCACCCCCAAATCCTTCAGTCTTCCGTCCGTCATGCGCAGTACCCGGTCTGTTGCATCCGCATGGTTCTCATTGTGGGTGATCATCAGGATCGTCTGCCTGTACTTGGCCGACATGGATTTTAAGAGGGTGATGACCTCCTGGCTGTTCTTGGAATCCAGGTTCCCGGTAGGCTCATCCGCCATGATGATGGCAGGGCGGGCCGCCAGCGCCCTCCCGATTGCCACCCTCTGCTGCTGGCCTCCGGAAAGCTGGCTGGGCAGGTGCTTCCTGCGCTCCTTTAATCCCAGGATCTCCAGCAGCTCCTCCACATACTTCTGGTCCGGCCTCTGGTAATTCAGAAGCAAGGGGAATGTAATGTTCTGCTCTACATTCAGCTCCGGGATCAGGTTAAAGGACTGGAAGATAAACCCGATATTCTGGCGGCGGAACACCGTAAGCTTCTTTTCGGGCATGGAAAAAATGTCCTTCCCGTCAATCAGCACTTTCCCGGAGGTCGGGTTATCCAACGCCCCCACCACATTTAAAAGCGTGCTTTTTCCGGAACCGGATTCGCCTACGATTGCGATAAATTCCCCTTTGCCCACGGAGAAAGAAACATAGTCAAGCGCCCGGACTTCCGCTTCCCCTTTTCCATAGGTCTTGCATAGATCTTGTACTTCAAGAATATTCATATTCATTACCTGCCTTTCGGGCATTATCATACCCGATGGGTCTTACTTTCACATGAATTTCATCTTACTCTTTTGTAAGATGGAAAAAGCTTAAGACAAACCTGCTTCCCCGGCCGACCCTGCTCGTTACGGAAACCGTCCCCTGATGGGCTTCCACAATGGATTTTGCCAGCGGCAACCCCAGGCCGATCCCATGGGTATCCTGGGAATAACGGCTCCGGTAGAACCGCTTGAAGATATTATGGATATCCTCCTGGTGGATCCCTGTTCCGTTATCTTCCACTATAATATTTGTAAGAAGGGGCGTCCTCTCCCAGCTGATTACTACTTTCCCGCCCCTCCCGGTATGCTCCAGCGCATTTTTCACCACATTCCCCAAAGCTTCCGACATCCAGAGGGCATCGCAGTAAAGAGAAACATCGCTGCTCCCAGATAACACAATTTCTTTCGCGTCCTGAGTGGCAAGTGTCTCAAAGCGTTCCGTCACATCCTTAAGGAGCATTTCCAGGTTTTCCTCCGCCTTTTCCATCCTGACCGTGCCTGCGTCCAGCCTGGCTATTTTTAAGAGCGTATAAACCACATCCTCCACCCGGCGTATTTCCCGCAGGGATTTCTGGCTGAATGCAAGGATGGTCTCCCTATCCGTACCCTCCTGCGCCATAATCTCATCATACATCTTTAGCGCTGCCAGGGGCGTCTTTAACTGGTGGGAAACATCTGAGATCATACCCTGCAGAAATTCGCGCGTCTGTTTTTCATGTTCTGCCTGGGCAGAGAGAATAGAGGCAAGCTCATTGATCCTGTGGAACAGGCTGTACCAGTCCCCGGTTTCCTCACTGTCGATCCTCTGTCCCGTATCCCCTGAAAGGAACCGGGTGATCACAGTATCCGCCTTTGCTATCGCTTTGTTTTGTTTCCGGATGTAGATCCAGACTGTCAGAAAAACAGCCAGAAAAACGCAAAAAAAACAACCTGCGAACCAGGCGGCGGTATGCTTTCGGTAAGCGTATACGGCAGGGATCAGTCTGGGATCTGCATTTCCATGGTAGCCCGCTTCCTTAAGGATCCGCCTTCCGGCCTCCAGGTCAGAGTCCGTTTTGTCTTTCGTAAACGCGGCTGCCACATTTGTGTCCGGGTGGTTGACCAGATACCCTGCCGTCCCATAATCATGCTCCACCATTGTTTTCTGGAAATCATTCGTCATATAAGACAAAACGACCGTGAAACCTGCCGCCGCAGCCAGACAGATGGCAAGCAGCCAGCACAGCATCCTCCTTGTTTCTTTTCCCATTGTATTCATCTTCCATCACTCCCCGGCCCATTTATAGCCAAAACCGATTTCCGTCAGAAGCTTTGTGGGGGAATTCGGGTCATCTTCAATCTTCCTCCTCAACCTGCGTATATAGACGGAAAGGGTATTGTCATCCACATAGCTGCCGTTCCCATCCCAAAGGCGGTCTAAGATCAGTTCCCTTGGCAGGATGCGGCCTGGATTCTTCAAAAACAGGCAGAGTAGCTTATATTCCACCAATGTTAAGGGAATCTCCGTTTCCCCTTTCCAGCAGATCCGCTCAGACAGGTCAATCCGGATCCCATCGGATTCCAGAATCGTATCATTCTTATGAAATTGCTGCCCCGAACGGCGCAACAATGCGTTGATCCTTGAAAGAACCTCCCCCAATTTAAAGGGTTTGGTAATGTAGTCATCCCCGCCCATGTCCAGCCCTTTTACAATGCTGATCTCTTCATCTGAGGCTGTCAGGAATATGATCGGAACAGCAGATGTCTTTCTTACTTCTTTACAGATATCAAAGCCTGTCCCATCCGGCAGCGTGACATCCAGCAGCAGAAGGTCATACTGGCCTGCCCGGAAGAATTGATATGCTTCCATTACAGTACGGGCATTATCTACCAGAAAACCATTTTTCTCAAGTGTGTATTTCAGGCCTTCAATCAGGCTTAAATCATCTTCTACATATAATATCTTTTTGTCTTTCATGATAATCTCCAACACATTAAGAAACTGCCATCTTTTTACGAAACATATACCAAAGTATAAAAACTGGGAACAATGCGCATGCAGCCACCACTATCGCATCTGTCACCACAAACATCCTGAAAAACGACTCCTGCCTATTTATACTCAAAACGGCCTGCACGATTACTGACATTCCTACTGCCATGCAACCTTGACGCATCCCCTCTTTCATTGCCATCCAACACATCTCTTTTTTCCGGATGCCGATTTTATGCATGATTTTAAAATCATTTCTTCTGTTCAGCAGGTTTGTAAATATGGTATTGAAATAGACCAAAAGGCCGATCACCGCAAGAATGATGATAAAAAAGCATCGCATCACCTTCTGGCTGTGATCCGAATCCACATACTTCTGTATTTGGCTGTTGGCATTGCGGAAGGAATATCCGTTCGCATCTGAAATACGCTCCAAATTGAATGCGGCAGCTGCCTCCACGCCCTCCTCAGTCCACACATTGACAACCTGCCGATACAGACCGCCCGGAAAAGCCCTGGCAGTTTCCCCATCTACAACCAGAAGATTTCCCCCGATATGATTTTCCGACAATATAACATTTCGTATGTCCAAAAGCTTTACACAGACAGACTTACATCCCTCTTTCGATCCGTTTATGATCAATTGCTCATCATAGATGGTAAACGTATCCCCAATCTCCAGATTCAATGTCTTTGCCAGCTCTGGTTCCATGATTGCAGCGTGGCCGTCCTCTTTTTCGTCATACCCCGGCGCCAGCGCCTCCATATTATCTGTTGTAGCCAAAACCAGATTGTATAAGCATTGCTTCTTTCCATCAATATCCTGTTCCATAGCGAGCATCGACTCATAATTCCCGCTGTCAGCGTTTAATTTTTCCCTGTCCTCGCACAGGAAGATTCCCCTGTCGTAATTGATTTTATAATCCTGCACCTGCCGGATACCCGGAGCTGCTTTCATTTCCTGAAAAACCGAATCAGATATGGATGGGATATCCCCGCTCTGTATATTTTCATAAATGCTGCCTGCCGTCACCTGCAGATCCCCAGGGACATATTCCTTAACAAAAAGAATCCCTTCGTCACTGTGGTTATCCTGGATTCCCAGGATGCTGATCAGAATTGCAGAAAGCGACACAATCAGAAGCGCCAGTATCTGCTTCCTTGTATTTTTTCTTTTACTGCACATAAATTCCGTTGGCATAACATTTTGAAGTTGGAACATAATGCCTGCCATGCTCGGTATTGCCATGAGCAGGAGCATCACTGCCGTATTCCCTACGCTGTCCCACGACAATTCAGAAGAAACCAGCCCCTCAGCGTCATAAGCATGGGCGAATGCTTTCATGATCTCACCATATACCGCCTGATTCAGGAAATACCCTGCCAGGATTCCTGTCGCAAATCCGATCAAAATGAATATCAGGAATTCCATCCCGGCAATTTTCATCAGATCCTTTGTCTGAAACCCTATTTTTCTCAGAGCGATAAAGTCCCGTTTCTTTTCAAAAAGGCGATTACAAAAAATGTTATACACAACCAGGATACCTACCAGCCATATGGTAAAATTCATGATTATATTCTGTTTTTTCAGGGTTCCTCCATCCGTGACAGCTTCTGCAAGCATATAATTGATCTGCATTTTTAAGGTTTCTGACTCTTCCTCTCCATAGCCTAAATAAGCATTCAGCTTATTTAGATTTTCCGGGATTTTCTCCTCATCGGAAAATCGGACCACGGCGTTTATCCGCCCGTTTTTCTCTCTAAGTATTTTTTCTGCAAGCGCCTCTGAGACATATCCGCTTTTCCGGTCCGTAAACCCAGCCACATTGTCAATGACACCGATAACCGTAAGGGTAAGATCTGGTATGCGAAATGTCACCTCCCCTGTATCTGCGTCTGCAGCTGACAGGCTGACAGAAACCGTATCGCCTAATTCCAGTCCATATTTTTCCATATAATTTTTTGTAACTACAATTTCCTCTTCTTTTTGTGCCCAGCGCCCGTTTATAACCTGCTTGATATTCGCCTCTGCTACAGTTGCTCCTAAATCCCGGAAACTTTCATCTATATAGTCGAATGCCGTCCCATCCTCCGCCTGCCCCAGGTGGAAGCTCAGCCCGGCATCTGCGACGAAATCACAGGCTTTCATCTTCTGAAACTCTGCCTCTGAAATATCAGAATATGTTACATGCTGTCGTCCCTCCAAAGCCTCCGCATTCAATCTGTTTGCCGTCTGGACATTTGCAAAAAGCTGATTCCCAATTAGAAGAAATACCGTGACAAAACAGAGAAACAGGCTTGTCAGGACGGTATTCCTTTTCTCTTTTAAAAGATATCCTCTCACTACAGATAAGATTTTCTTTCTATCCATTGACAATTTCACCGTCCTCTAAGCGGATCACACGGTCCGCATCTTTTACAAGATCTTCATTATGCGTAACCATCAGGATACTGGTTCCATACTTTTCTGCCAGATTTTTTAGCAGATCTACGACGATTCTTTCCGTCTTGGAATCAAGATTTCCAGTCGGCTCGTCGGCAAAAAGAATGAGCGGATGGTTGATCAGCGCCCTTGCAATGGCCACTCTCTGCTGTTCTCCTCCCGATAATTGATCCGGATAACATGTTTCATATTGCCTGATTCCCAACGCCTCAAGAAGCTCCCCTACATAATCCGCGTTTGCTTCTAGCTCCGGCAGACGGATATTTTCAGTAACAGTCAATGAGTACAGTAATTCATATGCCTGGAATACAAAACCTATTTTTTTCCGCCTAAGAAGCGTCCTTTTTTCTTCACTCAGATGAAAAATATCCGTACCATCAATATAGACCTTCCCCTCTGAAGGTTTGTCCAGACCGGCAAGAATATTTAAAAGCGTTGATTTCCCTGAACCGCTTCTCCCCAGTATAGCTACAAATTCCCCTTTTTGAATCGTTACCGACACACGATGCAATGCCTGCAATGACACCGCATTTTGGCAATATATTCTTGAAATGTTCTCTGCTCTCAATACTTCCAATTTTATTTACCTCCAACATATACTTAATAAAACTATGGTTTCTAAAGTCAGCAGAGCCAGCAGGACACACAGCAGTACCGGCCAGGCTGAGACGGCTCCCGCAAGCAGCAGCATTACCACCGGAACCACATATTTCCGGGGATGATGCCACAGGTCACTTTCAATCTTCCAGCCACGAATGGGATAAAACCATTCCAGGAGCACAGACAGCACCGCACTCTGCAGGGCAAAGAAAACAGCCCCGGCAATCATCAGGACAGTGACACCGCCGTTTTGTATCTGCCAGCTTAAGAGGAATATCACATCCGCCGCCATATTACAGGAAAAGATAAACAGGCAGTATGGGATGCAAAAGCGCCGTTTCTGTCCGGGCAGGAAACGGACTGCCTGCTCCAGGTCACGGTCGCAGGACAGCAGGATACAAATAGGGGTATTTAAGGATAGAATCGCAAACCCCACCGGGACAACAAACAGCCCAGCCATTTCCCTTAAAAAATACGGCATTACAATGGCTACGCACCACATCACAGCGGTATTGACCAGATAATTCCTGTGGCAGCTCAGATACCGGAAAAAGTACCGACACAAGGAAGCTTTTTTCCTCTGCCGGATAGCATGGTGTTTATCACTCTCCCCCTGATAAAAAGCATATCCGTCTGCCTTCCATAAAATCAGAATAGCAATGAAACTATTCGCAAGCAGCAACAATCCAAACCATGTTCTGCTTCCTAAAAACAGAATAGCGGACACTATGGCAGCGACCCAAAGCCCGCCCATATACCAATATTTTCTCAGGGAATAGGCTGCGGCAGCCATAAGGACCGCATGAAGCATACTGATGGCCACTCCTATCATCTCTATGGGCTTCCATGCAGAAACGGCCAGCAGAACCGCCAGAAGCAGCCCTGTCTTTGTAAGAATCGTATAGGATCCCAGCGCCGCCACATAGGAGAAAACAAATTCCTGGGTCTGCCCTGGCAGCATCAGCATATGTTTCAGTTCCACAGCGTTATCTTTGGAAGAAAGGGCCTGCCACATCACGCCCGCAGTAAAGGCGTTTATCATCAGAATCCGTACAGAGGCTGCAACCTGCACCTGAAAACCTGCGATATACAGCCCCCAAAATATGATCACATCAAGTAAGATCGTCCGGGGCAGCCGTTCATATTTTGCCCCAAACAGTTTTTTGGCAAAGGCTTTACCTGTCATTTTCATCATGCAGCGCCTCCCGGATATCCGCGGCATTAATCTGCCCACCTTCAAAAGTCTGCCGGATCTTACCATCCTCCAGGACAAAAACCCGGTCAGAGGTCAGCGTAATGCTCTCCAAGATATGGGAGGAAAACAGTACAGTCCCATACTCCTTATACCCCGAAATCAGCTTATACAGATATTCCGTACCCTGGAAATCCAGGCCGTTGACCGGCTCATCCAGGAGGAGCAGTCTGGGTTTCAGGGCAAAAGCCGTGATCAGAAACGCTTTTTTCCTGTTTCCGGTTGACAGCTCCCGTAACAGGGTATCTGTATATTCTTCAAAGTGAAAGCCCTGTACCAGCTCCGACACATCGATCACCTCTTTCCCATAGGCGGCGCACACATAGGCCAGGTATTCCCGGAAAGTAAAATACGAAAAAGAATTGTCCTCGGCAAACACCGTATAGCGGCAAAGCTTAAAGTCCTGACTCCGAAAATCCACAGGAGCGCCGCCAAAACAGTTACCGTCTGAACGGAAAGTAGGGAGCAGGCCGGAAATCACCTTCAGAAATGTGGTTTTCCCGGCTCCGTTCAGCCCGATCAGGCCTGCCACTTCATGCTCCGCCAACGAAAAAGAAAACCCCGAAAGTATCTTTTTCTCTTCACTGTACCACGCACTCAAGTTCCCCACAGTCAGGAGCGTTTCTCCCATCTTACCTTCCTCCTTTGCCGTCCTTCTCTTTTTTCCATGTCGCATATGCGGAGTATAGGAATACACCTGCCAATACCAGATAAAGCCCCATCATCGGGAAGTTACCGGATACCCCGCATACAATGGCTGCAACCAGCCAGATCAGTCCAATGATTCCACGAATATAAATATGACGCATTGTTTTTTACCTCCTTCATCGTCTCTTTGTGTTCTCTATGTATCCTGCCGCTGTCTCCATATATATGCTTCTTTCAGCAGGCATTCTATGCATTCCTGCTTGCCCTCTGTATAGCTTTTTCGGTCATCTGGAAATTGTAACGCCAGTTTTTTCTTACAGGCATCGTATCTCATTGCTTTATCAGAATGGCAGTTCAGATAATCCCGAAAATTGATATAGTTATTCCATTCTGTCCCATTCCATTTGACTGCATGGATATGATGTGTGCGCGTATCTTTTTCAAAATCACCCATTACAAACAGCATTTGCCCGGCAACATCTTTCCCGCGAAAAATAAAACCGTGTTCTTCCAACAGTTGCATATAAGGTGAAATATCATTCAAATCACGGAGGCCAATCACAATGTCAATAATTGGTTTTGCATAAATGGAATGAATCGCAGTGCTTCCCACATGCTGGATGTCAACAGCGTCATTTCCGAAAAGCTGCTTCAATTCCAAAATTACATTTTCAGCATTTATATCCCATTCCTCCTGATGGGATATAAGCTTTACGCTTCCTCTTTTTAATCCTATCATTTTTCTCTCCAGGCAGCTTGCAGCTCTGCCGTATCCGTTATACCAGTATGTCTATTCCGGCAGGGCAATCCTGTAAATATCCGCCTGTTCTCCATCAATTTCAAAGCTGCGTTCATAGACTCCTCCATTCCGGATGATCCGTTATAACCCAATTCGGATTAACGGTCTCTTCTTTCGTGTTTGCATCTATGGATTTGCACCATTCTGTGTAATCATCCGTTTTATCAAACAATTCACTTCCGTTGATGACAAATTCTCCATGTTCAAAAAATTCCTGTCTGAACTCTATGGCCTGTTCTTTCATCGCTTCTGTTGGTCTGACTAATTGAATCATTTTTCACACTCCTCTATCTGCTAAGATTTTATCAAATTTCTTCTCCGACAGGATTTCATGGGTCACGAGCTGCCCGTCATAGAAAAGAGAAAAGGTTGTATAGGGTGAAGGGGCATTCTGCGCATCCTCCCTGGTCTGGATATGTACGGACCGAAACACTGCATTCCTAGCCTTTGCCATCTCCTCCAGTATCGGTACATATTTTGCCGTAAAAGGGCATTGGTTTGTGTAATACAGCACAAATCCCTCCGGCATATCTTCCTGCCTGCCCACGCTGTCCCGGAAGCAGGGAAGAGGTGCGCCCTCCTCAAAAGGCAGGACCATCAGCTCAAAATAAGGCTCTGCTGTATCCGCTGTCAGAAAGCCCTTATAGCCCATATATTTCGGGTCAGAGAGGAATCCCATCTTTTTCCTGGAGGACAGGATCACAAGCCCCTTTTTTCCTTTCTCTTTACTGTCCTTGATGCACGTTTCCAGCAGCAGGTTCGAGTATCCATGCCCCTTGAACTGCCCGGATACCCACAGGCAGTCAATGTACATATAGCCTTCTGCTTCAATAGGCGCCCATGCGTATTCCGCAGGGATATACTCAATGAAGCATTTTCCCCGGACATTGCCTTTTAGGAATACAAGCCCCTCGTCCAGCCTGTCTTTCAGCCAGTTCTTTTTGGACATGACCTGGATATCCTTGTTACCCGAGATCGCACAGCAGATGTGCTCCCTTTCAAGATTTTCGTGTGTCAGTTTTACAAGTTCCATATTCTATTGCCTCCTTTGATCTGCATTTCGATATAATAAAAGAATCAGCCCAATCAACACCAATGTGACAGCCGTCGCTATGGTGGAACTGGCACGCATAACGGGAAACTGCTCATATTTCAATATGTAAGTAACAAAAGCATTCGGCAGGTTCACAAAGAAGGATACAATCAGGTTATTACCAGATATCTTGTATGCAGCCGCAAATCCGACCCCTACTGCAAACAACAGAAGAATATCCTCCCAGGTGCGGAATCCCGGATAGCCCAAATGGTAAAGGGAGAACATTGCCCCGGAAACCAAAATTGCCGGTACCCACCCAAATTGCCGGTCGATCTGGCTCTGCACAAATCCCCGGAATAAAAATTCCTCAAAAAACGTGGTCATAATCAGCGGCACAATTCCCATAGGCAGCAAGTGCCATTGGATCTGCTCACCGACAGCCATCTTCGGGATAAGCTGCCCTCCAACGGAAAATACCACAAAGGCAGCCAAAACACCCCATTGCCGTATGCCCAGCTTTTTGAAACCGACTTCTGCCAATACTCTGCCGGAAACTGACGCTCCATTTTCCTTATACAAACAGTACAGCGGAATCAAAAGGCTGAATACCAACCCATACAGGAGATTGTAAAAAATAAAATATAGTATGGGCATTGGATTGAGATTCGCTGCCATAATGCAGATAATCAGCATGATTTCTATGCCGGCTGAAATCAGGAGCGTTTTTCCTTTTCCCCTGTTTGCTGTTTCCTTCATCCTAACCACCCCTGATAAAACGCAACTGCTCCAAAAATTGCACCTACAACCATCGCCGCTAATGTTACAACAATTATGACAGGATGCTCTTTCATCAGTTTCCCTAATTCTTTTAAATCGTTCATTGAACTTCACCTCCTTTGTCACACAACGGGAGTTTTGCTTTTCTTTTCTTGCAATAATAAATCGCTATCACAAATGTAAAGGAAATGATCTGTGCAGCCATGATCCGGACAATCTGTAATTCGTCCGCACCATTTTGCGAAACTACATGCAGCATATTAGTCGCAACGGTATTGTTAAATAAATGGTCGCCAAGCCCTGCTCACAGATTTCCCGTAATGCGGTAAAGAAGCCCCCATTTTATTCCCATAATTCCGGCAAGGATCATATAACCAATACCCATTAGGGCCATTGCCGCAAATGACATTTCGCCATTCACATAGCTTCTGATTGGCATTACAATGTGCCAGATACCAAATAGAAACGCGGCAATAAAATTCGCCTGCATAAATGGCTTTGTTTCAGAGAGCATTTTAAGAAACAGACCGGCACACGCTTCCCAATAATAAGCCTTTCAAAATACCCCTTACAAAGCCATTTTTTTGAAATCCGATATCACCCCATGTAAAATTTATCTTTTTCAATACCAGCGCCAATAAGATAATCCCAACAACTTTATGGAGCACATTTTCTCCAATAGCTGTTTTGTCTGTTTCAATTAAAAAGTATTCCACAAACCTTATAGACAAACAAAGCATGAAGATTATCATACATTTTCCCTCGCAAATTCCGATTTTGACGTTATACTCGTTTTATCATATCTATGCAACAATCTTCATACTTTCCTTGATTGCCCTGTTCATCGGTATATTCGTATACACCGTCTAAGTGTAGTTCACCGACCGCATGATATCCTAATCTTTCATACAATCTCTTTGCCGCAGAATTGTCCGTTGGATTTACATCAAGTCCTAAATAGGGAATTGCGGCCTCTTTGCAATATTCTTCACATACCAACGAC
>CAJTVD010000094.1 GCA_910579495.1 uncultured Lachnospiraceae bacterium
GGCATCAAAAGCTAAAATACATTGAAAAATATGGCTATTAAAAATGTCGATTTTTAATAGCCGTAGTAATATTACACAAACCAATGCCCTTTTACGGCGAAGTATGTACCAATACTGGAGGAGATGGCAAAGGCCAGGAACGCCGTGTTTCAATCTGTCCATATCCAGACCAGAGAGGATGCGCAGGGATGCCCTTCGCCCTTTACAACCTTTTCCCTTTTTTATGACGGGCAGTTTGTGACACATGAAATCCTGTCGGAGAATAAATTTGATAAAATCTTAACAGATAAAGGAGTGTGAAAAATGATTCAATTAGTCAGACCAACAGAAGAACAGAAAGAACAGGCAGTCGAATTCAGACAGGAATTTTTTGATCATGGGGAATCCGTCATTAACGGAAGTGAATTATTTGATAAAACGGAGGATTATATAGAATGGTGCAGATCCATAGACGCAAACACGAAAGAGGAGACGGTGAATCCGAATTGGGTCATAACAGACACATTCTTTGCAGTTGATGCTCAGGATAGAATTGTGGGAATCATTGATTTAAGGCATACGCTGAACGATTTTCTGAAGGATCTCGGCCATTGCGGTTATAGCGTCCGCCCGTCAGAGAGAAGAAAAGGCTTTGCTACGGAAATGCTGCGGCAATTATTATATGTTGCCAAAAAGGCGGGGATGAACGAACTGTATCTTTCTGTAGAAAAAAGAATGAACCTTCAGTAAAAACAATCATCCGGAATGGCGGAGCCTATGAGCGCAGCTTTGAAATTGATGGAGAACAGGCGGATATTTATAGAATCGCTCTGTCGGAATAGCCATACTGGTATAACGGGTATGGCAGAGTCGGGAACTGCTTTGATAAGCAGAGAAAAGATCAAGGAGGTAAGAGCATGCGTCATATTTATATTCGAGGAATCATTGGACTAATCTGGCTGGTTGCAGCCATTGTATGCGGGATATCGGGGAACTTCCCGATGATGGGGCTTTACATAGTTTTAGCAGGTGCTTTCCTGTATTCAGCATATACAATATGGAAAAAAGAAAAAGACGGCAAAGGGGGGAGGTAAGATGGGAGAAGTGCTCCTGACTGTGAAAAGCTTAAGTGCATGGTACAGTAACGAGAAAATGATACTTTCGGATTTTTCTTTTGCTCTGGCCGAGCATGAAGTGGCAGGATTGATCGGGCTGAACGGGGCCGGGAAAACCACATTCCTGAAGGTGCTTTCCGGACTGCTCCCTACCTTCCGTTCAGAGGGTATCTGCTTTTGCAGCTCCCCTGTGGACTTCCGGGATCGGGATTTTAAGCTCTGCCGCTATACGGTGTTTGCCGAGGACAATTCTTTCTCGTATTTTACTTTCCGGGAATACCTGGCCTATGTATGCGCCGCCTATGGGAAAGAGGTGCCGGATGTGTCGGAGCTGATACAGGGCTTCCATTTTGAAGGGTATACAGATACCCTGTTAAGGGAGCTGTCAACCGGAAACCGGAAAAAGGCATTCCTGATCACGGCTTTTGCCCTGAAACCCAGACTGCTCCTTCTGGATGAGCCGGTCAACGGGCTGGACTTCCTGAGCACGGAATACCTGTATGAGCAGATTTCGGGGTATAAGGAGCATGGAACCGTGCTGTTTTCCTCCCACATCCTGGAGAGCATCACGCTGACTTCTGACCGGGTATTTGTCCTGGAGGACGGCAGGATCCGGCAGACATTTGAACGCGGGCAGATCAATGCCGAAGATATCCGGGAGGCTCTGCATGATGAAAATGACAGGTAAAGCATTTGCCAAAAAGCTGTTTGGGGCAAACTATGAGCGGCTGCCCCGGACTCTTTTCGTAGATGTGATTGTATTTTGGGGACTGTATATTGCCGGCTTCCAAGTGCAGATTGCATCGTTTATCCGGGTTCTGATGATTAGCACATTTACTGCGGGCGTGATGTGGCAGGCCATTTCTTCCAAAGATAACGTGGTGGAACTTACGGCTATGCTGATGCTGCCGTATCGACGCAGGGAGTTTGTTTTCTCCTATGTGGGGGTGCTGGGCGCCTATACGGTTCTTACAAAGACAGGGCTGCTTTTCGCGGTTCTGCTGGCCGTTTCTGCCTGGAACCCGGTAGAACTCGTGGGAATGATCCTCTGCATGGTCCATGCGGTCTTTATGGCTGCCGCGGTTTATTCCGTGAGAAAATACTGGTATGTGGGTGGACTCTGGGCTGCTGCCATAGTGTCCGCAATTTTGTTTTTGGGAAATGAGCTCCTGGTTGGCCTGTTGCTGCTTGTGAATGGTCTGTTTGCTGTTTTGATTTTATGGAGAGCAGATGGATACGTTTTTTATCAGAAGGAGAGTAAGAAAAGCCATGCGGTCTGGCAGAGGAAGAGGGCTTCCCTGTGGCGGTATTTTTTCCGGTATCTGAGCTGCCATAAGAATTATCTGCTCAATACCGCCGTGATGTGGTGCGTAGCACTTGTACTGCCCTGTTTCTTAAGAAAAATGGCCGGTCTGTCCGTGATTCCGGTGGGGTTTGCGGTTCTATCCTTAAATACGCCCATCTGTATCCTGCTGTCCTGTGACCCTGATCTGGAGCAGGCAGTCCGTTTCCTGCCCGGACAGAAACAGCGCTTTTGCATTCCATACTGCCTGTTTATCTTCCTTTGTAATATGGCTGCAGATGTGATATTCCTCTTAAGCTGGCAGATACAAAACGGCGGTATCACTGTCCTGATGATTGCTGGGGCTGTTTTCTTTGCTATGCAGAGTGCGGTGCTGTCTGTGCTGCTGGAATGGTTTTATCCTATTCGTGGCTGGAAGATTGAAAGCGACCTGTGGCATCATCCGCGAAAATATGTGGTTCCGGTGGGAATGCTCCTGCTCGCGGGGGCAGTCCCTTCCTGTCCGGTGCTGCTGCCTGTGCTGTTAGGTTTGCTGGCTGTAGAAGCCGTAGTTTTTCTTTTTCTATGTTGGAGGTAGAGTGCCATGAAAATCTTATTGGTGGAAGATGATATGGAAATCAGCGCCATGTTAAAAAGCTTTTTGATGACAGAAAATTATGAAGTCATCGCTGTATCAGACGGGGAAAGCGCCTGTGCGAGGTTCTTATCCGATGATTTTGGTCTGGTTTTGCTTGATCTGATGATACCAAAAAGGAACGGTATGGAGGTCATGGGGAAAATCAGGGAATCCAGTACGGTTCCCATTATTATCATATCGGCAAAAGATACGGATTCTGACAAAACCCTGGGACTTGGGCTGGGGGCAGATGATTATATTACAAAACCATTTTCCGTGACGGAAGTGCTGGCGCGCATAAAAGCCAATATCAGAAGGACCACCCAGTATGCTTCCGGAACTTCCATGCAGCAGCCTGTTCTTATAAAAGGCACCCTGACAATGGATCTGAATGCTTACTCTGTGAAAAAAGATGGCAAAGAGATCGAACTTACAGCAAAAGAGTTTGAAATCCTGAAATTACTGTTACAGAATCCAAAGAAGGTATACACAAAGGAACAGCTCTATTCCCTTGTCTGGAACGATGCATACTTGGGGGACGAAAATGCCGTGAATGTCCATATCAGCAGGCTGAGGACGAAGATAGAGGACGATCCCCGTAATCCCGGATATATCGTTACAGTCTGGGGGATTGGGTATAAGGCAGGAGATTTGTAACATGAGTGTTCAGACAATTTTCTTTTTCCTTTTGATTGTGATCACCGTTCTGGCTCTTGTCGTCTTGTATCAGCGGTTTGCTTTCAGGAGAGGAATCCAGACCAAATTAATGCAGATCAGCCGGAAGTTAGAAGAGATTCTAAATTCTGACAGCGATGAAAAAGTAATGGTATTTACAGACGAACCCGTCCTGATGGAACTCACAGGAGAGATTAACCGTCTGCTGCTTGACCGTCAAAAGGTGAAGGCTGAATTTAAGAGGGGCGAAATTGCTTCAAAGAAAATGCTGGCAAACATATCCCATGATATAAAAACGCCCCTGACTGTGATATTGGGCTATCTGGAAATCATGCGCCTTACAGGTGCAGACGATGAAATGCTGAAGAAGGTGGAAGCAAAAGCAAAACAGGTGGTGGATCTGATCAACCAGTTTTTCACTCTGGCAAAGCTTGAAGCAGGCGATGCCAATATCACCCTTTCCAGAATCAATGTGAGTGAAATATGCAGGGAAAGTGCCCTTGGTTTCTATGAGATTTTATCACAGAAGGATTTTGAAGTGGAGCTGTCGATACCGGAGAGGGAAGTCTATGCCCAGGGGGAGAGGGACGCATTGCAGAGGATCCTATATAATCTGCTGTCCAATGCAGTCAGATATGGCAGTGATGGAAAATATCTGGGGATATTTTTGCACGAGGAGAAAAACGGTGTGTCGATTGATGTAACTGACAGGGGGAAAGGAATCCAGAAAGAGTTTGTGGACCGTATTTTTGAACGGCTTTATACCATGGAGAATTCCAGAAACCGGGAGGTTCAGGGGAACGGCCTGGGGCTTACGATTGCAAAAAATCTTGCCGTCCAGTTGGGTGGCGATCTTTGTGTAGAAAGCATACCTGGTATCAGAACCACATTTACGGTTAGGCTGAAAAAAATAAATTACTAAATACGCCGCGAAAGAAATTCGTAAGAACTGGTCAAGAGTTTTGAAAACTGCTACTGCTACAATGGTATTCAGAAAGGAGGCAGTGAATATGTCTTATGTTTTACAAACAAACCATCTTACGAAAAAAATGGATGGCAAAGAACTGATAAAGGATGTAAACATCCATGTAAAAAAGGGAGAAATCTATGGATTCTTAGGGCCGAACGGAGCCGGGAAAACTAGTGTGATGAAAATGGCCACGAACCTGTGGAAGCCGACGGAAGGGACGGTGGAGCTTTTTGGGGGAACCCTTGAAAACACGTCTTATGAAGTGTTCAAGCGCATGGGGAGCATCATTGAATTCCCTACATTTTATGAACATATGAGCGGTAGGGACAATCTGAAGCTCCATTGTGAATACATGGGGTATTACAGCAGGGACAGCCTGGCGGAGGCCCTGGAAATGCTGGGGCTTTTGGAGGCTGCGGATAAGCCGGTGAAAGGGTATTCATTAGGGATGAAACAGCGTCTGGGAATTGCCCGGGCTATTCTATGCAAACCGGAACTGTTGGTGCTGGATGAACCGACAAATGGGTTAGACCCGGCAGGAATGAAGCAGATCAGGGATCTGTTCCGGATGCTGAAAGAAGAGTACGGCATGACGTTTTTGATATCCAGCCATCTTCTTTCAGAAATTGAGAGCATTGCAGATACCATCGGCATCATCAGCCATGGAAAATTGTTAAGGGAAATTTCCATGCGGGAAATCTCCGAAACGAATACGGCCTATATAGAGCTTATTGTGGAAAATACGCAGAAAGCCGCCTATATTCTTTCGGAAAAACTGAATCTGGGCAATTTTAAGATCATGGATGATCCGAGGATCCGTATCTACGAGCCTTCTGCTACAACACAGAGCGTTTCAAAAGAGCTGCTTTTAAACGGCGTGGAAATGATATCTATCGCGAAACATACGGAATCATTGGAGGAGTATTTCCTGAAACTGACAGAGGAGGTGGAAAAATCATGCTAAAGCTGATGAAACTGGAATGGAAGAAAAACAATATCGGGAAGTATATCCGTACTGCAGTTATCCTGACGGCGCTCCTGTGCCTGTTCACGTTTGCCCTTGCTTTCCTGGGAATTGCAGATGACCCGGATGGGACGCTGGATGCCGCGCCGGGGATGGATACCATTTCCTCCCCGATCGAATTGTTTACAGGCATGGCTTTTCTCATTTTTACAAGCGTCATGCTGGCATCCTTTATTGTGAGCGCTTATAAAAATAAAACCATGAACCTGATGTTTACTTATCCGGTGAAACGCCGGAAAATACTGGTATCCCAGATGATGGCGGTGTGGAGTTTTAACTTCGCGGCATTGATATTGTCAAAGCTGGTAATCTATCTGTGCATATTTATGGGTTCAAAGTATATGCGTTCATCCTTTGCGATTGATTTTGATATGGGCAGTTTATCCTTTTATATCCAGCTGATCCTGAAATCCTTCGTCATTGTAAGCATGAGTTTTATTGCACTGTTTGTAGGGATGGCGGTGAAATCCTCGAAAGCGACCATTATTACTTCATTTTTGCTGATATTTCTTACACAGGCAAATGTGGGTGATTTTACCATGGCAGATAACGCAGTATTCACCCTTGTCCTGACGGCTGTATCTTTCGGGTTTGCCGTATTGTCAATCTGCAATGTGGAAAACAAAGATGTATTGTAATTATTCAGAACCGGAATAGTGCAGTCAATCTGTTATCCATACAAACGTGGTATCTGTGAAAACACGGAACAGATGCCTTTGTAAAAGAAATCGTATGAAAATGAAAGACAAAAAGATATTATATGTTGAAGATGATTTAAGCCTGATTGAAGGCCTGAAATATACATTGGAGAAGAATGGGTTTCTAGTAGATAACGCCCGCACCGTAAAGGAGTCGTATCAATTCTTCCAGGCAGGACGGTATGACCTTTTACTGCTGGATGTCACGCTGCCGGATGGGACAGGCTTTGATATTTGTAAAGAAGTACGGAAGACTTCTGCTGTCCCGATTATTTACCTGACCGCTTCGGATGAAGAGATCAGTATTATAAGAGGGCTGGACATGGGTGGGGATGACTACATTACCAAACCGTTTAAATTGGGAGAGGTTCTTTCGAGGATCAACGCATTGCTGCGCCGCTTTGCACAATTTAATAAGAGTGACATGATTTTAGAATCGAATGGGATTAGGATTGATATGTCGGAGCGGGTCTGCTGGAAGGGAGAAACAGAACTGCCACTGACATTGGTGGAATATAAGCTGCTCTGCCTGTTCCTGAAAAATCCAAACCATATTTTGCCAAGGGAACTGATCTTAGACCGCCTTTGGGATGGGAACGGCAGTTATGTGGATGACAATACCCTTTCTGTCTATATCCGCAGGCTGCGGCGGAAAATCGAAGATGACCCCAATGTCCCCACAAAGCTTCTGACAGAAATCGGGTTTGGATATAAATGGGCTGGAGAGTAAGGCGATATGAAAAGAATGGGAAAAGAAACAAGGAGGATGCTGTGTTGGCTGTTTGCCATCTGCATAACTACAGCGGTAGGTATGGTCATCCTTCTATCCTATATGACAAATGATTTCCAGAAAACAATGGTGGAACATGATTATGGGACGGCAGGGTATTTGGTAAACCACCCAGACTCAAATGTAGCAGCCGCATTTACAAAAGACAAAACGGACTCTGACCTGAAGGCCGGGAAGCAGGTCCTTAAGGAAGCGGGCTATCATGAAAATACAGATCCCAGGATGGTTTCTGCTGTCGCTGCTTACCAGAAGCGTACCGCCGTTATGTTCGGCGGTATGCTTTTTAACGTTTTAGCGGACGTTTTTTTGATAGTCTGGATTTATATCTGGAGACAAAGGAAGGCACTTGCAAAAGCGGATACCGTGATTACCCGGTTCCTGGAGGGAGATACGGACCAGAGGATCGACAGTGAGGAAACCGGGGACTGGTACGGCCTGTTCCACAGGATCAATGAGCTTGCCGCCATCCTCTCTGCCCAGGCAGAGCATGAAAAACAGACACGCATATTTCTGCAGGATATGATCTCAGATGTTTCACATCAGTTAAAGACACCACTGGCAGCGCTTAAGATGTATGATGAGATTATGGCGCAGGAGGGTACGGACAGCGAAACAATCCATGCATTCAACCAGAAATCCCTGCGGGAAATACGCCGGGTGGAGGAGGTAGTCTATACGCTCTTAAAAATAGCCAGGCTGGACGCAGGCGTGGTCAGGATGGAAAAAGCGGAGGAAAACATTGAAATGCTCCTGCGTGACGTGACGGAACGCTTTGAGACACTGGCCGCCCAAGAAGAGAAAGAGATTGTATTATCCGGAAATCACGATATCTCCCTTTATTGTGATGCCCTCTGGATGTCGGAAGCTTTGGGGAATGTGGTAAAAAATGCGCTTGAGCATACCGGCAGAGGCGGGAAAATAGTGGTCAGCTGGGAGAGGACGCCGCTTCTTACAAACATTATGGTGGAGGACAATGGGAAAGGGATCCACCAGGAGGATATCCATAATATCTTCAAACGGTTTTACCGGAGCCGTTTTTCTCAGGATACCCATGGGATTGGCCTGGGGCTGCCGCTGGTAAAGTCCATTGTAGAAGCCCATCAGGGGACTGTTTCCGTAACCAGCAAGGTTGGGCAGGGCAGCAGATTCGTCTTAAGCTTTTTCCATCTTACAAAAGAGTAAGATGAAATTCATGTGAGAGTAAGACCCATCGGGTATGATAGTTCCCGAAAGGCAGGTAATGATTATGAATATTCTTGAAGTACAGAATCTATGTAAGACCTATGGAAAAGGGGAAGCGCAAGTTCGGGCCCTTGACAATGTTTCCTTCTCCGTGGGCAAAGGGGAATTTATCGCAATTGTAGGCGAATCCGGTTCCGGGAAAAGCACACTGTTAAATGTGGTGGGGGCCTTGGATAACCCGACCTCCGGAAAAGTGCTGATTGACGGGAAGGACATTTTTTCCATGCCTGAAAAAAAGCTTACGGTATTCCGACGCCAGAATATCGGGTTTATCTTCCAGTCCTTTAACCTTATACCGGAATTGAATGTAGAGCAGAACATCACATTCCCCCTGCTGCTGGATTACCAGAAGCCGGACCAGAAGTATGTGGAGGAGCTGCTTGGAATTCTGGGCTTAAAGGAACGCAGGAAGCACCTCCCCAGCCAGCTGAGCGGCGGCCAGCAGCAGAGGGTGGCAATCGGCAGGGTCTTGGCTGCCCGCCCTGCAATCATCATGGCAGACGAGCCAACCGGAAACCTGGACTCTAAAAACAGCCAGGAGGTCATCACCCTTTTAAAATCTATGTCGGCGAAATACAGACAGACAATCCTTATGATCACCCACAATGAGAACCATGCGGATGCAACAGACCGGGTGCTGCGCATGACGGACGGCAGGCTAAGGGATTTGGGGGTGGCAGCGAGATGAAAAGTTATCTTGGGCTGATACCCCAGTATGAAAGGGTACACCGCAAAAACAACCGGATATCCATATTGTGCATTATGCTTTCCGTATGCCTTGTGATGGCGATTTTCAGTATGGCGGATATGGCGATGCGTTCCCGGAAAAATTATTTTATCAAGACAGGTGGCGAATACCATGCAGCGCTCCGTGATGTGGAGGAAGGAATGGCAGAACTGGTATCGGCAAGGGTTGACGTGGCTTTATCAGGATGGGTCTACCAGGGCAGCACGGGGATGTTATCCGGCAAAACCGTCAGCTTTGTAGGGGCAGATGAAAAAACAATGGAATCCCTGACTGAAATGGATATGACGGACGGGGTATACCCTTCCCTGCCGGATGAGGCATTGCTGAATGAAAGTGCCATGGAGCAATGGGGTCTGTCAATTGGCGATAACATGACGGTTACGGTTCCGGACGGCTCACAAAAACAATACCGGATTACCGGGATCCTTGCGGATATGGGTTCCATGCTGAAAGCGGATATCTGCGGGATGGCGCTGAGTGAGGATGGCTTCCTCGCCATTGCAGATGAAAATGCAGCAGACGGAACCACCTACCGTATCCAGTTTAAGGATGGCGCCCATATCCAGGAGGCCATAAAGGAAATCAAGGCTCAGTTTGGCCTTTCTGACGGCCAGATTTCAGAAAATACTGCTTTATTAGGCCTGATGGGACAAAGCGAGAGCAATATCATGCAGGCTCTCTATCTGATTGCGGCAATCCTTGTTTTCCTTGTCCTGATTGCAGGGATGGTGATGATCTCTGCAAGCTTTAACACCAATGTATTGGAAAGAACACAGTTTTATGGTCTGCTGCGCTGTCTTGGGGCATCCAGGACACAGGTAAGGCATTTTGTAATCCTACAGGGGCTAAGGCAGAGCGCGAAGGGGGTTCCCATCGGCCTGCTGGCAGGCCAGATTGTGACATGGGCTGCCTGTCTGCTGCTGAGGTCCATCAGCGGGGACCGTTTTTCGGAGGTCCCGCTATTTGAATTCAGTATCGTCGGCATACTGGCAGGGGTCGTGGTGGGCTTTCTGATCGTCCTCCTTGCTTCCCTTTCCCCGGCGAAAAAGGCCTCCAGGGTTTCGCCTGTCACGGCAATCAGCGGAAGCTCCCAGCTGACACAGAATAAACGTGCGGCGAATACGAAGCTGTTCCATGTGGAGACAGGCATGGGCGTGTTCCATGCTTTGTCCGGGAAAAAGAATTTATTTCTGATGACCTGTTCCTTTGCCATCAGCATCATGCTTTTCCTGTCTTTCCAGGTAATGGTTGTCTTCCTGGATCAGGGCATGCCTGCGTTAGCTCCCTGGGCGGGAGATGTATCTGTGACAGCTGCTACAGGACTGGAGCCTTCTGTAATAAAAGAAATCGCGGGAATGGAAGGTGTGAAACGTGCTTTCAGGAGAATGGAATATAGCGGGTTATCCGTTTCTTCCAATACCGAGAGCGGAACGGCCACGCTGGTCTCCTATGAAGAAAACCAGTTCAAATGGGCAGAAGAGGAACTGAACGAGGGGAATACCGAGTCTGTGCAGGGAGGGACCGGGGATGTCTTAGTCACCTACCGGGACGGTATGCAATGGAAAGTCGGGGACACTGTGACACTCTATACACCTTTTGGGGAGAAACAGGTGAGGATTGCGGGAATCCTTTCGTCCACAAATGCGTCAAGTGAGGCCGGAAGCCTTGGATACATCATATGCTCAGAACAGATGTTTACAGAGTGCATTGATATGGCAGGCTATACAGCTGTGGATATACAGCTTGCAGGTAGCGGCAGTGACGAGACAGTATCAGCGATACGAAGCCTGCTTCCATCGGATAGCTCCATTGCAGATAAACGGCTGTCAAATTCGGAATCCCAGGGCTCCTATTATACAGGAGCGGTGTTCATTTACGGGTTCCTGATCATCATTGCGCTGATCACCGTGTTCAATATCTTTAACAGTATGAATGCCAGCGTGGCGGCAAGGATCAGACAGTATGGCATGATGCGTTCTATTGGTATGGGAGCCGGGCAGCTCTATAAGATGATTGCTGCAGAAGCAGCCACCTATGCAGTATTGGGATGTGTCACCGGATGTGTCCTGGGGCTTCCATTAAATAAAATGATGTTCCAGTTCCTGATTGCCGGTAAATGGGGGAGCAGCTGGCAGCTTCCGGCTGTATCCCTGCTGCTGATTGTTCTTTTATGTTCCAGCTCTGCGGTGCTGGCGATCAGACGGCCGATCAAAAAAATTGGGAAACTGTCCATTGTGGATACCATAAAGCTGCAGTAGTGACACATATCAAACATCGTCAGTTCAATCAATATGGGTACTGACTAAAATTTTTAAAATGTCTTAGCTTTGTAACAATTCAAGTTATTTCTAAGCTGATAGGATGAAAAGCTCGGACATTTCTGTGGCATTTATGTTTAATAATGAACATTATAATAGAAGAACACATATAGAGCATCGGTATTCCGTTTTCACATAAACAGGAAATATCCTGATGATGTGAAATAAATATTTTAAACTATTCAGCTGAAACTTATTTCATCTTTTAAGAACAGGCATGAGGGACATTCCCATGGAGGCAGCCAGCACAGATGC
>CAJTVD010000095.1:0-11437 GCA_910579495.1 uncultured Lachnospiraceae bacterium
TATACTTTTTATGATCTTTATTATTTGTGTCGGGCTATAATTGGGCACTGACTGTATCAGAAAGTGTACATGGTCCTTATCCGCCCCTATCTCCAGAAAATACATATCATATCTTTTGCTGATCTCTAGGCAGGTCTCTTTTATTACACTTTCCACTTCATCACTAACTACCACTCTCCGATATTTTGTCGGTAATACAAAATGATACATAAGCTTTGATACGTTGTGAGATTTGTGTATGTTCTCACTCATCTACAACTTCTCCTTTCCGCTTACATTATACCACCCTTTTGTCTCTGATAAAGCAAGTTACGATGCAGAGCATCGGGGAATGTACCCTCCTATGATTCAAGAATATTTGCAATAAAAATGTAATCCTTATTTATATCAGTCCACAATTTATATCAATGACGGGCAATAATTTCGAAAGATTTACACCATATATTAACCATTCATTTGAATTAGCTTTGGATGGACCTCCGCTCATCACTAATGATACAAGATTTCCTTTACTATCAATAATTGGTGCTCCACTTGTACCTTTAAAATCCTCATGTGAATAACCCTTGTTTTCGAGTGCAAATATGTGATAAGATTGTTCAGATTTAAGATAGTGAGCATTATCATAATAAGCAAGTGTCGAATGGAGACCTAATACTTCTTCATTTTTAATCAGCTTACCTTTTATCAATCCACAAAAACCATATTTTTCATGAATTGTAGGAAGTATACTAAAATCGGAGGTTAAAGATATTCTATCTATTCTCTCAAATTCTCCTTTATCATTTTTATTTATTAAATACTTACATGGAGGCATTGGTGTTGCAAATTTTTTCATAGCAAAATCAACTCTGTCTATCTTTTGGGTTAATATATTTCCCATAGCACAAACACAGAAATCATCTATTTCACATAAGCAGGTGCCTCCTTTTTCTAAATTGTAATCGACTACAATACCATGAGTAATGTTTGTTTCAGCTTGGACCGTATGAAATACCGTGAGAAATAGTAAACAACCTTTATAGTTTACAAAACACCCACTACCCATAGAATAAGGCTTTTGTGTTCTTTCATTAATAGAATTAATAGGAATAGTTGACAAAATTCTTGTTCTCATTAAGTTTCGATCGTCCATATTAGTTTCCTCTCTTCCATTTTAGAAAAAGATAAGACATTAAGCTGTCTACCTTTGCATATTTCTGACACTTATTTCTGGGAAAATAGAACTGCTTCCATTCCCCCAACTTTCCCAAAGTTTCCGGCTGTTTGAAAAACGTCAATCCTATGTATGTCACTGCTCCTGTCCTTAAACGCCGGGAACAGAAAACCGCATTCCGGCTCCCCTGGTTCATAATCACCGTTTACCGGACAGACCGCACAGATCAGGAACTGATAAACCTCTTCCGATTCCCACAGGCTTTCTTTGTCGCTGGCTTTCAGCGGTACGTCATAACTGCCATGGAAAAAGTAAATGGCATAACTGCCATCCGTCCGGTATTTCTGCCCAAACTCCTCATAGAATACATCCAGCATTGCATCATTTTTCAGCCCACACTCTTTCAGCGCCATAAGCAGCTGCCATATGCTCCCCGGCTTCCTGTCCGCTTCCCCGAAAGCATACTCCCTAAGCTGCACATTCGTATCGGAAAAAGGAACTGCCTTTGCTATATCAAGGTTTGCCTGCTGGTCTTTTTGCGACAGTTTCTGGAAATGCTTGTTAAAGGTTCCGTCCACAAATCCCTCTTCGTCCAGATATGCCCCGGCGATCCTGTCAAAGCAGTTCCGCTTCAAAGTCATACGTCTGGTCAGTTCCAGCATATCCTCACGGTTGATCTCTCCCATATATGTTCATGCTCCCTGCGAAAGGCTACCGCATATCCAGCAGGGTATGCGGCAGACCTCTTCATACTTTTTTTGCTATAGGAAAAATTATACCGTAATTCCTCTGAAAGGACAATGCCCCGCCAGATAGCAGTATCAAAATATGTATCTTTTTCCGGCAGACTTATTCTCCGCCTTCTTCCTCTCCCTGTCCGTTTTCCTGATCCTCATTGACGTAAGCGCCTCCGTCATAAAATTCAAGGTCTTCACTCTCTGCGTCCTCTTCCTCACGCTTCGGTTTCCATATCTTGAAATAATAATATCCGCCCACACAGCCTGCGCCTAAAAGGATAATAGTAAGCACCGCTCCCAAGCCCATGCCGCCTTTTTCCGGCTCCGGCTGGATTTCTTCCTGCACAGGCTCCGACCTGGGTTCTTCCACGATCACCGCAGGCTTTTCCTCTGCCGGTTCCGGCTCCTCTTCTTCTATGAACTCCGCCAGGTCACGCTCATCGACCAGTGAGAGCATATACACATTCTCCGAATTTCTGGAACGGTCAATGACCATGAAAAAGGTATTACCGTTCTTTGTCTGAACAGTAAGGAACTGCTTCGTATCATCATCAGTGATATCGTCTAAAAGCTGCCCGTTCCCTGCCACCGAAAAGGGCGTTACTTCCGTCTCTTCCGGCGTCTCCTCCGTGATGACAGGCTCCGGCGCTGTCTGTTCTGTTTCGTCCACATAGGCGTATGCCGTCATCGTACCGGACGAAAGGATCGCCGCTACCATTGCAAGCATTGCTACCAGATTTCTAATCTTTTTCTTCATATTCCCTGTCCTCTCTTTCTGCCGGTGCTTTTTCCGGCTCCCCAATGTTTTCTGCTTCTTTCTGCATATTTTCTTTCTGCTGCATGTCCTCAGGCTCTCCCTGACGGACAGGGACAGCCACCGTTCCATTCTGGATATTTTCCAGAAAAGTAAGCATCTCCCGGCTTTCCAGCTTCATGGAACGGATGCTCTTTATGATCTCCGCGTCTTCCAGCTGCTTTTTCCTGATATTCAGCTCCTCCAGATGCGCCTTCCATGCAGCAATCTTTTCCTCCGTCCTTTTGATCTCATCTAAAATCCTGCTTAATTTTGTGTTCATCTCCTGCCTCATTTCTTAAAAAATTATTGCCTGATATTTTCCTGCCGCCCTCCTGGCAGGCACAATCTAACCGGAAGCAACATAGATTCAGCCGCCCTGCTTATAGTCAACATCAATATATGCAAACTCAAGCTGGTGCTCACATATCCCGCTGCACAAATAGCCGCTCTGGAAGGGCGCCCTCGCAGGCAGTCTTCCGTCCTCTGTCAGGTAGTAGACCCTTGGGCTTAACCAGAGCATTTCCACCCTGTTTTCCTTAAACATACGGAAGCGTTCTTTGCTGTCAAAGATTCCCTGAAAATTAATCAGCATGGCAAATGGCTTCCCGATCTCATACAGCCGTTTCAAGACTTCGCTTTTCTGACTATAGGGCGGGTTGCTGACAATATAGTCGCAGTCCGGCACTTTTGTATGGAAAAAATCCTGCCCGGTCTGGATATGCCCATAAGTCACATGGAATCCATTACCGGAAAGTATCCTGACAAACGCACTCTCCGCTTTATCAAAGGGACACCATACCGCTGCCCCTGCCTTTAAACGTTCCATAACCGGGTAGACTGCATAAGGCGGCGTGAAATATTCATCATTTTTCTTAAATTGATACTGCAGCTGCGCCATACGCTCCTACTTTCCCAGAAATTACAAAAGCCGCACGGATATTTCTTATTCCTGAAAATCCTGCGGTTCTTATAAAACATAATTGTAACTTATCACCCTTTTTGTAACTTTATCAGTTATAATTGTCACCCGGACAGCCATTTTTACTGTATCCTCCCATAGGAGAGCAGATGCCCTTCCCAGTACGGGGTTCTGATGTTGGAATATTTCACCGGGTTGCCCGCGTGGATCATCATCCCATTCCCGGCATAAATCCCCACATGGCTCGCACCGGAAGTGTTGTAGGTTCCCTGAAAGAATACCAGGTCGCCGGGCTTTGCCTCTGAAGGGAACACCGCCGCGCAGCTTCCCCGGAGCCCTTCCGCTGTCTGCCTGCCCACGTCCCAGCCATTCCCGCTGTTATTGATGACCCAGCTTACAAAGCCGGAGCAGTCAAATCCTGTCTCCGGCGAAGCGCCGCCCCACACATAAGCCCTGCCAAGGTATTTTTCCGCTTCCCGTATCATGCGGGCAAACTGCTCATCCGACAAGGCTTCCTCCGGGATTTCATAACCAGCCCCGCCAGCGTTATCAGAAGGCAGCCCTGCAACGTCAAACAGGTAGCTCCTGTTTCCGTAAGTCAGGTTATAGGCAGAGTAAAGTTCCTCCTGCTCCTGTGTCAGCCTGCTCCTTGCCACCGTATCAAACCCTTTATTGGTCAGGCAGATACACAGGACGTGCCATTCATACTCCACTTCCACCTCTTCTTCCGTCTCTGCCCCAGTCAGCGGGTCTGTCACCGTCCGGGTTTCCGTCCTTGTCCGCGTCTCCGTGATCTCTTCCACCGTAAGGCGGTACTGCTCTTCAAACAGCTCCGGAAGGATATCTTTTACCTGATTGTAGGTAAATTCCTCATATAACACTGTGAGGAAAGAGATCATCTGGTAAGGGTTATGGGTGATCTCGTCCACTTGGTAGCGGTATTCGTCATAGCCAGGATGGGCAGCTTCCATGGTATTGATCTGTTCATCCAGCGCCTCTTCCAGCTCCTTATAATCTTTCTCCGCATCATAGATATCTTCATCTTCGCTGGGGTAAGTTGTCCCGATAAAAGTAGAAGAGGCTCCCTGCACCATTGCGCTGCAGCTGGAAAGCCCTGCGGAGAAGAATAAAAAGATAAGCAGCATAAAAACCGCTGCTATCAGCAGGCCCTTTTTGTTCCTGAAAACCTCCGCCGCAATGCTTTTTGCTCTCCCGAAAATCCCGCTTGCTGCTTTTGTCACGCCTTCCGCTGTCTTTTCTCCCTGTTTTGCCTCTGCATAGGCTTTTTTGATCCGCCGCTTCTGGTAAAATTTCCTTAACTTTCTTTCCCTGTCAGCTTCCGGAATCCCTTCCCCTGCCCGGCGGTTCCTTTTCTGCATCCGGCGGCTGGACTGGCGCATGGCATAGCGCAGTGTCCTCTCCCCTGCCTGCTTTGTGCCATGCAGTACTTCCGTTTCCATATCTTCCTGCTGTCCCTCTGCCCCGCCATCTGCCAGGGCGGAAACTGCCAGCACACCAGCCTTAAGCGCCGCCCTGCCTAAAGACCCCATGCCTCTGCCGTGAACCATGCCTCCCTCTTTGTCAAAATGAAGGCGGGAATCCTTCTTTTTCTGTTCCTGATGCAGCCGCCCATGCCCGCCCTTTTTCTCTGAATCCTTTTGGGAAATCTGCAATGCCTGCCCTGCCGCCAGCTGGTTTGCTGTATGCCGGATATCTTCCCTGCGGGCTGTATTTTCTTTTCCCTCCTGCACTTTCCTCTGTTCTTTTTCCCGCTGTGAATAAGCATACACCTGTTTTTTCTTCCGGCTATGGGAACCGTCCTGACCTGTTTCTGTGTCTGCACCAAAAGCCCCATTTCTTCCTACTGTCCGCTCTCTGATGTCCGCCATATAGGTCGGAGACTCCTGCCCATTTTGTACTGTACCTGCCTCCCCGGAAGACAACGCCATATCCGGCGCAGTACCCGCTCCCATATCGGATGAATTTTCCGGTGTTCTATCCAAAAACCCTGTTTCCGTATGATGGTTTCTTTCCTGCTGTACATTGATCCCATTCCTGCGGTAATGTGCCGCCAGCGGTTCCGGGATATACTTTTTCCTTCCCCCGGAAGAACGGTAAGAAGAGGCTGCCGGGACCTGCCTGAGACTCCCTTCCCTTACCCCGGTGTCTGTCTCCGGGGTATTTTCCATATCCGGGAATGTCCTCTGCACATTCTCCACATAATTATCTGTTTCCCCGGTATTCTCCTTGTAGGAATCCGCTTTCCCCGCATCTGTCTGATAAGGATCAGCCTGTATACTACTCGTTCCTTCACTGGCTGGTCTCTTGAAATCCGGTGAATATCCGCCCCTCTGTTTCCCGCCTGTTTTTTTATCCTCCGCCCTGTGGCTGCGCCTGTCCTGAAAATTCATGGAATCATCTGCTGTTTTTGGAAGCGTCAGATAATCTGTTTCCCTTCTGCTGATCCTGACCGATTCGCCGCTTCGGAGGTTCTCTTCCATAAGCCCGTCCCTGCCCATCTTCCGTACCGTTTTATCCCTTGCCCTGTAACGCTGCTTGTGCATATTTCAAACTTCCTCACTTTCTTTCCTGTTCTACAAAAACTTTATTACCGGTTGCCATTATGCTCCCGGTACCATGCCGCCATAAATATACTTCTCTGCGGAAAGGGCGGCAGGGCTATCCCGGAAATCCCGGCATTTAAATATCTCCGTCCCGTTTCCACATAAGAAAGGACTTCTTTGTAATAAAAACCATTTGCCTCCCTGTAATCTTCCGTCCCGGCCTCTTTTCTTCCCATAAATGCGATCTCTTCCTGTGCAAGCCTTTCCAGCCCGCACAGGGTAAGGTGTGCTTCCAGGTAAGGGCAGATTTCCATGATGTCCGCCTTTGCACTGCCGGAGCGGATATTGCTTTTAAGCAGCTTCAGGAATGTTTCCGGCTTTTCCCCGGCAAGGAGGACGCCTGTTGCAAACCTTTCCCTGCCGCCCCGCAGATAATCTGTCCGGTACAAAATCTCCCTGCCTGCCATCTCCTGCCCCTTTAGCATACTGTCGGCTGCAAAAAGAGGGAGCGGCTTTATAAAAACTGCACGCTCCCCCTCTTTCACCACAAAGGAAACAAACGGTATGCCCTTTTCCATTTCCTTTCCGGGAATGTCAATTCCCACAAATTCCATAAGGGCTTCCTCTATAGGCATGCTGCCCTCCATAGACTGTCACCGCCTCTCCCGCCCGTTTTGTTGCAATGGCAAAATAACTCCTGTCGATCTCCGCACCAAGGTATCCCCTTCCTGCCAGTGCCGCCGCTACCGCTGTACTGCCGCTGCCCATAAAGCCGTCAAATACAAGTTCCCCCGGCTGGCTGGATATTTGTACCAGCCATGAAAGGAATTCCACATTTTTTATGGTGGGATGGTATATCCCATGCTGTTTCTGCCAGACGGAATTATAAGTCGCTTTCGGGTATTCCGGACCGAACCAGCAGGCGTTAAACCTTGTCTTATACCTCTTCCCCGGCTTCCTGCCTGCACAGTAGATGGTGCCCTCCTTTTTCCTGTTTTCCAAAAGCGTGGTCTGGTTGAACGGACGCCGCCCCTTTTGGCAGAAGATGATCCATTCCGCATTGTTTGCATAGCTCCCTTTCAGGTCCCCGATGCCCCCTACCGTCCCCTTTTCCACCACCATGCAGTTTTTTATGGAAAAACCTGCCTGTCTTAAGCACTCATAGTGGTAAGGGTAACAGTCAAACCGGGTAAAAAAATATGCATGGGAATCCCCTTTCAGTATCCGGTAGCTCTCCCTGGCAAACTTTCCGTAATCAATCCCTTCATCACCTGTAAGTACCCGGTGCTTCCTCTTCGTGAAATGATTCTGGTAGGAGATGCCATAAGGCGGGTCAGTGAGTATCATGGATACAGACCCGTCCGGAATCTGCAAAAGAAGCTCCATGCAGTCCATGCAGTAAATCCCGTTATACAGTTCTTCTGTCCTCATTCCCCCTTTTTCTCCATTTCCGAAGGCTTCGTTGTCATCAGCTTATACAGGCGCAATGAACGGTCAAATTTATCCTTGAAAGGGATAATGGTGCTGCCATAAAAGATCAGCCCTTCCCCCTCGCCGCTGTTTGTCACATAGGAAAGCTGGTGCGGGGAGATGTTCAGCTGCTTTGCCAGTATCTGCCTGTCCCCTGCCGCCTGGTTCAGCATATAAATAAAATCAGAGTTCTCAAAGATATTTTCGATCTCCCGGCTGGCAAGCAGATCTTTAATATTTTGTGTTATTCCTGTCGGTATGCCGCCCCATTTTCTGAAACGCTTCCATATCTCCACGGAATAGGCCGCTGTCTGCTCCTCCTTCAATAGGAGGTGGAATTCGTCTATGTAATACCGCGTTGATTTGTTTGTATATCTGTTTACCGTTACCCGGTTCCATACCTGGTCCTGCACAATGAGCATGCCCAGCTTCTTTAACTGCTTCCCCAAATCCTTGATGTCAAAGCAGACGATCCGGTTATCCAGCTCCACATTCGTCTGGTGGTTGAACACCTTCAAGGAACCATTTACATAGATTTCAAGGGCAGTGGCAATCCGCTGAGCCTGCACTTCCTTCTGTTCCCGCAGACACTGGTATAAGTCTCCAAGCACAGGCATGTTTTCCGGCACAGGGTTTTCAAAATATTTCCGGTAGACGATAGGAAGGCACCTGTCGATTACTGATTTTTCCTCCGCCTCTATCCCGTTCCGGCTCCCCATAATCAATTCGCATAAAGATAAGATAAAATCACTCTTTACCCCCAGCGGGTTATCATCCTCCGAATAGTCCATGTTGATGTCCATAGGATTGATATAGTCATGGCTGGTGGCGGATATATGGATCACCTGCCCTCCAAGGGCATGTACCAGAGGGTAATACTCCCCTTCCGGGTCCCCGATGATGATGTCGTCCTGGGTGGCAAAAAAGGCGTTGGTGATCTCCCTCTTTGCGGAGAAAGATTTCCCGGAACCGGGCGTTCCTAAAATCAGCCCGTTAGGGTTTTTCAGCTTTTTCCTGTCCACCATGATCATGTTATTGCTTAAGGCATTCAGCCCATAATACAGGGATTCCCCCGGCATGAAAAGCTCCTGCGTGGTGAAGGGGACGAAAATAGCTGTTGAAGTAGTGGTAAGCGCCCTTTTCACAGGAATCAAATTCAGCCCCAGGGGGATACTGCTCATCAGCCCCTGCTCCTGCATATAGTCCAGCCTCCGCAGGCAGCAGTTGTATTTCTGTGCGATCCCGGCAGTCTGGAATATCCCGTTATCCAGCTCCTGCTTCGTCTTTGCAGTGTTCATGAAAAGGGCAGTCACAAGGAACATACGCTCATTCCGGGACTGCAGGTCTTCTAAAAGCCGCTTCGCCTCCCCTCCGTAGGTGTTTAGGTCGGAAGGAATGATGTCCATATCGTAGCCACTCCGTACTGCCTTTTTCTGCTCTTCCAGCTTCATCCGGTCAATGTCCGTCACTTTGCTCTTTACCGTCTTGATCGCCTTTAACTGGTCCAGGGACTGGATATGCAGGTTTACCACAAGATTCCTGTCCATATCCAGAAATTCTGCCAGCATACGGTCCGTCAGCTCCGGCGCTATGATCTGCAGATAGGACACCGCCCCAAGGGTGCTTCCCATCTGGAAATCCTTACCGCCCTTAAATACAAAGCTGGGCGGCGCAACAAAATCCTTGGTGCCCATACCGGAACGCAGCACCTGGTCATAGGAAAAACGGAAAGGCTCCCCCTCTTCCTGGTTGAAAGTCTCATAAATAATCTGCAACCGCTCTTCCCCGCTTAAAGGATATGCCTGCACCCCAAGGACTTTAAAATTATTCAGGATATCCGCTTCTATCCTCTCCAGCCTTGGCTTTGCCTCCCGGATATTCTCCGCCTCAATGCCGAAGGTGATATATTTCGTCCGCACCAGCCCATTGTTCCCCTTGGCAAGCTGGTTCTTTAACATCTGTGCGTACTCCATCCTTACATCATCAAAAGCGTCATTCTGGGGCGTGATTTTGATAACGGATTCATATTCCTCCATGCTGCTCCTGCGGTTGATGAAGGATAACTGGAAATGGATGGTGCTGTCAAAGTAATTGAGGAAATCGCACCAGTTTTCAAAAATGGCGTTCTTGTCCTCATTCTGCGCCAGCTGGTAATTAATATCGTAAAACCGTATTGTTTTGGAATAATATTTATCCATTACCCGGCATATCCCATCCTTTGCCATCTCCCGGTAGGGGATGGACTGCTGGGCGGAAATACGCTTCTCTTTCTTCTTTTTCTTTCCTGCTTCCTGCCCGCGCCCTGTAGCCCTGCCTTTACCACTGTTACCGGCATTATTGACACTGATGCCGCTGCTTCTGTCCGTATTGATTTTCTTCCTATCCCTGCTTTTCCTTCCCACGTTTCCTGCCTCCTTTCTCCGGTCCGTGATGTGATATTTCTTCTCCCGTTTCATATAAATTCTCCACCTCATACCTGCGTATAGCCGGACGGAGCAGCTTTACTCTTACCATGTTCATCAGAATCTTCTCAAAGGGAAGCCCGTCCTTCTCATACATGGCGAAGAAAAATGCCGGGAGCATGACCAGCACCATACCCGCTGCCGCATTGCTGGTTCCGATATGGCCTTTTGTAAGAAAATAAAAAGGCAGCCCCAAAGCCGACGCGATCCCAAGGCAGATAACCTGTCTCTTTGTCAGGTTGAACATCACCTTGCTTTTTACTTTTGTCAGGTCTTTCGGCACACTCACATATGCCATTCCCATACCTGCGGCAGAAACTTTTCCGGCTGGGGAACGCCCCTTTCCGCCGCTTATCCTTTCTTTCCATTTCCCCTTTAATGCGCCCCGAAAATGGCTTTTGACAGGTTCCCTGTCTTTGTCAGCCCGAAGCACAGCACTACCGTATATGCCGCCACCCCGAACAGGGCGGAATGCATATCCGCTGAAATCTGTATGGATGATACCAGTACGCCATAGATGCCTACGCATATCATCATGAAAAATCCCTGGAAACCGAGGGCAAAAAGCCCCCGGAAGTAGTTGTTGCCCACCTGTCCCCATTCCCTGTTGGCCAGGGTGGCGAAAGGAATAGGTGCAACCGATGTATAAAGATAGATTTCAATCATTCTGACAAAAAGGATGACGGTAATAATCACCGACATGATCTTCATGCCAAGGCTTACCAGCATGGTCTCAAGGGCCAGCACTGCCAGCTCCCCGATCCCCATGGATGCCATGGCAGCGTCCATCTGGGTTATCATGGTATCCACGCTGATAGCGGTCTGCCCGTTAATGGACGCACCTGCGGCGCTGACCACATGCTGTCCCACGTCAAACACCGCCATGGTAATATTGAAGGTATTGCTCACAAGGTATACTGCCACCCACATCTTGAAGAAATACTTAAAGAACATCCATGTATCGATCTCATGCATGTTGTTTTTCTCCGTCAGCATGGCAATCAGTTCATAACACAGCACAAAAGTGATGATCATGCCTGCTATGGGCATGATGACCGAATCCGACAGGTTCCGGATCAGGGCGAAAATGTTCCCATTCCACCCCTGCGGCGTCTGCCCCACCTGTGCGGCAATCTCCCCGGTCTTCTCATTGACATCGGTGAACATGGTAGATAAGTTGGAACGGATCATGCCGGAGAGAAGCTCCCGCATCCACTCCTCGATTGCCTCAAAAATGTTATCAAACATGGGCAGGTCTCCTTTCCCATCTTATCCAAATAAGTTTGCAAGCAGGGGCACAAGCTGGGTGCCGATAAGCGCTACCCCTCCGCCC
>CAJTVD010000095.1:11468-11685 GCA_910579495.1 uncultured Lachnospiraceae bacterium
ACAGCTTTCTGGCGGGCGGCGGCACGTCAAGAAATATATATGGAGTTTTTAAAGAATCCCCCGGAGCAGGGGAGCGGTCAGCCTGTGACCTGCTCCACTTCCGGTATGGGTTTGAGATTAAAATGAATTTCGATAGAAATGTGTCTTGTTTTGTCGCTGTCTATGGTTTCATGGACAACGATTTCTTTAATCAGGCGGTTCAGGATGGAAGCGTCCA
>CAJTVD010000096.1:0-1319 GCA_910579495.1 uncultured Lachnospiraceae bacterium
ATATTGAATTGGATTTATGAGTACAACTATTCATTAACGCTCATTATTCTTTGTTATGCGTTGTAAAATTGTTGTAAATTTGTTGTAGTTTACAAGTTCAAGTACCACAAACCCTTGATTTTACTGGTTTTCTTTGCCAAGCGTTTTCATCGTAAGAAATAACAAGCCCTACCAAAGCGGCAATCACCAGCCGGGTTGGGTTCAGTGCCAGCGCTTCACCAGCCATAAGTTCTTCCTCCTTATTTGATTCGGTTTTCTGTTCTTTTATTTCTGTTTCTTCACATCAGACGTCTTATGTTTTGTTGATTTTAATATACTATTTCCACTATTTATTGTCAATACGTATGATGTTTTTCACATCTTTTCTCTCTTTTGAATAAAAAAAGCGGAATTCCAAGGCTGAAATCCCACTTCTTTTGTGTATTTTATACAAATATTTTTCTTTCCTGTATTTCCCTTCCCCGTATGTTTGGGGATAGCCCTGCTACCTCCCCTGGGCTTCCTGTTCCTTCAGTAATTTCATGATCATCTGCCGGTTATATGTCAGATGCATTACCATGGCGCATTTTGCCCCTACCGCATCCCTTTCAAGAATGGCCTGTGTAATCGCCCGGTGGGTTTCTATGGTTTCTTTCATCAGTATCCGGTGGGTAAGGTTTGCAAAGGTGGTGACCGCAGTGTTGATAACCGGGATCAGGATTTCCACCACCCTGTTTTTGCTGCACCTGGCTATGCAGGTGTGGAATTCCACATCCTTCTTGATATGGTTCTTTCCGGCAAGGTACAGCTGTTCCACTTCATCACACAGGTTTTTAAGCTGTGCCAGCTCCTGGGCCTTGGCATACTCACAGGCAAGGACGGCAATCTCCGGCTCCAGCATCAGGCGTACATCAAAAAGCTCCAGCGCCAGCTTATATTTATCCTGGAATTTTGACAGGCCAAGGGGGTCTTCCTCCAGCGTGCTGGTGCTGACCACATAGGTGCCGGAACCCCTGCGCACCTCCAGGACTCCCCTGGATACCAGCCCCTTCACAGCTTCCCGGATGGTGCCCCTGCCCACGCCAAACCGTTCCGCCAGTTCAAATTCATTTGGTATTTTTTCCCCTATCTCCACAGGCTCATTTAAAATGTAGGAAAACAGCGCGTCCTCCACCTGGGATCCCAGTAATCCCCCGCTCACTTTTTCAAACTGATACATAAGCCAAGCCCTACTCCGTCAAATAAAACTGTACCCTTTCCTGGTCCACAACCATAATCATAAATCGGCTTCCCTGGTTTGTCAATCTGAGAATCAGCTAAAAACAAACGCCGTCACGCTC
>CAJTVD010000096.1:1378-5367 GCA_910579495.1 uncultured Lachnospiraceae bacterium
CGGCTGCCCCTGTTGGCTGCTGTGCAGGTTAAATGCCCAGCAGGCCGCTGTATGCTTTCAGTGCACCCTCCGTGTCATGGGCAAGCACCTTCTTTGCCAGGACCTTCCCTAATTGTACCCCTTCCTGGTCAAAGCTGTTAATGTTCCATACAAAGCCCTGGTACATTACCTTATTTTCAAAGTGGGACAGCAAAGCGCCCAAAGCCTGGGGGGTAAGCTGTTCCCCTACAATGATGCTGGAAGGGCGGCCGCCTTCAAAGTTCTTATTACGGTCTTCATCTGCTTTCCCACAGGCAAAGGCCACAATCTGTGCCACAACGTTGGCGCAGAGCTTCTGCTGGCTTGTGCTGCCCTGGATATCCACATCCCTGCCCATCTGGTTGTTCTTAAAGCCCACAAACTGCAAAGGGATGATGTCTGTCCCCTGGTGCAGGAGCTGATAGAAGGAATGCTGCCCGTTGGTCCCCGGCTCGCCGAAAATCACAGGGCCTGTGGGATAATCCACGGGCTCACCGAAACGGTTAACCGATTTCCCGTTGGATTCCATATCCAGCTGCTGGAGATGTGCCGGGAAACGGCTCAGCGCCTGGGAGTAGGGCAATACTGCCGTATTCTGGTATCCCAGGACATTGCGCTCATAAACCCCGATGAGGGCGTCCAGCATGGCAGGATTGGCAAACATGTCTTTGCCTGCCGCAAGCTTATCTTCCTCTGCCGCCCCCTCCAGGAACTTGGCAAATACTTCCGGGCCAAAGGCCAGGGATAATACCGCGCCGCCCACGCCGGAGGTAGATGAGAACCGGCCGCCAATATAGTCGTCCATAAAGAATGCCGCCAGATAATCATCGCTCTTTGCCAGAGGGGAAGTCTCACTGGTAACGGCAATCATATGTTTGGAGGCATCCAGCCCGGCCCTGGCCAGCGCGTCCTTTACAAAGGACTCATTGGTCAATGTTTCCAGGGTCGTGCCGGATTTGGATACCAGCACGAAAAGGGAATGGGCTACGTCAATGGCATCCAATACTGCCGCCGCATCGTCAGGATCCACATTGCTGATAAATCTGGCTTCCATCTTGAAGGTATTGTTTGCCTTTGCCCAGTTTTCCAGCGCCAGGTACATGGCACGGGGGCCTAAATCGCTGCCGCCGATACCAATCTGTACAACGGTGGTAAATTTCTCCCCTGCCGCGTTGGTAATCTGGCCGCTGTGTACCTTATTGGCCAGTTCTGCTATCTTTTCCTGTTGTTCCACGTAAAAGCTGCGTTTATCCACGCCATCGGCCACAACGGCCTCCCCCAACTGCCCCCTGGTCATGTGGTGAAGCACCCTGCGCTTTTCCCCGGTGTTGATCACATCGCCGTTGTAAAGTGCCTGGAATTTCTCCGCAAGCTGGGCTTCATCCGCCAATTTGGCAAGGGCTTTTAGTATTTCCTCATCCACCTGCTTCCCTGCATAATTATAGGAAAGCCCTGCTGCCATGGGAACGCTGTATTTTCCCACGCGCTCTGCGCCCTTCTCCCCTGCCATTGCCTCCGCCAGGTTTATAGCTGCCGCTTTCTGCAGCTCCTGGTATGCAGGAACCGTATTCAAATTGTTCCAGGTAATCATATTTGCCTCCAACCTCCTTAAATTTTTCTGGACATTCTTCCCCCATGGAAAGTTTCTCTTAACCTTACGCTACAATCATACTATGAAATGTGGGGGATTTCAAGCAGGGGAAGCCGTTTTCACGGGAATCAATTTTCAGGGCAGCGGGATCTTAATACAGTTTAAACCTGTTTACCAGGCTATCCAGCTCCGCTGACCTTGCCGCAATCTGCTCACTGATAGAGGAACACTCCTGTGCGGATGCTGCATTTTGCTGTGTGGCAAGGGAAATCTGGTCAACCCCCTGTTCTACCTGCTGTAACGCCACAGACTGCGCTTTGCTGGTTTCCCTGTTCGCCTTTGCCGCCTCTGCAAAGGTTTCCAGTTCCTTAATAATCCTTATGAAACCTTCCGCTGTTTTTTCCGTTACCAAATTACCCCTGTCAACTTCTTCAATGGTCTTCCCGATCAGCTCTTTCGTGTTTACCACAGCGTTGGCACTGTCTGTAGCCAGCCTTCCGATCTGGTCTGCAACTACTGCAAAACCTCTTCCCGCTTCACCTGCCCTGGCTGCTTCAATGGAGGCATTTAAAGCTAACAGACTTGTCTGGGAAGCAATTTCCTCAATGGAAGTTATGATTGCTTCAATCTCACCTGAAATTTTCTTAATACGCTGCATTTCATCCTGAAGATCCTGCATTTGCGCTTTTTCCTTCTGTGCGTTCTCCATGGACTCTATCATCATATTGTAAGCATTTTCTGATTCCTTGGCCGCCGCCTCTGCCATATTACTTACCGTTTCTATGGTAGCCGTCAATTCCTCCACTGCGCTTGCCTGCTCGCCGTTGGCAGATGCAAGGTCATTTGCAGCCGCGGCAACCTCATCGGAACCCCTGTCTACCTGGGCGGAAACAGCTTTGATCTGGTTCAGGGTTGAATTGTATGCTTTCAAAATAATACCGAAGTTTTCTTTCAGGCTGGCAAAATCTCCCACATAATCGGGGATATCATCAATACTTCTTGTAAAATCACCGCCGGCAACCAGTGCAAAGTCTTCACAGATCTTCCTAACATACTCGCTCAAAATATTCAGGGCTTCGCTCATCAGCTTTGCCAATGTACCAAATTCGTCCTCAGATTCATAGTTAATCTCATCCCCATGTGATAAGTCACCTGCGCGCAGCTGTTTTGCAGCTTTCTCAATCTGGGCAAGGGGCTCCAGGATAGCCGTTGTCACCCTTCTGGTGATCATGATGGCAATCCCTACTATAATAAAAAGCAGGACAATACCAGCAACTAAAATAGCAATATTAAGGGTTTCCGCATCCCTTACGTAATCCCCTGCAGTTTCCATAACGGAAGCCTCCAGCTCTTCGATCATTCCCTTAAGCTCATCTACCGCCGGTTTGTAATATGTATTATTGTATTCCCTGGCAGCTTCGAAATCACCGGCCTGCACCAGCCCAAGCACTTCTTTCCGGCATCCCGCAACCTCATTGGTCAGTTTTTTATTTATTTCTGCCACTCTGTCCCTGTCCTCTTGTGTCAACAGATTTTTCTCCAGAAAAGCAATGGCCTCATTCATAATTGCCAGGTTTTTATTGATGGTTTCCTCCAGCTGGGGATACATTTCATCCCTACGCTCTATCCCCTCTGCCACCATCCTGTTGAAAGCACGCTGGATATCCAACTGTGGGTAATATAGCTCCTGGGCATATTTAACATTCATGGTGGGGCCATTATATAATTTTACAAGCCTTCCCCTGATAGCCTGCATACAGGCGAACTGGGCTATGATCAATATAACCGCTATTACAATTATAGTCACAAATGAATACGTCAATTTTGTCTTGACCGGCCAATTTTTAAATTTCTCATTCATCACCCATTTTTTCATATCATTTCTCCTGTCTTTGATTATTCTTTTCAATCATTTCTTACTCTGTCACTTTTTCTGGTTTTGCAGCCTGCTAACTGCTTCCTGGATACCCCCTTGGCATGATTATCTCTTCCCGGTGCCCAATGGCAGAAACTAACAAACGCCGTCACGCTCTGCGGGCCGGCTTATTGTAACAAACGCCGTCACGCTCCGCGGGCCGGCTTATTGTAATAAAACAGGATAGCACATACCCTGTTTCATCAACGTTTTATAATCACTGCCTGTGTTATTTGCTATTATAATTGTCTGTCAAATTATAGATTGGCCCATCACCTCTTCCAGCTCCTATTTCTGCTATTTCCGGCGATATTTTATCATATGCGCCTTTCATTTGTCTACTACCTTTTTCACCAAAATTCAGGCATTTTAATAGGGAATTACTGTTCATCCCGATACCATTTAACTCTTTTCCACAGTGCCCTGGCAGCAGGGAAAAGCAGCCGCCGCCAATACATTTCGCAT
>CAJTVD010000096.1:5396-11681 GCA_910579495.1 uncultured Lachnospiraceae bacterium
CCGCCTGCCCATCCTATGAATGTCCCTATAATTATACCATAATGTATCATTTTTTAGCTTTTTATTGATTCAGGACACATTATAGTATAAAATTAAGCTGGGAAATAATCTGGGATAAGGTATTGTTTATTTGTCTTTGCCATCTTTGCCGCGCTCACGCCTTTGCTTTATCAATGCCGCGCTGCTTACAAGCAATAACACGATTGCAGCAATAGCTGCTGTATTCATAAGTAAACCTCCTTTTGCTATGATTTTTACCTTGCAGATTATATCAAATTTTAAATGCTAAATCTATCAGTTTCCCCGTCATTTGCCAACCCAAAGCCTATTACAGGGACGGGGGATAACAGCTAACAATGAGTGGGGGGATGAATAATGAGGCCAGAAAAACAAGTTTATGATACTATTTTGGGTTTTGCCGAAAAAGATGAACGTATCCGTGTGGTTACCTTGGAAGGGTCCAGGACAAATAAGAATATCCCACCGGATGATTTCCAGGATTTTGATATTACCTTTTTTGTTACGGATATGCAGGGCTTCACATACGACGACAAATGGCTGGACGTATTCGGTGAAAGGTTGATGCTGCAAAAACCTGAAGATATGGAATTATTCCCAGCGGAAGAAAAGGGATTTTCATATTTAATGCTGTTTTCAGATGATGTTAAGATAGATTTAACGTTACTTCCGCTGGAATTGACCGACGAGTATTTTACATGGGATAAACTGGTAATATTACTGCTGGATAAAGACGGCCGCATTGCGCAGCCGCCAGTGCCAACGGACATAGACTACCATTTACAGAAACCTACAGAAAGAATGTTTGACGATTGCTGTAATGAATTCTGGAATACTGTAACCTATGTAGTAAAAGGCTTATGCCGCAGGGAAATCCTTTTTGCCATTGACCATATGAATGAAATTGTACGGAAAGAATTGCTCCGCATGATTTCCTGGCTGGCCGGTATTGAACATGGGTTCCATTTCAGCATTCGGCAAAAGGCAAAATACGGTATGGAAGATGATGCTACGTGAAAGCCCTTTGGCTGTCCTGGTTACTTTGGCGGCTTCCAGCCAGAAGAATTTATGTACCGCTTACTCATAGCACTGACAATCCCAAAATAACAAATATAGAAAATTGCCATAAACGCCCCAAACCCACCAGTTAATTTGAACAGAATGCCCTTCAGGGAAGCTGGCAATATTAAGTTCATTTTTCCATTCAGCAGCGGTATGCAGAATAAAATAACCAATACAGCCATTATCATTGGGGTTGCCAATTTAATTGCTATCTGCTGGCCCACGAGCCTTTCTATCTGCTTATTGCTTTTTCCCATACAGCGCATAATCTGGTTACCCTTTGAATTTTCCCTGAACTCTATCACCTGCTGCAAAGATAATATAGAAAAATAAATAACCAGAAACACTACAGAAATACTTATCTGTAAAGTTCCCATCCACTGCTGCATAACCCTGCCCCAAAGCTGAAATTCCGGCTGCAGCATCAATATTCCAGTCCCAAAAGAACCCCAGGAAAGTAAAAAGCATATGCAAAAAACAGCGTTAACCATGGCAGCCGTTTTGTAATTTGATGTTATATTTGCCACAATAGATAGCCTGTCTTTTTGGTATATGCTAACAGATTTCGTTCGCCTGTACGCATATAAATAGCCAAACAGCCACTTGTAAAAGGCAAAGACAGACAGTAATAACGGTATTGGCACAACAGATATGGAAAATTTCATATAACCCTCCGGCAAAAAGACAATACCCCATATAAGGCCCATGGCGCACACAAAACAAATAAGGAAGATAAATCCCCATTTTTTATAGTCCCCTATATTTTTAATCCCCTGGCTGCGGTTTTGTTCATACATCAGCTCCTTTATTTGCAGTTTGTTTAAGCGTTGCTTCAACCGAAAAGAGCACACTGTTTCAATGAGGCCAAAAAACATAAGCGAATAGGACATACTTTTACCATAGAGGGACCCACAATGTCCCATCCCATCTAACGGCTCCCGGAAATACCAGAATCCATAGACAGCAAAACCTATTGCCGTCCCTGCTAAATAGCAGCAAAAACCAATCAGCAGGACTTCCCATAGGAATAGCCTTGTTAAGCTCTTTTTTCCCATACCCAATAATAAATAGCTTGCAAGTTCTTTTGCCCGCTGCTTTAACAGAAATAAGTCTATATACCCAGCTAAAACGATTTGGATGGCTACTATTAAAAGTGGCAGCGAAATTACCTGGAAACCGGCTAATTCCCCTATAATGGCTATACAATTGGATACCTCTATAACCGCAAAAAGGACGGTCATGGCAGCAACATATAAAAGGTAGTCCATAAAAGACCGCCTGGCATTACGGATTGACAGCTTCAAGTACAACATGGCTTTCCCCCTCTATCCACTCTATTTTCTGCAAAATATCTGCAAAAAAGGCCTGTTTGCTTTCCTGCCCCCTGTTTAAGGCCGCTTTTATTTCCCCGTCTTTCATAAACAATATCCTGTCACAATAGCTGGCTGCCATGACATCATGTGTGACCATCAGTATTGTTGCGCTATATTCCCTGCTAAGCATGGCAAATGTGCCTAAAAGCTGCCTGGCAGCATGGGAATCCAATGCACCGGTAGGCTCGTCCGCAAGTATAATGTCCGGGTTTACCACAATAGCCCGGGCGCAGGCACAGCGCTGCCGCTGCCCTCCCGATACCTCATATGGAAATTTATCTAATATTGCCGATATCCCCAGCTTTTTTGCTATGCTTTGGACCATTGGGCGAATGCTTTCTTTGGAAACCTCTTTGACCGTCAGGGCAAGGGCAATATTTTCATAGACCGTCAAAGTTTCAAGCAGGTTGTATTCCTGGAAAACAAAACCTAAATGCCTGCGGCGAAATTCTGCAGCAGCCTCTTCTGGTATATCTGCTATATTCTGCCCGCTGATCCGTATGGCCCCATTGGTTGGCTTGTCTATTGTGGCTATTAAATGAAGCAATGTTGTTTTCCCAGAACCGGAAGCTCCCATAATCCCAACAAAGCTGCCATGGGGTATCTGGAAACTTACGTTATTTACAGCTAATACAGAATTATTTTCTGCTCCGTAACCTGCCGGGACATTTCCATATCGTTTGGAAACATTTTCTACTTCCAGGACATTTGGGGGTACTGTGCCACATACTTTTACTTCCCGTTGATCATGCCCTAACCAATTTGTAACCACATCCATAAGCACCTCATCTGCTTTTTCTTTCAACTTTTCTTCTGCAATGTACTCACCTGCAAAGAGTTCATTCAAAGTAATGCCTAAAAGAGTGCATAATGGCATAAACAAAGATAAATCCGGCATAGACCGCCCTGTTTCCCATTTTGAAATAGCCTTATCGGTTATTCCCAGTTTTTCCGCTAACTGGCTTTGGGTCCATCCTTTTGTTTTCCGGCATCCGGAAATAAAAGCCCCAATCTTAATTTGGTTCATTGTTCAGCCCTCCTATCTGCGGTAAATTATATAAATCCGGCATAAAAATGAACACCTACCAGCGGTAGAGTTGGATAAAACAGGGCTTTTTCACTCCTTATTCTGCCTGCCGGCTATTTGATTGCTTTTTTTCTGCAACAAGTAAGCTATGATAAAAATAATTCGTATACTTGATATTTTTTTGAGAGCAATAACTATCTATATCAGCAGATAATTGTTTCCAATATTCCATGTTCCTGTTGTGATATATTTCTCTATAGCCGCTTAAATATTGAGGATATTTTTCAGAGATATATTGCAAAATATCCTGCTTGTAATTTCCACGGAGATTCAAATTCTCGAACCAATATTCACATACAAATCCCGCTGTTGCTTCAATGATTTTCTTAAAATCTGTTATGTACGGGAATATAGGTGACATAAATAAAACTGTGTAAATGCCCTGCTTTTGTAATTCCTTTAATGCTGCAATCCGCTTCGTAATGCTGCTGGCCTTGTCCATATCACCCTGGAAGCCGTTATCTAAAGTGTTAATAGAAATTGCAACTATTAAATTTTTCAGCTCTTTTAATATATCAATATCCCTTAGTATCAAATCAGACTTTGTGGAAATCGTAACCAGACAATCTGCTTGCTTTAATTCTTTTAAAACATTTCTTGTTATCTGATATTTTGCTTCAAAAGGATTATAGCAATCCGTTACAGAAGAAAGAAATACCGATTTGTGGTACAGCTTTTGGGCACTAATTGTTTTATCGCAACGCTTTATATCAATAAAATCCCCCCATTCTTCTGTATGTCCTGTAAACCGTTTCATAAAACGGGCATAACAGTATTTACAGCCATGAGGACAGCCCACATAAGGATTGATTACATAATCGCTGGCTGGTAAATTGGATTTTGTAATGAAGTCCTTTGTAACAATTTCTTTTTCAATTATTTCCAAGATAAACCACCTCCATGGAACAAGCTTTTACGATACGCCTACAAAGACATTCCGTTAAACTTTTTCCAAAATTTTTTGTCTTTGAAGATTTTTGAAAAGACATAAAAGACAAGAAAACCAAGCATCCCTCCCAATGTGTTAAGCATAAGGTCGTCAATATCTGCTGATCTGCCAATAAAATATTGCACAAACTCTATAAAAAAGGAAAAGAGCATCATATAGGCTGCCGTTTTCCAGAACATCCGTGCTTTCTTAAACACAGCAGGGAAAACGGAACCTAAGGGCAGAAACATCACTACATTTGCTATTGTCTGTGTTATTTGTTTCCGTGCCCCCATAGCCCATGTTTCGGTAATAAACTGGAATGGTATAAGATTTAGTGAACGCTCTGCAGCCAGTACCGATCTGCCGTCTAACACACAGGCAACTATCCATCCTAAAAATGTTGCGGCACAGATAACCAAAACACAAACGCCGAGCAAGAAATAAGCAATCTGGCGTGATAAAGGTATTCTTTTTCTCAGTATAAAATAAATCGGCAGATAGCAGACTGCCAAGATTGCCATTCCTATTATCCCTATCAAAAAGTATCCCAATATTTCCTGTATGATAACCATAAAATTATCCTCCTATAAAAAAGCATCAATGATCCTGATTATTCTATCAAATCCACTCATGCATTTTATGCGTTTTATCTACTGAAAATCTTATGATTTTCCTACAAAAGAGGAATAATTACCTCAAATTCAATGATATCATTTTCGCTCTTTGCTGTTATGCTGCCACCGTGAAGTTCCACAATTTCTTTTGCGATGGCTAATCCTAAACCTGCCCCGCCGCTTCTGGAACTTCTTGCAGTATCAAGCCTGTAAAATTGCCCCAAAATACGTCCCAGCTTTTCCTGGGGAATCGTGTTACCGCAATTGGTAAATTTAATATTCAAATTTCCATCGTTTTGCATAGCCACAATACGGATTGTACTGTCATCAAAACTGTAATTAACCGCATTTCTTAACAGATTATCAAAAACACGCTGCATTTTGTTGACATCGCACTTTATCATAGTATCTGGCACTATTTCAAGCCCACATTTTAAATTCTTCTCTAAAAACATTGGCCCAAACTCGTATATAAGTTGTCCAAGCATTCGGTCCAAATTAACCCTACTGTACTCAAGAGTAATATTGGAAAGATTAAACCGCGTGATTTCAAAAAATTCGTTAATTAAATCTTCGAGATGCCCTGCCTTTTCCAAAGAAATTGACAAATACTTTTCCCTTAATTCTTCGGATATTTGGTTTTCGTCCCGCAGTAATGTTAAATACCCAATTACTGATGTGAGCGGGGTTTTCAAATCATGGGCAAGATAAACAACAAGGTCATTTTTTCGCTGTTCTGCAAGTTCTGTTGCCAGTTTCCGTTGTTCAAGTGTATGCTTAATATAATTGATTTTCTTTTCGGTTACAGTTAATTCAGAAGGCAGGACAATATCTCCTGTATTTTCTTCTATCAGGGCATCTATACTACGGTTAATTTCTTGGAAATATTTGGAAAATTCATTCAGGTAAAACCGCAATATAATTGCAAATAATATTAGGAAAAGCACTATGAAGAAAAGGCCCATATAATCCCTAATATACATTGAATATACATTTAAAGCCCGGCCATAATCATGATAGACAAAATTATCCAAAAGAACCACAAAAGTATTTGCTATGTGCCCTTTTAATAATAGAGAGTACAAAGTTGCTAAAGAGGCAAACGCCAAAAACAACATTCCAAAAGTCCTAACCAATAATTTATTTGGTGTTAGTCAAAAAATGGGTTGGTCGCCCTTATAAGTCCGTTTATTTGGACAT
>CAJTVD010000097.1 GCA_910579495.1 uncultured Lachnospiraceae bacterium
CTTTAATATACACCTGTTTTCAAGCGGATTCAATTATTTTATAAAAATAGTTAAATCAGCTTTATTGCTATGCCTTCCTATCAATCAGGATTAAAGATTTAAGCAGAAAAATCCTCTTTTTCCACGTTTTATCAATTACTCTTTACCGTTTGATTTGAAATATTCATTTTAGCAACATTAAGTTGACCTTCTTTCTGTTTGTGAGTGCAGTTTTCCGGATGATTTTTTCTAAAGTTAATGACATTGTTGGTGAAGGATAACCGTCTGTCAGGGCAGTGTGGCTGCGATATAAACCCACCGGAAATTTCTTTATACCCTTTTAATTCCGTAAGACAGACACTTCTTCCGTTTGTATAAAAAATCAAATCATTTTTATATTCACTGATACAGCAGGCGGAGATTTCTCCCTTAAAAATAACTTCATCCTTTTCCAGTACAGCTGATTCAATCACTGCACAATACAATACTTTGGCTCATCTCCCGTCTTGGCTGCAAGGAAGCGCTCTGCAGCCGTTATCCCATTATGCAAAAAAAGCCAGCATCTCTGTCCGCTTTCTTTCATTTAAAACTGTATCCGTTTTTAGAACTTGCGGAAATCTCCATCCGTAGAGCTTGCCAGATAATAAACCGGATATATTCTGTCTGGTTCAGCATTTTAAACCAGCCGCGCTGTAAACAATACTTTTTCCTGAATATAATATATCCCATGGCAGGGACTATGACAAAATATCCAGTTCATCCTCCGCAGACTTGTATTCAAGTATATAATGACCTCTGAATATCCCGCCAGTCTCATTGTCAATCTGTATATCTAGTATCACAAATTCAGCTGGAAATGAAATCTTCATTTTGTTATTAAAATATATGGATTGAATTCTGCAATGGGCTCAATCATTCCGAACAGGGATATAAGAGCGACAATGCATATGAGCTGCCCAAAAAAGCAATATCCCCCGTCGTATAAGCATATTATCTCTGATTTTCCCTTTTTCCAGGTAATTTCTGATATCAGGAAAACCGCCGCATATGGCGATAAGCCATAGCTGCGGCGGTCTGTTCCTATACTCCTTTTCTTTTTCAGCATAAGGCAGGCATAAACCTGGCAAACAGATACAGCCCCTCTGCCCCTGCAATGACCTCATGAGTTACACCTGCCTGCATGATGGATATGGTACCAGGTTCATACGGAATCGTACTTCCTGCATTTACACATTTCCCAATACCCTTAATCACCTCATGCGTCTCCAGCTGCGTTTCATGGATATGCTTCCCAATACTGCACTCAGGAGCAATCCGCACCAAATGGAAGCTGAGCATCCCGTCTGTATCCTTCGCCGTAATAATATGCTTCAGCTCCACACCCTCAAATGCCGGATGCTTTGACCATCCAATCTGTGCAAAGCAAGCCTTCCTTTCAGGCAAAACCAGTGTTCCATTGTTAAACAATTCAAATGTATCCATTCTGCACCTCCGATAAAATATGTGAACTGACTTACGTTTTCATCATATTCTCTGGAAGCGCTCCTGTCTTGTAAAAAATTGCCCTATATACTCTGTCCGATCCGTTTTTTTGAGCGGATATATTCCGACGGAGATATCCCGACAATCCTATGGAAAGCCTTGTCAAAGTGGCTCTGGTCATAAAACCCCATTTCTGCAGCAATCCTGCTGATTGTCTTTTCCCCATCCAGCAGACTCTGTGATTTCCGTATGCGGTTCTGGATACAGAACTGGTGCGGCGTCATTCCGATACTGTTTCTAAATTTTCTTATGAGATAATATTTACTGACAAAAATATCCGCCGCCAATGATTCTGCAGACCGTTCCTGTTCCGGGCAGCTGACAATCTTATCTGTCAGAATTTTTATATCTGAATCCATCTCTTTCCATCCGTTATCCCAGTGGCAGTAAACTTCCCGCACGGAAACCAGCAATGTATTTCCCTGTTCTTTCCCAAAAATCCCCTGTGACACTGCCTCCCCTGACAGTTTCCGGAAAAATTCCTCTGCTGTTTCTATATTCGTCTCCTTTATAAAAGCAGTACCTATACACATGGATAGCAGACGCGCATATTTTCCCTGACGCACAGAATGTATTGCATAAGGAGGAATGATGAACACATCTCCCTTGCGGCACACCGCTTCCCTGTCATCCAGACAAAGGACAGCCGTTCCCTGCAGAACTACTGATATGACATAATGACTTGCATGGTTATGAAAATCAAAATGTTTATCTATATTTTCTGACAGCACAAACTCGATTGGGTATTTATCGTATTGATAATACTGCATATTTCTTTCACTCCCGCCATCCCTTCTTGTTTCTTGCCAAAACTCGCCTTGCTTAAATATGGCTGATTGGGAAATGCGTAATGAAATTTATTTCCTGTTCATAAAATCCCAATATGCCTGCATACTGTTCTGGTAATATGCCGCCGTCCTTTTCTGGAACAGCAGCTTCATGTCGCCAATCTGTTTCCGGAACATATCCATGAAATCGGTCCGGTCATTCAATCCCATAGCCCCGGCTTCCATCGGAAGGGAAGTAAAGCCTCCCAGTTTTTTCAAACTCATATGCGCTTCCAGTGCACGCATTTCCACAACAGAAGCTGACCTGGGGTTTACTTCATTAATATGTATGGCCTTTTCAAATTCATCTCCATTTTCATCAACGCCTTTTGCGATGATTACTGGATCCTCCTCTGCTGAATCTTCTGCATATTTTAGATAATAAGACAGACCCGTGCCGTTCCCGCCGGTCCACAGCATATCTTCATCAGTAAAAATATGATAGACTTTTGGCATGTCTGCCACCTGATTCACCTGTGCCGCAAAACTTTTCCCAGCCGTATTCTGCTGTGTCCTTTCGTTCTCCTGCCATACCGGATGCCCCGCTGTTCCTATTCCGTTAACATTCATTTTTCCAGTCCTCCATAATCACCCGTTATTTTCCGATACCAGCGCACCCAGCTTCTCTAAAAACAACTGGCAGAACTCCCGTTCCTTCATTTGCTGCCTCTGTACATCTATGCTATTTAAGTTCTCCGTGGAACGCGGGTGATCCAGATCATAAAGTGCCTTCTCTGCTGCACTGACTGCCGACTGCACTGTGCTTCCGAGCAGATTATTTGTACCGCCGGTTCCTTTCATCCAGTTTTCCATCCTCTGCACCATCATCTTCGAAATATGCGTCAGCATGCCGTTCCCAGATATCCCAAGTCCGTTCATGCCGGTTTCCTTTGCCGCATCCATGCCTTCTTCACTTCTTCTGGCGCATTCGCCCCGACTGATGCAAAGGCTTTCTCATCAAAATCATTTTTATCATATTTACCCTGCGCTGCTTTCTCTGCCACAGTTTCCATAAATTCTGCAGTTTCAGACACGGCATTTTTCTCCGTTTTTCCTGTTCTGTACCATGCCGATTTTATGATTCATAAAGCCTATGATTTTCCCGTCCATTTATTTTATCGGCATATATCAGCAAAAAGGAAGAAAAATGTTATATCTGGACACTTAACAGTAGTGACTGGGCATCTCTAAAAAAATGCCCAGTCACTCATAAGGCAGATACCCGCAAGGCGGCACATAGCCGATATATAAAACCTGAATCCGTGAAGTTCAATTGCATAATTAGGCATAGAAAACCAAGATTTATGCTGTATTCCAGCTTTTCGAGATGCTAAAATTCTATCACCCAATGGTTGAAGAAATTTTGGTACTTCTAAATCCCAAGAGACCTTGTAAAATATGGTTCTAAAGGAAATAGTACCGACTTAAATTTCACGGATTCAGGTAAAAATAAACCTTCGTGTAAGCATATCACTTCTGATTCTGCTGTTTCCTTGCAAGTGGTTTCTAATACAGTAAATAGCTGTTACAGAAATGGCAGACCGCCGCATATGGAGTAAAACCATAGCGATGGTTAACTTTTTATTTTTTCTAATGCTGCTGAACAAGCCATAAGATTTTCATTTTTCTAATTTTATCGATACCGCTTCATAAACTGCCAGTTCTTCCACCGGGGTTTTGGTCTTTGAGTGACACTTCAGGTCTGCTGCTTCCTTGTCCGAATACCTGGCTGCAAAGATATTATCCAGCTCCAGGGCAGGCTGCTGCAAGGATTGGCAGTCCCAGCCATAAAGACAAAAAAATCATAACCCCAATCATAGGTTTACACAGCTGGCACAATCATAAATTAAGAACTGCTGACACAGGCTTCTCTCCTATAAACAGATGTCCACCGGCACATAGGATACCGGCTGTTGTGATGTGGTCCTGGCTGCTGCCGCATCATTGGAAACGGTCTTTGCATCCTTATTATCCTTGCCATTCTTATCATCCTTTTCTTTCCTGCTATCTGCCTTTGCAGCTTCCTCCATCGTCCTGCCTGCGTCTGCCAGCGTAGAAAACTGTGATGATGCCGCTTCTGATGCTTTCTGTTTTACCTCAGCAAGTTCTTCTTCCTTTTTCTGCGTATCGCAGCCTCTGGCCTGATCCAGTTTGATTTCAGACTGCAGAATCCTGGATTTTCCTTCCATTTTTGATGCCACGCTGCCTTGCACCTTCGCCTGTTTTATAGAACTGTCCGCAGAGATCAGCGCTGTCATTCCTGCCTGTGAAAACCCCGTGTTTTTGTTTCCTGCTTTTGTATTTCCAGCGCTTCTTGTGCCTCCAGGCATATCATTCATAGAAGATCTTTCTGCCTGCTGTTTCTCTTTACGCTGCTCCATCTGATGCTGCCTTAACTGCATATTCAGGTCACTGATCTGCTTCTGTATTTCCTGACGTTTCTTCATTTTTTCTTCCAATGTCATATCTTCGTTGGAAGAAAGCTCCTGCATCTGTTTCTGTGCGCTTGCAATCTGGCTCTGAATGTTCCGGCTGTAAGAATCCGCTGCCTGGTTCATTCCCATCTTCCCCATTTGTGTATTCGCTCCATTGATACCATTGATTGTCATTTTTCTTTTCCTCCCTGTCTTTAAAATCTGAAATCCTTTTCCTGTCATACTTTCGAAAGCAGTCTGCACTGGCTGGCTTAATGCTTTCAGTCTGCATAATAATCCCAAATGCCATTCAGGGTATCCCTCACATAAGAAGGAACCGAAACTCCCTGCTTTCCATTCTTCTCACTGACTGCCGCCATAAACACACGGTAAGCCCGCTCTTTGATTCCTGTACTTCGATTTTTCACAGCAGCTGTTTCCTTCTCCAAACCGCCAGAGTGATATACCGTCTGTACCTTAAAATGCTGTAATTCACTCCAGATCTGCGTAGCTGCTGCCATAAACCTGCTGTGCGTTTCATAGGTTTTATCCAGCATTTCCAGTTCTCTTTCCTTTGTCAGTTCCTGTATGCTTCCATCCTCCGCAGCATAATATTCCTTCCCGCCGCCAGATGTCTCATATTTTTCCTCTATACGGTCTTTCAGTAACTGATAAGCGCAAGCCATCTTATTCACATAGCTGTCAAAGGTCCCCTCCTCTGCCCCTTCCTCTCCTTCAAACTCCGACATGGCCTTTTCAAAGTCATCTATCATGCCGGATGCCCCGGAGTAAGTATGTTTGCGGCAGTGTTCTCTGCAAATGATTGATATTCATTTGTTATCCTCCTTAACAAGATTTTTTGTGAATTTAATCGGCGCTTCCCTGGCTGATCCGAACCATCTCCGCCTGTTGTCAATCATTGTTTCGGAGTAAAATTTCACAAACTAAACGGTTATGCAGTGAACCGGCCTTTTTCTGCTGTGAACACAGAATAATACCTCCCATACCAGACCGCTTCCGGTATAAGAGGCTCTTTTTCATTCCATCATCAGCATAATACTAAGGCAGAATTCATCATTCTTCAAGTCAATGGCTATATCCCCGGAATACTTCCTCGCTACCATACGGATATTGGACAATCCATATCCATGACCTTCCGTTTTTTCTTTTGATGTAACAGGCAGATCCCGTTCTTCATCCCATTGCAGATGTCCAGTGAAGCTGTTGCTTATCTCAATCATATAAGCATTATTCCTGTGATAAGAAAGGACACAGATCGATTGCATTTCGCTCTTTTCTGCATTTCCTGATGGAATACGCGGTAAATTTTCCATTGCATTCTGTAAGGCATTGTTCAATATCACACTGACATCAAACGCATTGATGTTTGTGCCAGTGGGATAATAAAAATCTGACCGGAAACGTATTTTCTGTTTTTCCGCTTCATTTTTGAATTCCTGCAAGATCACATCCGTTACGGGATTGCCGCTTTTTATCTCCCCGATTATCTGAGAAAGCGCAGATTTCAGTTCCTGTCCATACTCCACCGCCTCCCCGGTATTGTTTCCAGCATAAAGCCTTTCCAGCGTAAGGATATGGTTTGTCATGTCATGTTTTATACTGCGTATGTTCTGGTACAGGCTCTCCACCTGCCTGATATGCTTTTCGATACTATCAGCCTGCGTGGCGAGCAGTTCGTTCTGCAGCTTTTCTTCCTGTCCAGCCTTGATGTTTTGGAACAGTATGGTCATTACCACTATCGTAATCATGGATATGCCAAAGTGCAGAAATGCCAGCCCATTGTATAAGCCGGAAATAGGCTCCATCCAGCTCATTCCTGAGCTGGTCTGATATTGTATCATGATTCCGTATCCAGTCATCCCCGTGATAGAAGGTACAATCAGCATAAGCATTTCCTTCATACTCATGTTCTCCCTTTTGTAAACGCAGTTTTTTACGATATATCTTACACTGATCCCCAATAATGCGAACCCGATTCCCGTATCCAGCAGTTCCACTCCTCCAAATATCAGAATTTTTGTCAGCAGATGTCCCTGCGGTGTATAAAAAGCATCTGATACAGGCTTTACTTCATATATGGCATCTGTTACGATCCTCGTCATATATTCTGACAGCCCGTGCAGGGAAAAAAAGGTTACCGCTATAAACGTCTTCTGTTTATAATTTCTTCGATCAATCCTGCACATGACAAAAAACGCCGACAATACCCCTATGCTGTATGCTGCAAATGTGTTTATCTCTACCGGCACAAGATACAGCGTCAGCATGACAGCAAAATAAGCAGTCCCTGATAAGACTGCCCCCTTTTTATATTCCATAAATGGCTTTGCAAATCGAAACAGGATATACCCCGTCCCATACATTGCCATTATAGTAAAGGCCACAGACATTGCTGCCAGTATATCCGTGTACGTCATCTATCTTTTCCCCTTCCTCTGGTTATATCTTAAATAACTTTTCACCACTTTACAAGTTTTTAATAAAAAATATCGTACAGGACTTTCCGTTGTATAATAAGTTATCAACAACAATTACAAAGGAAAGTGATCCCATACGATAAACTCATTATACAACAAAGAAAACCTGATTGGTAGACTTCATCAGTATTTTTACATTTATTTTGAAAAATTCCCTGCCCCTACTGCAGAAACCCTGTTTCTTTTAGTTCTATCCATACTTGCATTGGAATCGGCACATTCCATCCGCTTTCTCTACAGACATTTTTTGTCTGGCATTACTGAGAAGTCTCTGAATGCTTTTTATTATGCCTGCTCTTATGCAAAAGTGGATTATTCAGGCTTTATGAACATTACCGCATCCATGACGTTAAAACTGATCCCGGAGTCTCTGCGCTCACAGCCTGTTTTTCTGTGTATTGACGATACTATGGTGCCAAAGTTCGGAAAAAAGTTTGACAATGTATCACTACTTTTTGACCATGCTGCACACAGCGGCTCCAATTATCTTAACGGCCATTGTTTTGTCAGCCTCATGCTCTGTGTTCCTGTATGGAGAAAACAGCGGATTGTTTACCTTGCTGTCCCTTTGGGATACCGCATGTGGAATAAAGAATTATCCAAGCTTAGGCTGGCGGCATCCATGATACGTCAGGTTATGCCTGTTTTCCTTTCCCAAAAGAATGTAATTGTCCTCTGTGACAGCTGGTATGCAAAAAAAGATTTGGTATGTGTTGTAGATGAATATGCGGATCTTGATATCATCTGCAATGCCAGATATGACTCCGTAATTTATGACCTTGCGCCACAGCCTACAGGAAAGAAAGGAAGGCCTGCCAAGCATGGGAACCGTCTTTCTCCTGATAATGATTTTACTCTGTCCGATGAAAAGGTTGGGGAATATTACATTGGTGCACGCAGGGTTCTTACAAATCTTTTTGGACAGAGGGAAGTCTATGCTTATGTGACGGCATCAGAAAAGATGAAGGGGTCCCGGCGCCTGTTTTTCAGCACCATTTTCCCGCATCAGCTGCAGATATTTTGTGCGTGGCAGGAGAAGGCGCCCCTGAACCAGACCAGAAGCAACCGTATGGAGTTTATCCCTATGCTGTGCTATTGTTTTCGCTGGAATATTGAGGTCAGCTATTATGAGCAGAAGACATTCTGGTCATTATGCAGCTATATGGTGCGCAGTCAGAAAGGGATAGAAATGCTGGTCAACCTGATTAATGTCGCATACTGTGCAATGAAGATACTGCCTTATCAGGAAGAAGAGTTTTCAAAATATCGCGGCGAGAGCGTACAGGAGTTTCGTTTTGCCCTTAGTATGCAGATACGTCAGCAGATATTTTATGCCAATTTGCTGCGAAATATCGAAACAGGCATAAAATCAAGTGCCTATATAAAAGTCTTACAACGGCTGGTTAAACAGTATTGTGGTTGTTTTAATAAGTTGTAAAGTGGTGTAACTTTTCACAAACCCCCGATAATTCTGTCTCGCCACCAGCGCCTGTCCTTTTTCCAGATAGATGACTTCTGCATCGTATTTCCTGATATATCCAAAATTTACAAGAAACGACCTGTGAGTACGATAAAATTCATCCCCTGCTTTTTCTTCCAGCTCTTTCATTTTTCCATAATATTCGATATCCTCATCCATTGTATGCAGAATTATTTTCCGGTCAAATACCTCTGCGTATACGATATCCTCCAGATGAACCGTGATATGCTCTCCCCCTGCTGTGATTATCAGGCTTGGCATTTCCCGTTTCCTTCCAGCGTCCTCCAGTTTCTTTCTGTCCTCATACTGATTTACGGCATTTTGCAGTACTTCTGCAAATTTCCTGTCATCAAAAGGCTTTACCAGATAATGGAACGCCCCTGCATCGAATGCCTGAAACACAAAATCATCCAAAGCAGTCACAAAAATAAGAATCATTTTTTTGTTTTTTCTGCGCATTTCCATTGCCGTTTCCATACCGTTCTTTCCTGGCATCTGAATATCAAGCAGCAGGATATCCGGCTCTTGATCTGACAGCAGCAGCTCCTCTCCCGACTGGTAAAGCGACAGGTCTCCTTTTGGATAGAGTTTCCCTATCTTTTCCGCAAACATATCCCTGATTTCTTTTTCATCGTCACATACTGCTATCCGCATCTTTTCACTCCTTTTGCATTTCTTCAAGATGATATCGGACTTTTCTGCCTGCTGTGATAATAGGAATAAAGCAGAACGGATATTTTCTGCTGTGAATCATCCTGCACTTCCCTTTTTCCTATTACCCCGGTTAAAAATCGGTGTCATATTTTTCACCTTTTATCCGATAGCGACACTCACATGTTACCTCTGACTTTCCTGCTTTGCAAGTCATTTCCATTATCCGGGCATCCAATAAACATAACCGATATGGGAAAACGGGAACCGCCGTGCAGGCATATGATCCCTGACTTTCCTGCTTTACAAACAGTTTCTGAATAGAAAAGAGGTTATAGAAATGGCAGACCGACGCATATGGAATAAAACCATAGTGGCGGTCTGATTTGTATGTATTCGGATGTTTCGGAATTTTATTTCGTTTTATTTTATCTATATCGTTTCATAGGATACCAGTTTCTCCAGCGGAATTCTGGTCTGTGCGTGACGCTCCGGGTCTGAAGCTTCCTCGTCCGGATACCCGATTGCCAGAATATTAACCGGCTCCAGATAATCAGGCAGCCCAAACTCCCTGCTTTGGACTGCGATCAGGCGGACAGGCTGTAAGTTAGCCACAGTCGGTGCAGCATGGGCGGCCTCCAGAATCTTTTTCAGCTTTTCCTCCTCCACCAGTTTATCCCTGTAGCTTCGGACGGAATAACGCTTTTTTGCAATTTCGATAAAATCCATGGTAGAAAATCCTCTCTTTCTGTTATATACTAAGCATATTGGTTCACTGCTGTCCCTATTTTAACAGGACACAGGAATTCCGCAAGTACGCACTTTTTGGGCAGATACTTACCAAAAGGGTAGCCATGAAAAATCGGAGGTACATCATGGAATATTCAAAAGACCAGTTCAGCTGTCCAGTAGAAGCCACACTGTTTTTGATTGGCGGGAAATACAAGCCGCTCATCCTCTGGTATCTGATACCAAAACCGCTCCACTATATGGAACTGCAGCGTATGATCCCGAAGGCAGCGCCCAAAATGCTGTCACAGCAGCTGCACGCCCTGGAGGAATGCGGGATGCTGCACCGGGAAGTTATCCCGGATAAGCCGCCAGGGACACTGTACTCCCTCACCCCATTCGGACGCAGCATCATTCCCGTACTGGATGCCATGTGCGACTGGGGCGCAGGCTTTTTGGACAGGCTGGATATCGAGCCGCAATGCAGCGCAGAAAACCGTTCCCGCTAATTCGATTTTACGGAGGTGTGACTCATGAATTTTTCATTCTTAGAAAGTTTTCACTCAAAATGGCAGGATATCCTTGTAATCGGGAAAACTACAGAACGAGACGGCAGAAAATGCCACATTATCGGCATGACCTTATCCGATGAGACAAAGCTTTACATCATAGAGCCATACATGGAATCAAAAAGCCGGAACAGGAAAGGCCCCCGTAACCACAGGAGGCTTTTGAAAGAGGATGAAAACTGCGATTACAGCTATCTGCACTGCAGCGATCTCTGTCTTGGCAGTGAACATCTCAACATACAGGGCGGCACAGGAAGTCCTATGAATTTTGATGATTATGGAATGTTCCAGCTGTTTTTCGATATGATGAGTGCGGGCTGGACAGTTCCCGAATGGCTGAAGGATATGGACTGGGACAATTTCATGCTACTGACACTGGACATAGCAGATGTTAAGAAACTGCCCGTCTTTACACCTCAAATGCCCATTACGATAACGCACAGGCCAGATTCCATTCAGCACATAATCGAAAAGACTGTTACCCTGAATACCGGGAAATCCCATTCGTTCTGTTTCCTGGATCGTCATGGAGATGAGGTATTCTGCCATATTAATTCTATTACATTGACACCACTTTACAACTTATTAAAACAACCACAATACTGTTTAACCA
>CAJTVD010000098.1:0-7061 GCA_910579495.1 uncultured Lachnospiraceae bacterium
TGCGGCAAAAAAGGTAAAAGGAATTAAGCTGGATGCAAGGGGGTTCATGCTTTCAGATGCCGTTACGATAAAGGCTTATGATATGGGGATTATTCTGAACAACGGGCTGGATAATGCGATTGAAGCCTGCATGAAAATGAGGGAGAAACAGCCGTATGCAGAAGCCTATATCACGATCCGGTCTTTTCGGGCAAAGAATATGTATTTTATAGAAATTGAGAACAGCTTTGATGGTATGGCGCTGTTCGACAAGGAAAGCGGCCTTCCCATATCAACAAAAGAAGATAAGGAGGTGCATGGAATAGGGCTAAAGAATATCAGAAAATGTGCAGTAAAATATGGCGGCGATATGGACTGTATTGTAAAAGGCAATAGATTCACATTGTCGGTCATGGTAAAAAGTTAATCATCAGGAAGGAGAAGAATTATTATGAGTATTTTAGGAGTAAATGATATGCTGGCGGCATATCAGTATGCGAATAAGGCGCAGAAAAATAATGCCACAGGGAAAACCAGTTTTGCGGACGCCGTAAAGCAGACGGCAGAAAATAGTTCCGCATCGCGGGAGGAACAGTATGTGGAGTACCTGAAACAGCGGTATGGCGCAAACGTGATGGTGAAAAATATCGGTAACGACCAAAGGAGTATTGACAATTTCGGCGCAAGCATAGCGGGGTATAATAATATTGTAATCGCCCCCAATATTTTAGAGAAGATGGCAAACGACCCGGAGAAAGCAGCTCATTATGAAAAAATAATCCAGAAAGGGCTCAATGACCTTCCAAGATGTAAGGCAGAAATGTCAATGAATGGATTCGAGATGTCTTCTTATGCCGTGAGTATTGATGAAAAAGGTGTGGGGTATGTATATGTGACCGGGGATCTGAAACCGGAAGTGCGGGCAAAGATTGAAGCAAAGGTGAGAGCAGAACAGGCGGCAAAACGGGCAAGACGGGTGCGGTATCAGGAGCTTGCCGAGGAAGCAGCGGCGGAGCGCAGAGAACGGACAGAGCTGCAATATCATAAACAGCTTATGGAAGATGCCCTGAAAAAAAGTGGTTTTGATACGGCTGTAAACTATCACTTCATCAGCCGGTCACAGGTGTCGGCGGCGGCAATGGCTTATGAAAGTGCGATTGGTGCATACAGCAGTAATGTGTTGGGAAATATCTGATAACTGTACTAATGTAATAAAATTTGAAGTAAAACAGGATATGCCCGGACTTACCACAAGGGGGCATGGGCGGCTCTGAATGACAGAGGAGCTGTTAATAAAATATTGATAACAATGGAGGATATAGGATGTCGGTAGCAGGAATTAACGGAACAGCAAATTACCCTGTCTATACACCGGGTAAGGCAACAGGGAAAGTATCAAATAACAACTTTAGCCAACAGATTAACCATGCAAAAGCAGGAAATGTACATACTTTTGCGGACACCGTAAAGCAGACTACGGGAAGCGATTCTGTGTCGCGGACGGAAGCATACAAAGATTATCTGAAACAAAAATATGGAAATGTGCGGTATGAAAGCATCGGGAGAGACCAGAAAAGCCTTGATCGGGCAGGAAAGAGTATGAGTGGCAATGATGTTGTAATAGCACCGAACATTCTGGAACAGATGGCAAATGACCCGGAAAAAGCAGCTTACTATGAGGGCAAGATTGATGATTTCTTTAATGCAACTCCAATGTTGAAGGCATCATTTGCGGCACGGGGGCTTGATTATCAGCCGTGTGGGGTAGTTGTACATGAGGATGGAAATGTTACCTATATCGGTGGTTGCGCAGATTCTCCAGAACGTGTGGCAGAAGTGAATGCCATCAATAAAGCAAAACGGGAGAAAGCGGCGGCACAAAGGAGGGAAAGTCTGGAACGCAGTCAGGAAGCAGCGGCGGAGCGCAGAGAACGGACAGAGTTGCAATATCATAAACAGCTTATGGAAGATGCTCTGAAAAAAAGTGGCCTCGATACGGCTGTAAACTATCACTTCATCAGCCGGTCACAGGTGTCGGCGGCAGCAATGGCTTATGAAAGTACGATTGGTGCATACAGCAGTAATGTGTTGGGAAATATCTGATAACTGTACTAATGTTATAAAATTTGAAGTAAGGAAGATCATGCCCGGACTTACCGCAAGGGGGCATGGGCGGTTCCGAATGACAGAGGGGCTGCAGATAAGATTTTTGGAAGGAGGAAAGATGTCAATGAATGTAAACGGCATAAACAATGGCGCTTATATGACCGTTCAAAAAGGGAGAGTCCCAAAATTAAGGAATGAATCATCCAATTTTCAGAACAGCTTTAACGGAGTACATACTCTTGTAATGGGCGGCCTGTGTTCAAGGGGATTGGCCGATGGCGGCTGTGTCACAGTTTATAAGGCAGAGGGGTATAGTGCTGAAAATCCAATCATGCGGGTTGTCACCAGGGCGGCGGACGGGCAGGAGCATGAGCAGTTGATCTACCCTGCAAAGGTAGACCCGGCAAGTGCGACAAGAACGGAAATAGATGCGCTGGCGGCGTACTTGGTGGACGAGAAGAAACTGGACGGCATGGCTGCATTAAGGATAGGGGCAGGGGCGGAAAAGGGGACAGAAAGTTTTTCCACCGCTTTTGCTGAAAAGAAGAATTTCTATGCCATTGCGGAAGAAATGATGAAGATGCAGTATGAATGCCGCAATCTTGCGGGCTATGCATCGTATCAGAAAATTCTAAGCGCGTTTGATGCGTTTATGGATAAAGGCTGAAACCGGGCAGCACATTGGTATACAGATATATTCTTTACATCTTATTCCGCACAGGCGCATAATGCTTTGCCTCTGCGGTCTGCCCGGAGGCGAGGGGCGGATGTAGGTGATAAGAGAAATGAAACTTTTTTGGAGACTGGCTCGTATTATTAGCGGATGGTAGCGAAAGGGGGTGTTTGCCATGAAGTTTGGCAGGGGAGGCTAGGTGGTATGTCTGCATGATGGGATGAACTGCTCGGACTTATCATGAGGGAGCAGAGGCGGCTCTGAACGACTGAGTGGCTGCCGTTAAAATAATTGATGACAATGGAGGATTTGAAAAATGAGCGTAAATGGAATAGGACAAAATTATTATCAGAACAATGTATCAGCGAATAAGTACAACAGGAGCAGGGCCGGACAGTTCTACCCGCAGAGACAGGTGGCAGAAGAATCCGCACCTGAAAGTACAAGGCAGAATGCCAATGTGCAGGATATATACGATTCACTTAAATCAACGAATCCGTTAATGGGGCAGGATGAAAGCACCGTTTCAAATGACAGCGGCCTGACGGTATGGTATGGCGACAAGACATTGGAAGAATGGGCAGCAACGGACCCGAAATATACGGACAAAGTAACAGGTTTTTCATGGTATGTCAGGGATGGGAAACATCCTTATATGACAGGGGAGGATGCTGAGAAATTTAAGCAAATGTGTAAGGAGACGGGGGAGTCATGGCTGAAAAAGTTTGCGGAAATGACAGGAACGATTCAGCACCTTGATGACAACACGACTGCCTATGTGGGAACAAACGGTACAGCGATCAAATCAAAGGACGGGAAGGAACTGTTTATAGACACGTCATCCATGACTTATGACATGATCATGAATATGTTCAGGAATCTGCCTAAAAGCGGGAATTACTTTGACGGCTCATATTGGCAGAAAAATATCCAGAAAGCTATGTTTTCTGTAGAACAGTGATGCTTTACATATTCAGACTGGCACAGCGTAGCTGGGGGTGGAAACATATCACTCCCAGCCACAGTATTGAATAAATGACAATAGCGGAGGATTTGAAAAAATGAATGTAAATGGAATAGGGGCAGCAGGATACCCGGCAGGGCAGGCATCCTCGGCGTTCCGGCGGATCGGGAAATCAGGGAGAGAACGGAAAAGAATGGAGGATATTTAAGAACGAGTGTTAGTGGAATCGGAAACGGTGCGGCAAAGGAATATTCTGTCTTATATAATAATCAGGCGGCTGCATCCCGGCACAGGGCAGGAGAAGTAAAAGCACCTGCAAAAGCTGACAGTGTGGTGAAAACACGCAAAAGGGAGCAGGCCGTCCCGGTCTATGCGGAACGGTTAAATAACACAAAATCCCCCTAATAAGCATTGGAAGAAAAGTAGCCAGTGCAGTGAAAGAAAAGGTGCCTGGATGGACGCATGGCAATCAGATTCCGTCTGATGTGCTGGATGAGATTTTTGCGGATGAGAACATTACATCAATGGTGTCCAGGAAATCCGGTATGGCGGAAGGGCTGGACATGAAGATATAATCTTTACACCCTATTTCGCAGAGGCGCATAATGCTTTGCCTCTGCGGTCTGCCCGGAGGCGAGGGGGAGTGTATTTATAAGGCAATGAACCGCTCGGACTTATTGCGAGGGAGCGGGCGTGGCTCTGATCGATTAAAGATATAGAGGAATGGAGAGGCATTATGAAAAAATATTTAACCTTACTTTGTATGTTAATAATAGGTACACTTAATATTGGCGGTTGCGGCAGAGCAGAGGCGGATTTTGAGACATCCGTATTTAAGATTTCTGATGATATAACCAAAGTTAATGTTGAACATTATGTCAGCGGAGAAATAGCGCAATGGGCGGTAGAAGGAGCTGGGGTTGATGATTTGAGGAATTGGTTTAATGGTTTGGAATATACCCTTTTTGAGTATGAAGAAGGTGAATCTCCCGGAGATAGCGACGGTGGTGAATTTTATAGTTTTACCTTTGCCGAAGAAGATGACTCAGGATTTTCTTATGTCATTAACGGACTACAAGATTGTTATCTTTTGATAGAAGAGCGTTGGTATTTGGTTAAGAATCCGTTAGAACTATCTATCAGCGATAAATAAAATGTGGTTGTAAAATATTTGGACATCCGCAGTGTTCCGGCAAAACAGAGAAAGGCGATTGAAATGGATATAACAGGAATAGCAAAAGGCCATCATGCGGGCATCCAAAAGACGGGAAAAACATCGTCCAAAAAGGAATGGAAGCTGTCTGACTCCCTTCGGGAGAAGATAACAGGATGCAGCGCAGAACGTCTATATGGGAAATAAGTTCTTCGCCCTGCGGAAAAGCGAGGTCGCCAAGGTCGCGCCGGACAGGTCTGCGCTGATGGGGAAACTCAATCAAAATATGGCGGATATGAAGGAAATAAGGGAGGCTGACGAGAGGTGGCTGCGCCTTCTGTTCGGGGAGCCGTATGAAGCCAAGTTCCAGTCGGAAGGTACGGGTTCTGCCATCCATGTGTATGACGGGAACGGTGATGAGATACTGACCTACACGGCAGGCGTGGGCTGGCATGAGAAGGAGTCGAAGGCGGAGACACAGGTACACGGGGCTTTGAAGGATGCCTACTATGATGCGTACCATGCGGCAAAGCATGTACTCGTAGGCAAAAGTCGGTTATTATCACGGAAACCTGCTGGGAGTTTTCGTGATAGTATGTAGAGTTTCCGTGTTTGTATATGAGTAAAGCGGTAAAAAATAAATGGATAAATGATAACAAGGAAAAAGGGCTGTTCAACGGCTCTTTTTTGGTCTGGATATTTCTGATTCACCTCTCTGTGATCACTTCCACTCTTTCTAAAAATGACGGTGCTTTTTATATTTATTTGAGCTAAAATAAAAAAAGTAATTTTCTCTGCAACCAAATCTGAATTTTTACGGGATATACAATGAAGGGCATAACAGCCAGGGAGGTGAGTGAGAACATGCAGGATGAGAGAATTGTTGAATTATACTGGAAACGAAGTGAGGCGGCAATCCAGCACACAGACCAGAAATATGGACATTACCTAATGAAATTATCGTATAACATTCTTGCTGATTGGGAGGACAGCAAAGAGAGCGTAAATGACACTTATTTAAGTGCATGGAAATCTATGCCCCCGCACAGGCCGAGTGTTCTTTTAACATACCTTTGTAAGATTACGAGGCAGATATCAATTGATGTTTTCCGAAAAAGGAACAGTGCGAAAAGGCAGGAATCAGAATATGCTCTGTCTCTATCTGAATTGGAGGACTGCGTTTCTGCCGGAAACACAACAGAACAGGATGTTGATCTGCACCTTTTGGCAAAGGCTATTCAGGATTATCTTGCAGAATTACCGGGGGAAACAAGAGATGTGTTTATTGGAAGATATTTCTTTTCGGATTCCATCCGTGAGGTAGCAGGATATTATGGCATGAGTGAGTCCAAGGCAAAGAGTATGCTGTACCGCACCCGTATCGGATTAAAAAAATATTTGGAACAGGAGGGATTCTTTGATGAAACGTGAAGACATCAGTGATGCATTAGGGTTAGTGGATGAAAGTATGATTAGCCATGCTCTTATGGTAAGAAGAAAAAAGAAGAAATTGCGGTCAAAAAGAAATAAAATGTGGATAATGCGATATGCTGCTGCGGCAGGTCTTTGTTTGGTTTGTGCAGGTGTTGCAGCCATTTGGTCTGTATTACGGCATGAACCAGAAAGCAATCTGCCACAGAGTGGGTATTGGGTACAGGAACAGCCTGTACAGGAGGGTCCAGAGCCCGAAATGCCGGAGCAGTTTGTTGAAATATCTTCCCTGCTTGCATCAAATAACGGGAACTTTATGGCACAGCAAACAGAGAAATATGCAACCGTCCCTATAGAACAATACAGCGGATTTTATATGGAGGTTTCCTCGGCTGGCAGTTCCGTGTTAGCAGAAAGTATGGGTAAAAGTATTGGCAATACCGGGGAATGGCACTATGTTTCGGGACATTCAGACCTGCAATATCTGATCCGGAACGATGGGCAGGAGAGTTCGCTGTGGAAATTCCAATGCTTCGACAGCGGTGAATACCCATACGATGATGTCCTTAAGCTGGTATATCGGATTGATTCCGCCGATGCGATCACAGAAATAGAAGTGGCGCCTGCCAGAATGGATAATACGGATGCAGGAAAGAAAATACAGGAAGAAGTTGGGACACGGAAAATAACCGACAGGGCCGCAATAGAAACAATATATGAAGTGCTGTCCGGCATGACCTGCTATGGGAGTGACC
>CAJTVD010000098.1:7131-11227 GCA_910579495.1 uncultured Lachnospiraceae bacterium
TTGGGCGGTATTTGTCAATAACTACAGATTATGGGAACGTAATAGATGGTTTGAAGTATACAGCGGTGTCGGATATGTTTTACGAGTTCTCAGGCATTGCCTACAGCCCCCTGACAGAAGAACAGGCAGCAAGTATATGTGAAATTATCGGGATCATGGAGTATGAGGGAGAAGACCGGCAAAGCCATGACGTGAAGACAGAGGATGCCCAACAGGAGAAAGAGAATTCAGATGACGGAACAGGCACGGCCCTTTTGGAGAATACAAATACAGATGTAAGTTTGGAATATGTGACGGAGCTGCAGACAAAAGTGAGTAGTGCCATGATGAACCATGAAATGCCATTTGTCATATTATCCTCGGTCTATGAGAACCCATACAGGCTCCATATTATAGTGACATCAAACGCAGAAGAGGATTTACAAAGGCTGCGGGATTTGGACACTATAGGCGGGGTTTTGGAAATAGAGTATGTTTCTGAAAATACCAACAGCCGACAGGATTTATATGAGCAGAAGAATTAACAATCCTGCTCTTGGCTTTAGTGGGAACGATATTCTACCGAAGTAGTATGAAACAGTCTGGGAGGCTTACAGGCAAAGCACGGAAAATCTGAAATCCTATATGCTGCGCCAGTGGAGTCTTATCGGGGGAATGGCTGGCATGTTCAGGGAGATGGAATGATATTCCCCAATTTGATAGGTACTACCCCAAAAGTAACTGCTTGCTATTTTGACAACGATTCCTTATACTGTCAGCGGAGGTGACAGGCATGGTTCGTTTTTACATAGTCAGGCATGGGCAGACGCTTTTGAACAGCTTAGACCGGGCGCAGGGATGGGCTGATTCATCGCTCACCGAAGCAGGAATGCAGATGGCAGCTGATATAGGGCAAAAATTAAAGGGGATTGATTTTGGTGTGGTTTTTACCAGCGATATGCTCCGGGCCGTGCAGACGGCGGAGCTGATCTTGGAAGCGGGCGGAAAGAGTGGTGTGCCAATAGAAAAGGACGCAAGGCTTCGGGAATGGTGCCTGGGGTGCATGGAGGCGGAGAACAATGCGGTTTTCGTAAAGAATGTATCGGACTGGCTGGGAGGGATAACCTCTTTTGCCGAGTTGAATGAGAGGATTTCTGACGTGGCGGCTGCCATTTATGAACATGACACGACAGGAATGGCGGAGCCGTTCCAGACAATAGAAAGCCGTCTGAAAAGCGTATTTGCGGATGCCGTCCAAAAGAACGGGATGCAGGAAAACACCGATATACTGATAGTGACGCACGCCTTTGCTATTAAGACCATATTCCACCTATTTGCGCCAGAGCAGTTAAGCGGATTGGGGAAGGTAAAAAACGCATCAGTTTCCCGGCTTGTATTTGAAAACGAGATTTTCTTCTTGGAGCCGTATATACAGTTGTGAAAAGAACAGCAGGAAAGCCAGTCAAGGTTCTCCTGCTGATTTTTTTGTGCAGCATGGCGGCTGGATGTCCAGCCCGTCCAAAAAGCCCGCGCCCCAATCGCACATGGCATCCAGTACGGGAATGATGCTCCGTCCAAATGGAGTGAGGGAGTACAGCGTCCTGGGCGGCTTGTCCGGGATGACTTCCCGGTGCAGCATCCCGCATTCCTCCAAATCATGTAACTGCTGCGACAGCATTTTGGGTGTCGCTTTCGGGATCATGCGCTGCAGCTCCATGTAGTGGAGCGGTTTTTCTATCAGGTACCAGAGGATGAGGGGCTTGTATTTCCCGCCGATCAAAAACAGCGTGGCCTCCACCGGGCAGTTAAACTGGTCTTTTGAATATTCCATTATCTGTATCCTCTCCTTTTTATAGCTACCCTTTTGGGAAGTATCTACCCAAAAAGTGCATTCTTGCAGAATTTCTGTATCCTGCTAAAATTTAGGTCAACGGTTGACCAACACGTTCAGTATACAATAGAAAGAGAGGATTTGCCACTATGGATTTTATCGAAATTGCAAAGAAGCGTTCTTCCGTCCGGGGCTATCAGGACAGAAAGGTGGAGGAGGAAAAGCTGAAAAAGATACTGGAGGCCGCCCACGTTGCGCCGACTGCGGCCAACCTCCAGCCCGTCCGGCTGATTGTTGTGCAGAGCAGTGAGGGGCTTGCGAAGATCGGGAAAGGGGCGAACCTTTACGGAGCGCCGCTGGCGGTCATCGTCTGCGCCGACCACGGAAAGGCATGGGTGCGCCCGTTTGATAAGAAGCAGACCACCGACATAGACGCCTCCATACTGACAGACCACATGATGCTGCAGGCAACGGAATTAGGGCTCGGCTCCGTGTGGATTTGCTATTTCAAGCCGGATGTTATCAGCAGGGAGTTTGGACTTCCTGAAAATCTGGAGCCGGTCAATATCCTTGCAGTCGGGTATTCGGACGAGGAAGCGGCAGACCCGGAGCGCCACTCACAGACCAGAATCCCGGTGGAAGAACTGGTATCTTATGAAATGATATAGGTAGGCGGGGTATAATGAAAGGAAAAGGGCTGCGCTATTTGAGCCCTTTTCCAAATACTTTTTATTGCCTCTGGTATTCCTGATAGGTCTTTCCCCATTCACACAGCCCACCTAAAATCGGTTTCAGGGTGCAGCCTATTTCACTAAGCGAATATTCAACCCTCGGAGGGACTTCCGGGAAAACAGTTCGTAGGATGATTCCCTGTTCCTCCAGTTCCCGGAGCTGCTCCGTCAGCGTCTTGGTGGTGATGCGGCCTAAGAGCCGCTGTAATTCATTAAAACGGATTGTGCCTTTGGAGAGATGCCATAATATTTTCAGTTTCCATTTTCCGCTAAGGATGTTCAGCCCAAGTTCAACCGGGCACTGTTCATCCACTGCCTGCACCTTTGCCATTATGTATTGCCCCTTTCCACGCACGGTTTCAAAAAGGAAACCTTATTTCAAAAAAGTGCGTACTTGATTTTAGCTATCCTTAATGCTAACGTCAATATACCAAAATTGTCAAGGAGGTTCTGAAAATGGTGATAGACAGCCACGAACATATCATGTTCCCCGTAAAAATGCAGTTGGATAAAATGGATGCGGCGGGAGTGGATAAGACGGTATTATTCTGCACTGCGCCGCACCCGGAGAAAGCCGGCACATTAAAGGAACTGGAAGAAGAAATGGCAGCTTTGAATAAGATTCTGGCAGGAGCCAACAGCAAGGAGGATAACATCCGCCGCCTGAAAAAGAACATCTCGGAAGTTGCGGAAGCCGTAAAGGGATACCCGGAACGCTTTTTGGGATTCGGTTCTGTTCCTTTAGGGATGGGGCTGGAGGAAACGGAAGAATGGATTGATGCACAGATTACTTCCAATTCACTGTACGGGATCGGGGAATTTACACCCGGAAACGAGCAGCAGATCATGCAGTTGGATATGGTCTTTCAGGCATTGATGGCTACAAAGATTTATCCAGTCTGGGTACATACTTTCCACCCGGTTACGATGGAGGGGATAAAGCTGCTGATGTCATTATGTGAAAAATATCCCGACATTCCCGTTATCTTCGGACATTTGGGCGGCTCAAACTGGATGGAGGTCATAAAATTTGCGAAAGGGCATGGGAATGTATACTTAGACCTTTCGGCGGCTTTTGCTTCTATTGCTACAAAAATGGCATTGACCGAACTGCCGGAGAGATGCCTGTACAGTTCAGATGCGCCTTACGGGGAACCATATTTATACAGGCAGCTCATCGAATTTGTAAGCCCGGACAAGCGGGTGGCGGAAATGGCATTGGGGGAAAACATATCCCGGTTACTGAAACTGCACTAAGGAGAAAGAGGAAAGGGCTCACAGGCCCTTTTTCCTATTCAGAAAACCACTTGGAAAGCGGGGGAATCAGAGTTAATATGCTTACACGGCGGTTTGGGTTTGTGCCGCCCCTATATCGGACGAAAGGCGAAAAACTTTAGGGCTGTTTTTGAAATTTTCGTACTGCGTTTATGCCTTTCGTTCCCGAAAAGTGGTCGTTTCGTTCCCTCCGCCCGAAAAACGGAAAATTTCTGCCGATATAAGAAGTGAATGCCTATATGGATTGAGGTGATGGATTTTGGATATTGCAGTTGTGGAT
>CAJTVD010000099.1:0-6739 GCA_910579495.1 uncultured Lachnospiraceae bacterium
TAAGAGGGGAGGGCTGTCCATTGTTGCATCCCCCAAGTAAAGTTACACTATCTTCTCCGATTAACTGCTTTGCATTATTTGCCAGGAATACAGAAAGTAAATTGCCATACAGACTGTTAATATGTTATAATAACGTATTATTAAAAGGAAAAAGTTTGGGCAAAAACTTCCAAACTACTTATAGGCAAATAGTTGCAAGCAGGGCTTGTGGTATGTGGGGGCATTGGGCATGAAATATAAAGACTATTATAATGACGGTTACATTTTGGAGCTTTCCCGGAAAATATTTGCAGTAATGCCAGGCTTTGATGAAAAAACCTTTTCCGGTTCCCTGGTTGGCAGGTTAGACGACAAGGAATTGTTTGCAAGGATTGACTGCATTACCGATGCCATGCAGAAATGTATGGCTGACGGTTACCCCCAAAATATTGAGGCATTTTTCCATATACTTGGCCCGGAATTGCAGCAGCCGGAAGGGATGTTCAATTTTGGATGGTGGCTATGGCCAATTAGCAGATATGTGGAACGGCACGGAAACGAGAATTGGCAGCTGTCCCTTTCCTTTGTGAAAGAACTGACGAAAAGATTTACTGGTGAGTTCGCTATCCGCCCTATACTGCGGGAACACCCCAAAGAAGCCATGGATGAGTTGATAAAGTGGTCACTTGATGAAAATGTCCATGTCAGGCGGCTTGCAAGTGAAGGCGTCAGAATACGCCTGCCCTGGTCACAAAAATTATATGTTGCATTAAATGAATTTGAAAAATATACAGTCATTCTTACAAACCTAAAAGATTCCCCGGAAAAATTTGTCCAAAAAAGTGTTGGGAATAATCTCAATGACTTGTATAAAGACGCCCCGGAAAAAGCAGATTTTATTATTTCACAATGGGAGCAGTCAGGCCAAAGCAAAGCCCAGGGATGGATTATAAAACACGGAAGAAGGAACCAAAAATAAGGAAGATGTATCTGCCGCATTTTACTTTGCCCACAAGCCATGAGTTTTTGGGTTTACAGGTTTTGGCAGACTGCCGGTTGTTCAGGCAACGCATACGGCAGGGTAAACACCTCTGTAAACCTTTTTTTCTGCTCCGCAGAAAGATGATGGCTGACCAGGATCAGTGTCAGTCCGGCTTTGGACAGCAATTTTTTTTCTATTTTTTCTGCATTTTCCCCATCCAGTGCACTGGTGCCTTCATCTACCAACAAAACAGATTTATCATGGATCAATGCCCTTGCAATGGCCACCCGCTGTTTTTGGCCGCCGGAAAGATTACTGCCATTTTCACCTACCATCGTATCCAGTCCGTCAGGCAGGGACAATAGATCGTTTTCCAAGGCACTGTCACACACTGCTGTCCATACCTTCTCTTTTGCAAATTCCCCTCCCAAAGTAATGTTATCCAAGATCGTAGTATTAAACAGAAATACGTCCTGCCCAATATAGCTAACCTGATGCCATAACTGTTCTGGCCTGTAATCCCTGATTTCCCGGCCATCCAAACAGATGGAACCTGTATACTCCGGCAGACACCCCAGTATAAGTTTAAGCAGGGTGGATTTTCCGCAGCCTGAGGGACCTGTCAGTGCATATTTTCCACCCTTTTCAAAATAGGCACTAAATTCTTTGACAACGGTTTTGTTGTTATAACAAAAACCCACATGGTCCATTGCTATTCCATTCTGCATAGCTTCCATCTGAATTTGTGCTTTTGTTTTACCATCATTTTCAGCAGTATTTTCTGTATGGGTGAAAATTTTTTCAAAATATGGCTTTGCAGAAGACATGGACAATATATCCTGCGTCATATTACCTAATCCGGAAGCAAGATTTCCGCACAAATTGCCACCGCCTGTAAGCGCCCCTTGTAAAATAATTCCCCGGACAGACAATACCCCAATCAAAGTGACATGCAGCATTTGGCAGACAATGTTGATACATCCCATTCCCGTACTAACAAATCCTTTTCTATAAGCTAACTGAAATTTAGGGGTCTCTATTGAGTCACTGGCCCGTACTGTGTTCCTGATAAACCGTTGCTCCTGTCCAAAAAAACGGAGGACATCATAGCCAGCCAGCTGCTCTTTTAGCTGGCTCACCGCCACTGACTGTTTCTGGGCGCAGACAGTACCCAGATGTTCCATCTTCTGATGAAAGAGTTTTGGGACAGCCAGCATGGCCACTGTTGTTATAATAGATGCTGCTAACAGCGACCAATGAAGCGTAAGCAGGGCAAAAATACTGAACATCACTGTGACGGCCGAGCGAATACAGTTAAAAAAAGGATCCCATGCCAGCTTCTCTATTTGGCTAATATCATTGGTGAACTGGGATAAGTATTCCCCAACAGATTGCCCATGAAAACCTTGATAACTTTTTTTCAATAATATCTTTGCGATATCATGGCGGGAAGCATTGTTCATGATACGGATCATGCGGCACCGGAAAAAGGTTTCCACACCAGCCAGCCCATAGATAAGAAACCAGGTCCCTACAAGGATCAGCGTCCAAAACATAAACCGATACATATTCCGGTCAATAATGCCCTGAAATGACTGCATCATCAGCATATTTGCCCCTACTTGAAGCCCGCACAATATGGCCAGGCAAAGGATTACTAATGTATTTTCTTTCCAATATCTTCTTAAATAGTAAAACATATCCGGCTTAACCGATTTCCTGTTTATCCGCTCTGCCTTCCTCATGTTTTTTCTCCGCCTCCCTGCCTTTTACGCCTAAAATATCATCTGGTAAACAAGAATTATCATAATTTCCAAAGTAAATATAATTTGTTCCAGCCTGCACAGCATTCAGTGAATCATATTGATTTTTCCATTTCCCTTTCTGGAGCAATGGTGTATCATAATTCCCGGCACATATATAATTCATTCCAGTTTGCATAAAACACCTTGCAATATACAAAAATGGAACGAACGCTGCTGGCTCGGCCAGTTCATAAGCTTTCACTTCTCCACTGCCCAGCTCTAATTCCATAGAGCGCAGGATCTGTAGTTCCTCTAATGCTTTCAATAATTCTTCCACTATTTCGTAAGGCATTTCCAGATGTTTTGCTGCTGCCTCTGCTACAAAGTAACTGCGTTTCCTGCAGTGGAGGTATTCCAGGAGTTCCAGGCAGCCTTGTCTGGACAAAAGCCCAAACAGACGGCGGTATTCCTCTTTGGGTGCAAACCATGCAGCATAACCGCCTTTTGGTTCAGGCCAGAGCGTTACAAACGATAAATCTTCCGCATGGATATCCAGCAGGATACCGCCTGCTGTCCTTAACTGGCTAAGCATCAAGCGGTTCAGGCCATCCCCCATATCTGGGTGGCACGTTTCCAGATATCCCATTTCAGGTATGCCAAGCCCGTCGTCAAGCAGATATTTGACTGATGACCAGACCAGACGGCAAAGCCGGTCCAATCTCTCCTTCTTAGGGATAGCACACAGCCAGCCACCTATCGCATCTTCTATATCTCCATGCGCTTTCCCATCCCGTCCGAAAAGGACATCAATCGTAACCCCTAATTTATCAGCAATAGCTGGCAGCAATGTTATATCCGGCGCACCTCCACATTCCCAGCGGCTTACTGCCTGGCCGCTGATCCCTACTGCTTCTCCCAGCTCCTCCTGGGTCATTCCTGCTGCTTTCCGAAATTTTGAAATCTGTATACCAATCAAATGATCATTCATTTTGCCAATCTCTCCATCTAAATGATTACTTGTATTGTATCTCAAAAGTAACTTGAGTACAAGGCAGGCATATTTGATAGGATCCAAGTATTGTTTGATAAAATAATGTGTGTGTGCTTTTCTTCCAGGTAATCTGCCGGGGTAAGCAAAAGGCAGCCTGCAAAATTCGTCTGCCCCAGGATAAGACACAACTTCCGGCGTGGTTCTCTATATGGGAATTAAATGGCTGGCAAGTTTAAGGAAATGGAATAATATAAGAGAAGGGAGCTATACTGGCTCCCTTTTGATGTACCGTTTGATACCACTGGTTATTTTAAGGGAAGAAATATTTTGAAAGTGCATCCCCCTCCAGCAGTATCAAGTAGCTGTATTTTCCCATCCAGTTTATTAACTAACTCATTTGCAATACTGAGTCCGAGTCCCAAATGTTCTCTTTGGGTACGGGATTTGTCACATTGGTAGAAACGGTTAAATATAAAAGGTTTATCCTTGTCACTGATTCCCATTCCATGATCAATAATTGTAATTATCAATTCATTTTTTTCCGCTGATGCGTTTAATGAAATTTCGGAATCAGGTGGGGAGTATTTCAAGAAAAATACTGATAATCTGGTTTAAGCGGTCTGCATCAGAATAAAGCGGCGGACAGCATTCATCTGGTATATTAAGCTCCAGCAGTATATTTTTTTTCCTGCAAATCTGTTCAAATTTTGTATAAAGGTTTATCAGTAACGTATCAATATTGATCTCATCCATGTGAAGAGACCAGTTTCCGGCATCAAGGGATGAGAGCAGGAGCAGGTCCTGAATAAGTCTTGACATCCGTGATACCTCTGAATCAATCATCTGTACATGATTTTTAATGGTATCCGGGACACCCGGTACAGATTCAATCATTTCAGCAGAGGAAAGGATTGATGCCAATGGAGATTTGCATTCGTGCGAAACAGCGGCAATAAAGTCTTTCTGGCTCTGCATGGCTTTTTCGGTGGGGCTTACAGCTTTTTTGGCCAGTATTTTGAAAAGGAAGACAATGGAAGCGAGAACACCGCACCATATGCAAAAATAATAACCCAATTCCGGTTTTAACAATGCGGCAAAGCCGGAACATTCTTTCACTGCTACAACTGTATATATGGCATCATGGTCTGTTACGATCAGGGAACTTGCACAATAATGTTTTTTCCCATTTATGGCCTGGATTGTATAAGTGCCGCTTTGCCTGCTGTAAAAATTGTCTTCCAGACGGGAAGGGTTATAGGTAAAATCTCCTTCTGTATCCAGCAATATGGCCAAAAAAGTATCAATGATATCCGTATTGTTTTTTATATATTCACTCTGGTAAAGAGAATGCCCAGTATCAAATAAAAGCTGAAAGTACATATCCCGTTTTCCTTCATAAAGCTCCAGGCATGTCCGGTAGTCAGGTTCATGTTCTAATTGGAGGATTAGGGTGGTCGCCATTCTGTTAAAGTAAGCCAGTTCCGAATTCTTCTTTGCCTTTATATTTTCATGGATCATCAGAAAAAATACGATAGAAAAGATGAACATGAGGGAACTGATCAGCAAAACATAAAGATTCCTTTTAAGGCTTTGTATCATGGTTTACCTCCAATATAAATCCGGAGCCATAGACAGAGGAAAGGACACATTCGCTCCCAACGGTGCGGAGCCGTTTGCGTAAAAAATAGATATAGTTATCTAAATTTTTTGATTCAACGGCGGTATCCGTTTCCCAAACCTTTTGTATAAGCTGTTCCCTGGTAAGCACAACCTCCGGCTTTTCAAGAAAAATACCCATTAAGTGAAACTCTGTCGGTGTCAGAGCCAGATGATTACTTTTACATGCAAGCTGTCTTTTTGAAATGTCAAGGGAAAGGTCATGGAAAGAAAGGCGGCTTTTTTCCGCAAGGACAGCCGGCCTGCGTGTTAAGGCCCTAATCCGTGCAGATAGTTCACTGATATGGAAGGGCTTTGTAAGGTAATCATCGGCACCGTTGTCTAATCCTTCAATTTTGTCCTGCAATTCAGACATCCCGGTTATTATGATGATGGGAATCTGCATTTTTTTATTCCGCATTGCTTTTATAATGGAAAGACCGTCTACAACGGGGAGCATACGGTCAATAACAGCCAGATCATAACCGCCTCTTTGGTCTAAGGCAAGTAAGAAACCTTCTTCCCCGTCATTGCAGGCATCAACAATGTATCCCTCTTTTGTAAGCTGTTGTTTCATATTATCACAAAGGTATTTGTCATCCTCTAATAATAAGATTTTCATATTAACGATCCCCAATTCATTTATTCCCGCGAGCAACGAGCCAGGTGCCGTGCTTGCACGAGCATTTGGCGAATGCCGCGAGGGTCGAATGACTTATGCATTAAGTATAGCAAAACAATTCCTAAAAATCTTCTAAAAAATCCTTAATATTGGTTGGTGAAATAGGAGATTTTTAGGATAGACGGATGCTATTCTTTGAACAGGCAAAAGCCATACAATAGAAAACCTAAAGCATGTTTTCTATTGTCATAAATAAATGAAAAGAGGTATAGAAGATGAAAAGAAAGATGCTGAAAGCAGCAGGAGTTTTTTGTTTATTCACAGTTTTGTGTATGGGCATGACGGGATGTGCAGGAAAGGAAAATGAGCAGCCGGATCTGTCAGATGTACATATGGCAAATGAGAGTGATTATAGCGGAGATATTGTGACAGATGGAGAAAACGTCAGGAACGGGGCAGAGGGCAGCCAGGATGATATGGCTGGTAACGTTGCAGAAAGCAGTAGTGTGATTACGGAGAACAGCAAAGAAGAAGGGGCGTTTTATGACGGGGCGAATCTGAGTGGGCGCGTTGTTGGCTTTTCAGATACGGGATGCACCATAACACCTCGGACACTGATCATAAATGAGGATGGATCAATGGAGGGAGGTATTGCAGCTCCGGGATATGAATCGGAAGAAACTAACATCCATATAACTTATGCGGATGATGTTATTTTTCAGGTTATATATTTCAGCATGGGATCGCAGACAGAAATTTCGAGA
>CAJTVD010000099.1:6837-10609 GCA_910579495.1 uncultured Lachnospiraceae bacterium
CCATTAACAGCATGGTTTTAGGCACATTGGGAATACGGAAAGTATCTTTAGGGCTGGCAGAAGAACTTCGGAAGAATGCAGAGAGCAAAATAATATTGGAGAGCATGGATGTAAACCGGCCTTTTGGGGAAACGGATATGCAGGCGATAAAAGATGTTCCGAATGTAAACCGGCCCAACCGCATATCGGAAATACAGGCTGTTTCTACAACCTGTATCCCCGTTGCGGGCAGTGAAGGTTCTGAAGATATGTTTTGTATTCATGGATACGATAAGCTGGAGAATGACAGCCCGTTTGCGGATAAAGTATACCGGCTTACAGAGGGGGATTATCCACAGGGAAGCGATGAAGTTGTGGTCAGCCAGTTCCTGGCCGAGCATAACGGGATTCAGCCAGGCGATAAAATTATATTTGAAACAACGGATGGGAGTGGGCAGGAAACGGTGGTTACCGGGCTGTTCCTGTCAGGAATGGAACGGAGCCAGACTGAAAATGTGAGGACAGTGAACCGCATTGAAAACCAGATTTATGGAACGGCAGATTTTGTAAATAGGCTGTCCGGTGGAAACAGTTTTATAAATGTGGCGGTGTATGTGAATGATCCGGAGCAGCTTATAGAAACAAAAGAAACGCTGGAAAAATGTATCAGGGCAGGGCGGCAATAGGGATGACAGACCGCACCTTCCAAAAATTAAAAATGATGATCGGGCAGACAGGCAGAATTACGTTGTTGATCTTCATTTTGACTGTGGCTGCAGGCAGTCTCATAACCGGCCTTTTGCTTGCCATGTGGATGCGGAACCGGAAAACAGAGATTGCCGTCCTTATCAGCCTTGGTATATCCAAAAAGGATATATTATCACAAATGGTGCTGGAAGAAATGATCATTTACTCCCTTGCATTTGCCGGGGCAGGGATGGCGGTAAAGTTCCTATTGCCGCAGATCAGCAACAGCCTGGCTATCATGCAGGAGGGCAGCATGACGCCGGAATTATCATCTGGCTGGATGTTACTGGTCCTATGCCTTGGTCTGGCAGGTGCTGTAGTGTTGGCAGTAATTGCCATTTTCCCGTATATGAAAAAGCCTGTAAAAGAAATTTTGTCAGAAATGGAGGGATAACATGAGCATTTTAAGTTTAAGTATACGCTGTCTGGTTCGGAAAAAGGCAAAGACTATCCTGCTTTTAAGCATTGTGTTCGTGACATCCTGCCTGATCTATGCCGGATGGGCGTGCAAATCAGCGAATGTACAGACACAGACAGAGGGAAAGCAGGCGCTTGGGGCATCTTTCAGGATGGAGGAAAATGAAGCGGACAGGCATGACAGGACGGCTGAAGCAATAGAGAAATTAGGAGGCCAGAATGGGAGTGTGGACGGATCGCATATAGAACAGCTTGAATCCGGGGATTGGATGATATCGCATGATAATTCTTTTGAAACCCTGCAGATGGAGGACATTGAAACGCTTGCAGGGCAGGAAGGGATTGCGGAATATAATATTACTACGGCAAACATAGTAGTCAACCCTGTAAATTTTGCACGCATTGAAGACCCGGATGTAGACCAGCATTCAGACCTTCTGGGAGTGTCCTTGCGCGGGAATACGGATATGCGGCTGGATTTTGATGTATGGAATGGGAATATAGAAGTAAATGAGGGGCGTATGATCACCCCAGAGGATAAGGATGTATGCGTCATATCAAGGGAACTGGCAGAATTAAACGGGCTGACGGTTGGTGATAAGCTGGAGTTTAACAGCCGCAAAGATCGTGGAACATCTAAAGTCTATCGTGCGGAAATAGTCGGGATTTATGATACGATCCATAAAATAACGCCGATCATGTATGGGGACAGTTACCGGAGCGAGAATATCATCATGACAGATCTGCGTTTTCCGGAAAAGCCACAGGGATGCGAAGGAGATCCATTATACCAGTATGCGACATTCTGGGTAGAGAATGTGGATGAATATGATACGGTAAAGGAGCAGATCAAGAAAGCTGACCTTAACTGGAAACGTTATGATTTCATTGATAACACCGGAATGAGTGATACGATGGCAGAAAACTTTGGGGATTTGGATGAAATGAGCTCCATTATACTTATTTTGGTTGCTGTTTCAGGTGTGGTCATCATTTTTCTTGTATTTCTGTTCTGGCAAAAAGGCAGGGTACATGAAATCGGCATTTTTCTGGCAATCGGGAAAAGCAAGGCTGCAATTATAGCCCAGATGATGATGGAAGGAATTCTGATAGGGTGCATATCTTTTATGCTGGCGACCATATGCGCACCGGCCCTGTCAAAGAGTGTTGCGGATTATCTGGTAGGTTATCAGGTAAAACAGGAGGAAGAACAAAGGAAAGCGGATGAGGGCATGACGGGAGGCGCAGGAGTGGTAGAATACGAAACAGAGGTCATGGGTGTCGAAACCAAAGTGACGGGAAAAGTGATGCTGCTGTCGGCAAGTTCCATACTGGGTGTGATCTTCGTTGCGGTTTCTTCATCCTGCATGTTTGTGGTAATACAGAAACCAAAAGAAATTTTAAGCAAGATGAGTTAAAGGAGGCTGTATGTTAGAGTTAAAGGATGTTTCATATTATTATAAATCACAGAGGGATAAAACGATTCTGGACCATGTCTCTTATGAATTTAAAAAAGGTGTGATGTATGCTGTTTTAGGTTCCAGTGGTTCGGGAAAAACAACGCTGCTATCCTTGCTGGCGGGACTGGATGTGCCAGTTGACGGAACCGTCTGCGTTGCCGGGGAAGATATTTTACAAAAAGGGCTGAATGCACATAGAAGGGATAATATTTCTCTGGTTTTTCAAAATTATAATCTGATTGATTACCTGACACCTGTTGAGAACGTAAAACTTGGTGGGAGGGCCGATGCGGAGGAATTGCTGGCACAGATGGGCATTGATGAAGCACAGCGGAAAAGAAATGTGATGCAGTTGTCCGGAGGCCAGCAGCAGAGGGTAGCCATTGCAAGGGCATTGGCGAACAATGCGCCTGTCCTGCTGGCGGATGAGCCGACAGGGAATCTGGATGAGGATACGGCGAATGAGATCATATCCATTTTTCAGAAACTGGCTCATGAACAGGAAAAATGTGTGGTTGTAGTTACCCACAGCAGGGAACTGGCAGGGCAGGCAGATGTTGTCCTGCGGTTAAAGAAAGGGAAAATCGCTGATGACACAGGAATGGGGGAAAATTAGATATGATTGTGAGGAACACGAATGGTAACTGGTGGCAGAAATGCCTTGAAGAATAGGCGGCAGATAGAAAACAGAAGAAAGAAGATAATAAGGTGGGCCTCGCTATTAGTTAAAGTGTCGGTTTTGGTTTTGATTGTGGTATGAAAAATGGATATTATGTGGAAGGAACCGGCACATCATGGGCTTTGATGGAGGATGTACCAAAGCTGTACGGCATTAAAGTCTCATCCATAAGCCGGGCTGCAAATAATATGAGGGCAGTGCTTGATAATGGCGGAATCTTTATATGTGCTATGGGGAAAGGGGATTTCACAATATCCGGTCACTATATTGTCATATATGGGTATGATAACGAGGGATTTATGGTAAACGATCCTAACTGTGTGGCAAGGAGCGGCAGGAGATGGATATTCAGCGAAATTGAAACGCAGATCAAAAGTATTTGGGTATATGACAAAGAGAAATAAACCTTAAGTTACATAGGATAAGGAGCAGTAAGAAAGGAACCATACAAAAGACAAACTGCCGCACAATGGCCTTCATCTACCATATG
>CAJTVD010000099.1:10628-10846 GCA_910579495.1 uncultured Lachnospiraceae bacterium
GTTTCCGCAGGCAGGTTTGACAGCAGAAACCGCTTGGAAAGCGGGGGAATCAGAGTTAATATGCTTACACGGCGGTTTGCGTTTCCCCCATATCGGACGAATGGCGAAATTGCATTTGGCGTTTTGGGGTGATGGGAGGAAAAGAATTCACGCTGTCAAATCCGCTATTCACGCTATCGGCGTTAGACTATTTCCCGTTTTTTACGATATAAAAAGTG
>CAJTVD010000100.1 GCA_910579495.1 uncultured Lachnospiraceae bacterium
CATCTATTATGTGTTTTTTTATTCGTTAATGCTGGTGCAGGCGGTAAATCTGATGGCAGCGGTATGGTATGGCCATTGCGGTTTGGGACAGTTGGCGGGCTTTCTTCTGTTGGCGGCGGCCATAGCGGGGGGGAATTATATTACTGCGCTGCTGATGATGGAGCTTACGGTGTTTTTCTTTGTATGGGCATTGGCTACGAAGAAACGGATTATGAAAAAGCTGGCATTGTTATTGGCAGTTACTCTGGTGTGTTTTCTGGTTAACTGCCTTGCGCCGGGAAATGCTGTGCGCCAGGGGGCATTTGAATCATGGAACCCCATAAGGGCAGTTTTGTATTCTTACCACGAGGCTTATAACCATATGGTGGAATGGACCAGTCCTTTGGTGGTGGCGGGCATGGTATTTTTGCTGCCCTTTTTATGGCAGGTCCCTATAGGAAAATTAAGTGGTGGATTTGGCACCTTTGTATTGTTCCTTGGGATGGAATTTTCTTTTTTTGCATCTTCCTTTACCCCTACCCTTTATACGTATGGTGATGTAGGGGCCGGACGGATACAGAATATCCGGTATTTCCTGTGGGTGTTTATTTGTATTGCGGCAGAATTTACCCTGGTCTGCCTTATAAAAACCATGTTTGGATGCCAGGGGGAAGGTAGTAACTTTAGGGTTCTTCGTAATGTATATAACAGGTATGGGGTTCCTTTTTTTGCATCAGTGGTTTTTTGCGCAGCTTTTTTCGCAGGCAATTCCATTCTGGCAGATGATGTAAGGGATTTGGCCAGTATATCTGCTGCGAAATCTCTGCTGTCAGGGGAGGCGGCACAATATCACAGGGAAGCAAAGGAGCGTATATCCCTTTTACAGGGGGAAGGGATGTCTGTGGAATTAACCCCATTTTCCTGCAAACCGGAGCTGTTGTTCTGGGAGGATATTAAGGAGGACCCGGATGACTGGGTAAACCGTGCGGTGGCACGCTTTTATCAAAAGGAAGAGGTGCGTTTGCGGTGAGGGGCTGCTGGCAGGCTCTGTAATTAAGGAACCGCATTTATGGTGATGGAGGCTTCAATGACGGATATATGCAAAAAGAAAAGGCCAGGCCAATTGATTTTGGCAGCTGTATTTCTTGGCTACCTGATTTTCAACGGCATCCTGCTCTCCCGCCACGAACCATGGAGGGATGAGGCCAATGTATGGCTGATGGCGAGGGAACTGACGCCCCTGCAGCTTTTGGCGGAGATCAGGTATCAGGGGCATCCCTGCCTTTGGTATCTTCTGGTGATGCCGTTTGCCAAAGCTGGGCTGCCTTTTGGGATGATGGGGGGCATCAGTTATTGTATCATGGCAGCCACAGCAGGGCTGTTTTTGATGAAAGCGCCCTTCCATATCCTCACCAAGGCTGCCCTCCTGTTCAGCCCTATCTTTACTTATTATTATGCGGAGATTGCCAGGAACTATTGCCTGATTGCTTTATTCTTGGTTTTACTGGCAATATATTATCCCCAAAGGAATGAAAGGTGCGTGCTGTATGGCCTGCTGCTTGGCCTGCTGGTACAGTCGGATACGGTGGTGCTGATGGCGGCAGGGATGATTTCCCTGATGTGGCTGTGGGAAGCCCTGATGCTTTGTTACCGGCAAAAGTCTGCGGCACCTTTTGTGCGCATTTTAAGGGGGCTTTGGATTCCCTTATTCAGCCTGCTGTTCCTGGCAGTGCAGTTTTACCGGGTATCGGACAGCCCGGTATTTCAGGTAAGCAGCTTTGGGGCAGGTGACCTTATAAGGGAAACCAGAAGCTATGCTTACTGGATATTGGAGCGGCTCACAGGAAGGGGGCAGGGCTTCTGCCTGGTTTTCTTTCTGTTTTCCTTGGTTTTCTTGCTGGCGGCTTCTATAAAGGTAAGGAACCCTTGGGCGGCAGGGGTCATAGGGGCGGCTTATTTGTTCCAGGCGGCGTTCAGTGTGGTGGTATACCAGCTTCATATATGGCATTTTATTGCCCTTTGTTTTGTATTTATCTGGACAGTATGGGTATTCTATTGCCAGAAAGAGGAAAGGAAGACGGAGGGCAGGGGAATCAAAGGGGTTCTCCTGGGGCTGGAGGGGCTGCTGGCCGTGATAGCGGCCTGCATGTTTATCCAGTGGAATTCCCAGGAGGAATCCTCGGGGCTGAAGAATGCCCTTTATGGCCTTTATTCGGACGGGGGAAATACAGCGGATTATATCAGGGAAAACATACCCCAGGAGGAGGTGGTGGTGTCTGTAAATGTCCCCATGGCATCCACAGTGCTGGCGCATCTGCCGGAATATGATTTTTTCTTTGGCGGCAACGGATACAAAGAAAGCTATGCCGACTGGAGCCAGGAGCAGGACAGGCAGGTTAGTTTTGACGCGCTTTTAACCTGGGCGGAAACCAATTTTCCTGGAAAAACCCAATTTTATCTGCTGGATTCCGGGGGCACTTGCCTTACCGACCCGGAACGGCTGGCAGATTACCAGGTTTTATACCAGACCGGGCAGGAAACCGCAAGGGGAGAAGAGTACCGGATTTACAAAATTGATATTAACGGGAATGGATAATAGAGGATGGCTTTAGGGCCAGATAAGAGTAAAAAGGAGTTTGGCTATGCCGGGACAATATGATAAAATAATCATTGGTGCAGGGCTGTACGGCTTATATGCCGCAGACTTTTGCGGAAGCAGGGGGCAGCGGGTCTTAGTCCTGGAATATGACAGTGCGCCCTTTCAGCGGGCAACTTATATCAACCAGGCGAGGGTCCACATGGGCTACCACTATCCCAGGAGCCTTACCACTGCGGTTAAGTCGGCGGGGTATTTCAGGAGGTTTGTGGAGGACTTTGGGTTCTGCATCCACCATAAGTTTGACCAGGTCTACGCTACCTCTGATAAATTTTCCTGGACCAGCGCCAGCCAGTTCCAGGAATTTTGCCGGGCGGCGGGGATTAAATGTGAGGAGACAGCTACAGCCTGTTATTTTAAGCCGGGTATGTGTGACGGTGCGTTTCTCACGGAGGAATACACTTATGATGCGAAGATACTGCAGAAGTTTTATCAGGATAAGCTGCAGGGCAACCGGAATGTGGATATGGTGTTTAACGCCCGGATAGAGAGGATCGTCAGGCAGGATAAAAAGTTCCTGGTGGCAGGGCGGGAAAATTCTTATGAGGCGCCCTATGTGCTGAATGCTTCCTATGCCTCTGTGAACCAGGTGATCCGGAAGGTGGAGGGGATAGGGCAGGATCTGTTTGGCATTAAATATGAGCTCTGTGAGATTATCCTGTGCCATCCCTCAGAAAAGCTGAAAAATACAGGGATAACTGTTATGGACGGGCCCTTCTTTTCTATCATGCCTTTTGGGAAAACGGGGCTGCATTCCCTGACGGCGGTTACCTTTACGCCCCATGTGACAAGCTATAGTCAGGAGCCTTCCTTTTCCTGCCAGGAAAAAGGAAAAGGGTGCAGCCCGGAGAACCTTGGCAACTGCAATGAGTGTGCCAACAGGCCGGATTCCGCCTGGCCATATATGTCCCATCTGGCGGATAAATACCTGCGCCCGGAATACACTTATACCTATAAGGAATCCCTGTATTCCATGAAGCCGATCCTGAAAAGCTCCGAAGTGGACGATTCCAGGCCCACGGCGATTAAGGTGATGAGCAGGCAGCCTGCCTTTGTCAGTGTCCTGTCAGGGAAGATCAATACGGTGTATGATTTAGATGAATACCTGGCGATTGTATGAGGAGTTACGATAATTTTAAAAGCAGCAGGAGTTATTTTATGAATGGGCAAGGAACAGAAAAAAAAGAGAAAAAATTTATTTCCCTGGTGATTTATCTCCACGATGGGGCGGCATACCTGAAATATTTTCTGGATACAGTGATTCCCGTATGTGAAAATCATTTTGAGCAGTTTGAACTGGTATGTGTGGACGATGGCTGCCGGGACGGCACCATAGAGGTGCTGAAAGAATATGTGGAAAGCAGGCAGTTAAAGGCCATGGTGAATGTGGTCCATATGAGCTTTTTCCAGGGGCTGGAAAGCGCCATGAATGCCGGCAGGGACATCGCCATCGGGGATTTTGTCTATGAATTTGACGATATCTTAGTGGATTATGACCCGGAGGAGATCCTCAAAGTTTACCGGAAGCTGATAGAAGGCAGCGATATTGTAGCCGCAAGCAGCAAAGGAAAACTGCGGGTAACCTCCAGGATGTTTTATTATCTTTTTAATAAGACAAGCAGAGGAAACGGGAAAATTGGCCCGGAGACTTTCCGCATAGTATCCCGGAGGGCCATCAACAGGATAAAGACGATGGGACAGTACATCCCTTACCGGAAGGCAGTATATATGAACTGCGGGCTGAAAGCGGCGACGGTCTACTATGACAGCAGGGATGTGAATGTAAGGGTGAGGAATAAGACAGTGCCTTCGGAACGGACAGCCCTTGCCCTGGACTCCTTTATATACTTTACCAATGTGCTGGAGCGGATATCTGCCATTGCCTGCGGGGCATTGCTTCTGCTGACTGTGTGCATGGGGATTTATATTATCATAGATGCTTTTAACGGCGTAAAGCCGGTGGAGGGCTGGCTTTCCATTATGGGCTTTTTGGCACTTGGCTTTTTTGGCATGTTTGCGCTGCTGACAATCATATTAAAATATCTGGCAGTGCTGCTGAACCTGGTATTTAAACAGCAGCGGTATCTGGTATCGGATGTGGAAAAGGTGGTAAAAAAGTGAATGAAGAAAAACTGACAATTAATCTCCTGTTCCCGGTACTCAATGAAAAGCTCCGCCTTGAGGGAGGAATCAACAGAACCATAGCATACTTAAGGAAGCATGTTACCATTCCATGCCAGCTTACCATTTTGGATAATGGGTCTGAGGATGAAACGCCGGAAATCGGAAAGGCGCTGGCGCAAAAGTACCCGGAGGTCACCTATGTGCGGTTAGGGGAAAAGGGCGTAGGGGTGGCATTCCGTAATGGAATCGCCCTGAACCAGTGCGCCCTGGTAGGGTATATGGATATCGACCTGTCCACAGACATCAGATACCTGGGACGGATCATTAAGCTGTTCCAGAAGCACCCGGAGCTGGAATATGTAAACGGAAGCCGTTTCAGCAGAAAGTCTGTGACGAAGGGGCGCAAATGGTACCGGAAAATCACATCCATGGGGCTGGTATTTTTATTGAAAGTTTTTTTCCATATGAAAGCCACAGACGCGGTGTGCGGTTTTACCTTTTTAAGAAAGGAGACAGCAGAGCGGCTGGCGGCAGCCTGCAGCAATGACAATGGCTGGTTTTATACCATAGAATTTTTGCTCCGTGCGGAGCGTATGGGGGTTGTGGTCTATGATATGCCCGTAAAATGGCAGGAGGATTACAATACTACGGTAAAGGTCTGGAAAACCATTAAGAATTATCTGGTGCAGATGGGGAGGCTGAAGAAAGCTTTCAGGGAAGAAGACAGGCAGAAGAAAGAGGTGCGCAGGAAAAATGCTGAAAAGAATTGATCTGGAGAGGGATTACCAAAAACACAAAGAGGAATACCTGGAGGCCATAAAGGCGGTGTGTGAGGAAACGGCTTTTTCAGGAGGGAAATTTGCAGATAAATTTGACCAGGAGTTTGCAAGGTTCTGCGGCGTCCCTTATGCAGCGGGGGTCAATAACGGGACCTCTGCCCTGCACTGCGCCATGATGGCGCTGGGGATTGGCAGGGGGGATGAGGTCATTGTCCCGGCAAATACTTATATTGCCACTGCCTGGGGGGTTACGTATACCGGGGCTGTGCCGGTGTTTGTGGACTGTACCCCGGACACCTGGGAGATAGACCCGGCTAAAATTGAGGAAAAAATCACAGAAAAGACCAAGGCGGTGATTGGCGTCCATTTATACGGGCAGCCCTTTGAATTTGACAGGGTAAAGGAAATTGCAGGCCGTCACGGGCTGTATGTGGTGGAAGACTGCGCCCAGGCCCATGGGGCGCGTTATCAGGGAAAAATGGTGGGAACCCTTGGGGAGATGGGATGCTTTAGCTTTTATCCAGGGAAGAACCTATATGCTTTTGGGGAAGGGGGAAGCGTTACCTGCCACAAGGAGGAATATTACGATGCCATCACTACCATAAAAAACCAGGGCTGCCAGGTGCGGTATTACCATGATGTGGTGGGGTACAATTACCGCCTGGAGGGCATCCAGGGGGCGGTGCTCAGCGTCAGCTTAAAGTACCTGCCGGAATGGACAAGGCGGCGCAGGGAGATTGGGGAGAGGTATCTGCGGGAAATCAAAAATCCGCGTCTTGCCATGCAGGCGCACCCGGAGAATACGGAGCCGGTTTATCACCTGTTTGTAATTACGGTGGAAGACCCAGAGGGCTTTCTTCCTTATATGGAAGGGAAGGGGATGGAGTGTAACAGGCATTATCCGGTTCCCTGCCATTTGCAGAAAGCCTATAAGGAGCTGGGATACCAGGAAGGGGACTGCCCCAACGCAGAGTACCTGGCAAGCCATTGTGTCACACTTCCCTTATTCCCGGAGATGAGGGAGGAGGAAGTGGCTATGGTGATAGAAGCCTGCAATTCTTACCAGGCATAGCGGAAATTATGAATTATCTTTTAAATCTTTCTTAATATTGGGAAAGGAGCCTTTAAAAAGGCTCCTTTTTTGATATACTAATATCAGTACTTAACGGGATCTGTCCTGTAAGGGGCCAGTAAGTGTTAAAGCCAGGCTTTTAGGAAAGCGGCATTTGTATGCCCATTGGCGTTTGGCGGCGGGTAAGTTGCGCTGTGCCGGGACGCAGGCATGGAGAGTTTGCTTTTATGAGAAGACAGGCAGCAGAAAATGTGCGGAGAACCAGTGAAAAATTGAATGATGGGAGTGATGATTTTGTTTATGTCCATGATTTTCCCGGTGTTTCTGGGAGCGGCTGTGACATTGTTTTTTGCATTGCCCAAAAAGTGGCGTCCCGGTGTGCTGCTGGCGGTAAGCTATCTTTTTTGTGGATGGGTGGATATTTGGGCGCTGCCTGTGCTTGTGGGAGTATCCTTCCTTACCTGGATTGGGGGGAAGAAAATCCGTGCGCTGCAAGGACAGGGAAGGATGGGGGCTGCAAAGACATATGAGGTGGCAGTGGCAGGGAGTTTTCTCCTTTTATTATGTGGGTATAAGTATGGGCCTTATCTGGCAATGCGCCTGGGGGCTAATGGGGATGGGGCCTGGAAAATAGCGGAGGGCCTGGTGATGCCTGTGGGGCTGTCCTTTTACGTATTCCAGGCTGTTGGCTATCTGGTAGATATTTACCGGGGAAAATCTAAGGGGGAAGAAAATTTTATCTGTTTAAGCTGTTACCTCGCCTTTTTCCCTAAGCTGGTAAGCGGCCCCATTGAGAGGCAGCAGGATTTCCTTCCCCAGTTAAGGGCGCTCGGAAAGGTAAAGTTCTGGGACCGGGGGCGGCTTTCCACGGCTTTTGCCTATATGCTCTGGGGGTATTTTATGAAAGCGGTGGTGGCAGACCGGCTGGCGGTGACGGTGGACCAGATTTTTGCTTACCCGGAGCTTTTTGACAGCTTCTGGCTGGTGCTGGGGGCGTTTTTGTACACCATGCAGATTTATTGTGACTTTGCCGGGTATTCCTATATTGCCATAGGCTGCGGCAGGATTTTTGGCATTAGCCTTACCCAGAACTTTAAAGCGCCTTATTGCGCTGGCAGTATTACGGATTTCTGGCGCAGATGGCACATTTCCCTGAGTGCCTGGCTGCGGGATTACCTGTATATTCCCCTGGGAGGAAACCGGAAGGGGCTGGCCAGGAAATGTGCCAATACCATGCTGGTGTTTCTGGTGTGCGGTATGTGGCATGGCGCAGGGGTGAATTTCATTGCCTGGGGGCTTCTTCATGGATTGTATTCTGTGGCAGAGTCCTGGGGGCGGGGCAGGGGATGGAAACAAAAAGGGGGAGGGGTTTTTACATTTCTTGCAGTGGCCTTTGCCTGGATTTTTTTCCGGGCGGAAAGCTTCCGGGGGGCGTTGGTTTATGTAGGGGAGATGTTTACAGCCGGAATCCATCCGGGGGGCTGGAAGCAGGCGGCAGAACTGCTGCATTTAAATGGTGTGGAGATTTCCGTGATGGCCATGTCTGTTGCCATTGTGTGGCTTGTGGACATTCTCTGTAACCGGAGGCATCTGAATTTGCCGGTGCTGATACAAAAAAAGGAAAATGCTGCCAGGTATCTTGTTTTTTATTTATTGTTCCTTGCCATTTTTATTTTTGGTATTTATGGGCCGGGCTATCAGGCGGGGCAGTTTATTTACATGCATTTTTAGGCTCTTTAGGTGACCATGGTTATTACAGTTGTGGGGTTTGGAAGAAAAGGAGTTGACTGTGTATGAAAAAAAAGCCTGATAATAGAAACCAAAAGAAAAAGAATAATCTTATAAGGGCGGGATTCCTTTTGCTGCTGGCGGTGTCCATTTATCTGGCGGAAAGTATTTTAAGCATCAAGTCGGACCATGGGGTGAACCAGCAACAAGGGCTTTACTGGCAGCCAAAGAATACGGTTGATGTGGCAATGATGGGGACCAGCCATGTGCACTGCAATATTAACACGGCGCTTTTGTGGGAAAAGTATGGCATTGCGGCCTATGATTACAGCGGGGCGGAGCAGCCCCTGTGGATGACTTACCATTTTTTAAAAGAACTGTACAAATACCAAGACCCCAAGGTGGTGGTACTGGACCTGTTCGCCCCTGCCAGGTTTAAGGAAGATTACCAGTATGACTGGATTTCGGAGAACATTTACGGAATGCGGTTTTCGCTGAACAAGCTGCAGATGCTTGCAGTAAGCGTGGAGCCTCAAAAGCTCCATGAGTACTTTCCTTCCTTTGCAGTCTACCACGGCAGGTATGGCGAGCTGGAGGCGGATGATTTCCAGAACTTTTTCTGGAACAGCCGGGAGAAAGAGTCTTTTAAGGGATTTACGCCTTATTGGAAAAGGGAACCCCAGAAACGGCCGGAAATTTCTACGGAATCCATGGACACTTCCGGGGACGGAATGAAGGGGCTTACGGAAAAGTCAGAAAAATATTTGAGAAAAATTATTGCATTTATGAAAAACAAGGAGGGAAAACTGGTACTCATTGCAGCGCCCTATATTATGTCCGGGGAGGACCAGATGGTTTATGGCCGTATGGCAGAGATTGCGGCACAGGAGGGCATTATTTTTATCAATTATAACGAGTATTACCAGGAAATAGGGCTGGACTTTGAACAGGATTTTAATGATGCATCCCACCTGAATTATTGGGGAAGCTGCAAATTTACCGATTATCTGGGGAGCTTCCTGGCCAGCGATGATTCCATTCCTGACAGGAGAGGCCAGGAGGGCTATGCCTCCTGGGAGGACAATGTGCAGGCAGTCAGGGAGCAGCTTGCCTCCTGGGGGGATTCAGGGAACTGAGCTTTTACTGCCATAATCCCCCCAGGTATTTTTCCTCAAGCCCTGCCAGGCGGGGTTTCAGCTTGAGGGCCTTAAAGATGCCTATGCGGATCAGGTCTGCCAGGGAACAGGACAGGTAAATTGCCAGGGTGGTAAGCAGTGTCAGCCCGATTTCCAATGGGGCGGAAAGCTGTGCAAACCAGGCAAACCGCTGGGACAGAAGATGGTCCCACACAAAAGGGTTGGCGTGAATGAGATAAACGCTGAAGGCCATGGGGGAAAAGAAACGGATGATCCCTTCCGCCCTTTTGGGGAAGGTTATCCGCTGGAAAGCCAGTAGCAGAAAAACACCTGCCCCCAGCATGGCGGGTGCAGTATGGTTCACCAGGTACTTCCCACCCAAAGCTTCCAGGGGAGGGAAAATGCCGGATTCTATGAAAACCTTGGAAAGCCAGGTAAGGGAGGTCATGAGAAGGTAGCCAAGAAACATTCTGGCAGCCCCCCATTTGGGGAACAATCCGTACTTTCCAATATAGCCTCCTATAATATAAAGGATCATCAGCCACCAGGCATTGGAGGAGATACTGAAGATATCCCCGCCGGAAATGGCCTGCACAAAGGAGAATACCAGCACCAGCCCTATGGCAACGGCGCGGAGCTGTTTTTCTCCCAGGCGGCAGAGGCCGATATTCAGCAGCGGAAGAAAGAAAAACAGGGCAAAATAAGAGGTAAAGTACCAATAACCGCCGTAAGTAACGGGAAGGAGGGCAAAGACCCAGTGCTTTAAGGTTACTGCGCCGGGAACCGCGATAGAAAAAATAAGTGTCAGGGACAGGGTATAAAAAGCCACTCTCAGCCATAATAAAAGAATACTGTGATACCGGTATTTGGCGCTGCCCCCCACATAGCCCGAAATCAGGGCATAACAGTTTACCGTGCAGTAGCAGGCAATTTCCAGAAACCATGCGGCTTCGTAGGAGAGGGATCCCATGGGGGCGTTATCTAATATGCCCCCGGGCCCTAATACATGGGTGGTGACTACCATGAACATTGCCAGCATCCGCAGGGCGTCGATGCCGTAATTATGTGTTTTGGTGGGTGCTGCTGTAAGGTTGGTTTTGTCTGACATACATTCTCCTGTTTCAAGCCCTTCTATTGCTCCGGGGCTGCTTATTACTGTTTTTTCCAATTATAACAGGAGAATGCCTTAAAAGATAGACTGCAGGATAAACTTATAAAGTTACAAAAATGTTAAGAGAATGTGGAATTTCCCCATT
>CAJTVD010000101.1:0-237 GCA_910579495.1 uncultured Lachnospiraceae bacterium
ACGGACGATGACCTGTCAGACATCAGGAACCGGGAAATCGGGTTTATTTTTCAGGGGTTCAACCTGATTGCCGGGCTTACTGCGTTAGAGAATGTGGAGCTGCCCCTGATCTACCGGGGGGTTGGCAGGAAGGAGCGCCTGCGGCTTTCCCGGATAGCCCTTGAAAAGGTAGGGTTAAAGGCCAGGATAGACCATAAGCCGTCAGAGATGAGCGGCGGCCAGCAGCAGAGAGTGGCT
>CAJTVD010000101.1:247-10558 GCA_910579495.1 uncultured Lachnospiraceae bacterium
CATTGCCCAGGCGCCGCCGGTAATCCTAGCAGACGAGCCTACCGGAAACCTGGATTCCGGTTCCACCGGGGAAATCATGGAAATCCTGAAAGGCTTACATGCGGAGGGCAGGACGGTGATACTGATCACCCACGATAACGACATTGCCGCCAGGGCCAGGCGTATCATACGCATCAGGGACGGAAAAATTGTGGACGACATTATAAATGAACAGGAAATTTAATGCATAAAATTGGGAGGAAAAAAATGTCTGACAAAAAAACAGAGGAAACCAAAAACCAGGCCCTCGAAATTACCTTAACAGAAGAGGGCAAAAAACCTAAAAAAGAAAAGAAGCCCAAAAAGGAAAAGAAACCCCTTGACAAGGCTGCCAGGAAAAAGCGCAGGAGGATCGCGGCCGTCATTGTGCTGGCCATCGCCGCAGGGGCTTTGGTAGTGAAAAACCGGATGGGCGGGGAAGGACCCCAGGCGTATGTGTCAACCACCCAGTCCCTTGTGGGCGAAATCGAGCAGACCATCAACACCAGCGGCACGGTCACAACGGAAAAGACCAAGAGCTACTTCTCAGACGTGAACGTGAAAATTGAAAGTGTATCCGTGGCGGCGGGAGACGCGGTAAACTCAGGGGATGTGCTGATATCCTACAATGCGGATGAGATTGCCAAAGAAAAACAGCTCGCCAATTTAAAGACCCAGTCTGCTGACGGCAGTTACCGCAATTCCCTCCAGAGCAACAACCAGAAGCTGGGGGATTTAAACGAGGCAAACATCAATATTGAGGTACTGGACCAGCAGATCGCGGAAACGGAAGCGCGTATCAACAATCTGGAAAACTGGATAGAAAAGAAAAAAAGCGACCTGGCCTATGAGGGGGCGCTTTTGCAGATCTCCATTCTCGACTGGCAGAACCAGCCTGATTCCGAGGAATATATGAACCTGCAGAAGCTGGTGCAGCTTAACAGCTACGAGCAGCAGAACAATGAGGAGATCAAAGGCTGGCAGGAAGAGATTGACGCCCAGAACAAAGTGCTTTCGGAGCTGAAGGAGTACCGTTCTGAGATGAAATCCCAGAAAAGCTCCGCAGAAGCCGGGCAGATGACCTCCGGGGCAAAAGCGGAACTGGAAGCCAATACCCGTACCCAGCAGCTTGAGGCTGCGGACTCCCTGGAAAGCCTTACAGCAGCGGAGGGCGGCGTGGTAACGGAAGTAAATGCGGTGGAAGGGGGAAGCCTTGCGGCAGGCTCCCAGCTTTTGAAGCTGGAAAGCACCCAGGATGTGATGGTAAGGATTACCGTCACCAAGTACGACCTGGACAAAATCGCCATAGGGCAGAATGCCACCATCACCATTGGCAGCAAGGAATACCAGGGAAAGGTTTCCAAAATCAATAAAATGGCGGAGAAAAACAACAGCGGCGCGGCGGTAGTGGGGACAGAAATCAAGATTACCAATCCTGACAGCGATGTGATCCTGGGGGTGGAAGCCAAGGTAATTATCAGCACCGCACAGGAAAAAGGGGCAGTATTGATTCCGGTAACAGCCGTTAATGTGGATATGGGCGGCGAGTTCGTTTATGTGGTGGAAAACGGCATCCTTGTGAAAAAGCCTGTGGTCACGGGAATTTCCTCAGATACTATGGTGCAGGTAACGGAAGGCCTGGGGGAAGGGGAACAGGTGGTCTTGGATGTGACACCGGCGCTTGTGGAAGGCATGACGGTAATGGCAATGCCCCAGTAACCAAAAAGACGGCCATCTGGCCAAAGCCACCGGAGGGATAGGGAAGGCTTAAGCGCACCCTGGCCTGGGGCTTTGCGGGAACCTGGAATATGAGATAGGATAAGCTGCAAAAGGTTTTTCCATAAAAGCAGCGCGGAAACGAGGAAAAAATGGCACAAATTTGGGAATACATCAAGATTGCCCTGATGAATATCAGAAGCAATAAAGGACGCTCCGTTCTTACCATGCTGGGCATTATCATCGGAATATCCTCCGTGATCATGGTAATTTCCATTGGCAACGGCGTCCGGGGACAGATCAATTCGGAGCTGGAATCCGTGGGCAGCGGGCAGATTGCCTTTTATGTGGACAGTACAAGGAAAGACACCACCGTATCTTTTGACCAGTCGGATTTTGACGCAATTATGGAACATGTGGACCATGTAAAAGGCGTGACCCCATCTTTTGGCACATGGGGAACGGCGGAGGGCGCGAAAGGGGATTTTGATATCAGCATGAGCGGAGGCACCACCGGGCTGCAGTATGCCAGCACGGACCCTCTGGTAAAGGGAAAATATTTTACCCAAAATGATTATGACAGCGCCAATAATACCTGTATTATCACAGAAAGCAGCGCCGTAGCCCTTTTTGGGACCACCGATGTGGTGGGCATGGCCTTTGACGCCACCTTCTGGGGGATCACCCAGGAGCTGCGGATCGTAGGCGTCCGCCAGGATAATGCCTCGTCCCTGATCACCGCCGGGGGCGGCATGGGGACAACTACCATACAGGCGGAAGTCCCCCTGACCTTTATGGCGAACAAGCTGGGATATTACATAGAAGAACTGGAGCAGTTTTATGTGATTGCGGAATCCTCGGAATACATGACAGAGGTTGCCTCCAAAACCCTTGCGCTGTTGGAGAGCAGGCATAATGTGCGGGGGGAAAATCAGATCATGATGCAGAGCTTTTCGGATTTTACAGCCCAGTTTGACACCATCTTAAGCTTTATCACCATCTTTATATCTTTCGTGGCGGCGATCTCCCTTCTGGTAGGGGGGATTGGCGTTATGAATATTATGCTGGTATCCGTAACGGAGCGTACCAGGGAGATCGGCATCAGGAAAGCCCTGGGGGCAAGGACCGCTTCCGTACTTTTACAGTTCCTGGCGGAGGCAGGCATTATCACCCTGCTGGGCGGGCTGGTCGGAATCTGCCTGGGAATCCTGGGGGCCATGGCTGTGTGCACGGCAATGGGCTTTACCGCCCAGGTAAGCGGGGGCGTTGTGCTTTCAGCCTCCCTCTTCTCCTGCGGCATCGGGATCTTTTTCGGGATATACCCTGCCAGGAAAGCGGCCAGGTTAAGCCCCATCGAAGCCCTGCGCCACGAATGACCATTTTATTTTTTTATTGCACTTTGGGAGATTTCTAGTATAATGAAAGGAAGGAGAGCACCTGCTGCGCGGGTGCTCTTTTATACACACAGCCCCTGGGAAGGATTGTATGCAGCCTGGGGAAGAGGCAGGGCACAGGCAAAGGGCTGCCCTGCAAAGATACAAAGATGTTGTCAAAAGGCGGCAGGGAGGTTACCATGGAAATAGAATTTGACGTGAAAATAACGCCCGGCGTTCTCTATGACTATATGCTCTACCATACCTATACCAGCGCCTCAGGGCTTATCGGGCAGGTGGTGGGCGCACTTTTGGTAGTAGCGTTTTTTCTGGGGAAGGGCGTGCTTTTTCTGATCGCAGGCATTGTGATATTAGCTTATCTTCCCTGGACATTGTTTATAAAGTCCAGGCAGCAGTACCTCTCAAACCCGGCGTTCAAAAATCCCCTCCATTACAAAATGACGGAGGAAGGGGTGGAAGTATCCCAGAAAGGGGAAGTGCAGGGACAGAGATGGGAGGACATGTACAAGGCGGTATCCACGCCCCGCAGCCTGATCCTGTATACATCTCCCGTTAACGCTTCCATTTTTCCCAAAAGGGAGCTGGGGGAGAACGCAGCAGGGGTGGCCCGGATGATTTCCACCCATATGCCCCCCAAAAAGGTGAAGATCCGCGGATGAGAACAGGAGTAGGGAAATGGAAAAGAAACTGATAGAAACCTTCAGCCCTAAAGAGACTTATTCCCTGGGAAGGAAAATGGGGGAGGAAGCCGCCCCCGGGGCAGTATTTACCCTGGTGGGGGATTTAGGGTGCGGAAAGACCGTATTTTCCCAGGGGCTGGCCAGGGGGCTTGGGGTGGCCGGGCCGGTGAACAGCCCCACCTTTACCATCCTCCAGGTGTATGAGGGGGGCAGGCATCCTTTTTACCACTTTGACGTTTACCGGATTGGGGATGTGGAGGAAATGGAAGAAATCGGATACCAGGACTGCTTTTACGGGGACGGGGTGTGCCTGGTGGAATGGGCGGATTTAATAGAGGAAATTCTCCCGGAGCATTATACACGGATCACCATCACCGGGAACCCGGAAAAAGGCTTTGATTACAGGCAGATACAGGTGGAGGAAATATAGGCTGATGAAAATAATAGGGATAGACAGCTCAGGGCTTGTGGCGTCCGTAGCCATTGTGGAGGAGGATACGCTGGTTGCCGAATATAATGTCCAGTACCAAAAGACCCACTCCCAGACGCTCCTGCCCATGCTGGAGGAATTAAAAAAAATGGTGGAGCTGGACCTGGCCACGGTGGATGCCATTGCCCTGGCATCAGGGCCAGGGTCTTTTACCGGGCTGAGGATCGGCTCCGCTACCGCCAAAGGGCTGGGCCTGGCAATGGGTGTGCCTTTGGTTGAAATCCCCACCCTGGAAGGGCTGGCGTGCAATCTTTACGGCACAGGGGAACTCATATGCCCGTTGATGGATGCCAGGAGAAACCAGGTATACACAGGGGTTTACCAATTTGAAAGGACTACGGGGCTCCCCTTTTCCTTCCGTCTTTGCAGGGTGCTCCCCCAATGCGCCATATCCATAGGGGAAATTGCCCAAAAGTGCAATGAATATGGCAGGGAAGTGATATTTTTAGGGGACGGTGTCCCGGTATACAAAGAAAAGCTTGGGGAGCTTTTGGAGGTTCCCTACAGCTTTGCCCCCGCCCATATGAACCGCCAGCGTGCGGCGGCCTTTGGCTTTCTGGCACTCCAGTATTTCCGGGAGGGCAAATACGTTACGGCGGAGGAACATACGCCGGAATATCTGAGGATGTCCCAGGCGGAGCGGACGAAGGGGAAAGGGAAAACCTATGGTACAGATCAGGGAAATGATGCCGGGGGATGTGGAAGCGGCAAGTGAGATTGAACGGGAAGCTTTTTCCATGCCCTGGCAGGCAAAGGACTTCCTGGAAATGGTGCAGGCAGACTATGCCCACTATTATGTGGCAGTGGAAGATGGCAGGGTCATAGGCTGCTGCGGCCTCCGGGATATGGCAGGGGAAGGGGAAATCACCAATGTGGTGGTGGCAAAAAATGCCAGAAGAAAAGGGACCGGGTTAAGGCTCATGGAACACATGTTGGAAAAAGCCGGGGAAATGGGGATAAAAGCCTGTACCCTGGAAGTCCGGGTGAGTAACCGGGCTGCCATTGGCCTGTATGAAAAACTTGGCTTTGCCGGGGAGGGGATCCGGCCGGGGTTCTACGAAAAGCCTGTGGAGGATGCCCTCATTATGTGGAAAAGATAGACATCCCATGGAACAATTACCACTGTTTTTTCGCTCTCTTTTATGTATAATGGTGTCAGGGCATGTTTAAAAAAATCAATTTTTTAACATGTTTTGGGAAATAGCGGGGCTCTTTGGCTTATGGCGCTATCCAAAAACACCAGGGGAGGATAAGAACATGAGAATTTACCAGGATAATGATAAAAGGGAACTGGCAGCCGTAATTTGCAATAAATGCAAAAAGGAGTTAAAGGTAGCAGGAGGAATCCTGATGGAAGGCTGCTTTAGGGGAAATATCCGGTTCGGATATTTCAGCAACAGAGATGGAAATGAACATTCCTTCGATCTGTGTGAGGAATGCTATGAGGAAATGATTGAAGGCTTTGCAATTCCGGTAGAAGAGGAGGAATTGAATGAGCTGCTTTAATTGTTTTGCTGGGAGGAATTATGCTGGATATTTGTTTGCTGGGAACAGGTGGAATGATGCCCTTGCCATACAGGTGGCTGACCTCCATGATGGCAAGGTACAATGGACAAAGTATACTGATTGACTGTGGGGAGGGGACACAGATTGCCATGAAGGAAAAGGGCTGGAGCCCGAACCCCATTGACGTAATCTGTTTCACCCACTTTCATGCAGACCATATCAGCGGGCTGCCGGGGATGCTGCTCACTATGGGGAATGCGGAACGCACAGAACCGCTTCTGCTGATAGGCCCAAGAGGGCTCCCGAAGGTGGTGGCATCCCTGCGGGTTATCGCCCCGGAACTGCCCTTTGCCATTGACTGCCTGGAACTGAACGAGGGGGAACACACCATCCAATTTGACGGTTTTAAGATTGAAGCTTTCCGGGTAAACCATAACGTGCCCTGCTATGGCTATTCCATTTCCATAGAAAGGGTCGGCAGGTTCCAGGTGGAGAAGGCGCTTTCCCTGGGGATTGACAAAAAGTACTGGAACCGCCTGCAAAAGGGGGAGACCATAGAGTGCGGCGGCAGGAGCCTGTCCCCGGATATGGTGCTTGGGCCTGCCCGCAAGGGGCTGAAAGTAACCTACTGCACGGACACCAGGCCCACCGAGAGCATTGTAAAACATGCCGCAGGCGCAGACCTGTTTATCTGTGAAGGCATGTACGGGGAGCCGGACAAAAAGGCGAAGGCGAAAGAAAACAAGCATATGACCTTTTACGAGGCAGCGGAGCTTGCAAGGCGCGGGGAAGTTTCAAGGCTCTGGCTGACCCACTACAGCCCGTCCCTCAACCGCCCGGAGGAATTTCTCCCCGCAGTGCGGAAAATCTTCCCGGCAGCAGAAACCTGCAAAGACGGCAAGACCATTGAACTGGCTTTCGAAGAAGAATAAAACGGAAAGTAAAATTGCGGTACCAGGATTGGGCCGGGAATTCCCCTGCCCCCAAAGGGGCTGGGAAGGCAGGCGCGGTACTGGAATAGAGGTATAGAGATGAATAATAAACAGGGCGGAGTTATTAAAGTTATTGTTGTGGGTGTAATCCTTGTGGCGTTGGTGGCAGGCTATTACTACTATTTGACCAATATGAGAAAACCCAAAGGCGTGGATGAAACGGAAACGGCTTCCGCGGTTGAGGAAGTACTGCTCAGGAACCTGGACAAAAATTATCCTCCTTCTGCAAAGGAAGTGGTAAAGTATTACGGCGAAATTACCAAATGCTTTTACAATGAGGAATATACCGAGGAAGAATTTAAGGAGCTGGCATTGCAGATCCAGCGGCTTTATGACGATGAACTGATTGCCAACCAGACACAGCAGCAGTATCTTGACAGCCTAAAGCTGGATGTGAAAAATTTCAAAGACCAGGGAACCGTGATATCCAGCGTTACCCCCGCCAGCAGCGTGGACGTGGAGACTTTTTCAAAAAACGGCTTCGAATGGGCAGAGCTTAATTGTACCATCAGTTTAAGGACAGGGACTGAACTTTCCAGGACGGAGGAAGTTTTCCTGCTAAGGAAAGACGGAGACGGGCATTGGAAGATTTATGGCTTTGCGCTGGCAAGGGACAATGGATAACAATAATGGAAAAATGTGTGCAGGGACGCCATCAAATGGAATGGCAGGCCGGACGGGCACTTGCCACGCTGGCATACCTGTGTTAAAACGCTCCGGCAGGGAGGATTATAATGAACGAGGACATATATCTGCTGGCGGTTGAAAGCTCCTGCGATGAGACGGCGGCAGCGGTTGTAAAAAACGGAAGAGAGGTGCTCTCCAACGTAATATATTCCCAGATTGCCCTTCACAGGGAGTATGGAGGGGTGGTCCCGGAAATCGCCTCCCGTAAACATATCGAAAAAATCAACCAGGTGATCAGGCAGGCGCTTGAAGACGCCTCCATGGAGCTGCCACAAATTACAGGGATTGCAGTTACCTATGGGCCAGGCCTTGTAGGGGCGCTTTTGGTGGGGGTATCGGCGGCCAAAGCGGTCAGCTTTGCCACAGGGAAGCCTTTAATTGGGGTGCATCACATTGAAGGGCATATTTGTGCCAACTATATAGAAAATAAAGAGCTGGAACCGCCCTTTATCTGCCTGGTGGCTTCCGGGGGGCATTCCCACCTGGTAAATGTCCTGGGCTATGGGGACTACAGAATTATAGGGAGGACCAGGGACGACGCGGCAGGGGAAGCCTTTGACAAAGTGGCAAGGGCAATCGGGCTGGGGTATCCCGGCGGGCCGAAGATAGACAAACTGGCAAGGGAAGGCAATCCTGACGCCATATATTTCCCCCGGGCAAAGGTAGCGGGCGCAGAGTATGATTTTAGCTTCAGCGGGCTGAAATCCGCAGTCTTAAATTACCTAAACGCCTGCCGGATGAAGGGGGAAGAGGTAAATACGGCGGATGTGGCAGCGTCCTTCCAAAGGGCGGTGGTGGATGTGCTGGTGGCCCATTCGATAGAGGCGGTTAAAACATACGGCTGCAAAAAATTCGCCATAGCAGGGGGTGTGGCATCTAACAGCTCTCTCCGGGAAGCTTTCCGCAGGGCCTGTGAAAAGGAAGGGATCGCCTTTTACCATCCCTCCCCCATATTCTGTACGGATAACGCGGCGATGATTGGGACAGCGGCATATTATGAATACCAAAAAGGGGTGCGTCACGGGTATGGCTTAAATGCCGTACCGAATTTGCAGCTAGGGCAATAATGTGGGCAAATGCCCGGGATACGCGGGGGTGAGGGCATGGGAATAAAGGAAAAAGAAAGAACGGCGGCAGTGGTGCTTGCAGCGGGCAGCGGCAGGCGCATGGGTGGCGGCGTCACGAAACAATACAGGCAGGTTAAAGGCAGGCCCCTTATTTATTATTCCCTGAAAACTTTTCAGGAGAGCTTTGTGGATGAGATTGTACTGGTGGTGGCCCCGGGGCAGGTTCCCTACTGCCGGGAAGAAATTGTAGATAAATATGGTTTCCACAAAGTCTCCTGCATTGTGGAAGGGGGAAAAGAGCGGTACCATTCGGTAGCTTACGGCTTAAAAGCCATTGGCGCAGAAAAAGCCGGTTATGTGTTTATCCATGATGGGGCCAGGCCCCTGGTAACCCAGGAGATTCTGGGAAGGACCCTGGAATGCGTCAGGGAGCATGGTGCCTGTGTGGCGGGGATGCCTGTAAAGGATACCATTAAAATCGCAGATGACAAGGGGAATATCCTTTCCACGCCTAACAGGGACAGGGTATGGATGGTACAGACGCCCCAGGCATTTGCCTACCCATTGATCAGGGAGGCCTATGAGGAGCTCCTAAAAAGAGAACAGGAACTGGCCGGGGCGGGAATTTCTATTACAGACGATGCCATGGTGGTAGAAACGCTCACAGGCCATAAAGTCAGGCTGGTGGCCGGTTCCTACGAAAATATTAAAATTACTACACCTGAGGATATCAAAATGGCAGAAAACTTTTTATAAAGGACCACAGAAGCAATTCGTTTACTAAAATTACGTTAAAAATGCATATTTTGGCTGTGCCGTACATAATAATGGTATTCGGGGCAAAAGATATAGAAGGGGAAAAGGGGAAGGAAGCATTAAAAAGTATGAGCACAGTGGAAGAAACATACCAGGATTTTTTATGCCAGATGGGGGAAGAGAGATTTCTTGGCCCATATTATAAAGCATGTGAGAAAATAGAACGGGAACTGGAAAGGATCAATTTGGAATATTCCGGGAAATTGGGAAGAAAATTTATCAGCCAGGTGAGCTGCCGGATTAAGACGCCGGAGAGCTGCCTGGATAAAATGATTAAGAAAAAATACACCGTAGAACGGGGGATGGCCCAGGAACGGCTGGGGGATATCGCGGGGATCAGGGTAATCTGTAATTTTTTGGACGATGTTTATATGCTGGCAGAGATTATTGAGGCAGACAGCCATTTTGAAATTGTTAAAACGAAAGATTATGTAAGGAAGCCCAAAGCCAGCGGATACCAGAGTTTTCATATGATAGCCATGGTCCCCACGGACGGGGGGCAAAAAAAGAAGGTGGAAATCCAGATAAGGACCCAGGCTATGAATTTATGGGCAGTTGTGGAGCACCATTTTGTATACAAAAAAGGTATTTACGGAAAGGCTGAATATGAAAAGGATTTCCGGGAATGCGCTAGGACCATTTATAAGCTGGACAAAAAAATGTTACTGATCAGAAAAAAAATGGAGACCTGCCAAAAAAATTCATCGGAAAACACATAAACGCCTATGGCTTTTTCCCTCAAAAAGCCTGTATTTCCGGGAAAAAACCGGGATGCGAAAAAAATTGGAAAAAAATATAAAAAAAGTGTTGACAATGTCGGAATCATTTGCTAGAATAACTTTTGCGTTGAGGCACACAGACAACGCAAACGACATGGAGAGGTATCGAAGTGGTCATAACGAGGCGGTCTTGAAAACCGTTTGTCCGCAAGGGCGCATGGGTTCG
>CAJTVD010000102.1 GCA_910579495.1 uncultured Lachnospiraceae bacterium
GAAACTGCGTATCTGCTGGACAGGATCCTCGGATGGGAGCCGCATACCCGTCTCATAGCGATGCCAAGCCGCCTCTCTTCCTCTATCCCCTCATTTAAGAACTGTGGGAATAAGAGATGCGGCGCAACAGGCAGGAAACCCTGCTCACACGCCATGCGGCAAAAGATAGCCGCTTTTCTTGCATTCCCTTCCATGTCGCCGCGGAAGGGGCTGCAGATAAAAACCTTCTTACGCATCAGCGCCTCCATCCTTTCTTCGCTTTCCTTTCCTGTGCCGCCGCCTTTGCGGCTTCATAGGCTTCCACTTCCTTCTCGATCTGCATCAGCTTGGCGGCGAGGCTCTTCGCCACGATGCTGATCGCCTGTAAGATGCCGATGAGCTCCTGTGACTTTTCCATAGGTCCCATTCCTTTCCCACCGTTTTGGAAGGTTCCTGAAATTTACCCTCCTACCTTTCGTAATGACACTTTTGGGAAAAGTGACGAAGTAAAATGGGAACTTTTTTCAGAACTGTTCGACAGCAATATCCTTTTTTGTCGGAATGTGAAATATATTAAACATCCAACCCTCTTTCCCGGAAAAATGCGCGGAGTTTCCCCAGCACCACCATCTTCTTTGAGGACACGGTTGTCCGGGGCTGACCATGCTCTTTCGCAAACTCGCTGACCTGCATTTCCTCCCCGAACACCTTCATGGCAAGCTCCCTCTCTTCCGGCAGGAGGGAATCCATCGCATCCGCAAGCACGCCGAGCAGCAGCTTTTTCTCCACCAGCTCGTCCACCCCCTGCAGCTCCACGTCCGGGATGCCCGCTCCCTCCGAGGCATTATCCCGCCACGCCTCGTAGGATTCTTCCGTATAGCCGTTCTGCTCCATCGCCTCCCGGTTCCTCTGCTCATGCTTTTTCTGCTGCCACCACGGGCGGTAATATCTCTGGTATTCTTCTTTCGTAACTTCCAGTGTGGATTCTTCATTTCCAGATTTGATTGTGATTTTCCTAAAAGACATAAAGCGTTCCTTCCTTTACGGCTTCGTAAAGTTAGGAACGCTTTAAAATATAGACGTGGGACTGGCTTTGAAAAAATGGCAGAGAATGGCCAGGGAAAGCTATCACTATACATACACTCTTAAAACAACTCACTAGCTTTACTCCGGCCATTCGTGACTCGACGCAATGCGGTCCCACTCGCTCGGTACTTATTCAGTTTTGCGTACAATGGAATTTCCATTTTTTTCCATTGATAGCATAAGTATGCCCATAAAAGGAACGCTTTAATCCGTAAAAGCAAAAACAGCAGGAATCCTCCCGCCGTTCTTTTTATCTATGTATATTTTTTCTTCTCCTTTGGTTTCCAGTACACCCGTACCACTTCGCCGCAGTGCGGGCATTTCAGTTCTACTATGATCCTGAACCGCGTTATGCCGATGTCAAAAATACGTCTCCCACACTTATGGTTCGGGCACTTAATTTTCTGGATGATAACCACCTCCTTCCTCCGAAAGCGCAGAGGCGCCTATTGGTATCTCCCAATAAACGCCTCCCCCTTCAAACCGTATTGCCATCATTTACCTTTCGTTGTCTTCAACCTCCGCTCACACTGATATACAGCAAAGAAACCATACAGAATCTTCCCTCTCCTAAATCGAATGTATCATAAAATATCAGATTCAATTCTATCAATCATTCTCCATTGTTTCTTTCAACCGCTTCCCATACGGCACAAACAATAATATTGACAGTCCTGCGGCAATGCAGTCCGCAATCGGAGTCGCCCACGGTATGCCGTCTGCACCTGCTACGGCATTCATAATAAACATAAAGGGTACATCCAGTCCGCCTTTACGCAATAATGAGAGAATCATCGGTTTTGTTTTCTGTCCGGTAGCCTGAAAAATAGATATAATCATCATAGTCACGGAAACTGCCGGACAGGTTATACAGATAATCCTAAGAAAGTGCTGCCCATAAGCAACCGTCTCTGCATCGTCAATAAATCCTCTTACTACCGGGACTGCACAGGTAAACAAAAATATTGTCCCGGCAGAAGCAACTGCTACACTATAAATAAATGCCGTTTTGATTGCAGAGCGCATACGTGAATAATTTTTTGCAGCATAATTATAACCGATTAAAGGAAGCACGCCCTGTGTCATCCCGTTAGCTATGGCAAAGGCAAGCATATCAATCTTCTTGGCAATCCCCATTCCGGCTATGGCCTGATTGGAATACGAGACGACTATCTTGTTAAGCACCACATTAGAGAATACACCCATCAGCATCATCACAAAGCTGGGGAAACCTACAAGAAGTATTTCTTTGGGTATCCCCTGCTGCAAAGTATAGCTCTTTACTGAAAATTTAATTACAGTCCGCTCCTTGTTTTTATGTAAAAGCAGGATAAAATAAAACATGGCGTTCACATTTGACAGCATGGTGGCTATTGCCGCACCTGTCAAGCCCAGTTTCAGCGGAAATATCAATACAGGGTCAAGAATAATATTCAGGATACCGCCAAAAGCCACGCCCAAACTTGCTTCTTTGGAATATCCTTCCGCTCGGACAAGATGCGCTAGACATGCGTTCAATACCGTAGGAATACCCCCGACAGTGATTGTCCACAAGACATAATCAGAGCAAAAGCCATATGTATTTGCGTCCGTGCCAAGCAGAGGAAAGATAACTGGGCGAACCAAATACATGACAACACCATAGACAAGCGCCACAGCGGCGGCGCTCCATATGCTGAAAGCCGCACATTTCTTCGCCTTCTCCCGATCTCCCATGCCAAGGCTCCGTGAAATCAGGCTTGAACCCCCGATTCCGAATAAGTTTGCTATTCCCGTAAGCATGACAAAAGGCGGCAGTGCCAGTGTGGCAGCAGCAACCTGATTCGGATCGTTCATCTGTCCGATAAAAAAAGTATCCGCCATATTATAAATAACCGTTATAATTTGACTGATAACAGTCGGGATGACCAGCGTTATGACTGCCTTTGGAACCGGCATATTTTCAAAAAGATCCGTGTTATCCGTTTTCATTGTTGATACTCCTTCTCTGCATTTAGCCAATCATAATACGGTAAGGTTCCGTATTCTCATTGAGTTTCATCCCGCCACCTGTTTGTAATTGCCGTCCCCTCCAGAATACTGTTTTTCAGTATACTAAAGTGAGATGATTTAAGAATAATCTTTATTATGTTCTTCCCATATGTCATCTTTCATTTCTTCAAATATGTTTTTCAAAGAAAGAACTGGGATCAGTCTGCCATCAAGATTGATGATTTGCTGTATGAATTGTCCCCTTTCCGCTTTTAAAATCATTGGAACCGAAAAGAGACATTCATATGGCACGTCATAGTACTGTTCCACTCCATTCACGGGAACCGCAATCAATTTCTCATCTAAGATAAAAATAGCATAAAAAGAATATCCACTTATCGGAAATGGCTCCCTATAGAACTTTTCATGTAAATCCACTACCGGAATGATATCATTATTCATTTTCAGCATTCCGATGATCCCTGAATAAAGATGCGCACATTTTTCCATTTCAGTATTCATGACAATCTCTTTCAGTTTATGAATCTCTGCACCAAAAAAAACCAATTCCAATCCGAAATACTATTATCCGGCAACCAATTCCCAAGCATTTTCCTCCTCTGTAGTTCAGTATATAATTCAATTCATACCACTTTTAACTCAAATATTTTTCAAGTAATATTCTGTATTCCTCTTTCCAGCTCTCAATCTCAAGTTCCAACTTCTTTGATAAATCAATACTAAAAATTCCTATGATGGACTTTGCATTGATAATGTACCTGCCTGTGGAAAGAAATACATCCCCCTCAATTTTGTTCATTATATTGACAAAATCCTGTACCTGATCGGCAGAGTTAAGCGATACGCATAATGATTTCATCATGAAACTGCCTCCTTCTGCATATCAATGAAATATTCCCTGATACCAAATTGTTTCTTAGTTTTAACCAGCCTTCATTTCTCTGACTATCTTTCTGATTTTCAAAATCATGGATGGCGCAACCGATAATTCATCTACTCCCATACGGACAAATCTTTCTGTAAGTTCCAGATCCGCACCAAGTTCTCCGCATATTCCCGCCCACTTCCCGCACTTATGGGCATTTTCCACCACAATTTGAATCATTCGCATAATTGCCTTATGATGAGGATTATAAAAATCATCCAACTTTTCATTCTGTCTGTCTATAGCCAAGGTATACTGTGTCAGGTCATTTGTCCCAATGCTGAAAAAGTCAACCATTTCTGCCAGTTCATCGCTCACCATGACGGCCGCAGGCGTTTCGATCATAATTCCCTGTTCAGGAACCTTGTATGGTATCTGTTCCTTCTCCAACTCCTTTTTAATCTCATGTACAACATCATATATCATTTCAACTTCCTCTGTTGAAGTGATCATCGGGTACATGATCGAAAGATTGCCAAAAACAGCCGCACGGAATAATGCCCGAAGCTGTGCCTTAAAAATCTCCGGCTGTTTCAGGCAGATACGGATTGCCCGATACCCCATAGCAGGGTTATCCTCTTTTCCGAGATGAAAGTAATCCACCTGTTTATCCGCACCAATATCCAATGTACGGATGATCACTTTCTTCCCAGCCATCATCTGCACAACCTGTTTATATGCCTGAAACTGCTCTTCCTCTGCGGGGAAATCTGTCTTACCAAGATATAAAAACTCACTTCTAAACAGTCCTATGCCTCCGGCATCATTCTCAAGTGCATATCCCACATCACCAACATTTCCGATGTTGGCATAGATATTAATTTTTCTCCCGTCCAGTGTTATGTTCTCTTTTCCTTTCAGCGTCTGGAGCAGCTGCTGCTTTTCCTTTTCTTCCGCTACTTTTTGCAAAGCTGTATCACACAGTTCTTCTGAAGGCTCAAAAACTACTTCCCCATGAAAACCATCAACAATCGCCTGCATTCCGGTATGTATTTCATCCAGATTCATCGAAACACCGATCAGCGCCGGTATATTCATCATACGGGCAAGAATTGCCGTATGGGAATTCGTTGACCCATGGACAGTTACAAATGCAAGAATCTTCTCCTTGTCCATCTGAACCGTTTCACTGGGGCTTAAATCTTCTGCCACAATGATGGCAGGCTCCATATTCCCCAAATCTACTTCTTTATCCCCTGACAGGTTCCTCACTAATCTGTCAGATATATCTTTTACGTCAGCAGCTCTTGCTTTCATGTAATCATCATCCATACTCGCAAACATCTCAGAGAAATTATCCCCTGTCACTGCAACGGCATATTCTGCATTCACTTTCTCGGTCTGTATCATATTATGGATCGCGTCCAGATAATCTTCATCTTCTAGCATCATCTGATGCACTTCAAAAATTGCGGCACTTGCCTCCCCTACTTCTTTTACCGCTTTGTCATACAGCTTTTGAAGCTGTTCCCTTGCCTGTTCTCCAGCCTGTTCTACCCTTTTGATTTCAAGATCCGTGTCTTCAATTTTTTTCCGCCTTACCTGAGAATCACTCTTTCCTAAAACAACAACCGGCCCTACAACAATCCCCTTATACACAGATTTCCCAAAAAAACTCTGCATATCGCTTCACCTCCATAATTATAATTCCCTTACGGGTACAGTCAGACTTTACGCCTGGCTGTACCCCCTGTTATTACAAATTTTCTTTAAAAAATGCAACCATCCCTTCATAAGCCGCTTCTTCGTCAGCCCCTGTAATTTCAATGTTCACGGTCTGCCCGCATTTTACGCCTAATCCCATGACCGCCATCAGCTTTGTTGCCTCTGCTTTTTTTCCATCTTTGGAAAGCACAACCTTGCTTTCATACTTCTTTGCCTCTTTCACCAGCATCCCCGCCGGTCTTGCATGGATTCCCACCTCATCTGTGATCACATAACTGAATTCTTTCATTGCTGCCTTCTCCTTCCACCCTTTACGGGATTTATAATATTTTTTTATTCTATGATCCCATTTTGCCGGATCACATTCTGATACCAGTAAAAACTGTCCTTCTTTATTCTTTCATATGTTCCGGTGCCATCATCTTTTTTGTCTACATAGATAAAGCCATAGCGTTTTCGCATTTCCCCGGTGGTAAACGATACCGGGTCAATGCACCCCCATACTGTGTAGCCCATGACGTCCACGCCGTCTTCCTCTACCGCCTTTACCATTTCCCGGATATGATCACCAAGAAAACGGATTCTGTTTTCATCATGAATCTGTCCATCTTCTATTTCATCTTCATAGCCAAAGCCATTTTCAACAATAAACAAAGGAAGCCCATAGCGTTCATAATATTGGTTCAGCACATACCGAAGCCCTTCAGGGTCAATCGCCCATCCCCATGGCGTCCTCGGAAGGTATAGATTTTCTACCGCATCCGGAATTGCCTCCAGATCGTTCCCCACTTTTTCCACTTCAGGGTCAGCACATAAAACACCGCTCAAATAATAGCTAAAACCAATAAAATCGACGCATCCATTCAAGAGAATCTTTCTATCTGCATCCGTAATATCCAGTTCGTAACCCCGTCTTTCCCATTCCTTTTTTATATAAGAAGGGTAATACCCTCTTGCATGTACGTCTGCAAAAAAAAGATTAAACTTCCTGTCCTGCCTTTGCGCCAGCAAAATGTCTCTGGGGTTACAGCTATAAGGATAAAGAGGCGATGCCGCGATCATGCACCCGATCTGGAAATCGTGTTTAATTTCATGTCCCTTCTCCACTACCAGCGCACTGGCTACAAATTGATAATGAGCCGCCTGATAAACCACTTTCTCCTTATCTTCCCCTTCCCCAAATACAATGCCGGAATTGGTAAAAGCATACAGATTATTGGTCACGATCATCTGGTTATTGATTTCATTAAAGGTCAGCCAATAAGTGACCTTATCTTTATATCTCTCCATAACGGTATAGGCAAAGCGGGTAAAAAATGCGATCATTTTCCGGCTTCTCCATCCGCCATACTTTTTTACAAGCCCATAAGGCATCTCAAAATGGGACAGAGTGACAACCGGTTCTATACCATATTTATGTAATTCATCAAACAGCTCATCATAAAACAGGAGTCCGGCTTCGTTGGGTTTTTCTTCATCCCCCTGAGGGAAGATACGGCTCCATGCAATGCTTGTACGGAAGCATTTAAAACCCATCTCGGCAAACAGCTTGATATCCTCCTTATAATGGTCATAAAAACGGATTCCTTCATGGTTTGGATAATACTTTCCGTCCAGAATGCCGTCTGTGATCTCGCGCGCCTTTTCTCTGCTGCCGCCGGTCATAACGTCTGCAATACTGAGGCCCTTTTCGTTCACATTATAAGCGCCTTCCACCTGATGGGCGGCTACTGCACCGCCCCATAAAAAATCTTTTTTCATATGAAAACCATCCCTTTCTGCTACCCGTCTGTTTCATCACTGTTACTTAATTACCCTGTAAATAAATTCTCCCGCTTTTACCTGTCCTGAAACAGGGCAGTCTACTTTTTGGAAGTCATCAGCATTCGTTACCAGCACAGGCGAAGTCAGCAGATACCCTTTTTCCTGAATGAATGATGACTCAAAGCGGAGCAATGGCTGCCCTGCTTTTACCTGAGTTCCCTCCTCAACCAGAGTCTCAAACCCTTCTCCTTCCAGCATTACCGTATTGATCCCTACGTGGATCAGCAGCTCCACCCCATCTTTTGTGGTCATTCCAATCGCATGTTTGGAAGGGAATACCAATGAAATTTCACCATCACAGGGAGCATGGACAATCCCTTCCGAAGGACGGATTGCAAGCCCTAAGCCTGCCACGCCGCTGGCAAACACTTCATCCTCCACCTCGTCCAAAGGAACAATTTCTCCGGTCAACGGTGAACAGATCTCTACCGTTTCCCCTTGCCCGGCAGTTCTTTCTGCCTTCTTTGTTATAGTTTCCTCCTTCTTTTCTGCTTCCGTTACTGTTTCCATCTCTGCTTCAGCTTCAAAATCTTCTTTGTTCTCCGGCGTAATCCCCCAGAAATAAGTCATCACCGCTCCTGAAACCAGTGCAACCGAAATTCCAAGCAGATAGGGCAGGAACGGCGAATATGCTCCCATCGCAAGTGAGAAAATATTATGGAATACAAATGCATCACAAGTCACATGTAACGCACCGTTTATCGCCCCGCCAATACCACTTGCAATAGCCACCACTGCCAACAGGCGTTTGTAGTTCATGATGATACCATAAAGAATAGGCTCAGTCACACCGGCAAAAACAGCAGTCAGGATTGTAGGTCCGGCAACCTCGCGGATTCTTGAATGCTTTTTCCCCTTCAGATATGCGCCGATTGCAATCCCTATTTCTGCGAATACTGCACATACACATACACCCTCTACCATATCCCCGCCATAATTCGTCAGGTTCTGGAGCGTAATAGGGGTAAATCCCCAATGCAACCCCAAAAGTGTCAGGAAAGGATAGGCTGCTCCCAAAACGATTCCTGCAAGAATCCTGTTGAATCCAAACAGCCACATCACCGCCGCAGATACTTTATCGCCAAGAACTGTACCAAATGGGCCGAAAATCATTACCGTAAAAGGCACCATAATCATAAGCGACAACATTGGATTTAAAAATAACTGCAATTCTTTTTTCACTATTTTTTTCAGAAACTTTTCCAGTTGGCTGTATACCAGCACAGCAATAAAAATCGGGAACACAGTAGATGAATAATCAATGGGCGTTATGCCGATTCCCATAAAATCCACGCCACCTTCTACTGCAAGCAGGCCGGTAAAGTTAGGATCAAGCAGGGCTGCACCGATACCTCCGCCCACATATGCATTTCCCCCAAACTGTTTTGCCAACGTGATTCCCAGAAAAACAGGAAGGAAATAAAATGCCGCATTTCCTGCTGCTGATAGAATCAAATATGTAGGATCATCACTCTGCATCAAACCAAACTGGGTAAATACTGTCAGCAGTGCTTTTACCATACCTGCGCCCGCCAACAGGGGAATCAATGGTGAAAATGCACCGGAAATCACTTTCATGATCCGGTCTGTCAGCTTGACCTTTTTTCCTGAGCCTTCCTTCTCCTCAGATTTTCCCCCAAGATTGGCAACAGACAATATGGCGTTATAATAATCATTGACTGCCGGGCCGATAACAACCTGATACTGTCCCCCGCTAACCACTACCTGAAGCACATATTTCAGCTTGTTTAACTCTTCTTTCTTTGCCTTTCCGTCATCTTTTAACTCAAAACGCAATCTGGTAGCACAATGCACAAGGCTGTTGATATTCCCCTCACCGCCTACCAGTTCCACAATCTTTTTTGCTTCTTCTGCATATTTCATTATGTACCCTCCTGATCATTTTCTTAAATATGTGTTACTTCTGTCCTAAAGGCACCAGACTCTCCATCAGTTATTTATTCTGGTTAATCCGGTTTAAATGCAGAGCCAGATATAGCCTTTCCCCCTCACTTACACTCCACCCATAAGTCTTGTTCAGAAAGTGGCTGATCTTTTGGGCACACTTATAATCCTCTGGGCATTTCTGTACAACTACCCTCGCAATATCCAGATCCATTTCAAGCGTCTCCCCATTCATCTGCCGCCTTACAAAATAGCGGACGTGCGTGATAAATCTGCTGACATCAAAACTATCCTCGCGAAATTCCCTGCCATAGAACAGCTTGGCAATATTGAGAATATTCTGGATAACCTTCGTGTACATCATGGTCTTCTGCATACCACTGGTACTGAAATTTGCATTGATGAAATGCAGGGCAATAAAGGCTGCTTCCTGTTCAGGAATCTCATATCCGGTTTTCTCTTTCAGATTTTCCACCACTTCTCTGGCAAACTGATACTCATTCGGATAAATCAGTTTGATGTCCCATTCAAGCGGCGTTCCAAAATAAATCCCGTCTTTTGCCCGTTCCATCATCATTCCCAAATGGTCTGATAAAGTCAGCAGAATACTGTCATTACAATGATAGCCCAGCCTCATTTCTCCCTGTCTGATAATACCGCTGGCCAATTCGATATCATTCACAGTAATACGTTTTAAGAGACTGTCAAAATCCTTTCTGCCTTTCTTACCATTCAGCACAAAATGTTTTTCTACCAGGGATGAATCAATATGCTGTCCGATTTTTACACTAAATGCAACCCCCCGTCCCATAACGACAGATTCCGTCTTTTCATCATCAAGCACTAATGCCACATTGTTATTTAACGCCTTTAACAATTTCATAGCGGTTCCCTCCCTTCTATCCATTTTGTACGCCTTGTTTTCAGGAACGCAAAAAAGGCACGACCAATAAGCGTGTACAGTTTCCCATACAACTCATAGTCATGCCTGCTCTACCAGTAGCACTCAACATAAATGTACACCATGAATGTAAATTCTGTCAATAGCTATTCAAAAATTTCTCATTTGTTTTGTAACTATTCAGCCTTGTCAAAAAAATCACCAAAAAACTGCCGAAATTTTT
>CAJTVD010000103.1 GCA_910579495.1 uncultured Lachnospiraceae bacterium
CCATTCCCGAAGCCTTACGTCCCTTTCTATTGGCACACCGTTCTTTCCGTTTGCTTCCAGAATCAGTTCTGCCGTCTGTATGGCACGGAGCATATCGCTGGTATAAACCGCATCAAAATCAATTCCCTTTAATTTTTGCCCTATGTCAGCCACCATCTGCTTTCCTGCTTCGGTGAGCGGTGAATCAGCCCATCCCTGCGCCCGCTCTAAGCTGTTCAAAAGCGTCTGACCATGCCTGACAATGTAAAAACGAACCATGCTTTCACCTCCGTTGACAGTATAAGAAATTGACATTAAAATAGCAAGCAGTTATTTTTTTGGTAATAACTATCATATTACAGTGAGTATTTAAAAAGAGCCGTCATCCAGCCCTTTCCCTTGTTATCATTTATCCATTTAATTCTTACCTCTTACCCATATGCAAACACGGAAACTCTGCATACTATCACGGAAACCCTTATATTATCATGAAAACTCCCATCGGGTTTCCGTGATAATATAGTAAGTTTCCATGTTTGTATATGGGTTTTGACTGCGAGTACCGACTTTTGCCTACGAGTATATACTATCCCCGTGAAACAACCCCTGAACAGAAGTTTGCACCCCCACGAATTAAGAATCATCAGAACAACCGTCAGCAGTTCATAGCCACTCATAAGCAAAGAAAAGCAGGCGCATCATTTTGGGAAATAAATATATTCTCCATTTGCAACATAAAAAGGTCCGTCAGAAACAGCAACGAATAATTTAACACCGAAAAGAAGATGTGCTGTTTCCATTCCGCCTTATAAAACACTGTGCAAAATGCCATCAGAATTAAAACCATCAGCAGCACTTTAATCCCCATTGGGACAAAATAGCCGCCAAGATATGCACTGGCAAAGCAGAAAATATACAAAACAACATATCTGCACTTTCCCAACCACCCCGTATCCTTTTTCTTCAAAAACGTGTCAAAGAAATATATGCTCCCCCACGTCTCTATCGCCATGATACAGAATGAAAGTACCCACAATGCCATAATCACTCCGCCCCCTTAAACAAGGCATACTGCCGTTTCACTTCCGGATATCTTGACTTTGGGACGGATATCACCTTCCCTGTTGCCAGGACCATGACATAGCTGCTGAGCTTCCCGACATACCGCATATTGATGAGGAAACTCTGGTGTATCCGCACGAAGCCCATCCCCGCCAGTTCCGCTTCCAGCTCACCCATCTTCTTATAAATGCTGTACGTCTGCCCCGCTGTGTAGAACACGTTCTTGTGCCTGCTGGTCTCGATATAGATGATGCCGTCCACCCGCAGGCGCACGTTCCCCTCTACAAAGCCGAACTCCACCACCCGCTCCGCCCACAGACTTTTAACAGTGCCTTAAGCATGCTACGGTCATCCTTACTGTCATCACAAATCACTATCTTCATTCTTTTTTCCTCAATTCTGGATTTTTTCATTATAAACTATATCGGATTATGGAATATCTAAACAAACGCTTACCAAACGCCATTGCACGAAACGACTATAGGTGCAGATTATAACCGTCTGTCATTTTGAAATATAAAGAAATGGATTTTGAATTCTTAAGATATCACCGGTGCCGCTTTTCTTCCTGAAGAAAACATATGGATCATTAAAGCCGGGCAGATAGATCCCGCCTATACTGCCTGTTCCTGAAAAACACCTGTTGTGCAAAGAACCGCGAACCGAATTGACCTGTATTATTTCACTTCTTCTGGTAAGTTACCTGTTAATATCTCAATACAGTAACTTTGTAACGATACCCATTATTCTCCAGAAATTCTTCACCCCAGAATACCACTGCCTGATCACTTACAATCTTTATCCCGTTCATGCTTTCATAATTATCGTTATACAGGACGACGGGCTGGCCATCGACTTTCCCGTCCACAATGCGCACACCGCTGATCTGATACATGGAGTAATTGACCCATTCCATCAAAAACATGTGATCTCCGTTTGCGCATACACAGACGAAGGGATCATAAGCGCCCGCGTTACCCGATATCAGTTTTGTTTTTACCGGCTGCGAACGGATATCCTTGATCAGATAAACATCCCCGCTCTCTTCCTGGACGAACAGACCCGCCTGCGTATACCTGACAGGACAGGCAGGCGTCTTTGAATATTCCGGCAGCGTTTCCATGGTAGCAGTATCCGGCAGGAGCAGCCAATTATAAGACATCGTATTGTCAAAAGTACCAATCTGCTCCCGCACATAGATCTCCGTGCCGTCAGCATTGGGACAGACATTCCTCCATGCAGGTCCATTTCCCTTCATCTGAAACGAAACGACTGTATAGCCAAAGCCATCCTCCGGCTCAGTTTCCATCTCATAGCGGGTCACCTGCCATTCCTTATAGGTGTCTCCGCTATCGCCGTTCTGCCAGGAAAAAAGCATAGTGCCGTCATCACTCCAGATATAGGAAAAATTCTCCTCCTGCTCCCGCCATCTGTGCAGAATATGCCTGGTCCCCTGACTCGGACAAAGAACGGCCAGAGCCATCTCCTCCCCATCCTGCACTTCATAAGAAAGATATCCTCCACCCGGGGCGATCAATACATTTGCCAGAGAACGGCCGTCCACAAACACACTGCTTAAGACAGTATCTTCCCTTGTGTCAATAACCTGATAGACATATCTGCCATCTTCTTTTTTCACCAGGCAGAGCATATCTGTCCCCACATCTCCCCATGCCAGACTAATCACATTCTCTGCATAACCACTGCCAATGTACTGCTGGATATGATCGAAACGAAATTTTTCCGAATCCATTACCTGCTTTTCCAAGGGTGGAAGGACAATGGTCTTCTCCTGCTCTCCCACACCGCAGCCGCTTAAAACTGCCGCTGTCAGAATCCCTCCCCAAAAAACAATACAGCGTTTACGTTTTCTTTGTTTCATATTTCCATTCCTTTCGCCCCGCTTTTAGACTTTCCCATGCTGGTCCACCGCCGGAAAACAGATGGTAAATATAGTTTCTTTACCGGGAATACTGGCCGCCTTAATGTACCCCTGATGCTCCTCCATGATCCTGGCGGCAATAGAAAGTCCAAGGCCGGCACTTCCCAGCGCTCTTGATAACCCCTTATCCGCCCGGTAAAACGGTTCAAAAATCATTTCCAGATCATCTTTCCGGATTCCCTGCCCCTGATTAGATACCGTGACCCGAACCTGCCCGCCTTGTCCTGTGAGCTGAATATGGATCGGCTTTCCCGGTTCTCCGTATTTGATGGCATTGTCGATCACATTGATCAGTACCTGCCGGATCTTATCTTCCTTTCCGGCCACAGGGAGGCATTCTTTTGTCCCTTTCAGTATCAGCGTATTATCATAACGGTTGGCTTTGATCTTCATGGTTTCCGTGACATTCTCTACAATCTCTGCCAGATTCAGCCGCCTCACATCCTCTGTATCCGCCTTATCCTGCAGTTCCAACAGCTGTACCACCATTCGGTGAAGCCGGGTACTCTCCTTCAATATGTGTCCTGTTCCGGTATAAAACAGCGCTTCATCCCCGGGCCCGTTTTTCTCCATCAGCTGCGCATACCCGGAAATCGTGGTAAGGGGCGTCTTCAATTCATGAGTTACATTATTGTAAAATTCCTGGCGGCTGCTCCACAGCGTGAGAATACGGTCCTTGTCATCCCGGATCTTTTGAAACTGTTCCTCTGTTACCTGAAGCATTTCCATATAATTGGAAAACAATTCCCCGATCTCATCCCTGCGCCCCTGAAGCTGCAGACTGCTTAGAATCATGCTTCCCTGCCTGCCGTCAGCCAGATGGGTGGAAATCTCACTGGCCGCCTGGCTCAGCCTGCGGATGGGCAGCAGTATCCGATAGACTGTAAACCAGATGATCAGACAGATCAGGGTGAAGACCGCCACTGTGATCCAGGCCATCCGTTGGATCATATCCGACTGTCCCCTATAGAATCCCCCATAATCAAAAAAGCTGCTGATAATCCCGATAAACTGCCCATTGAGATTCACGGGCATGGAAAAATATACCTCACATTGACCGCCCTTTCCATAGCGGACCACAAAAGCGCTTTCCTGTTCTCCAGCTCTTGCAAAATCCTCCTGCTCCTTCCGTAATGCAAAAGCCCTGGCATCTCCTGCCAGCAGCGCTCCCTCAGGACTGCAGAGAAAAATCCCATCATATCCGGCATTCCTTAACTGCTCTTCTATCTCGTTCTTATACAGTTGAAAACTGACGGCATCCATCCTGCTGTCATTTAACAGCAGCGTCTGCTGTACATAGAGCAGACTGTTATCACGCACCCGCTGCATCTCCTCCGTGATCTGCTTTTCAATCTGATACCGCATCTGTATTCCCACAAAGTAAGCGACCAAAAACATCCCGGCAATCCCGGGCAGCACAATCCAAAGGCTGCTGCGGAATAAAATACTGTGAAAAAAGCTACGTTTCTTCCGGTGCATACTTATACCCCACTCCAAATACTGTAACAATAGCTTCTCCCGCACGGAGCTTCTTCCGCAGACGCTGTATATGCATATCTACCGTTCTGGTATCCCCCGCATATTCATAGCCCCAGACAGCATCCAACAGCCTTTCCCTGGTAAAAACCTGCCTTGGATGGCGGGCCATCCACACTAACAGGTCAAATTCCTTCGGCGTCAGTTCCACCGGCTCCCCGTCTTGGACAACAGCCCGCTCATTTTCATAAATCTGGCCACCCGGAATGCTGATCTGCTCTCTCTTTTCCGGCCCAAGGGTCTTCTGAAAGCGCCGCAGAACCGCCCGGATGCGGATATTGACCTCCCTTAAGTCAAAAGGCTTGGTGATATAGTCATCGGCTCCGCAGGACATCCCGTACACCTTATCTTCAATGGCTCCCCGTGCCGTAAGCATAATCACAGGGATATCGTATTTGCCCATCATCAGCTTTAGCAGATCCACTCCGCCTAAGTCGGGAAGCATCCAGTCCAAAAGCACTAGCTGCGGTTTAAACTCTTCCATCGCCAGCATTCCCTGTGCCCCGGTATAAACACATTTTACGGTAAATCCTTCCCGGCACAGGTCATATTTTAAAAGATCCGCAATGGGTTTTTCATCTTCTATGATGAGTATCCGCGTCGCACCAGCATCCCTTTCTCCCACTCGTTCCATCCTTACACCTTCCTGCCCGCCCTGACGGGTCTTTCGTTTGATATTTGGAAGCACCTTGCTCAAAATTCTTCCGTTTACTATTGGAAAGCATCTTTCTCAAAGTATATCGGATACTACGGCAGAAAACTATAAATCATCCCTGTTTTTCTACTGCGATCCGCTTTCCCTGTCCTGTATTCTCCAACAGCTTAAAAAGATACTCCCTGTGAAATGTTACTGTGGACAGCTTTTGTATTGTTTCATTGCTGATAGATGCGAAAGAGCGTTCATTGTCTTTCCAACAAACGCTCTCCTGTCTTAATGGGAAATCTCTTACTGATCATCCATTGATACTGCAAAGGTATCTGCTATTAACGGCAATAAAGCTCCCCACCCTTCTTCCGCTTCAATAGGATAGCAATAGTTGACGCCCCATACATCATTTTCAAATTCATTAAGCCTGACTTTATATATCACTTCACCTTCCTGCCTGGTCATATCAGAATTTTCCAATGTATAGCCGGCACTTTTCAATTCCTCCTTAACCTGATCTCCGGTTTTGTCATCATAATGAGTTATCCAAAGTTGAACCTGACCATTCAGCACAATCTTTCCCTCAAACACAGCTGTCCATGCATCGGTTGCGTGCTGCTGCCAGTCTTTGTCTGTTAAATAAATGACATATCCTTCTCCTGCAAAAAGTGTGGCGGGTATTTCCTCCATCTCACCTTCTCTCATGATCTTAAGGACCATTTTTTCCTCTGTATACTCTTTTTCTGCTTTCTCCGCTTCTGCCTCTTTCTCTGTTTTCTCCACTTCCTCTGTTTTCTCCGCTACCTCGGCTTTCTCTGCTACCTCGGCTTTCTCTGTTTTCTCCACCTTCTCCTCAGAAGTTTCAGGTACTGGCGTATTTTCCAATATGGCATTATCAGCCGTGGAATCCTCAACAGGCAGGATATTCTCACTTTCTGATTGATCTGACTGGCCAGACTGATCAGATACAGCCTCTGCATTTTCTTTTGTCATCGAACAGCCTGTCATCGTTCCAATACTGATCGTAAAAACAGCTGCACATATCAATATGGAAATCCCATTTTTCTTCACTTTCTTTATAAATCTTTTTCTCATAGTGTTCTTTCCTCCGTAATAATGTGTCGATAAAACAGTTCTTTTAGCCAGCCAATCCAAAACCGGCAGCACTCCTATCATGCCCGCGATACCAAATCGCACGCATCATACGCCCCGGCATCTGCTTCCCCTCCACAGTATCCCCAGGGAACCCACATATTCCACACATAGCACCTTCTCCTTTGTTTTTTATTTCCATGGAGATATTCTAGCAAACAAATATATCAAGGATACAATGAAATTGTATCAGAAATGTAAAAATTGTTCTTTAACTGATTATCCGAAACGCTTTCTTTATCTTACACCCACATAACTTTTCCCAATGAAATAAAAAGAATCCGCGAAGAGCGACAGCGATTAGATCTTACACAGGCACAGTTGGCAGAAGATATTGATATTCTGGCAGGGTACATCCTGCTTTTCTATCAGCCTTTTTATCAAATAGCGGGTATTTTCTTCATCATCGCAAACTGCTATATTCAATCTGGATCACCTTGTACCAACGTTTTATTACCAATAAGGACTGTTATTTCCCGTCCATCTATTTTACCGGCAGATATTGGTGAAAAGGAAGAGGGGATGTTGTATCTGGGCACTTGGCGGTAGTGACTGGACATTTATAAAAAACATCTTTTCCCCTATAAAGGAGGCGGATGCCCCACTGGGTGGCACAAACACAAACCACCGTGTAAGCATATTACCCCTAACTTCCCCACTTTCCAGGTAATTTCCGTTATCAGCCGCCCGGCCTGCAGAAATAACAGACCGCCGCATATGGTGGATGAAGTCCATAGTGCGGCGGTTAGCTTTTGTGTATTATCCTAAAGATTTCAGGTTTCTGCGGTATTTCACCATTTCCTCTTCACTTACCGTATCCATGATGTGCTGCAGCTCGCTGATCACAAAATCCCGCTCCTTCGGCAGATAGGCGGTAACCGGGTAAAAGTTTGAACTGGAGTTGGCAAAAAGGTGCGTCCGTATCTGCAAATTTTTGATGAACGCCTGCAGTTCCTCCAGACGCTCTTTTTCGCCGGCAGGGGCAAACTGCCCCTCCTGCTCCATGCGGTACAGCTCCGTATCCGGGAACAGCGTGAGGGAATCCACCGAGATAAAATATGGGTTGAGCCGGCTGAACAGCTCTGCGCTGTTCACCGCATTCCAGTACCCCCTGCCCTTTCCCGCAAGCCCGGTCATGTAGACGAAATAATATTCTATCCCTGCCTCGTCCAGCTTCCGGCACTGCTCCAGTATGTCAGCCGCCGTGTACCCTTTGCCCGCAATCACAAGCGTGCCATCGTCACCGCTCTCCGTCCCGATGGTCAGCCCGTTTATCCCCATCGCCCGGAGCTTCTTAAGCTGCCACACTTCCTTGCTTTTTATATCCCTGACGCTTGCAAACATGGCCATCGTCTGGCACTTGATGAGGTAATCCCGCACCGTAAGCGCCCGGAGCTTCAGGTTCTCATAGCTCATGGCAAAAGGGTTCGCCCCTGTCCAGAAAATACGCCTCGCATATGGCTGGTAGCTTTTGATCTCCGCCAGGTCTTCCTCGAACTCCTCCATCGGGGACATACGGAAACACTCGTCTTTGTAAAGGCTGCAGAAACGGCATTTCCCATAAGTACAGCCGGAAGTTGCCTGTATGATGACGGACTTCGCCTCGTAGGGCGGCCTCCACGTCCTTCCTGTAAAGTGCAATCTGGATCACCTCCTACAGATGATGGACGCTCTCACGGTAACGCCGCAGTTCGTCCTCACCCACATTCTTTATGACGCCATTAAGAAAAGCCAGCAGTTTCTTCTTATCTTTTGGCAGCGCCCCATGAAACTGGAATGCATTGGATGCGCCAAAGGCCGCAAATTCTGTGGGGATTTCCAGTCCTTCCACCAACGCCCGGACTTCCCTGTATTTCTCTGTCTCGCTTTCCTCCCGCCAGTTCCCATGCCGGATTTCCTTATACAGCTTTGAATCCGGGTAGATGGTCAGCATATTTGCGCCGACCAGGGCAGGATGGAGCTGATTGCATACAGCGGCGGTAATCCTTGCCCCGTCCTCCCCGCGCCCTGCGCCGGATATGCCCGTCAGATAGAAAAAGCTGTATCGGATGCCCGCCTTGTCCAGCCGGCCGCACTGCTCCAGAATGTCAGCCGAAAGATATCCCTTATCCATGAACCGCAGCGCCTCGTCATCCGCCGTTTCGATGCCGATTGTCAGCCCGTCATAGCCTGCCCCGCGCAGAGCCGCCAGTTCCTCGTCCGCTTTCAGCGTGACATCCGTCACCCTGGCAAAGCTGCCGATGGTCTCCATCTCCGGGAAATATCTGTGTACCAGCCCCGCAATCTCCATCAGCCTGTCATATTTCAGAACAAAAGGGTTCGCCCCGGTCAGGAAAGTCCGTGCCACCTTCCTTCCCATAAATCGGCGGTACATCTTCTGCGCCTCTTTCAGGTCCGCTTCTATATCCTCCATCGGCGACATCCTGAACTGGAAAGGCAGGTCTGCATAAAGCGTACAGAATTTGCATCTGTGGTGCGTACAACCCGCGGTAACTTCCAGCAGCAGGGAAGATGCCTCATAGGGCGGCCTCCATATGGTTCCTGTATAGTGCATCATTCATTCCTCCTTAAGTCTTTCCTCTTTTGCACTAAATTACCTCTAAAATTCCATGAAATCAAGTACTGTCTTTTTTAGTCGGTAGTATATTTTTTCATACTTTTGATAAAAAGTATACTATCTGTCAAAAATAACCGTATCTTGATTTTTTTCCACTGCCGGGATATACTCATGGGGAAAGAGGTGGAATGAAATGGCTGAAAACAAATTCAACAACGAGGAAACCATTGCCCGCTGCGTCCCTATGAGCAGGCTCCAGTCCGTGATCGGCGGCAAATGGAAAATCCTGATCTTATGGTATGTGTCCTTTTACAAAGTCCAGCGGTTCGGGGAACTGATGCGCCGCCTTGGCGGAATCACACAGTCCACGCTCACAAAGCAGCTCCGGGAACTGGAAAGTGATGGTTTCCTCCATCGGGAGATTTACAGGGAAATCCCGCCAAAGGTGGAATATTCCCTTACCGAGTTTGGTAAGAGCTTCATCCCCGTCCTGCAGACCATGATGGCATGGAGCGAAACATACCTCTGCCCTGACTGGCGGAATCCTTATGAAAATGAGCCATAAAGAAGTGTATCCTGAAATGCCAGAGTAAAAGAAAAAGGACTGCCGAAACAGCCCTTTTCTTATGTCGTCAATATTTCATTATTTTTTTACTGTTTAATCATATGCAAACATGAAAACTCTGTCCCACGGAAAAGGGGGTCTTTCTATAATAAATGTAACTCACTATTGTCAGCGCAGCCCTTCCAGTCTATAATATTCCCCGTAAGCACCCCTCAGAGCCGAAAAAGACCCCTCGGCGTTTGACATCCGCGGGGGAATCTGCTACAATAAAAGCACAAAGAGAGGTACTGCCGATAGACGGTCAGCCTTGTTTAATTACTCAATTAAGTAACCGTATCCTTGGCTGGGGCGGTTACTTTTTTGTGTGATTTATGTAAGCAATCAGGATTGATACAATGATTCCAAGAATCATCAGGACAACCGTCAGCAGTTCATAGTCACTCATAAGCAATCCCTCCTTTCCCGGTTTTACCCGTAAACAGAAGGATAGTCCCTCTGTTTCAGAAAGACTGACCGCCTACCCGTTATGGCAGTACCCCATAAATGTATTTTAGCAGAAAGCAAGAGGCGGTACAATACCGCCCCGCAGATTTCTGCATTATTCTTCTTCCGTGTCGATTTCCAGCTCCGTGCCATCAAGGAAACGGAAATCTGATACGTACTACTGTCCTCCCCTCCGCGATGGCGATTAAATCGCAGATCCTCTTCCGGCACAGCGGACACCTTATTTTGCACATCTCTCAATCCCTCCCACATCCACTTCTGGATTTCTAACCATGATCAACGGAACGGTTCCGTGCAGGTGTCCTTACAGTGGTAATTTCTATAAATTACCAAGTATACTGTAAGTATGCCCACGGAGGCTTTCCTAATCACGGCCTATACAAAAAAATGGCAGGGCTACCCCTGCCGCCTGTTCTTTTTAACCTCCCTATTTTTAGGAAGCATGCGCAGAATTTCAGCGTCAATAGCAGG
>CAJTVD010000104.1:0-3178 GCA_910579495.1 uncultured Lachnospiraceae bacterium
AGCTTACAGGCAGTATCAGAGCCGGAGGAAATATCGGACGAAAAACTGACAGAGTTTTCCGTACTGGAGTCCTTTGACAAAGACAGGTTAAAGACGCTGATTGATAAAGTTATTGTCTACGGATCGGATGCCATAGAGATTGTGTGGAAAGTCGGAAATCCTTTCAATGCTGACAGCACTGTATGAAAATCTGTTCCAATTTGCGGAAAGTAATGGTAAAATAGGAGCCATAGGCAAATCTGCCTGTGGCTCGCTAAAAAAATGAAATTTTTTTTATTCCTTACTTGACACAAGCAGATTTCTATCTCCTCCATGCCATAAATAAGGAGCGCTGGGAAGCAATGAAGGCAATTGGCTGTGTAGGGCATCTGGAGAAATTGAAAGCCCAGGGAAGGATAAAATATCTGGGCTTTTCTTTCCATGACAGCTATGAAGTTTTCCAGGAAATATTGTGTGCCAGGGAGTGGGACTTCTGCCAGATCCAGTTAAATTACATGGATACCCAGGAGCAGGCGGGATTAAAAGGCTATGGGCTGGCGGCAGAAAGGGGCGTACCCCTGGTGGTTATGGAGCCTGTTAAAGGCGGTTCCCTGGCTTCCTTTTCAGGGGAGATTATGGAAAAATTCCATGCATTTGACAGTACTGCCTCGGCGGCGTCCTTTGCCCTGCGGTGGGTAGGCAGCCTGCCTGGCGTTAAGGTGATTTTAAGCGGAATGTCTTCCCTGGAGCAGGTGGAAGATAACCTGAAAACCTTTTCTCCCTTCCGTCCTTTGTCAGAAGAGGAAAAAGCGGCGGTCAGCCAGGTGGCGGACATTCTAAGGAGCCGGGTGCAGAATGGCTGTACTGGCTGCGGCTATTGTATGCCCTGCCCGGCAGGCGTGGATATCCCTGGCTGTTTCCGGGCGTGGAATACATACCACACATATCAGAATTATCAATTAGTAAGCTGGAGCTGGGAACAGGCCCTGGGAGAGGGAAAACAGGCGAAAAACTGCATAAAATGCGGAAAATGCGAGGCGGCATGCCCCCAGAAGCTCTCTATCCGCAAGGACCTGGAAAAGGTACAGGCGGATTTGGACAAAGCAAAGGTGTGACGATAAAAACAGTAAACGCCCGTACAAGTGCCACTTGCAGGAGCAGGCGCTTTGTACGGGCGGGAGTGGGACGATCAATAGGAGATAGGATGAAAAAGCATTTAATTTGGCCTGTGATATTGGCATTTGCGGCAGCCCTTCCATTGGCAGGCTGCGGCGTAAAGCCCCGGGTATTAAAGGAATATAAGTCTGCGGATGAGTCTTTAACCATCAGCATGGACGAAAACTGGAAAGTGGAGGATATGGGCGCAGAGAGCTGGCTTGCGGCCTTCAACCAGGAGGAAACGGAAGGGATTGTGGTTTTGCAGCTTCCTAAGCTTCTCTATGCCGCAAGCATAGAAGATATAGAGGATGTGAAGGGCCTGGCGGAGGAATCCTTTGGGCTTTCTGATTTAAAAACCACGGTAAACCCTGCCATCCCGGGAATGGAAAACCTGGAAACATATCTGGGGGATGTGGTAGTTGATGATGTAAAGGGCAAAGGTGTTGTGGCATATGGCGAAACGGAATACGCATTTTACAGTATTTTGTATGTAGCCCCAAGAATTAACGGTAAGAAAATTCAGTATTTTGAGGATGTGTGTGTTACTTTTAAAGAGGAAGCGCCGGAAACAGCGTCTGCAGTACCTCTTACCGATACAATTTTGTGGTTTAACGGAACCTGTGCTATTTTAACCAAAAGCAATGGGTGGGACTATAACATATTTGGCGGAATAGAGGCAAATCCTCTGGGTGTCAATATTATACAGAGCCTGCTGGATGAATGGTGGGATGTGACGGACAGGGATACGGCGGATGATACAATGGACTGGCTTCTTGGGGAAGGGCACCGGATGTCCTTTGTGGATGAGATGCTTTATTTAGAAGAAAGCGGAATCGCCCAGGTTCCCGTTGAAGAAAGGGAAGGCTTTATCCTGGAAAACTATGAGGTAGACCAGGCGGAAGCCCAAAACTATGCTAATTGGTATACCTTCTATGAGGAAAAGGGGGAGAACGCCATAGGCGCGTGGGATTACAGCCGTGCCATGTCACTTTTGGGATATTATTATGTGGCAGGCTTTTATACCCAGGAGGAATCTCTGAGCGCGTCCCTTTTCCTGGCCCAGCAGATTCAGGAGCAGTTTGATTCCTGGGACAGCTTTATGGAAAGCTATTTTGTGGGATATGAATACTGGGCGGAGGAGGACAGCCAGGAGAGGCGTGCACTCTACGAAGAGCTGAAAGCGGCACCGGATAGCCCCTATCGCCTGGATTTCCATATGGCACTGGAAAAGAGCTGGTAAACCGGCCCCAATTACAGGAACCCTTAGAAAGAATGATTTCTGGAGGGTTCCTTTTTTAGTATACACACGGGCACCCCAGGGGAAGGAATTTTTCCTGTCTAATTGTAGCAAATATGCCGGGGGGATTAGTAGTGGTATTTATTCCGTTTGGCGGAGAGGAACAGGGCAGTGGCCGCAACTGCCATCACTTCCGCCGCAACGGTGGAAAACCATATGCCATCCAGGCTCCAAATAAGGGGAAAGGCTAAAACTGCGGAGCACTGGAAGATGAAGGTACGCAAAAAAGAAATCAGTGCGGAGGTAACCCCGTCTCCCAGGGCGGTAAAAAAGGAGGAGCCGAAAATAGCAAAGCCCGAAAACAGGAAGGAAAATGAAAATATGCTAAAAGCCTGTACCGTCATTTCCAAAAGCCCTGGGTCGTAACCGGCAAACAGCAGGGATAAAGGCATGGCCAGGGTCTGCCCTGCAATGAACATAAAAACGGAAAAGATGCCAATTAATATCAGGCTTTTTCTTAACAGCCCCTTTAATTCCCCATATCCTCCTGCACCGTAATGATAGCTGGCCACTGGCGCGGCGCCTACGGAGTAGCCCAGAAATACTGCCTGGAATATCAGGCTTACGTACATCAGGACGCCATAAGCGGCAACACCGTCCTCCCCGGCATATTTCATTAACTGCATATTATAGAGCATACTTACCAGGGACATAGAGATGTTGCTCATCAGTTCAGAGGAACCATTGGCGCAGGTTTTTAAAAGTGCCTGCCTTTGGAATCTACACTTCACCAGCCGCAGGCTG
>CAJTVD010000104.1:3244-9869 GCA_910579495.1 uncultured Lachnospiraceae bacterium
GGCGCCTGCCGCACCCTCCAGCCCCCAGTGGAGGACTGCCACCAGCAGGGCGTCCAGAATAATATTGGTCATTCCGGCTGCCGCTGTGACTATAAGCCCCAGCTTTGGCTTCCCGGCAGTGGCAAAGAGGCATTGGAATTCATATTGCAGCACATAAAAGGGAAGGGCGGTTAAAATAATCCTGCCATAGGTAAGGCAGCCAGGCAGAAGCTCCGGGGATGCCCCCATCAGCAGTGCCAGGGGGCGCAGGAAAATAATACCGGCCGCCGCCAGCACAACGCCGCAGAAAATGGAGGCGTATACGATCATGGAAAATAACTCATTGGCTTTCCGGGGATTGCCGGAACCCAGGGTGATGGCAATCAGTGCGCCGCCGCCTGTGCCGAACATAAAGCCCGCGCAGCCTAACAGCATTAAAAGCGGCATAATAAAATTAACGGCGGCAAAGGGGGTCTTGCCGGCATAATTTGAAACGAAAAAACCGTCCACCACCCCATAAATAGAGGTAAACACCAGCATCATAATGGAGGGGAAGGTAAAGCGCAGCAGATGCCTGTAATTAAAATGGTCTGATAGCTGTATCATTTTTCATCTCCTGTTTTAAGGTCCTGTTCAAAGATCCGTTGATTTTTCCGCCAGCGCATGGAGGAAGTTTTCTGTCAGTGCCAGGTATTTTTCCACATCCTCTTTGGGCCAGGAAGAGAGGACATCATCTTCCGCATGAAGTATCCGCCCTGCAGTTTGTTCCGCCAGCAGTGTTCCTTTTTCTGTGAGGCGGACATTTTTTGTTTTCGGCCCTGCCGGTTCCAGGTAAAGGGTCCCTTCCCCTTCCAGCTTGCGGATGGCGGAATTGACAGTCTGCTTTGGCAGCCCGCTGCTGCGGCAGATATGCTGTAGAGGGCAGCAGCCGCCGCTGTCATAAATGGTATACAGGATCCGCATTACACTGTCTGACAGCCCCAGCTTTAATGTCATTTCATGGTATACGGCGTCCAGCTCCCCAAGCAGATGATTGAAGCGCTTCATTTCTTTGGAAATATTATGGCTCATAGCCCACCTCCTGTATGGTTATCCTGTTAGTATGAAATCGTACCTGTATTATAGTACGATTTCATACTAATGTCAACAGGGATTTTTCCCAGAGGGTTAACAATGCCAGGGTGAGGGATTCCAGGGGACAATAGCCCTATTTCATGACAGAAAAGGCTGAATTGGTGAAAGCAGGCTTCATGATTCCTTCCCGGTAAACGATAAAAAAAACAGGACACAAAGAACAGGCAAAAGCCGGGAAGGGGGAGCAGATGGGGGACAACAGTATTTTTGTAAACAGCATGACAAAGGTTTACAGTGGCCTTTTGCAGAGCCAGTTTGCAGGAAAAGGGATAAAGGGGGCAGGAGGGTTTCTGGATATGGCAGCGTCTATTGACAGCAGCGGTAAACTAAAGACAGCTACCGCAATGGATATGACGTTGGAGGAATATAAACAGTATCTTTATTATAAAATATCCCAGATTCCCATGCATCCCTCCCAGGCAATGAGTTCGGTTTCCGTACACATTTCGGATGAGGGGTTTCAGGCCATGCAGAAGGATCCTGCGTATGAAAAGTGGGTCCTGGATGTGCTGAGAAGGAATTTTGCTTTCTGCGACCCTTGGGCGGATGTGTGCGGTGGCAGTTTTTCCATCCATCGTTTTGGGGCCACAAAGGAGGAGTACCGGGGAGACGGCTGGTACACCGGATTTATGGGCGGGAAAGGCAGCCTTATATTTGATGATGAGGCGGAAGAAAGTTTTTGGGAAAGGCGGGCCAAAAGGTTCCGGCAACAGATAGGGCAACAGCAGGAGCAGGAAGAGAAGAAGGAAACCATGCAAAGGGTTTATCAGGAGGCTGCCCTGCGCAGAGGGGATTATGAAGGGATGTTTGACAGCCAGGGGATTACCCCCATGCTGGGGATTGCCAGCCTTTTGCTTGCGCCCAAAGAGGCGGAAGGCAAATAATGGCGGCAGGCAGGGAAATTGCTAAGAGTACCGATAGCATAAAAACACTGGCGGATGGCCCTGCCGGTGTTTTTCCATGTAGATACCTTGTCTGGCGTATGCCGGAAAATGCAGGGGACGTTGATGACAAAAAAATATCTTTTTATTACAAGATAAATATTCCTTTTTCAAAAATAACCGATATAAAAATAAGAAACCGCCTGGCGGGAAATACGCCTGGAAGGTCCCGGTGCAAAAGGCACCGCTGGCAGAAGGTTAAGGCAGAAAGGAAATGGTTACTTAAGATGCTTCAGATTGCAGTTTGCGATGATGAAAAAAGCATGGGGGAATACCTGAGAGAGCTAATAGACAGAAGGCTTTCCGGCAGGGAAGATTACTGTGTCAGTGTGTTTTGGTCAGGGGAAACGCTTCTTTGTGAGGCAGGGAATTTTGACATTTTTTTTCTGGATATTGACTTAAAAGATATGAGCGGGATTGATATGGCAAGACGCATCAGGCAGGTATCGGAAGCTGTGATTGTCTTTGTGACTGCTTTAAAGGAGTATGTGTTCGACGCATTTGATGTACATGCATTTCAGTATCTGCTAAAGCCTATTAATGAAGAAAAGTTTTTTCAGGTGCTGGACCATGCCGTAGCCCAGTGCCTGCCGGCCAAAGAAAAAGAACCTTTGGTGATACGGGTAAAGGGGATTTACAGGAATATTCCCAAAGAAAATATTCTCTATGCGGAGAACGAGGCCAGGAAGGTGGCGCTCCACCTTGGGGAAGAGCAGGTTTCCTATTATGCGAAAATGGGGGAGCTGGAGGGGCTGTTAGGAGACAGCTTTTTCCGCTGCCACAGGGGGTATCTGGTGAACCTGGGGGCGGTGAAGGGCTACGATACAGGCAGCATCCAATTAAAAAACGGCGAGACTATTTTAATGGCAAAGCAGAAATACAGTGCCTTTGTGGAGGCATATATGGAATTTCTCCGCAGGAAAACTTAAGGAAGGAAGAGATTGAGGGAAACAGTTTATGTGCTCCTGGATTTGTCAGAGCATTTGTTAAGAAGGTGGCTGGTGATCCACCTGCTTTGCGGCCTTTTGGATGTAAAGGACAGGTTCCGGGGGCGGGAGAAGTTGGTAAAAGCCGTTTTTGTGGCAGCCACCATGGTTTTCTATACAGCGTCAAATTACCTGCCTGCGTTTACGGGGCTTTTGTATGGCAATGAAGAAGGCATGGTAGACAGCAGGGAGAGCATTGTGCCCCTTTTCATCAGCCTGTCCCTGATGCTGGCGTACTGCCTGTATTTTTATGGGGGAAGGCCGGGGATGGTCTGTTATCTGGTGGTAACGGTATATGTGCTGAACGAGCTGGTAATGTTTTCCTGCCATTCCCTGTTTGTGGCGGTGAACGGGGAGATTTTGGATTTGCTGGTCCGCTGGGTGGACAGGGGAGAGCAATTTGTGATAGAAAATTTCATGCTGCTTTTTAACGCCCACCAGATACTATGGCAGCTCTCCTATCATGGGGTATCCTGTTTTTTATTTTACCGGGCGGGCAGGGCGCTGGGAAAGAACCTGATGGATGCCAGAGGGGAACTGGCGGCGGCACAGGAGCTGTTCCTGGCAGTCCCCACTGTGGCAGGGCTCTGCTTTCCGCTGCTGCTGCGCAGCATTATGTACGTTTACCGGGAAAACCAGGCGTATTTTTTGATGGACGAATATCCGGAAACCAAACTGCTGATTCCGGTAATATCTATCCTGTGCCTGCTTTCCATTTTATTAAGCGCTTATATGCTCAGGCGGCTTTCGGAAAGCAGTGAAAAGGAAATGCTGCTGGAGGTCTACCAAAACCGCCTGGAGGACATGGAAGAGCATATGAAGGATGTGGAGCATCTTTATGAGGGAATCCGTGGCATGCGCCACGATATGAAAAACCACCTTGCAGACCTGGAGATCCTTTTGTATAGGGAGAGGCGGCAGCAGGATTTTGCCTCAGAGGGCGCTGGGGAAGAAATCCGCCGTTATCTGGATGGGCTGTGCGGCGCTATGGAAGAACTGGATATGAAGTGCAGCACAGGAAACCCGGTGACGGATGTGGTGGTCAGCCGGAAAATGCGCCGTGCAGAAAAGGAAAATATCCCTTTTGAGTGCAATTTTATGTTCCCTGAAAATCTGGGGATCAGCGCTTTCGATTTGAGCATTTTGCTTAATAATGGGCTTGACAATGCCCTGGAGGCTTCTAAGGGGGAGAAAAGCCCTTTTATCAGCCTGGATTCCTATACCCGGGGAAATATGTTTTTGATAGAGATAAAAAACGCTTTTACAGGGGAGCTTATCAGGGACAAAACGGGAATGTCCCTGCAGACGAAGAAAGCCAATACATCCATGCATGGATTGGGAATAAAGAATATGGGTAATTGTGCCGAAAAATATTATGGAACACTGAGGTGGGAAAAGAGGGACGGGGAATTTCTGCTTGTGGTAATGCTTCAGGGAGAAAATAAGAATCCCTTAGCCATCCCTGTTAATGTTTCGGAATGGAGGAAAGAATGAGTTCAAAAGCAGTAAGCCCGCTGATTACACAAAACAGGCTTCTTTGCAACGCAAGGGCCAGGGCCAAGTCCCAGAAGGGAGCGGCGGCCATTCTTGCCAAAGGCTCGGATAATGGAAAGAAAGCGCTGCTAGATGCCATTAAAAAGGAAGCCGATAACCAGCGGTATGTTGGAAAGAGCGAAGGCGCGGAGAAGTCAAAGGAAAACTACACCGCCATGAAGACGGCGGCGGAAGCTATCCAGAAAAATGTGAAAAACCTGCAGCTTTGGCCTGACAAAGAATGGGATAAGATGACAGAGGAGGAAATCTCCCAGTACAAAGAAGATGTGGCGGAAGAAATGGCCGCCTTTGTCAATCATTACAACACCATGGCCAAAAGCCTGGAGAAGGAATCTGACAGCAAGGTTAACGAAATTTACTTAAAACAGCTGAAGGGATATTTTAAGGCAAATAAGGATGCACTAGAAACCCTTGGCATTACCCAGGATGAGGGGGGGAAGCTGACCCTTGACCAGGAGAAATTAAAGGCGGCGGATGCCCAGGAGATCAAAAAGGTGTTAGGTGCTAAAGGGACCTTTTTGGATGACGTGGCCAAGAGGGCGGAAAATATCAGCGCCAATGCGGACACCAACCTGGCGGTTTTGAATAAGAACCTTTATGCGGGAAATTACAGCTATAACAAAAATGGCGGCGATATATTTGATATTCTGGCAGGAGGCGGCAAGTACAGCGCCAAGGGATAAGCAGCGGTTGGCCAGGGCGTATTCATTAATAGCTTACGAAAATAACTCAGGGGAAGCCCCCTGGGTTATTTTATTTAACATAAGGGCAGTTCGCGGAGCGTGCTGCCTATTGTTGCCTGTGGTTTTCTTTCAGCGCGGCAATTTCAGCCTGTAACCGGGCAATCTGGACCTGAGCCTCGGAAAGCTGGGATTCGGTGTGGTTGAGCCTGCCCTGGGCGTCGGAAAGCTGGGATTCGGTGTGGTTGAGCCTGCCCTGGGCGTCAGAAAGCTGGGATTCGGTGTGGTTGAGCCTGCCCTGGGCGTCAGAAAGCTGGGATTCGGTGTGGTTCAGCCTATCCTGGGTGTGGTTCAGCCTATCCTGGGTGTGGTTTAGCCTATCCTGGGTGTCGGCCAGCCTGCTTTGGGCGTTGGCCAGCCTGTTTTGGGTTTGGAGCAGTTCCTGGGCGGTGTGTTGTTGCTGATATTCCATGAAACATTGCGCGCGGTAAAATTCTTCTTGGGCTTCACATTGCAGGCGGATGTTTTCTTCGGCGCTTAACTGAAATAAGGTTTGGGAAGCTTCCCTGAAATATTCATTCTTAGTTGCCAGCATTTTGATTTCCTCCCATGTTGTGGCTTTGAAAAGTTTTGCCCATTGGTCAATAAGGTGCTGTTGGTCTTCAGCGGTTGCCATATGTATCTGGTTTAAGTCTAACACGGACAGGCGGAATTTGTCACTGTAAATCATATGATTTTTTACATTCATAAGCTTATAGGTGGCATAAAATTCCGGATAGTGGGGAAAAAGGGTAAAATTCAGGAGGCCGATATGTATTACAGGCTTTGCCGCGGTATATTTCTGCCCTTTGTAAAGCTGGTCAAAACTTCGGCAGAGGTAGCTTAAAGAACGTTCTGCCCAGTTGCCTGCGTTTACCACCTGCATTTCCAGGTTGATGCTTACATGATTGTTGAGTATGACTTTTACATCAAGGAAAAATGTTTTTGTGCCCAGGGATACGCCAAGGGTAATGGGATTGGAGATAACAGCAGAAGAAATTTTGGAAGGATTTAGATGGAGCAGGGAGGAGACCAGCCCTTTTAAGGCTTTGTTATTTTCCTGCATCAGCGCACGGAACAGGTAGTCGTTGGTCAGGCCATATTCCAGCGGGCCTGTGGCCTGGGGCAGGGTAGGGATGCGTTTAGATTGTTTTTTTTCAGACATAGACAGAACCTCCTTGGGCGGGATCTGGGACAGGTTCGTGGGTAAAAGTAAGAATATTGGGAAAATTTATGATAAAGATAAATGATAGATAAGTGGCTCTTCATGGGTGATGGTGGGTAAAAAACACCCACAACCCCAGTATTTATA
>CAJTVD010000105.1 GCA_910579495.1 uncultured Lachnospiraceae bacterium
TCCGGTTTCAACTGGATATACTGCGGCGGGACGGCTATCATGCCGCTGCACGGATCATCGAATCCATGCAGGGAACAGTCAGCAGGGAAGCAGAAATGAAGTATCTGAAGGAGTTTGTGCAGCAGGGCTATTTCGATGAGGAACTTGGCCGGAACCAGTTCCGCTGCCTGTGGACGGCATATTGTTTCCACCACGGGCTTATTGTGGATACATCCGGGTACGATAATGACGTGATAGAGCTGTGGAACGCCATAGCGAAGGATGAACCGGAAACAGCGAACTGGGATGATTTTGACAGCTTTGACAATTTCATGTGCAGGTTTCTTGTGTAAGGTAAATTAAAAAATTTCATAAAAATTCAAGGAAAACAGGGGAAGGCTGGTACTTATTCTATGTACCCCCTTCCCGAAAAGGAAGGAGAAAAACAAATGGGAGAAACAACAGCAAATGCAGCGTATATGTACGACGAGGTGGAGGGCATCCGCAACCTGAACAAAGTGGAGGGGTTTGATCCCAGAAAGTACATGAGGATCATTGAGCAGGAAGGCCGGGCGGGAAAGTATTATCTCGACGTGGCGTTCCGCAAGCTCTGGTTCCGCTTAAAGTATCCGGAAGGGAAAATCGTAAAGAAGATCCTGAAGCTGACGGATCAGGTTGCCATCGTGGAGGAGCGGGTATACCTGCACCGCAATGATGCGGAGGAAAACTTCATCGCCAATGCGCTGGCACAGAAGTACAGGACAGAGGATGGGCAGTTCGGCAACAAGTTCGTGGAACTGGCAGAAACCGCCGCAGTCGGGCGTGCGCTTTCGGATGCAGGCTTCGGGCTGCAGTTTGCGGACAAGGAGGAAGATATTGATCCGGAAGTGACGGAGGCTCCCTTTGACGCACAGATGATCCTTGCAGGAAACGGCATTGACGGCGGAGTTTTAGGTGAAATGTTTTCCGGGGAGGACATGGAAAACGGCGATGTACTTCCGGATGAAAATATTCCTGGACAGTACGGGGTGGAGAATTTTATCCCCATGCCGGAAGAAGTGGCACAGGCAATGGGAATGACGCCTGCCATGTCACAGAACAGTGGTATGGCGCAGCAGAACCAGCCGCAGCCGAAACTGGCGCAAGCGCCTGCAGCAAAAGCAGCGCCACAGACCGGAAGACAGGCGGCAGACAATGTTCCTGCGGTAAAGAATACCCGGAGTGCTGCAAGTATCAAAAAGGATATGCCGGTGGAGCAGATCTATTCCATGTTAGACCGTGACAGTGCGGCATCTGTCGTTATCCCTATGGGCTTCAACAAGGGAAAAACACTGGGACAGGTGGCGGTGGAGAAACCGGCAAACCTGCAGTGGTATGTGGACTCCTATGGAGGACCTGACAACCTGCTGCGTGCGGCGGCAAAGTTTTTGATCGACATGGCATTAGGGCAGGCAAGCTAAGAAATGGGAACAAATAAAAATTACGAAAAGGGGCGGTGCATCATTGTGCCGCCCTTAGAAAGAAAGCAGTTCTGTTTCGGACTGCGGAAAGGAGGAGCGCCATGTATCAGGATTTTCCTTTTACCATCGTGGATGTGGCATACCTCTTAAACCTGCATGTCAGGCATAAAAATGCGGCGAGCCTTGATGTGGACTGCCCGTTCTGCGGGGAGAAAAAAGGAAAGCTGAACCTGAATCTGAAGAAGAACGTGTTCAAGTGCAACAGGTGCGGGGAAAGCGGCGGCATGCTCTCCCTGTATGGGAAGGTATACGGGGTTGACAACCAGACCGCCTGCAAGGAGATCAAGGACGCCCTCGGAAAGAATGAACAGGCACCTGCCTATCAGGTAAGGAAAAAGGAAATTGCCCCAAAGGAGCCGGAGATAGAAAATGCCATGCCTGCGCCGGATGCAGTGAGGCATAAGACATACAGCATGTTTTTTTCCATGCTGGTGCTGGCGGATACCCACAGGAAAAACCTGTTAAAGCGCGGGTTCACGGAGCGGCAGATCGAGGAAAACGGCTATAAGAGCACGCCGGTCTTCGGATTTAGGAGTCTTACCAAAAAGCTGCTGGCGGCGGGCTGTACCGTGGAGGGCGTTCCGGGGTTTTATCAGGACAGGGACGGGGAGTGGACCATCCATTTCTCCAAAAAGTCATCCGGTTTTTTGGTGCCGGTCCGCAATATAGACGGGCTGACCGTGGGGGCGCAGATCCGCCTGGACCATCCTTATGACGGCAGGAAATACATCTGGCTCTCCAGCACCAACTTCCACAGGGGCACATCCTCCGGAAGTCCCGTCCATCTGGTGGGCAGTCTGGGGGAAAAGACCATTTTTATTACGGAAGGGCCGTTAAAAGGCGACCTTGCCCATGCCTTATCCGGCAGGACCTTCGGGTGCGTTCCGGGGGCAAACCAGTATGCGAACCTGACGCCGTTCTTACAGGAGATGAAGCGGACGGGTACGCAGTCGGTCTATGAAGCCTATGACATGGATAAAGACGGCGACTGGGCGGAGCGTGTAAAGGGCGTGGATGACTACCTGCATGATCTGGAGCAGAAAAAACAGGGACAGACCTCATAAAAAGTAATATCCAGGGCGGACTTCCATACGGGGTTCCGTCCTTTTTTATGCACATAATATGTAAAGTCCCCCAGTTTTTACATAAGGCTGTTGGCTTTTACTTACACCATGCGTATAAAACAGTAAATAAAGCATAAAGGAGCTGACGCTATGATGTATCAGAAAATAATTGTACCGATAGACCACGGGAACAGGAACATGAAGACCGAGCATAAGATATTTACCTCCGGTTTTGTGGAGAGTGACTGCAGGCCAGCACTGGGGGAATATCTGCAGTACAATGGGCGCTACTATGCCCTGACCGAGCAGCGGATACCTTACATGAGGGACAAGACGCTGGACGACCGTTTCTTTATCCTGACGCTGTTTGCGGTGGCGATGGAGGCGGAAAAGCAGATGTTAAAAACGAAGGACACGCTCCTTCAGGCAGCGCTGCCGGTGGGACTGCCGCCAAAGCATTACGGCGCGCTTTACCGGAAGTTTGAGGACTATTTTATGAACAGGGGCGTCCAGCAGTTTACATACAGGGGCATCCCTTACCGGGTTGAGATCGTGGAAACCGCCGCCTTCCCGCAGGACTATGCGGCTGCCATGACCGTCTACCAGAGGATAGCGGAATTTAACAAGGTCATTACGGTAGACATCGGGGGCTTTACACTGGATTACCTTCTGATCCGGGGAGGGAAGCCTGACCTGTCCGTCTGCGACTCTCTGAGAAGGGTGTCATCCGTCTGTATAATGACATTTCCTCCCGCGTCAATTCCGAGCAGGACATCCTGATCGACGATACGGACATTGACCGGATCATCCGGGGAGAAAAGACGGATTATTATGGGGATGTAATCCGCATCGTGGAGGACATGACAAAGACCTTTGTGAATGACATCCTCGGCACGCTCAGGGAGCGGGGGCTTGACCTGAAAGCGAGCTGTGTGGTATTTATCGGGGGCGGCTCCCTGCTTCTTCGGGAGTATCTGGAGCATTCCGGAAAGATTGGCCGCTGCATCTTTGTAGAAGACATCTGCGCCAACGCAAAAGGGTATGGTATGCTCTACCAGATACAGAAGAAAGGCAGATGACTGTTATGGGAAAGAAGAATCCGTTTGTGATGACGATAGGCTTTAACCGGCATGATACCGCCCATGTGGAGGTGGCGCAGTTCCTGAATGGCATGGAGCGGGGGAAGGCACAGTATATCGTGGATGCGGTGATGGCGTATCAGAATGGAGGGCAGGCAGAGGGTTCCGGTCTGACAGGGAGGGCATTTGATCACGCAGCTATCCGGCAGATTGTGCTGCAGGTCATAGAGGAACGGGAATATGGAATGAATGGCAGCAATACGGCGGCAGAAGCAACGGAAACGGCTGAACGGGTGGAAAGTTCTGATGAAAATGGATTAGCAGGACTGGATGACAGTGCATTAGGGGACATCTTACAGTCGTTGGATGCGTTTAAGGGATAGGATGGAAAGAAACAGGAAATGATAGTAGCATAAAAGGAAGCCTTTTCCAGTCTTTTATGAATCGGCTTCCTTTTGCTCAAGCAGTGTATCGGTTGATATGTTAAAATATTTAGCGAGGATGGCAACTTCGTAGTCGGGCACGAACCGGCTGCCCTGTTCGATGCGCAGGATCGTCAGGTCACTGCACTCCAAGCCTAGAAGCTGGAGCTGGCTTGCAAGTGCAGCCTGGGATAATCCCTTAGACTGACGGAGCTGTCTGATTTTAGAACCCACAATATTTTTGGAGGTCCCGTTCCAATAAATTTTCATAAAAGCATTCCCTTCTAAAGATGAAGTGTATAGAATTGATTTTATCGAAACGGGATGATAATACATGATTATCGGGTTCGCGCAGCGGTTCCGATAATATATCCTAAAGATGAAGTATAGGAAAATATCAGATAAAATCCGATGTCTGCTGATATGAAAATAAAACTGATGGGAAAGGAGATACATGGTATGAATGACGTATGGATAAAAATGGCTGAGTTTTTGGGCAGATTAAACGGGGAAAACGTAAAACGGGAAAGCTATGTGCGCACGCCGGAATATGAGAAAGCGCTGGAAGCGTGGAAAGAGAAAGAGCTGGAGTGGGAGGACTTTTTGGAAACCCTTTCCGCAGAGCAGAGGGAGAAGGCGGAAGAAATACTGGAATGTCAGGAGGATTTTGCCTCTGCGCAGGAACTGCGGGCATATATCCAGGGATATGCAGATTGTGTGCAGGTATTGTATCGTATGGGGTTAATAACAAATAATCTAAATTTAAAAATTCCGAATCTCTAAAATAGGTTAAAAAATCCGTTTGCGTATAAATCTAAAACAAAGGATAGCAGAAGACAATGCAGTATGTGTTCAGTGCATACTGTATTGTCTTTTTGGCATTCATTGAACCCTGGCTGGAGCGTCTGGGCGTAATGGAATAGGAGGAGTGCAATGGCAAAAAGAATGTTGGCCGGCATGGTATTCTTTGGCCTCGCCTGCTCTCTTGCAGCCTGCGGTACAGGTTCCGGGCAAAATGCAGAGAGCGTGGATAACGGAAACAGCAGTTATGAAAGTGTAGAGGGTATGCAGATTAAAATGGCAGCAGATACGGCAGAGGTTATTATAACATTAAACGATTCAAAGGCTGCCGCTGACCTCGTATCCATGCTGCCGCTGGAATTAACGCTCATTGAAAGGAATGAGTTTGCCAAGGGAATGACTCTTCCGCGAAGCCTTGACACGCAGGAGGAAACAACGCGAAGCTATGAGATCGGAGATTTTGGATATTGGGCAGCCGGGCCGGATCTGGCGATCTTTTATGACGATATTTATGAGCAAACCATTGTTCCCGTGATACCTATGGGAAAAGCAGAAACAGGGGCTGAAGATATGCGCAATACATCCGGCACAGTTACACTTGAATTAGTAGAAAACAACGAATAAATGGAGGCATATACAATGAAAAAATGGATTGCAATTTTTATTACCGCTTTAATGACAGTATCTCTTGCCGCATGCGGCAGCAATGAACAGGCTCCTTCCCAGAGGGTAATCGAACGCCCCCAGCAAACGGAAGCCCCGTCGGAAAGTCAACAGGAGGAAACAGAAGGCGGAACCGGGCAGGAGGAAACAGAAGGTGGAACTGGCAGTGAGGCAGAACAGACAGGAACGGAAAGTGCGGGCAACACCCAGACGGATTCCGGCAGCAATATCCTGATCGCCTATTTCACGGTTCCTGAAACGGACGGCGTGGATACGGTTGCAAATGCAAGCCGCGTAGCTACCGAAGACGGCGTACTGGGCAACACAGAATTTATTGCAACAGAAATCCAGAAAAATCTCGGCGGAGATCTGTTTGCCATTGAGACTGTGCAGGAGTACCCTGGCAGCCATGACCCGTTGCTGGAATTTGCCTACAATGAAAAAAGCGATGACGTAAGACCGGAGCTTTCTACTCACATTGAAGATTTAAGCAGTTACAATTATATCTTCATCGGTTTCCCTAATTGGTGGGGCACAATGCCCATGGCGATGTTTACATTTTTAGAGTCCTATGATTTTGCGGGAAAAACGGTCATTCCCTTTTGTACCCATGAAGGAAGCGCTCTTGGCCGGAGCGAAAGCGACATTGCGGCGTTGATACCGGAAGCGGAACTGCAAAAGGGGCTGGCTGTGAGGGGTTCTAACGTGGACATTGCGGAAGATGATGTGGTGAGCTGGCTGGAAGAACTGGGTTTTGAAAGCCTTGCCGATGGAGATTAAACGGCGATGCGGACAAAGCAGAAAATACGGCTCTGTGTGGATTTTGTAATGGTCATTCTGATGCCGTGCCTTATGGCCTATGCTTTTATGGGAGGAAAACTGCATGAATGGCTTGGCCTGGCAATGTTTTTGCTGTTTTTCCTGCATCATCTGCTGAATGCAAGCTGGCATCGGGCGTTGGGAAAAGGATCTTACACAGCAAACCGGATATTAGGGACAGTTACAAACCTGCTTTTACTGCTGGCAATGGTTTTTCTGGCAGTAAGCAGTGTGATCCTGTCAGGATATGTACCATGGAATATAAAAGGCAGTATGGCTGTGGCAAGGCTTATGCATCTGGCTTTATCCTATTGGGTGTTTGTGCTGGCGTCTTTCCATCTTGGAATTTACTGGAACCGGATACCTGTTGCCAGAAAAGTGACGGCAGATAAAAAAATATCGGCTCTGCTGCGGCTTACTTTCCTGCTCTATGCAGCTTATGGGGTACATGTGTTTATCAAAAGGCAGTTTGCCCTTTCTATGTTCCTGCAGGTTCAGTTTGCATTTCTTGATTATGGAGAGCCGGTGGTACTGTTCTTTATGGAATACTTTGCAGTGATGTGCCTGTCTGCTGTGATCGGGTATTATATGTCGGCTTTATTGCACCGCCTGAATCGGAGCAGGGGACATTCGCCTGGCAGAGTAAAGAAATATATTTTTGAGAAGGAGGAACTTTGAAATGAATCAGACTTACATCACATTAAACAATGGGGCAAAAATCCCGCAGTTTGGCATGGGCGTATATATGGTGCCGGAAGGAGAGGAGACAAAGAGGGCGGTTTTGAATGCCCTTAAGATGGGCTACCGTCATAACCGATGACGAGATGGCAGAGATCAGGAACATTGATAAGGGCGTGCGGTTTTTCAACATGACGCTTAAGCAGCAGGAGGCACAGTTTACTTCCTGGCAACTGGACGATTAAGGAGGGGAAAAGATTGGAAATGAACGAAATGGGGAGCTTTCCGGTAGGCAGGCTCCTGAAAAAGATGTCCATGCCTCTGATTATATCCATGTTCGTACAGGCGCTGTACGGTCTGCTCGCCATGTTCAATGCATCAGGCGACATTCCTGCTGCCTTTTGCATGGATATTTGAACAGACCGGAAGCACGACACTGGTCTGGCTGGCGTTCCCGGCTATGGAGATCATCCGTTTTGCGATTGCGGCAGTTATGGTTAGATGGACTTATCAGGGAAAGATCGTGAAACTCCAGGCTGCCCAAGTGGGATAAAGGGACCGGAGGGCAGCGTAGCAGACCATCCTCCGCAGGTATGGTTATGGATTATGATATTTCAGTAAAGAAAGGTGGATAAAAATGGAAAAGACAAGAAAACTTGGACAGACAGATATGGAAATTACAGCAATCGGGTACGGATGTATGGGACAGACCCATGCCTACGGGGTTGTGGAGGCAGAGGAAGACATGGTAGCGCTTATGCGGTACGCCCATGAGGTGGGATATACCTTTTTTGACACTGCGCCGATCTATGGAGAGGCAAATGAGCAGTATCTGGGCAAAGCGGTGGCGCCTTTCCGAAAAGCGGCGGTGGTTGCCACAAAGTTCGGCATTGTGGACGACTCTTTCTTTGCGGGAAATGAGGACGCCTTAAACAGCAGCCGTGATTCCATCAGGCAGCAGGTGGACGCTTCCCTGAAACGGCTTGGGACAGATTATATCGATCTGTATTACCAGCACCGCATCGATCCGAAGACAGCGCCGGAGGAAGTGGCGGAAACCATGGCGGAGCTGATAAAAGCGGGAAAGATCCGGGCATGGGGCGTTTCCTTTGCGCCGGAAGAATATATCCGGAGGGCTCATGCGGTATGCAAAATATCCGCCATCGAAAATATGTATTCCTTTGTGGCGAGGCAGGATGAGGGAACGTATTTCCCGCTCTGTGAAGAACTGGGGATCACCTATGTGTCGGCCTGCCCTCTTGCAAAAGGGTATCTCAGTAACCGCTACACTGCCGGGACAACATACCGGGAAGGCGACTGGCGGGCAAGGATGAACCTGTTCCGGAAAGAGGGAATGGACGCAAACCTGGGCCTGATGGATCTGATCACGGAATTTGCTGAAAGGAAACAGGCAACCCCGGCACAGATCGCTCTTGCGTGGGAGATCACAAAGAAACCGTATCTGGTGCCGGTTCCGGGTACAACGAAAAAAGACCGGGTAAAGGAAAACTTTGATGCGGTAAATGTGGAGCTGTCACGGGCGGAAATGCAGGAGATTGAAGAAGCCCTGTCCCATATGGATATTGTGGGCATGGGATGAGGCTGATACCTGAGGAAGACGGAATCCATCGGGCGAGAAAGCATCATGCGCAGCTTGTATGGGATTTTATGAAACAGTTCCGCCGAAATGAACAGGGAATGATAGAACAAGTCAATTACCCCGCAGCAAGCTGCGGGGTATTGACCCTCGCGGCATTCGTCAAATGTTCGTGTAAGCACGGCACTTGACTCATTGCTCGCGGGAATAAAATAGCGGATGTACATGATATTGAAAAGAATTTTTACAGTTATGCTCGCTCTGGCCCTTTGTTTTTCTGTGAGCGCCTGTGGGCGGGCAGATAACGGCCGGTCGGAAGAACAGACGGAAAGCCTGGCAAATGGGACGCAGCAGGACAGCCAGACAAATGAATCGGAAGGAAGTGCGGAGGAACCGGCGCCGGGGGCAGATGATGACGGAACACAGACGCAGGAGGATACCGCACAGAAGGAACAGCAGGATGGAGAAGATGCCGCGCAGGATGAACAACCGGCGGGCGAGGGTTCCAAAGGGCAGGCATTTGATCTTGAGGCAGGGATTGTCATGCTGAACAGCGGCTATGAAATGCCCATACTCGGCATTGGGACCTTCCGTTTGTCCCAGAGCGAGGCGGAGGATTCCGTGTACTGGGCGCTCCGGGACGGTTACCGCCTGATAGACACGGCAAGGATTTATGGGAATGAGGAAGGTGTTGGCAGGGGAATCCGGAGGGCGATTGAGGAAGGGTTCGTAACAAGAGAAGAAATTTTTGTCACCACCAAGATGTGGACGGATGATTATGGTAATGGCGCCGCGGCCATTGATGCCTCCCTTGAAAGACTGGGGCTGGATTACATTGACCTTATGATCCTGCATCATTCAGCTCCGGGAAGCGATGTATCCGCATATCAGGCCATGGAACAGGCGGTAAGCGAAGGGAAACTCCGTTCGATCGGACTTTCCAATTATTATACACCCGATGATTTTGACCGGCTTGTGGGCGAGACAACCATTACACCTGCCCTGCTCCAGAATGAAACCCATCCATATCATCAAAGCACAGAGATGAAGGAACATCTGCAGCAGTATGGCACGGTCATGGAATCCTGGTATCCCCTTGGAGGACGCGGCAATACGCAGACATTATTCAACGATGAAGCCATTGTTGAAATTGCGGATGCACACAATAAAACTTCTGCTC
>CAJTVD010000106.1 GCA_910579495.1 uncultured Lachnospiraceae bacterium
TGCTGCAGATTTTCCGGGCGTATCATCCCCATAACGCGCTGTATGGTATCGTGAGACGGAACTCCATTCTTCAATTCGATATACTGTCTCAGATACTCCTCATTCCACAGTGCAAAATCTGCGATCTGCTCCCATGTGTCCGCATTGGCAAGTGTTGCAAAAAGCACAATGATCAAAATATCCTTTATATTGTGGCGTACTTTTCTGTGCTGCCTGACATCCTCGATGATCTCCATCCATTCCAGTAACTGCTCCATGTCACCATCTCCGTTTTTATTTCCATTATAACGGATAATGGAGCAGTTTGTTCACATTTTATTTACTCATGCGTTTGTCGTGAAAAAACTGAATACTAAAGTATAAAAGTATAAAAGGCGGTTTTTATACCGCCTTTTAAAATTCTTTTCAAGTTTCTGCTATGTTCTTACTGTCCTTGCAAACGCTCAAGGTATGATTGTGCATCTGAATTGCCCAAATCCGCCGCTTTTTGATACCACTCTATTGCCTTCTCCAAATCATCTTCCCCTCCATATAAAGAGCCAAGTTTGTACATATTGCCAATCATTTTCATTGCATCTGAATTACCTAAATCCGCCGCTTTCGTATACCATTCGATTGCCTTATCAAAATCCGGAAGCACTTGTTCTCCATTATCAGAATAGTGTGAACGATACAGCTCGGCAAGAGCCATCATCTTTTCTGCATCGCCTGATTCTTCAAACCATTTCTCTGCCGCATCTTCTCCATGCAGGATATCTACTATTATTTTGTATACCTCATAATCAGGGAATGAAGATAATGATTTCACATACCATTCCAGTGCTTTGTCATTATCTTGCTCCACACCATAGCCTTCCGCATACATATAGCCAAGACTATTTATTGCGTCTGTATTGCCTAAATCTGCCGCTTTTGTATACCACCCGACTGCTTTTGCGACATCCTGTTCCACGACGTCACCATGCTCATATATATAGCCAAGATAATTCATTGCATCTGTATGGCCTGAATCCGCCGCTTTTGTATACCACTCGGCTGCTTTTGCACCGTCCTGTTCCACGCCATTGCCAGTCTCATACATATAACCAAGACTATTCATTGCATCTGAATCACCTAAATCCGCCGCTTTTGTATACCACTCGACTGCTTTTGCACCGTCCTGTTCCACGCCATCGCCAGTCTCATATATATAGCCAAGATAAACCATTGCGCTTGCGATATAGAACTGTTCTGTGCCATCTTCCACTACTTTATTATAATGTTCTAACGCAGTTTCAATATCCCCCACATTTTCTGCAACCTTGGCAAGTCCATAATATCCCTCAACTACGCCTTGGTCTACCGCTGACTGGAAAAGTTCTTTGCCCTTTTCCATATCCTGGTCTACGCCATTCCCGTAATAATATAAGAATCCTAAAGCAATCTGTGCATAAGGGTTGTCGCCGCTCTGCTCATAATATGCCCTTGCCTGCTGGTAATCCTTTTTCGGATATCCGTACCAGTCGTCAACCAATACGCCGAGATAGAGATTCGCGTCAGTATTGCCAAGCTCCTGTGCTTTTGTGAAATTTGTGCGGGCATCCTCCAGGTCAATCTGCGCTCCGTCCAATCCGTAAAGATTCCTGCGCCCTGCTTCATAGTACTGGCCTGCTTCTGCAAGTTGCTCCTGTTTTTCAGCTTCCGCTTCTGTCGGCGCCCCAGCTTCCGCACTTTCTGCCGTTGCTGTTGTTTTCTCAACTTCTGCCGTGTCTGTATTCTCACTGCAAGCTGTCATTGCCATAGCAACGCATAGTGCTAGAATTGCCATTAGTACCTTTTTCTTTATCTTCCCTCTCCTTTAGTTTACACTTATTTGTAGACCAATAAAAAGTCGGAAAACCCCATAAAACGGCGGCTTCCCGATAAAAAATAAAGAGCGGGTGATGGGAATCGAACCCACGTATCCAGCTTGGAAGGCTGGTGTTCTACCATTGAACTACACCCGCAATATATGATTTATTCTGTTCCTGTCTTACTGACATAAATTATTCTACAGGCTGTTTCAGGATTTGTCAAGAAAATTTTTTGGGCCTAAATCTTGAAAAAACCTTGACTTTGACACGGTGTTATCCTCTATACTGGCAGATAAGGAAAGGGGAGTACCAATGGAAAATCTCACTATCAGCCAGGTTTCCCGGATGTATGGTGTTACACCGCGGATGCTGAGGCATTACGAAAAACTGGGACTGATCAGGGCTAAACGGCGTGAAGACTATGCCTACTGGGTGTACGATGAGGAGGCCGTGCAGCGTCTGCAACAGATCATTATACTCAGAAAGCTGCGGCTTTCCCTGAAAGAGATCGCCCTCCTTCTGGGAGATCCCGGGCAGAAGGAATCCTTGTGGGTATTGCAGGATAAGCTGACGGAACTTGATAATGAAATCGTTTCCCTTACCCTCATCCACAGGCTTTTGAAACATCTGGCAGAATGCCTTGAGGAAAGCCGGGAACATCAGATCCGTCTTGACCTGCTTAAGGATGCCGGGCTGGCAGAGATAGCCAGTTCACTCACTTTTCCCAAGACAACCATAAAGGAGGATATAGACATGGAAGATCTCAACAGAGCCGGAGAGATTCTGGACAGGACACTGCCGGTGAGGATCCTGCAACTGCCGCCTTTTACTGTGGCATCTTATCATTTTGTCGGGGAGAATCCGGAGGAAGCAGTGGGAGATGTAGTGACCAGGTTTGTACAGGAGAGCGGGCTGTATGAAAAAAAGCCGGATGCGCGGATGTTTGGCTTCAATCATCCCAACCCGGGCATCCTGGAGAACGGGATCCATGGCTATGAGGACTGGGTCACCATCCCGGAAGACATGGAAGTTATGGCTCCTATGGAGAAAAAGAAGTTCTCAGGCGGCCTGTATGCTGTGCTGACTATTGCTTTCCCGGAATTCCATCTCTGGGAAAAGCTAACTAAATGGGTGAATGAAAGCCGGGATTTCGAACCGGATTACAGCGGGCTGGGAGAGGAAATCATGGGCGGCTGTCTGGAAGAACACCTGAACTGGGTGTACGCTGCCCACAATGGGTGGAAAGAGGATGGCCTTCCCGGACAGATCGACTTAATGCTGCCGGTGAAGCCCAGAGGGAAGTAAAACTGTGTTGCGGTGACAGCCTTCAAAGGCCAAAGGAACCATGGCAAGATATACATGGTTCCTTTGGTTGGTAGCTTTTATTCTACTTTTTGTGGAAAATCTAAACAGATACTTAATACATTGTCGTGATATTGTGCTGTAATGGTTCCCGCATTTGTTCAACCAATGTTTTTGCGATAGCAAGCCCCAATCCCGTTGCGTTTCTTGCTGTTTCTGCAGTAAAGAAACGGTTAAACAGTTTTCCAACCTGTACATCACTTAGATTTTGTGCTGTATTTGAGAAAATAATTTCCAGGGCTGCATAGAATGACACCGGTTAAGAACAACTTTACCATAATCAAACTGTTTTTTGTTTATTACATATTTGCAAACTGGTTACTATTTACAGCCAAGGAGCCACACAAAAAACATTTCCCCCGTTCCGGTTGCCTTGGTGTAACCGGAACGGGGGAAATGTTTTATTTGCTTTTAAGAATTCCTATTGTAATGGAATGCCTGGTAGGCTCTCCTTTTGCAAGTATCACCTGCAGCGATGTGTTCCCCTTTCCATCCCAACGCTGTACCGTGGATTTTACCGTTGAACCTGCATATGTCCCTGTATTTTCATGTTCATTAGAACTAATTCCAAAGCTCTTGGAAAATTCCTCCGATACCTGGAGATAAAATTCTTCTAGCGTTTCATCACTCACTGACCTGAAGGATAAGTCTGCCAATTCTCCTTCCTCAAAATAAAAATACATTTCCCCTTTAATGCCCAAAAAACTGAGTTTATCAGCTATTTTGTATGTTCCAGGGGCCGCTTCTTTTGCCTCTTCCAGCTTGTATCCAAGGATAGCTTCCGTTTCCTGCATGCTGCTTCCCCATGGTATTGACTGAAATCGGTACTCGCCATCAATGCATTGAAAATCAGAGATGCTTATTCTGTCAGTAGCCTTAGAACAGCCGGAAATAATAACCACAATTAATAAAGCAATGTAGCATATTTTATTTCTCATATTTCAAAAATTTCTCCTAATATTAAATTCTGGACTTAGCTATATGTCATTGGGCAAACATCACAATCTACAATAATTGTAGTGAACAACGGATGGCCGGTTTTTACTAACAAGTACATTTAGATGGACACAAAATACTTTTAACGAATTATATTTTCATAATTATCACCGGCTTTCTCCTGATATATTTTTACTTCCTATCAATTTTCTTATTATATTAATAATAACATATTTGTTATCCTTATTGAAGAATTTATTGTTCTGTATTTATTGGATTTTAGAAATAATGTAATAGCTCAGAAAGCAATGTCATTTAATTAACAACGATATTTTTATGCCTAATGGACACCCCTCCAATGGATGGCTTCCTTTTCCAGTGCCGAAAACTTGCTTTTTCTCTCTTTTTTTTTTATACTATAAGAAGTGTGGAAGAGAGTTACATTGTCAGGGAAACCTCATGCAGTGTTTGGGTAAATGAAATCCGGGGCTGGCATGGCCTGCGGTTTTAAACTTATTTTTGGCGCAGTATTGCAAGCGGGGCTTGGGATATATGGGAGAGGATATAGATGAAAAAAAGAATTTGCTTTTTGGCCATAGCAGTTGTTTCCAGCCTGATGTTAACTGCCTGCGGCCCTTCGGAGAAGAAGGTGGGGGAGGCCCAGGAAAAGTATGTGCAGTTAATAGAAAAGCATAACCAGGTGGTGGAGATTCATAAAAATGTTGATGACGCCTCCTTTGACGGCGCACTCCTGGAATTGAAAGGCAAAGTAGCAGAGGTGGAGGCATATAACCTGGCGGATATGCATGACGATGAGATTGACCTGCTGATTCAGATCATGGATGCCCTGATTGCGTCCTATGACGGTTACCTGGAAACCCTTTCCGAAATTAAAGGGCAGGAGGAAGCGGCAGTGCGGATCCCCACAGCCATAGCCCTCACAAACGGTACGGAGCTTTCCTTTACCGGCCTTAAGCTGTATGAGCAGGGAGATAGCGCCATACATGTTGATGTGCTGGAGAATCTGGAGCCGTTGCTGCCGGGGCAGTCGCTGACAGGGCTTTTGGTACAGCGGGATGTGGACAACACCCCCTGGGTCCTGGCATTAACAGATTCTGAGGGCAGGGAATATGAAATAGCAATCCATGGGGAGGACTATGGGGAAAGTGTTTCCCTTGACCTTGTTCCAGGCGGTGGGGACCAGGGCCTGGCAGTCCGCCCAAAGAGCCAGCAAGAGCCAGAGAGCCAGCAGGAGCCAGAGAGCCAGCAGGAGCCGGAAGCCCAGCAAGAGCCAGAGAGCCAGCAGGAGCCAGAGGGTCAGCCGGGGCCGGAAGGCCAGCAGGAGCCTGGGAGCCAACAGGAGCCGGAAGGCCAGCAAGGGCCGGAGGGGTAACAGGAGCCTGGATTTTAAAATAACTGATAAATCTATCATGATTATTAAGGAGCGGCACAATGGAGAAGGCATACCAATTGGAATTTTTCGGGGAGAAAAGCGGAAGCCTGTTTGTCAATTGCTGCGGCATGTCGAAAACAGAGCCTTTTCACAGCTTTGGCCCGGCGATCAAGCCCCATTATGTGATCCATTTTATTTTAGGGGGCAGGGGGCGCTTTTCCATTGGGGGGAGGGAATATTCCCTGGAGAGAGGATTTGGCTTTTTGATCCCGCCGGACGCCCTTGCCTTTTATCAGGCGGATGAAGTGAATCCCTGGACATATATCTGGGTAGGGTTTTATGGGAGCATGGCAAAGGCACTGATTACGTCCATGGGATTGTCGGCGGCGAATCCTGTGTTTAAGTCGGACAGGGAGACGGAGCTTTATCAGGCGGTGATGGATATGATGGAGCACAATACAGTGGGGATTGCCAATGATCTTCGGAGAAACGGGCAGCTCCATTTGTTTTTGTCCCTGATAGCTGAGAGCGCCCATATTGAGGAACGGGGGGAGACGGATAAGGCGGACCAATATGTCAGGCGGGCGGTGGAGTTTATATTGAGCAACTACTGCAACCCAATTAAAGTGACGGATGTGGCGGATTATGTATGCATTAACAGGAGTTATCTGTATACCCTGTTCCGCAATGCCATGGGGATGTCCCCCCAGCAGTTTCTCACCACCTTCCGCATTACCCGGGCGGCGGAGCTTTTGCAGCTTACTTCCCTTCCGGTGGAGAGCATTGCCTTATCCTGCGGCTATTCGGATCCCCTGGTTTTTACAAAATCATTTAAGCAGATGAAGAAGATGTCCCCTTCTTCCTACCGGAAGGAGATGCAGATGGGGGAAACCAGAAAAAGCAAGGAATACTTAAAGCAGATAGAAGATTTCATCAATCAGGTGAATAAATTAAACGGTTAACATTTTGACAGGTATTTGCAACAAACCGTCCTAGGTTTGCAAGGGCGCTTACCCTATAATGAAAATATAGATAAGATTAACATCCGCCAGGCGGTAAATTGGGAGGCAGAAATGAAGGATATTGTATTAAAGAAGTTTGAGGAAGTATTTGGGGATGCAGAGGGTGTAAAGGTATTTTTCGCCCCGGGGAGGGTGAACCTGATTGGGGAGCATACGGATTATAACGGAGGGCATGTATTCCCCTGTGCCCTTACCATTGGTACTTATGGCGTTGCCAGGGTGAGGGAGGACAGGAAGCTGCGCTTTTTCTCCATGAATTTTGAGAGGCTGGGGATCATTGAGTCTTCCCTGGAAGAGCTGAAGCCGTCAAAGGAAGCCGGGTGGACCAATTATCCCAAGGGCGTGATGTGGGCTTTTGGGGAGAAGGGCTATCAGGTCCCTGCCGGGATGGACATTCTTTTAAATGGAAATATTCCCAATGGTTCCGGCCTGTCCTCTTCCGCTTCTGTGGAAGTGGTGGTTGGGGCAATGTTAAGGGAATTCTTTGGTTTCCAGGTGGGCAACCAGGATCTGGCGCTGATCGGGCAGTTTGCAGAAAACAATTTTAATGGTGTTAATTGCGGCATTATGGACCAGTTTGCCATTGCCATGGGCAAAAAGGACCATGCGATCTTTTTGGATACGGCGGACCTTTCTTATACATATGCCCCGGTGAAAATGGCGGGGGCAAAGATTGTGATTGCCTGCAGCAATAAGAAAAGAGGGCTTGGGGATTCCAAGTACAATGAGAGAAGGAGCGAGTGCGAGACAGCCCTTGCAGAGCTGCAGAAAGTTGTGGAGATCGGGGGGCTTGGGGATTTAAGCGAAGAGCAGTTTGAAGAATACAAGTCTGCCATCAAAGACCCGGTAAGGATCCGCAGGGCGAAACATGCGGTTTATGAAAACCAGCGTACCATCAAGGCAGTGGAAGCCCTTAAAGCAAATGACATTGCGCAGTTTGGGCAGATGATGAATGCTTCCCATGTATCTTTGCGGGATGATTATGAGGTTACAGGCATAGAGCTTGACACGCTGGTTGAGGAAGCCTGGAAGGTAGAGGGCGTTATTGGCTCCCGCATGACAGGGGCAGGCTTCGGCGGGTGTACGGTGAGCATTGTTGAGGACGGTGCAATTGATGCATTTATCAAGCAGGTAGGGGAGGCATACCGGGCCAAGATCGGTTACGCTGCAGACTTTTATGTGGTGGAGATCGGGGACGGGCCCTGCATATTGTAAATTATTACCGGAATAGGAGAGCAAAGATGATACAAGAGGATATCAGAAAACTGGTGGCCTATGGGCTGGAAACAGGGTTGCTTACAGAGGCAGATAAGATTTACACAACCAACCGCCTGTTGGAGCTGTTTGGGCTGGATGAGCTGGCAGGCTTGGAGGAAGGGAAAGATGCTGGGATTTCAGGCACCGGGACAGAAGGCCTGGAAGGGATTCTTGGCAGGATGCTTGACTATGCTTTTGAAAAGGGGATATTGAAGGAGGATGGCGTTGTATACCGGGATCTGTTTGACACGAAGATCATGAGTATTTTAATGCCCCGTCCCAGCGAAGTGATCAGGACCTTTGAGCAATATTATCGGCAGGATCCGGTGAAAGCTACGGAGTATTATTATAAGCTGAGCTGTGATTCTGATTATATCAGGCGTTACCGGATCAAGAAGGATATGAAGTGGGTAACTTCCACGGAATATGGGGATTTGGATATTACCATTAACTTATCCAAGCCGGAAAAAGACCCCAAAGCCATAGCGGCGGCCAGGACGGCAAAGCAGTCCGGTTACCCCAAGTGCCTGCTTTGCAGGGAAAACGAAGGGTATGCGGGGAGGGTGGATCATCCTGCAAGGCAGAACCACAGAATTATCCCGGTGACTATCCAGGGAGACCAGTGGGGATTCCAGTATTCTCCTTATGTATATTATAATGAGCACTGCATTGTCTTTAACGGACAGCATATCCCTATGAAGATAGACAGGGGGGCGTTTTGTAAGCTGTTTGATTTCGTAGGGCAGTTCCCACACTATTTTGTAGGTTCCAATGCGGATCTTCCTATTGTGGGCGGGTCTATCTTAAGCCATGACCATTTCCAGGGGGGCAATTATGAATTTGCCATGGCAAAGGCCCCGGTGGAGAGAACCTTTACCGTAAAGGGCTTTGAGGATGTGGAAACAGGTATTGTAAAGTGGCCTATGTCAGTTATCCGCTTAAGGGCAAAGGACAGGGAGCGGGTAATCGCCCTGGCGGATCTGGTTTTGGGCCATTGGAGAGGATATACGGATGAGGATGCATTTATTTTTGCAGAGACAGAAGGGGAACCCCACAATACCATTACGCCTATTGCCCGTAAGAGGGGAGAGTGCTTTGAGCTTGACCTGGTGCTGAGGAATAATATTACCACACAGGAGCACCCCCTTGGGGTATTCCATCCCCATGCCAATCTCCACCATATTAAGAAAGAGAATATTGGCCTGATTGAGGTAATGGGGCTTGCTGTGCTCCCGGCGCGGTTAAAGGATGAAATGGAAAGCTTAAAGCAGGCCATATTGGGGGGCAGGAATCTCCGGGAGGATGAAGCCCTTGCAAAACATGCTGACTGGGTGGAAGGCTTCCTGCCTGGGTATGGAAGCGTTGATGGGACGAATATTGATGAAATCATCAGGAAAGAGATTGGCATTGTATTTATGCAGGTGCTGACAGATGCAGGGGTTTATAAACGTACCCCCGAAGGGCAGCAGGCTTTTGGCAGGTTCATAGAAAGCCTGGATGCATAGTAAATGAAATTTTAAAAGAGCCGCAGGGCGCAGGAAGATATGCCGGGCAGATTGTGCTGACCGGCATATTTTATGCGCAGCACGTGCAGAGGAAACAAGCCGCAAAGGCATTGCCAATTATTTTACCATATATTTTTATATTATTTCTCTAAATTATATCGACAAAATTTGGAAATAATATTATTATTAGAATAATTCTAAAATAGGGGCGGTGACAAGATGACACGATATGCGCAATTGTTATTGGAATTGATCAATCAATCTAAAGAGCATATGACGGCAGAACAACTTTTTTTAGAACTGAAAAAAACAGAACCCAAGGTGGTTTTGGCAACTGTATACAATAATCCTATATTATTCACGGCACAGCCGTGAAAGTGGCTGAAAGCCGCATAGT
>CAJTVD010000107.1 GCA_910579495.1 uncultured Lachnospiraceae bacterium
CTTTTCCCTGAAAATCTTTTTAAAATAACTCTTGACTATTTACCAAATTGCTTTCAAATTACAACGCCTTTAAACATGCCCTTGTGCACCTGGTCTGTGCCAGCGCAAGCCGGAAGACCCAGGATGCCTTTGTCCTTGCCAATGGCGACGTGGCTTCTTTTTCTGATGCCATGACCATGGACATTGACGCCCTTGATGCCTCCATCAGCAGGCAGACCACTGATGCAAGAGCCTCTCTTTCTGCCGCATACCTTTTGTCCCTGGCAGTAGGCGCCTCCGCGGCCGCGGCCTGTATCCTGCTGGTATTTGGGGACTTAAGGCTTATCATGCGCCAGGTGGTAACGCCTGTGAAAAACATCCTAAGTACCATCAAAGACAGTTCCGGGCGCATCAATCACATGGCCGGGGAAGTTCTAAAAAGAACCCGGTCCTCCAAGCAAAATGCCGCCAGCCTGTCCACCCTTTCCGGCCAGCTCTCCGCCACCTTCCAGGAGGTGGCGGGCAGTATCGCCGCCATCAACGAAAACACAGAGAACGTGCGCCAGGATGTGCAGCAGATTGCGGAAGAATGCAGCGCCATCACTTCCTACACCGCCCAGATGAACCAACGTGCAGACGCCATGCAGCAGTCTGCCAGAAACAGCGCAGAAATTACCAGCGCCAAAGCGGAGGAAATTCTCAGTTCCCTGAACGATGCCATTGAAAAAAGCAAAAGCGTAGACCAGATCCAGGCGCTTACCGGCGGGATCCTGGCGATCTCCCAGCAGACACGCCTGATTTCCCTGAATGCTTCCTTGGAAGCTTCCAACGCCGGGGCGGCCGGCAAAGGCTTTGCAGTGGTGGCCAGGGAAATACGCGACCTTGCCGATTCCAGCCAGAAAACAGCCGCCCAGATCCAGGAAATCAACAGCGTGGTCACTGCCGCAGTATACAATCTCTCTGGACACGCGCAAAACCTGATCGATTATATGGGCCAGTCTGTACTTACGGAATTCCGGAACTTTGTACAGTCAGGAAGCCAATACAAAGAGGATGCCGCTTATATCCGCAGGGCCATGGATGAATTTTACCAACAGACGGAACACCTGAAAAATTCCATATCGGAAATTGCAGATGCCATCGGCACAATCACAGAATCTGTTGACAACGGTGCCAACGGCATTGCCAGCGCCGCCAGCAGCAGCAAAAACCTGGCCCAGGACATGGAAGACATTACCCTGCGCATGGGCGTCAACCAGGAAGTCGTGGACGGGCTCGAAAAAGAGACAGCAGTATTTGATAATTTATAATTAAAATAGTTAACAAGGAGGATTTTTTATGTCACCCAAGGAAAAAACAGCAAAACCACTACCTTTTACCCATGGCAGCAGCCTCAGCCAGAAAATCATTTCAAACATGGCATTTTTAGCCGCCGGTATTTTTTTGTTGATTATTTTCACCGCTGCCCTTCTTTCCGCCAGGTCGCTGAACCAGGTTAACAAAGAAAAACTCACGGCGGTAGCTTATGAAAACACTTTTTTGTTAGCCAATGATATTGAAACTGCCTACGGAAAGGTAATCGGCTTCGCAGGCTCCCTGCGGAACATTTCCACATTGGATCCCAAGGAACAAAGAGGGGCAATCGATAACGCCCTGGTAGGCCTTTTAGAAGGCGGGGACGGTTTCCCCACTGCATTTGCTTATTTTGAGCAAAACGTCATTGCAGACGCCAACGGGGAGCCCTACAGCGTCCACAAAAAGGACATGGCCTTTGAATCCGTAGTATATCCCAATGAGGCAAATACCGGGTATGTTTTTGAAAAGCATGAAGACGCCTTTGACAATTACGATAAAGAGTATTGGAGGGAGATCAAAGAAACTGGCCAGCCTTATATCATGGACCCGTATATTTATGAACTCATGGGAAAAAATATCATGATGATCAGTATTATTTCCCCTGTCCTGGATGCAGAAGGGAATTTCTTCGGGGTATCCGGCGTTGATGTAGGCCTTGATGATATGCAGGAGAAACTCCTTGTGAGTACAGATTACCGCTCCGCCCATTTGGTAGCCCTTGCAGAAGACGGGACCATATTAGTGGATTCCGCCGACGACACCAATGTAGGGCAGGGCGCTTCTGATGTGGGATACCAGACAATGGCGGATAACGCGGATAAGATCCTTTCCCTGCAAAAGGAAGGCAATGCCGGCAGCCGTTCCCTTATCACCAAAGACAAAAACTATGCTACAGGCAAAAACGGGGTTTCCGTCACTATCCCCTTATCCATCAACGGGAAGACCAACTGGACATTACATATGACGGTGAACAACAGCGAATTTTACGGGCCTATTATCGAAGGCACCGGAAAGCTGACCTTTATGGTAATATTTCTTGGGGCCTTATTGCTGTTTGCGGTTAACCGCATTATTAAAAATTCCCTGGACCCTATCAAATTCATTGCCGAGGGGGCTGCCAGGCTGGAGGCAGGTGACCTGAATATCCATATTGATATTCACTCGGATGATGAATTGGGGCAGCTTTCCCAGGCATTTAACCATATCAGCGCCATCATCAGTAATTATGTAAAGGATATTTCAGGACAGCTTTCCCAGATGGCGGATAATAATATGGATATTGCCATTGCCCAGGATTATATCGGTGACTTTATCCCCATCAAGGAATCCATAGAAAAAATTTCACAGTCCCTGAACGATACCCTGCATCAGATCGTTTTCTCCGCAGACGAGGTATCCGCCAGTTCTGAGAACGTATCAGAGGGCGCACGGCTTCTCTCAGAGGGAGCTGCGGAACAGGCATCTGCCATTGACCAACTGGCGGTTTCCATTGAAAGCCTGTCAAAGGATGTGGCGGCAAATGCAAATGTTGCCCAGACTGCCAATGCGACTGCTTCCGAATCCGGCAGGCGGATCAGGGAAAGCAACAAGGAAATGGAACATTTAATCCATGCCATGTCGGATATCAGCCTCTCTTCCGGGGAAATAGAAAAAATCGTGAAGACCATTGAGGATATTGCCGAGCAGACAAACTTACTTTCCTTAAACGCCTCCATAGAGGCATCCAGGGCGGGCGCTGCCGGAAGGGGCTTCGCCGTAGTGGCAAATGAAATACGGGAACTGGCGGCTAAAAGCGCGGAAGCGGTGAGCCAGACAGCCGCCCTGATCCAGAATTCCCAAAAAGCTGTAGAAAACGGGATGCATATAACGGATAATACCGCCAAATCCCTTATGGCTGTGGTGGAAGGCTCTGAGGAAATCTTAACATTTATGGACAAAATCAGCGATGCCTCCCAAAACCAAAAAGCAGCGCTGGAACAGCTAACCAAAAATGTGGATTTGATCAGCAACGTTGTACAGTCCAACTCATCTTCCGCCCAGTCAAGCGCAGAAACCAGCGCAGAACTGTCCAGCCAGTCCAAACGTTTACATGAACTGGTAAACCGGTTCCAGCTCAAACAGCAATAACCAAAGGCCAGGGCACGCCGGATATCCTTATACTAAAAGAGCAGGAGGCACATCCCCCTGCTCTTTTATTACAATAAGCTGGCACGCGAAGCGCGGCAGCGTTTGTTACAATAAGTTGGCACGCGAAGCGCGGCAGCGTTTGTTACAATAAGCTGGCACACGGAGTGCGGCAGCGTTTGTCAGACATGGAATTTTGATACCTGATTCTTCAGCATCACCGCCTGCTGGGACATTTTTTCACTCACTGAAGCAGAGTCCTTTACAACATCGCTGTTGCTTTGTACCACGTTGGAAATGGTGGTAAGTTCCTGGGAAATCCGCTCTACAGCGTGGGACTGGCTATCTGCTGCTTCAAAAATTGACACCACGGCATCGGAAACCTTCTGGGCGCTCAAAGCCACTTCCTGCAGCGCCTGGTTCGTAATCCCTGTAATATGGCTGCCTGTCTCCACCGCCGTCACCGTTTCCCCAATCAAAAACGCCGTATTTTTGGCTGCTTCCGCCGATTTGCCTGCCAGGGACCTCACCTCCCCTGCCACTACCGCAAACCCCTTGCCTGCTTCCCCTGCCCGCTGCGCTTCTATGGCTGCGTTGAGGGAAAGGATGTTGGTCTGGGAAGCAATGTCCTCAATAGTCTTTATTACTTTAATGATCTCACTGGATTTTTCATTAATCGTATTCATGGCACTTGTAAGTTCCAGCATATCCTTACTGCATATTTCAATTCTCTGGTGCGTCTGGACATTTTCCTCTTTGGCATTGCCTGCAAACCTTGCAGTAGCATCCGCCTGCTGCTTAATATTGTCCACAGCATCCCCAAGGGCCTGTACAGATGCCGCCTGTTATGCTGCCCCGCGGGAGAGGGAATCCGCCCTGTCTAATACCTGGCCTGCCTCCGCGTTTACCTGGTTGGATACCAGGGCGATTTCTTTAATGACTTTGGTAAGTTTGTCACGTATTGCCTGCAGGCTGCCAATCAGTGCCTTAAGGCCGCCAATATAATACCTTTCGTTTTTGTCCACATCTACGGCAAGGTTCCCGTCCGCAATCTCACTTAATATTCTTCCAATATCTTCCGTTGCCGCCTTTAAGTGGCTGCAGACATTGTGGGTCGCCCTGGCGATCATGCCAATCTCATCTTTCCTCCCATAAAAGGGTTCCAGCCCTTTATCTGCGGAAAGGTCAAATTCACTCAGGGCAGAGATGGCATTCTCCATAATCATCAGTTCCTTTCCGGTCCTGCTTAATATGGCAAGCGTTGCCAGAATAATAAATGCCACTACCACCGCACAGGTAACTCCCATTGAAATACGCACGCTGGACACAGAGCTGTAGACCTCCGAGTAATCGTCCTGGATCATAAATACCCAGCCCCGGTTCTCCAGATACTTATAAACCGCAAGCTGCCTGCTGCCTTGTTCATCCTGGTAGGTATATGCCTCCGCCCCGGCTCCCTCCCGGATACGGCTTATAATCTCTAAATGCCCCTTTTCGCTGATCTGCGTATTCAGGAGGGATTCGTCCGTATGGTACAGATATACGCCTGTTTCCGCATTCATAAACACATATTTGCTTTCCGGGAGGCTTTTCAGTTCCAGGTCCAAAAGGGCATCCATCAGCCTGTCGGCGTAAACCCCTGCCCCCACATACCCTATGCAGGTTTCCCCGTCAAACACCGGGTAGTATAATGAGATGACCATGTTTCCCGTCCCCGGGGACTCCATGATCCCCAGATTGGTAAGCTCCTTATTTGCCAGGACCGTGTCCTGGAAGGTTTTCAGGGACTCTCCCTCCCGGGTGGTAATGCCAATGGCTTCCTTGGCCGTATGGGTGAGGACATATGTATCCGGGGTGGCGATATACAGCCCCTCAAATATCCCTTTTACATTGGAAAAATCAATCGTATACTGCCTGGCCTTGCGCAGCAGCTCTGGGTCCTGCGGGTTGGCCAGAAGATCCCGTACCTCGCCGCTTATGGCAAAGGCTTCCAGATATTCTTCCGCAGATGTTACATAATCGTCAATGATCACCGCCCTGGATTCCACTGCGTTGGCCATCTGGTTGGTGATATTATCCCTGACCATGGATTCCGTGTTATTGGCAATCACCGTCCATAGCAACAGCATCCCTGCCAAGGTAATTGCAGTGGTCAGAATGCTGATCCTTGAAGCAAGTTTACGGTTTCTTAAAGGCTTTATCATTTCAATATCTCCTCCATAAAAGCAAGATTTTTATTCCTATGTATAGTACCATACCAAACCGGTTTTTTCAAGAAAACCCATGCTTCCATAGCTGCCCGGCACGAAATTTTTTTCATTTTTTTATAACTGATGAAAGGATTTATTCCTGTGAATCGTATTATAAACAGATACAAATAACTATACAAAACCCAAAGGAGATGTTTTAATGAAAAAGGTACTTTCAACTCTTGCGGTAATGGGGCTTGTAATTGCCGCAACCTCCACAACCGCCTATGCCCACGGCCATGGCGGCAGCCACCACAGCAGCGGCAGGAGCCAGGTGGCCTACACTGCGCCGGCACCCGTTTATACTGCCCCGGCCCAGACAACAACCAGTACCATCCCCCTGGTAGCTGCCGTCTGCGGTGCAGAAGGATGCGCCATCATTGGGGAACATACCCATGACAATGTAAACATTGTTACCCATTATTATGGGGATGGGCATGACTACCATGATGAGTACGACCACTATTATGGGGACGGGCATGATTACCACGACCAATATGACCACTATTACGGGGATGGACACTGCCATACAGCCGGTGATTACTCCCATCATACAGGAGAATATCATCATTATTAAACAAGGAGCCTTTCTATGAGAAGTAGCAGTGAGGCGGACAGGGCGGTGGAAAAATACGCCGATACTGTCCGCCGGGTCTGTTTTATGCACTTGAAAAACCACAGCGATGTGGAGGATGTGTTCCAGGAAGTTTTTCTGAAATATATCCTTTATGATAAACCCTTTGAAAGCGACGCCCACGAAAAGGCATGGCTTATTCGTGTTGCCATAAACGCCTGCAAGGATATCTTTAAAAGTTTTTTCCGCCGTAAGGTATGCTCCTTTGAAGACATAGACATGGAACCCTTTTACATACAGGAAGAAGACAGGCCAGTCCTGGATGCGGTCTTAAGGCTGCCTGATAAATACAGAAATGTGATTTATCTGTTTTATTATGAAGGCTATACAGCAGTTGAAATTGCCAGGATTTTAAATATGCGTGAAAATACCGTTTACACATGGCTGTCCCGTGGAAGGGCAAAATTAAAAGAGGAATTAGGAGGTGAGCTGCTTGACTGACCGGTTAAAAAAAGCATTTGACAATATCCGCGCTGAAGGGGCGCTGAAAACATCCGCCAAAGATTTTCTCCATAAGGAAATCCTAAGGCGCAGCACAAAACAAAACCACATCCTGCCCAGGCGGGTTTTTGTTGCTTTTTCGTCCCTTGCCATAATACTTTTTTCAGGCGGGATGCTCTCTTACCTTTATTTTACCCCTGACGCTTATATTGACATGGATGTAAACCCGTCTTTTGAGATTACCCTGAACCATTTTGACAGGGTAATTGATACCTATGCCTATAACCCTGACGGCAGGCAAATACTGGAAGATGCCGATGTGAAATATAAAAATTATGAGGAGGCTGTCAGCCTTTTGCTTGATACCATCGCCCAAAAGGGATACACACAGGAAAACGGCCTGATCTCCATTACCCTCCAGTCCAACAGCGGGAAAAAAGAAACTGCCATGCTGTCATATATAGAATCTGTAGCGGAATCCCATCATGGCACAGCACAAATCGAGTGTTTTGCCATTGGCGGCCATTTAAGGGACACCGCCCACCATTTAAACTTAAGCCCCGCCAAATATCTTGCCATCCAGCACCTGATTGAGGTGGACCCTGCTGCCTCCTGGGACTGTTGCAGGGAGCATACCATAGGAGAACTCAAGGCACTGACACAAGAACATGGCGGCAGCCACCATCACGCCACCGATGCTGATGAATCCGCAAATCCTGGCACCGGGGAAAAGGCAGGCCAGGGAAACCGCCATCACCGGGGCAGGCACCATCCGTAACAGCGCTTTTCCTGGTTTGGCTTATTGATAGTACTGTGCCTGGGCGTTCCAAAGCTCCCGGTAAATCCCTTCTTTCCCTTCCAGTTCCTCATGGCTTCCCCTTTGTACCACCTGTCCTTGGCCAAACACCAAAATATCCTCGCAGAACCGGCAGGAGGCAAGCCTGTGGGAAATATAAAGGGCTGTCTTTTTCCCCACCATCCTGTCAAACCCTGCATAAACTTCGCATTCCGCCAAAGGGTCCAGGGCCGCCGTGGGCTCATCCATGATCACAAAGGCCGCATTTTTGTAAATCGCCCGGGCAATCGCCATCTTCTGCTTTTCCCCGCCGGAAAAGGAAACGCCCCTTTGGCCAAACTCCCTGCCCACACAGGTGGAAAGCCCCTCCCCCAGGCTCTGTAGGCGTTCCCCGAACCCCGCCCTTATAAGGGCTTCCCGCGCCCTGCCTTCTTCCACCCTGGCTCCCGAGGCAATATTTTCCCCCAGGGGGAAAGCAAACATGCAAAAATCCTGGAACACTACCGCAAAGAGCGTACAGTATTCCTGATAATCATATTTGCGGATATCAATTCCGTTGAGCTTAATACACCCCTGCGTCACATCATAGAGCCTGCAAAGGAGCTTAATAAAGGTGCTCTTCCCGGAGCCGTTCTTTCCCACGATGGCCATCTTTTCCCCAATCACAAAAGAAAGGTTCAGGTCTTTGACCACATCCTTTTCTGTTCCCGGGTAGCGGAAGGAAACATGCTCAAAGTCAATTTGGAAGCGGTTATCCCTGCGTTTTTCCACAAAAAGGGTCCCCTGCTTTTTCTTTTCCAGATTCTTGTAGGTAATATAGTCCCTGGCATAATCGGCTGTGGATTTCATCCGCCCTGCGCAGATGGCAAAACGGGAAGCGGATTGGGCCAGCCGGATGATGCTGGCCGTATAAGCCACCACATTCCCGATGGATATCTGTCCCAGGTAAGCCTTCACCGCTGCAAAAAGATAGACCAAAAGCCCGCTGATACCAGGGAACGTCACATTCAGGAACTGGCGCCTGATATACATCTGGCCCATACGCCATTCCCCCTTCCTTGAGGCTTCAAACAAAGCGCCCACATCCTGATTGATTTCCCCCTGCTGCCCGTTGATCCTTAAATCCTTCTGGGATTCCACACCTGATAGCATATCCAGGTAATAAGCGCTTTTGTTGTGGACGCCGTCCAGCCCATCCAGTATCTCCACAGACTTTCTGGTGTAGTGGATGCCCGCCCGGTAATTCCCCCATACTAAAACCCCGATTACAAGGAACAAAAGCAGGGAAGCCAGCAGGGAAAGGCCCCCTCTTTCCCCGTCCAGCCCATCCTGCAGAGCCATAGGGAACAAAATTGCAATCGCCGTAAGGGCGGAAAGCAGCTCCTTTAGGGAATCCTTGAGCTGTAACAGGAACCATCCCCTTATCCCGAAAAACGACCTGCCAAGGGGTCTTGTGCGCAGTTCCTGGATACTGGTATCCTCTAAGTACTCATAATCCATAAACAGGCTCTGGCGGTTTAGCTGTTCCTCATCCAGCTCCCTGGTATAGTCCATCTTCTGGTTAAACCACTCCCCCAGCCGGGAACAGAGAATCTGTACCAGGAGCTTTAATGCCAGAGCCGCCGCCGCGCAGGAAAACAGTGCCCTAAGCCCCTCCCCACGGTACGCCCCATCCACCAACAGCCCGGTACAGAGTATGGCGATATAGGGATTCACCGCCTCCAGGACGGAAAGCAGAAGCGTACACGCGGCCATCTTCTTCTCCCTTCCTGTAATCTCCTTCAAAAGCAGCCATATATATTTAAAATCCTCTCTGTCCATTGAACCCATCCTCCCCCTCTTTGTAGTAATAACTTCTCGGAATCTTCAGCCCTTATTTCATGGGGCTTTCAGAACCTATTTTT
>CAJTVD010000108.1:0-281 GCA_910579495.1 uncultured Lachnospiraceae bacterium
TGAAACTGCATGTGATACATTTGAATTAAAATAAAGGCTATTATAGCCTTTTTTCATTATTTAAAGCATGTTATAATAATGTAGGTGATGATATGAAAAAAAACAATTGGGATCCCCAAGCCCAGGAACAGCAAAGCCTGGACAAATTCAACAGCATAACCCAAAAAAGTACGCCGGAAAACCAGAACCAGGCACACAATGTAAGAAAAGAAGGCATACAGCCAATGAACCAAAAAAGATAGGGTGCCCCTAAGGGGCTTGTACCGGCTCCCCCAAAGCAC
>CAJTVD010000108.1:361-8716 GCA_910579495.1 uncultured Lachnospiraceae bacterium
AATATTCAAATTCAAAAGAAGCCCTGTCTGTTTCAAAAGCAAACAGGGCAGCGCCTTCTTTGCGGAAGCTGTAGAAAACCCGGCAGGAGGCACTTTCGTGAATTGTCCTTACCATATCTCCCCTTACCGGGGCCTTTAAGGGCCGTCCTGATGCCTCCATCAGCCAGACATCCAATTCCATATTGCCCTGTATAACCCGGATGCTTTTCTTTTGGCCCCTGATAACCCGGGCTCCCAGATAAGTGGCAATCCTGTACTCTTTCCCCTGCCATAATACCGCGCCTATGATACCCGTAAAGTGAATGCCTGCCATGGGAATATCCGCCACTGACAGCATTAAAGCCCCTCCCGGAAAACAGCACTGGGTCCATATATACTCTTTGGGAAACGACCGCCCCCTGTCCCCTTCCCAATATCCCCAGGCATCCCGGAAAGAATAATTTTGCCCATTGATACATATACTTCCCCTAACCGGATGCTTCATGCTCCATACGCTATGGCGGCATTCCATAAATGGCACCAGCGCGAACGACCCCATAATATCATATTTCAACGGAAAAAGAGGGCCAAAATCCAGTTTCCCTTTAATGGTTAGCTGCGGTGTGTGGATTGCCAGATAAATGCCTTTTTCACCAAACCGGTTATCCCCGATGGAAATACCCCCCTTTGTCTGTTGGAATGAACCTGCCGGGAACATAACTGTCCAGGCATCACTGTCTGTGATAACCTGGACAGAACAAGTACGTTTCTTCCTTGTGCTATGAATGGCAGGTATTACCGCTAAGGTCTGTGTATCAGATTGGCATTTCAGATACCAGCCATAAAAGTAATTATACATATGCTTATCTCCATAAAAAATAAAGCTTATTTTTCCACAGATCAGCCTTATTTATTCATCCATCCAAGGAATTGGCCGTCCTTTTGCCACGGCTGTCCCACAAAGGCTTTTTTACTTTCCAATGCCCACTTTTAAGAGTATAATAAAAAAAACCGGGAGTTCTTTGAGGTTTTTGATGTTATCTATTCTTCTTTAACTTTTATGCATATCAAGGAAAAGCAGAAAGCCATAAACAAAGTGGCGGCCCTGCCAAAAGACGATGGCAAGTTCACTTTGACAATAGATAAAAACCAAGACGGGTTTATTGATACTGAAACAAAAAAATCACAGTATTCCCAAATACGCCTGGAGAAATAAAATCTTATGCCGCAAAAATTCTACAAAGATACATTCGGGTTAGACATCTCTCACTGAATCTTATGCAGAAACACCTTCCAAGCTTGATAAAGTTTTGCAGGTGTTTCTCCGCTATTATGTATGTAAGCCCGCAAGGCAGAGATCCTGCCCTGCGGTATTTTTCCATGTTTAAGCTTGCCTGTTGGAAGTTGATTGGTGCCTTGGTTTTTCTTCCCCTCAATTAATAGCCACGCCAAAATATATTGGATTCCGGATAAATAAAATGCAGTATAAGTGAAATTATCACAACCAAACATAAAAAGATACAACTGCCCACTATAAACCACTTTATCCCTTTTATAGCGTACTTCAATGTTTTATTTTGGAAAACCGAATCCATATCCTGGGAAACCCGATATATGGAATCTATTTTCTCATTTGTAAACGAAGATTCCCTCACCTCCTGCACATCAACGTCTTTCACAAGTTCATCCAAAGCCATATCAAAGAAATCACTCAGCATTACTAATCTGGTAAAGTCTGGATATGATTGTCCTGTCTCCCATTTTGAAACTGTCTGTCTTGATACCTGCATTTCCATTCCCAATTCCTCTTGGGAAAGTCCCTTTTCTTTTCTTAATTTTAAAAGTTTTTCATTAAATTTCATTTCATGCTGCCTCCTTTTTTTCAGCCTACAACAAAATTTATTTAGCTTCAAGCAATTGAGTTTGTCAATTTGTCAATAATAGCACACATTTCACAAGTCCCTGAATTTTAACATTGTGTTAACGGCCTATAACATGCCTTACATACATCCCGCTTTTCTTTTATTTGCAATTTAAACATTGTATTTAATTGTGCATTTTACCGCTGGCTTGTTTGTAACAGTTGCCCGCTGGCTTGGCCCGTTGCAACACGCAAAAAAGCCGCTTACCCTTAAAATCCATAAGAATAAGCGTCTTCATGGTGATGTGCCTAAGGCCATGTTATATTAGTTTGCAAATAACCTTCCTGCCCATAAGGATTTTTACTTTATGTACCTTCGCCTGCCCGCATCCTGTCCATTGCAGGCCCAAACCATTCGGAGGGCATATGAGATTGATGCAGGCCGGATTCCCGAAATCCAATAACCAGTTAAGCGCATCATTTGTCCTATTAATCCTCCTGTAATCTGCAGGAAATTTCTTTACATCCGCAATAGATAGACATTTTTCCCCTACTTTTTATTTCCCAGTTCCATCAACTTCAGGTAATGGGGGATATCCTCTGTTACAGGATGTATCCTAAAAGGAGCACCGCAGCATCCGCAATGCCATTTTTCTTCCTGTCCAAACACATATTTTACTCCGAACCTACAGGTGCCGTTCCTGCGGTTCTGGCACCCGGTATCACTGCAGCGGAACATCTCCGCTATCCTTTCGGGACATTCACCTAAATAATCCAGGCATTTCTGGGCATTCCGGATTCGCAGTTCCAGATACAAATTTCCCATATCAGAGGCCAGTGCATAATCATAGGCTGAGGATTTTCTGCAAAAATACCGGACAGAAGGGCCCTCATTTGCATCTCCCTTCCTCCTTACAGCTCCATACCCCGTGAGGATTTCATCCAAAGCCCCCACCACCTCCCGGTCCGCCTTATCGTGCATTTTATCAGCCACATAATCACAGCCCCCTGCAACATTGCATGTATGCAAATCCTCAGCCAATATTTTATGATTCCAGCCAATAAACGCATTGCTGAACGCTGCCATATTGGAATAATAATTCTTTACATCTTTGAGCTGTGTATTTTTTACCTTTTGGGCAACGGCAAAAAGGACTGCCAAAACATTCCGGTTATCAGGATAATCAATTTCCAGATAATTTCCCGAGGACAATTGATACTTTTTTATGCCGCCAAATACAAAGCCATAATCACACAAAGCTTCTAACAGGAAATTCGTCCTTTTGGCCTTATTTATTTTTCTGACCTGCGCCGTATCTGCCAAAAACACAGTTCCCTGAAAGCTGCCGCACGCAAACAGCCAAAACAGGAAGTAAAACAACTGCCAGGGCGCGCTCCTTACCGCTCTTGCCTGACTGGAAAAATAATCATATTCCTCCGCCTGATATAACGGCAAACCGAATTTTTGCGGGGTGTCCGCCATATCAGTATACATCTGGTAAAATAGTTCTCCTATCTCCCGGAACGCACTCTCAAACGCCCCATAAGAAATCCCTTGTAAAAAATCAGGATGTATTTCCAATTTTTCCGGGATGTCAACCAATTCATTGCGGCGTATCAAAGCCCATTTGCTAATCAAAAGTTCTTCCTTGTTCGCAATTGTTAAATTAAGCCCTTGTGCATGACCCATCTTACTGCCTCGCGTTAATAATGCTTGATTGTTCCTGCCCACGGATTCTTATGGGTACATATATATCCATTTGGCCATAACTTAACGCATTTTTAATCTCATCTGTGAGATTAACCATATGCCCCATCATCCTGCGCCCCTTTCGTTCGTCAAGTTCAAATCCACTGTTTTCGATCCACTTTAAAATGCCTGAATAAACTCTGCCGCCCATATCCAGACAGCCCTCATATCTTCCTCAAACCAGAGAAAATCCGGAGCGCAGTCTCTTCATCTATATCTTTCCTTTGCCTCCACCTCGCTGGCGGTGCCCCTTCCCCAACAGCCATATGCGTAGTGATACGCAATTTCTAAACTTCTTAAACTCTTTGGTCCTCTTGCCTCATCGCCCTATGGCCTATCTATAAGATACATATTCTTCCAAATTGCGCCTCTTTAAGTGATCTTTGGAAGGTTCCGCATCCGAATAGCCCATAATTAAGATGGCAACTGGTTCCACATTGTCAGGCAGCCCAAACTCAACCCGAACTGCTTCCGGGATGAAATACATGATCCACGTAGAACCGATGCCTAAATCCGACGCCTCCAGCATCATGTGTGTGGCGACAATACTTGCGTCGATATCGCCACTGTGTTTATGGTCATAACCACGCTCCCAGCATTTTTCCTTATCATAACAAACAATAAATGCCAGCGGTGCATTATAATGGCACTCGGTACATTTTTTTAATGTTTCAAGTCCCTGCGGGGAGTGAACTACGATGACTTTCTGCGGCTGGTTATTATGGGCGGTGGGCGCAGCATTTCCCGCCATGAGAATCTGATCTATTATTGCCTTTGGAATAGGTATCTGCCTGAAATTACGCACAGAATACCGTTTTACTGCTAATTCCTGAAAATTCATTTATAAATCTCTCCTTTCCTTACCCTTTCAAAGTGTACTGTTTGCCACGAAGGCCTCATATGCCCTGATCCCCCTGTCCCTCATATTAAAATCGCAAATACCGCTATTGATTAACCGAATGGGATAAAACATAGCCTCAGCAATTGATATTCTATAGTCATCCATGAACATCTCATAGGAATATCCTTTCACATTCTGGCATAAGCACTGGTAATAATGTTCAAGAAGCGGTTTTGAACGCTCTTTATCCGGCTCAATATGGAGAGCCATGAGCATTGCCAGGTCTTCCGTACATAGCCCCGCACGGACAGCTTCCTAGGTTCTGGCTTTGGAATCGGGATAGAAAGCCCTAAAGCTTCCAGGGATTCAAATACATTTTCCAAAGTATGTATCCAAAAATCATCATCTAATCTGGCAGGGGCAATACCAGACACTTTACGTCACGCCGAATTTAAATCATTCATCCAAAATCACGAAGCAATTATATATCTGTTAGCCCATTTCAATCAAAAAAATTTAACTATATCTTGCTGAAAAGGTATTATCGTTGTGTAAATCTTCTTAAGTTTCCCTTCAACACAAACCACCTGCAAGGATTTCGTCTTATCAATAACTTTCTCAGAAAATATCATAGCTATATACTGTATAAACAGCCGTCCTTGATCGCAGATGAATATATACTTATCCAAATAGGAGGGATATGCCTATCGCTTTAGACAGCAGTACCATGTTCATCAACCAATCTTGCTACCTTGGAAAAATTCTGGTTTGCTTCTGTTTTTTATATCAGACTCTTTTTGTTACATCTACACCATTTCTACACCAGAATCAGCAGCCGGAAAACGTTGGGCACAGAAACGGTCAAACTGCCTCATCCGGACATGGTACGAGCTTTCGGAATAACCAATGGAACATTTAAACTGTATGTATTTCTCGATGTACCGTGCAAAATTACTGATATGAGCCGTCCTGTTCACTGATACACCTCCGATCTCAGGGGGGCATAAGTGAAGTCCAGCGAACACTCACGCAGGATCTCAGGGGCGAGCGGGAGATACCGTTTCAGTACGGTCACATTGCCCAAGTATCTGTGAAATCATCTGGGCATCTGCGGAAGATTCCATAAGCCACTTGCCCACGGTCCGACGGAATGCGTGGAATGATTTTCCATCCCAGGCTTCCTTGTCCTGCAGGCATTAACATGGCGGTTGAAGATGTGTGGTGTTAGTATATAAGTGTGGACAGGAAAAGTTGAACAACCTATACTATCAAGTGAAAGGACAAAGGAGATGTTCAACATGGCAAAAAACCAAAAATCCTACACTCCGGAATTCAAGCAGCAGATCGTGGACCTGTACAATGCCGGAGGAACCTCGTACCCTCAACTGGAACGTGAATATGGCGTAAACCGGAGTACTATTAGCGGCTGGGTAAGACAGCTCTCTCCCATGAAAGTATCAGATGATGAGATTGTCACCCTTAAGGAGTATAAGGCCCTCCAGAAAGAAAACCAGCGCCTTAAAACCGGAAACGAAATATTAAAGAAAGCGGCTACCATATCCGCAAAAGAACAATAGCCGGGATTGTGGCTTTTATCCAGGACAACTTAACCAACTACTCCGTGCCCCAGCTTTGCAGCGCTTTGAAATTCCCAAGAAGCACCTATTACAAGGCCCTGGTTTGTGTACCTTCAAACAGGCGGCAGGGGCACAAAGAGTTTGGCCGGAAAGTGAAGCAGGCATACGAGGGTTCCAGGCAAAGGTACGGGGCCTTCAAAATATGCCGCATACCCAATGGAAACGGGACACCCTGCAGTGCCAAGCGTGTCCAGCGGCATATGGCAGAGAAGGGGTTACGTCCTGCCGTGGTAAAGAAATACAACCACTATGCCAATCATGGCAGTGTCCCGGATGGTAAAGCGGATCTCCTAAAACGTGATTTTGGGGCGGAAACCATTAACCAAAAGTGGCGCACAGACATTACCTATATCCATGTGCAGAAAGAAGGATGGGCCTACCTGGCCTCTGTCATGGGTCTGTGCAGCCGAAAGACCATTGGCTATGCCTATGGTACATCTATGGCAGCACAACTAGCAGTGAAAGCGGTAGGTGATGCCTGCCTAAACGTCAGGGATACCAAAGGGATCATTTTACATAGCGGCCTTGGAATCCAGTATACGGGCCAGGCATTTGAAGGTTGCCTGGGCAGTAAAGGAATCCTGCATTCCTTTAGCCGTAAGGGAAATCCATACGATAATGCCTGTATCGAACCGTTCCATTCCGTACTGAAAAAGGAAGAAATATATCTTCATACTTATCAGGATTCAAAGGAAGCCCGCAGAGCAATTTTTGAATACATAGAAAGCTGGTATAACCGTAAACGGATTCATAGCCCTATCGGTTATCTGACGCCACAGCAAAAGGAGGATGAGGAACTCAAAAAAGCAGCATAATCTTTCGACTTTTTTTGTCCAAAGTATTGACGTAGGTCCAGTCTGCCGGAGTAATAGTCATCCAGCATAAAAGTGAGCCGTCTGTGGTGCCGCCCACACCTTTCGGAAAAGATACCGTTCTTGACCTGCTGGTCAATGTATTCCCGGTACTTTTCATTCATGGCGGGATCATATGCTTCCTGTCCATGGGAAAGATAGAATGCATCTAAGGACCTGCATGCTGGCAGATAGTTTTTTGCCAGGTCATAGGGACGGTCTGCGGACAACATATATTCCTGAATACCTGCGTAGCCGTCTGCCAATACTGTGATTTCGTACATACGATTTTCCTCCTACTGGTTAGATTAGTTACAGTAAGAAGAAAATACTATAAACAAACATATATGAAAAGCAAATTTATTATTCCGATGTTTTTTGGTATTTATGCCGTCATAGTGGACAACCGTCTAAACATCGGAATAAGTGTTATTTAATTACTGTAATTATGCCAGCACAGGCTCCCGCTTTTTAATGACAGCCTCTACTTCCTCAATAGTTTTTTCTGCACATTCCGCTATCTGCTCTAACGTATAGCCTTTCCTGTGCATATTCAAGATAAATTTTTCTTCTCCCTCTGCCCTGCCTTTTTCCCTAATTCCCTGTGACAAGTTACACATGGCGCTCACGTCCTCTCTTATTCTATTATCTACCACAATACTATACTCTTTTTCAATGATCCCTAATTTTTCATCAACGGTCAGCTCTATTGAAAGCAATGTACTCAGCAGACGATGCAGCTCATACTTCTCATCATGCTTCGGAAGTTCATTTGATATGCCTATTAGGACAATATTCAGCAGGTCAAGCCTGCCTTTCCATAGATAAGAACCTAACAGTTTATCATCTGTCAAATGTACATAATCCATACTGTTCTCGTCCATGTTCATACATACCCAAATACTGAATACACGCCTGATGTCGTTAAAATTTGTCCCTACAAAATCCCGTTCTTTCTGCGAGGAAACAAGGCGGCTCACATAGAAAACTGCCCTGTTCAGGATATGGTAGCTTGTCGGTTCATCCTTCTGTCCTTCGACGTTCACGATAACCTGCGAGATACCGTCTTTCATCCGCACATAAAAGATAATGTCAAACCGTATAAGCCCCTCGTTTATCTCTGCATTTTCCGTATTCATCCCGACAATGCGCTGCCCGTTTTCTTCTTTTTCCACATTGGTCAGCCCCGGCTCCACCGGAACCACACCGATAAACGGTTCTCCCTCAATATAGGATACCACATCTTTCGGGTTCATTCCCTTAAACTCATCAACCGTCTTTACCAGAATATGCGCCAGAATGATTTTATTTCCCAACAGGCGTTTTGCCTTATCATCATATTGTGCGTCCTGGTCTGTTGCGCTGACCGCATTTTTTATTTCCGTATCCATCAGCCATAAACCTCCTTTTCATATGGTAGGAAACGCAAAAGCCAT
>CAJTVD010000109.1 GCA_910579495.1 uncultured Lachnospiraceae bacterium
GCCCTTCAATCTCCCGTGTGATCCTGGGAATGACCGTATCATTGAAGATCAGGGTCAAGGCTGCCAGCAGCAGGGCACCCAGCACTACGGCAATGATGATCTTCACGGCATCCGAGATATAGAAATCCCCACGCTGGTTGGATACCGCCATCCGGGCACGGTTGATGAAATGGTTTGCTTTGTTGCAGATACAATTCGTGATTTTTCTCATGGAAAACCTCCTACTTCATATAATGTCTGGTTACAGGGAAACGCTGCTGCCTTTCAAGGCCGCCGGGCAGGTCTTCTCCGTCTGCTCTTTCTGCTCTGGGGCCTGGCCGGGTAAGGAGCGGGCTTCTGCCGGATCAGCCGGTGGAACCGCTGTTTTTCTGCCTCTGCCAGTGACGGCAGGGTATGCTTTCTGTGTTTGTTCATGGCAACTCCTGTCTGTATTCCGCCTGCCATGGCAGGACGGCGCTGTCTGTCGGACTGCTGCCGGATGTTAAGAAAAGCCGCTGGTGTACAAGCTGCTGCCTCCTTTTTCCGTAAAATGGCTCTGTGAAGAACCTGTGTCAAAAAGGCTGTCCTGCCCCTATCCAAAGAAGGCGCCAAGGGAGCTTAACACTTCCGTGCAAAGGACAACCAGGTAAATGATCATGATACAGATCAGCATCATCATGGAGTAACGCTGGATCTTTTTGGGCCGCTTAGCTGCCTCTTTTTTCAGGTTGTTCTGTTCGATCTGGCGCATGTCAAAGCAGATCATCTTAAAATACATCCGCTGGTCATCCCCGCGCAGGACGCCCACCAGCCCCCGCACCACATCCGAGAGCATGGGGCTCCCGATACGGGTTTCAAAGCGGATGAGGGCGTTTTCATAATTGCCGGTCTTCATGTCCGCAATGGTCTGGTCCAGCTCCGCCCCGAAGTCCCGGCCTGCCACTCTGCGGTAAGAGGTGAGTATCTTTAATACATCCCGGTCATTCTCCAGGTTCTGCCCGATGGTCAGGGCAAAACGGGGGATTTCCGCCTCTATGAGCCTGCGCCGCTTTTTGACAAAATCGAAAGCCGCATAATAGGTGGAGAACCAAAGCGCCACGGCAGTCCCGATCAGGACCGGCACAAACAGCGGCATCAGGAACGCCATGGGGAGGGCGCCAAGCCCTACGGCCCCGGCAGTTACCCAGGCCCTGGCTGTGTATACCTCCGGTGTCAGTTCCAGCCCGGCGATGGTAAGGGCCGCCTGCAGCTTGTTCCGTTTCAGCCGGTCCAGGCGCAGGTAAGGGGCAAGCAGCTTTGCGATCTTTGTGATATACACATCCAGGAGCTGTTCGTTTTTAGCGCCCTTTTGTTTCTTTGCCAGCATCATCATTTTAGATGTCCTGCTGGTAGGGATGTCCGCAAAGGCCGTGGACAGGTTATAGGTGGCAAAACCGAACAGGATAATGGCGATCAGTGTTAACAGGGTCATGTTCCGTCACCTCCGTATTCAATGGGTTTGCTCAGCTTCATGATCTGCGTGAAGGCGAACAGGATGATGGCTGCGCATATGGCCAGGGCGATCTTTCCCGGCGTGGTGTAGATCAGGGTATGGAACCAGTCCTTGTTGAGGAAATACAGCAGGGGCACGTTGGCGATCACCAGGAACATCATGGTGATGGCTTCCCGTCTGGGCCCCTGCATCATGGCCTCCAGTTCCGACTGCACCACGCGCACATCGGAAAATTTCTGCACAATGGTGGGCAGCGTATTTTTCATGGAACGGTCCGACTGGCACTGGATCAGGATATTGGCCCACTCATGGAACACCCGGTTGGGTATCTTCATCTTTAATGAGTTGATGGCGCTGGTCATGTTGGCGTTGATCAGTTCACTCTCATATACGAATGCCTCAAAGTTTGCTTTTATCGGCTCATTGATGTAAGGCAGGTTCTCCCTTACAGAGCGCAGCAGGTCCTCTGTCCGCAGGTAGGAAGTGGTGACGATGGAGATGGCAGTCTCCAGTTCCTCGTTCAGATGTTTCTTGTAGCTGGCCGCCGTGCTGCGCAGATACCATATGGGCACCAGGGAAAAGCCCAAGCCTAAAATGGGGACCAGGTACACGTTGCCTATCAGCAGCGCCAGCACCGCCCCTACCGCAAAAAGGATCAGGGTCAGCCGGGTGACTGCCTCATAACGGTCGGCCCGCCCGGTATCCTTTAAGATCTGCTTGATCTCATAGTCCTGGTTGAAAAATCCCCTGGCCGGCGTCCCCATGAGCACGTTCAGCTCATCCGACAGGGTGGCGGTCTTTCTCCCGGTGTTGAAGATAACGTCCGTGAAATCCCGCGGGCGCACCTGAAAGAGGGCCAGAAGGCCGGCGCTCAGCAGGGTAAAACAGATAAGATAGATCCAGTGCAATGCTCACACCTCCTTTCCTGGCGGCTGTTTTGCGGGGGCTCCTTTCCGGGGAGGGGCGCTGCCTAAAAATTCCTGCAGCTCCTTGTGGGAGATGCCGTTGTCCAGCAGCCGTTTTTCCAGTGTCCCGGACATGCCTTCCATCTTGCGGTGGCGGCCTACCACATGGGCGGCCCCGTGTTCATCGGTCACGTTGTCCACCACTTCATATTTATAGAGGGAACGGTACATCAGCTTCCCGTCCAGATAATCCTCTCCCTCGATGATCTCCATGATCTTCCGGGAGCGGTCCTCCAGCTGTTTGGTGAACACCACCACAGGGTATGCCTCCACCATGATCTGCATCAGGATGGAATCGTCCATGCTGTACTTCCGCTTGGCAAGGGTCATCATACGCCGGTAGGTGCTCTCGCAGGAATTGGAGTGGATGGTGGTGCAGACCGTGTGGCCGGTACGGGAGCTTTCCGCCGCCGACAGGCTCTCTGCCGCTGACCGCATCTCGCCCACGCCAATCACGTCCGGGTGTTTCCGCAGCACACGCTCCAGGAGGAAGTCCTGGTTGATGTTCATGGACGGGTTTTCATGGGGCCTTGTGAGCAGGTGTACCACGGAATTTAAAATGTTCCCGTCTTCGTCCCGTTTCACCAGGTCAAACTCCCGGCTGCCTTCCTCTATGGTGATGAGGCGGCGGTTGTTGGGCACGTTGGATAAGAGCCATGCCATGATGGTGGTCTTCCCGGAACCGGTGGAGCCGGCAATGCACACGGAAACCCCGTAGCGGATGCAGGCGGTCAGGAAATGGAGCATCTCCGGCGTGGCGCTCCCGGAATCCAGGAGCTTTTCCTCGGACACCGTGTTCTGGTTGACGATACGGATGGAGGCATTGATCCCCACTTCCGAATCCACGATGGGCGTCTTATCCACAGAGATGCGGATGTTCTTGTCCAGGAAGCCGATGACCGAGGGCATGGTGTCGTCAATGACCATGCCGCAGGCGTTCAGCATACGCCGTACCACGTCAATGGCGTGCTGGGGGGAGGAAAACCGGTCCGGGATCTTGATGCTGCGCCCGCTGTTCATGATGACCTCGATATCGTTGTAGGCGTTGATGTTCACCTCCTCCACACCGGGCTGGTAGATCCATTTCTTTAAGAAGGAGTAGCCGGCCATATCCTCATAAAGCCTGGCGCACAGCTGCTCGGTGGTAAACCCCTTGATGGTGTACTTGCGTTTCACCAGGTACTGCACCATCAGCTCTTTTAACACAGTGACAGCGCGTTCCGAATCATTTTCCCCGGCGCCGGCTATGGTGGAGGCGTGGTTTTCGGAAAAGTAGCGCTGCACGTCTTCCAGCACCTGCTCATAGGTCAGGGCGCTGTTCTCCGTGGGGGCAAAGAAAATATCATTTAAGTTATTCATCGCTGTCTGCCTCCCTGTATCCGTATTCGTATCCGCCCTCTTCGTCCGGCGCCTGTTCATATTCCTCCTCTGCGTACTCCCTGTCTTCGTATCCCGCTTCATAGGCATCCTCTTCCTGCCGCTCGGCAAGCTCCATCTGTTCCAGGGCTTCCAGGATCTTATTTAAGGAGGCGGTATATTTGGAGTTGCAATATTTGATGGCCTGGAACATGCCCCCTTCGGTGGCGCAGCGGTCGATCTCCTTCCCGTAGGGCAGGAGGCCGTCAAAGCCGCCGATGATGTACCCCATCTCTTCAAAGGCGTGGAAAGGGCGTGCCATTCCCGCAAAGGTCATGTGCTCGTGGTAGTGGAAGCGCCCGTCCACCAGCAGGGGCTGGTGGGCTTTCAGGTAATTGATGCCTTTCAGGTCCGGGGTCACGATACGGAGCACCAGGTCGCCGGATTCGATGGCGGCAGGCGTGAACACGTTGGTCATGGCGGAGCCGCAGTCCAGGATGACGTAATCCACCAGTTTCTTTGCCGAGGATATGAGCTGCAGGGCCATCTGGTAGTCCGTTTCCGGATAGCTTAACGGGTTCTCCCCGGCGCAGTATCCCATAAGGCCGATATAGGGGTAGTTCTTCAGAACCGTCACATGGCTGGCCACCTGGGATGTGTCGATCTCCACGCTGGTCAGGACCTGGCCGATGGACACGGCCGTGGTGGTGATCTGCTCCGGGAGCCATACCGGGAGCATGGGGATGCCGGGCTCCCCGCTGATGATGATGGCCTTTCGTTTGTCACGGGTCAGCGCTTTGGCAAGGATGCAGCAGAACATGGATTTGCCGCTGCCGGGGCTGCCCCAGACCGTGATTGTTTTGGACATGGAAACCATTCCTCCTTTCTGCCTTTGGTCAGGTCTTGTTTTCTTCCTTGTTTCCGGTTTCTTCTGTAGACTCTTTTTCTTCCGAAGAGGCGGAGCCTTCCCCGGTTTCCACTGTATCGTCCGATTCCGGATTTTCTGTTTCCCCTTCCCCGGCCAGTTCTTCTGTTTCTTCATCAGAAGGCTCCGGGAAGTAGATCTCCTGCAGGATCACATCCTGCTCTGCCAGAAGTTCCTCCGCCAGTTTTTCATTGTTCCGGGAGATCAGGGCTACATGGGCCACCCCGTCATTTTCCAGGGAAGTGATGACCCGTGCCTGTTCCGGGCTTGCAAGCACCGTGATGGTGGCGGACTGCTGTTTCTCTTCATCCTCCACCGGCTCCTTGGTGTTGTCCACGTTGACGCCTTTGGCATCCGTGACGGAAAGCACCCGGACAAAACGCAGCTCCGGTACTTCCTCCGCCGCATCCAGGAAATGGTATACCCGGATGATGTCACCCGGCTGCAGCTTGTCGGACAGGCCGGAAGCCAGTGTTTTTACAGTCAGGGAGATGGCCACTTTCCCGGAAGGGATGCTGTTTAAGGCCACGTCCGAGGATACCGGGACGGAGCTGGTCTTGGAGGTCAGGATATAATCCCCTGGGGATAAGTCTGCCGTGGCATAGAGCCCTTTCACATCATCAGGGGAGTGGGCGATATTGGGGGGAAGGTTGTAGCTCCCCACTTCCACGCTCTCCGTATTGTCTGCCGAGAGCTGTTCCCCTTTCAGCACGGGTTTTGTGACCCGGACGATCTCAGTCTTGCCGTTGGTCTGCTTCGCGATGGTGGGCAGTGCGACAAAGGCGATCACGGCTGCCAGCAGGATGCTGAGCAGGCCGAAGATAAAGCGGTTATTCAGTTTCATGGTTGATTTCACTCCTGTCGTTTAAAGTGTGGCATCTGTCTGTCAGGGATGGCAGATGCGGTCATGGGATTGCAGTTAAAGTGACGGCCAGGCTCCCGGCCATCAGGAACGGCACAAAGGGAAGGGAAAGCATCCCCTTTTTCCGTCCTGCTGCCAGGGAGATACAGGCCGCAAGGCCGGAGGCAATGAGCAGGACGGCCAGCATACGGGAGGGGCCATAGATAAAGCCCATGATCCCGGCCAGCTTGATATCCCCGCCCCCGATGCCGACGCCCTCTTTTGAGCCCATTGCGGCAGCCAGTAAGATCAGAAATCCGGCTGCTGCCCCGGCAAGGGAACAGAGGGACCGGTACAGAAGCAGGGAGCCGGACCAGGACGGCCTGGTACGGATCAGGGGCGCCATAAGCGCAAAGGGGAGGAAGAGCAGGAGCGCCCGGTCGGGCACCCGTCTCTTTTTCAGGTCATATGCGGCAAATCCAGCGATGCACGCAGAGGCCAGCAGTTCATAAAGGAAAAGCGGGCTTCTATTCACGGTTGGTATACCAGTCATCAAACACGCTCTGGTGGATGGTGATGTAGTCATCCAGGTTGACCGAGAGCATCCCGTCCGGCGTCCATGCGTCCCATACCTGGGTATATACCACATAGCTTGTGCTGTCCGGGAACCATACGGGTGTGAAATGCACGGTGCGCCCGTAGGTGGAGAACTCGTTGGGCTGGAAGGTGAACCTTGCGCTGCGCCCGCTGGAGACGCGCTGCAGGAGCCGCAGGTAAGTCTTATACTGGAATTCCGGGAATACAGAAAAAGCAGTCTGGGGGTTGCTGTGGTGCCCGTCCGGTGAGTTTGTGGACAGTACGGCCCGCACTTCCGTTTTCACGCCATATCCGCTCTTCATGTCCTTGCCGTTAGCTGTTGGTACAATATCGTCCGGCATTAAGGTCATGGTGCCGCTTAAAGAGGCGGAGTAACTGGTATAGTCATACTCCCAGTCGCCCCGGTCTACCCAGTGGCCGTCATCTTCCCCGTGGCTGCACCACTGCCAGTCAGGAACCCAGTAACAGCTCCATACACCCCAGTTTGCGCTGAGCTTCTGTGGATTGGAGGGGAGGGCCGGAACGGAATAGCCGGGATTTACATCCGTTGCCAGGGGATCAGGCGGTATCTTTTCATTCAGGTCCACGATCTTCGCCATGAAGGTGTCCTGGGCGGTGAACCCCCTGCTCAGTGACACCGTGATCGTGATGGTCTGGGGCGTGGCGGGCGTATGCCATTTCACCCACACCAGCTGGGAGTCATTGGCAGGGATGACGATGTTCCGGACCGTGTAGCTCCTGCCCATGATATGGAAGGTGACCGTTGCCGGATTGTCCGGGGTCAGGCGCCCGCCTGTCCGCAGACGGATAGCAGTGATCACATCCGTATCCACCCGGTATTCCACATCCGGGGCTTCGATCTCCCCGCCCGGTTCTTCCGTTTCCTCGAACCAGACAATGCCGACCCCAAGGGAGCTGATGATATCCCCGTTGGACTGTATCCCGCGTCTGCCTCCGGTCCAGGCAGGAAAGCCTAAGTCGCTGTACTCCAGAAACAGGGCAAGCGGGAGGTTCTGGAAGGCTACCGAGGGCAGCTTACTCCGCAGGGAACCACCGGAAAGCTGGTCATAGAGTGCGGCTTCCGTTGCCGTGAAAGCGTATTTTGTTCCATTGAAGGTCACATAGGCAATGGGCTCCAGCAGGATCTTATACTGCCCTGCCAGCATGTTTTCGTAGCTGACACCTGTGGCATCGGCTACCATCATGCAGGCGTATTCCGAACAGAAATAGCGCTTGATGGCTTCAATGGAAGCGGGCCGGCTGTTGCTGTTGATGATGGCCGGCATGGAATAGGCGGGCTGCAGGCAGTTATAGGGAACGCCGGACTGTAAGGAGAGAGAAGCCCCGTCCCGGTACTGGATCTTGCTCACCTTGCCGAAATGGAGCATCGTGGCGGACTGGCTGCGGTTGGAGAAATCCACCGGCGTGCTCACGGCGGAGCCGGACTGGGCATCCACCACCGTCACCCGGACGCCATCGTTGCCGGGAGACCAGAAGTTGGTGGAGGTGCCCTGGTTCATGTTCCCGCCGCCGCCGTCAAGGTTGCCCTGCCCGGAAGCGAAAGCCTTTGCAGGACACAGGCAGAGCAGGAGGGCGGCGGCACAGAGGAGGGCATAAAAGCGTTTCAAACAATATCACACTCCAATCTTTTTAAAATGCAGAAAACCTGTCGCTGGTGTGTTTTCTGTGTGCTGGTGCATAAAAGAAAACCGCCTGAATGAATGGCGGTTTTCCGGTTTCCATATTCAGTTGTGTATGTGGCTGCCAGTGACGGGCAGGGGGGACTCTTTCCGGTAATCCCTGTAGGACATATTTGGGGAATCTATCCTGGATGGATTGTCAGTTACCCATGTTCCCAACCATCTTGTTAGGGTCTCCGCTGGAATCCACGGTGGTCTGGTTGACCTGTCCGGGGACAACCCATCCAAAAACGGGATCGTATACAGCTCCGTTTTCATTGGTGGTGCCGGCAGGAGGCGTACTGTCCTTTCCTGTATCTGTGGAAGAAGGGGCTGTTTCCGGGGCAGGGTTCACAGGATGGTCCCCACCGGGGTCCGTGATGACGGTCTTGCCCTCCGGGGGCGGAGGCGGCGTTTCCTCCTTTGTTTCTGTGGGAACAAAGTCAACTACAACTTCCTGATCCGATTCCTCTGCCACCTTTGGGTAATCTTCCAGTTTTTCTTCCGTACTGCTCTGGCTGGGAATACCGCTGTCTGCATGCTCCCAGGAACTCCCCGCAGTATCCGGGGTATCCGTCCATTCCTCCTGGACGGCGTCCGGCGATGGTTCGTCCGGCAGAAAGGCGGTTTTTGTGTCCCGCCCCACAAACCAGCAGACGGCGAGGATGGCGATGCAGGAAATGGAAAGGGCAGTGACAAGAAAGCCTTTGGATTTCAAAAATTTCTTCATGTAGCAGTCATCTCCTTTTTTC
>CAJTVD010000110.1 GCA_910579495.1 uncultured Lachnospiraceae bacterium
GTTCCACGGGTTTGAAATCGTCCATTGACTTATAATACATGGTCTTGGTTATGCTTAACAGTCCTGTATCAAAATCAATATCCGACCACAGCAGCGCCGCAGCCTCGCCGATCCGCATTCCGGTCATAAACAGCACCCAGAAGGAGATAAAGAGGTAATGTTCATAATAATCCCCCTTGTAGAGCAGGGAGATTACCTTCTGAAATTCTTCCAGCGTCCAGAAATCAACCTGTGTCTTTTTGGACTTGATGTTCCCGATCATCCTTGACGGATTCTTTTTGGCTATACCCAGTACAATCGCCCGGTCAAAGGCAAGGGAGAGCAGCCCCTGCACCACATGGATATAGTTTGGGCTGAACTGCTTTGCCAGTTCCAACTGCCAGCTCTGGACATGGATGGGTTCGATTTCATCCGTTGCCATTTTGTAGAAGTACGCAAAATGCTTCTGAATGGTGGAATAGCGGTTCAGGTAAGTGCTTTCCTTTACCTGCGTTTTGTACCACGGAAGATAGGTATCTTCAATAAATGTCTGAAAAGAAATAGTCTTCTTTTTTTCATCCAGTTCTTTGACAGATGACAGGATCAGTTTGGAATATTCTTCCCTCGCTTCCTTTTTGGTAACAAAGCCGCTGCGGTATTTCTGGATCTGTTTCCCGGTAACGGGATGGTAGCCTAAATTTGCACGGAAGTAATAGGTTCCGTTGCCTGCTTTTTTAATTGGATCTTTTGCCATGATTTCACTCCTCACATAGATGTGCAAGAAGTACAATCAATTCTGTTTGTCGGGAATGGTAATTCCCAGTAGTTCTTCCACAGCTTCTTTGGGAACCCTGTCCAGTTTTCGTGACTGGTAGTATGTATGTCCCCTTGATACCATAAGCTTTTTCGTTTCTCTTATGATGTCTGCCGCAAAAGATGGTCCATATCCCAGCGCTATTAAATCGCCCTACGTTACTGTAACCATACGCCTCCTTTCCTAGCCAGGATATGAGAAAACACAATATCTGGCTATTAGTATAGCATATCTGAAAATATTGGTGATCAGCTTCTTGCAAAAAATAATGATAAAATTTTGATCGTTACACATACCTTCCCCCACCGTTTCCTGCGCCCTTCCCGGCCGCGTTGACTGGCTGCACTGTGTGCAATTAAATCCGGACGGATGGCAAACTTTTTGGAGTGAGCCATTCATCGGAACCCATATACATGAGGGTGTATGTTCTTCAGTTATCAAAGAACGGATGTCTGATACAGATGAACTGTTGTAGCAGGTCAATCTAAAAAAGAAGTACCTGACAGGGCAGCGGATACTTGAAAAAATATTAAAAAATTTTTCTGATTAAAAGAGCATATGGAATATATAGTATGTTTAAGTTGACAGAATACAAGATATTGTGTTAAGATAAACCCGTAATTGATTTTTATGCAAAACCTGTAATCGGGGAACGGGGGCAGGCAGGACATACCCGATATGTCCGCACCCTTCAGGGAAACCGGCAGGTTCCGGCTTCTTTTTAGAGAACCAGTGCATACGCTGTTTAAGATTGTAAGTAGTGTCAGAGGATACCATGTATAAGCATGGCAGTCTTTTGGCACTTTTTTGTTTCTACGGCATGTGCATAACTGCCGGGAGCAGGAACAGATTTGTGGATCACCACACGCAGTCAGGAATGGAAACCTTTAAAGGTCCATTCCTTTTTTGTGTGCAGCTTTGCTGTGAGCGTGCCAGAAATGCCCATGAGGGCTTGCCCGCATAAGCGGCTGGATAAAGATGCCTCCGGAAAAGGAGAGAAAAAAGAAAGGTGGAAAAAAGAATGAGTGAAACAAGAGTATTTGCCGACGGCTACCGTGGCGTATTCCAGAATCAGGAGGATTTCCTTGCGTGCTTAAAGAGCATCGGGAAAAATTCCTTCTGGGAAAGAAAGACATCCAAAAACCTGCGTCTTGTGGCGATCACCAGCGGGAGTAAGGTGGAGGAGGAACTGAAGGAGAAGTATGCGGATGAGGGGCTGGATGAGGGCATCATCACGGATACCATCCTCAATACGGGACTTCTCCTGAAGATCAGGAACCAGTATTACCCTGTCAGGGACTGTGCGGTCAAGAGCATCCTCGACCGCGCAGGTATTTCCGGTGCGGGACTGCGCAGGGTGGAAAAAGGCGTATATTGCACCATTCATGGAAGACGCGGTTGGGAACCTTCATCTTCAGGGTGTTTATGGTGGAAACCATGTTAGCGTTTAACATCTCCGATTCCGTGATAAATGCCTCAAAGTGGGACTTTACCGGTGGGTTGAGATCCGTCGCAAGGACCTGATTGGTCTGAAGGGTAAAGAAGTAGGCAAAGGCTGCCACACCCACAATAATGTTCTGGTAAGGGATGCGGAATTTCTTTTTCTTGGGGAGCTGGTTTTTGGTTGCGTTGTTTTCTTTTTTCAATGAATTACCTCCTGTGAAATTTTTTATAGTAGAAAACCGGCAGATTCCCGAAGGATTGCCGGTTCCAGAAACCCCTGTTTTAAGGGGCTGCCATGCAAAAAAAACACATGGCGTATGTACTGCAAAAAAATAACACCTGCAGGTGCAGATGTCTGAAAAAGTGGAATGGATATGGGCGCAGATACAATTCTGAGCATGACCATTATAGCATGGGCATTTTTACCTGTAAATCGCAATGCTGTGCCAGTTTGCGTAATTTGTGCGCCAATTTGGTGCCATCTGGGAAAATGGGTGGGAAATAATGGGATAAATTGTTGAATTACGGTTATAGAAGCAGTATAATATAAAGAAAGTAAATGAACAAAGGATAATCCGATATTATCCTTTGTTTATATTCATTTGATTTCTTGGATGCTTGTTCACAAGAATATCCTTCTGCTTTCTACTTGACACATGCGTATAAATCTCGGTTGTGCTTATAGAACTATGCCCAAGCATTCTTTGTATGTATCTAATGTCAACATCCTGTTCCAATAAAAGAGTAGCAAAAGAATGTCTAAACATATGCGGAGTAATGTGTTGACTGATACCAGCAAGTTCTGCATAGTGATTGATCATAAACCGAACAGACTGGTCAGATAACTTATGCTGCAATCTATTTACAAAAAAATATCCACATATTTCAATATCCTTTTTGAAAGTTTCCTGATATAAGACCAGAGCGGAAATAACTTCTTGATTGCCAAGCTGTATAATCCTTTCTTTAGCTCCTTTTCCATAAATCAGTATGTTGCTGCTCTCAAAGTCTATATCTGATGGCTTTAATGAACATAATTCAGATATTCGCATTCCGGTAGCAAATAATAATTCAATAACAGCAATATCCCTAATGCAGCAATGAAGCTGATATTCTGATCCGGCCAGTTCTTTTTGTGCATAAAGCGTAGAAAGGAATGTTTGAATGGAATGAAAAGGAATTGTTTTTGGAAGGAGTTTGGCTTCTCGAAAGCGGATGTCCAGCTTTGTAAAAGGATTTTCTTTCAACAACTCTTTATATTCCATATGATGAAAAAAGGCTTTTAAGCTTGCAATTTTACGCCTCACAGTTTTAGGCTTATATTGCTTATGCAAGTTGGTAATAAAATCATCCACTACACTTTTGGCATAACAGTCAGACAGGTCAGTACAAAAATCTTCAAATTGCCTCAGATCAATCTTATAAGCTTTTAAGGTTTTGGAATCTAAGCGTTTCCGATATTCGCAGTATTCAATATATTCTGAAATATAGCTTCTCAAGGTGTTCATAAACAGGCACTCTCCTTAGTTTTTTAATTAATTATGAGTGCCTGTTCATAAATTGTCTATTGGGCATCTTTAGGAATAAATTTGTTCAACATCTCCAAACAGTCCTTTGAGGTGTATCCCCACAGGATAGAACTAAGTGCCTGAACTGCCTCCGGACGTTTCCGATAATAGGTTCTATGGGAGATATTCGCAATATGTGGTCGCAGGCTCTCAATGATCTCATCCGTATTCTGGAGCTGTTGGGGAGACAGGTAGCTGTAATAGAGTATGGTGCGGACCATGGAGGTAGGTGGCTACAACCTTCCGGATGGTGTGGTAAAGGATACAGCAACAGTCATCGGCAGGTTTGCTTCTGCAGATATGGTCCCCGGCGATTACATCATCAGCTCCAAGATCGCAGATGCCCCTGCGGCGGAGAATGCCTATCTCTACAGTCTGAACGGGGAAAAGCAGGCTATCTCCGTCACGGTCAAGGCCTTTGCCAACGGTCTGTCCGGCAAGCTGATGAGCGGGGACATCGTCTCGGTCATTGCCCCGGACTATAAGAAGCAGGGAGTCACGGTTATCCCGGCAGAACTGCAGTATGTGGAAGTCATCGCGGTAACCGCCAACAGCGGCTACGATGCCAATACCGGAGAACAGGCGGAGGATGAGGACCGGGAGCTTCCGGGAACGGTCACTCTCCTGGTGTCCCCGGAACAGAGCAAAGTGCTGGCGGATCTGGAGGCGGACGGAAAGCTGCACCTTTCCCTGGTGTACAGGGGAACGAAGGAGAATGCGGGGAAATTCATAGAAGCCCAGGACGAACTGCTGGAAGCGCTGTATGCCCCGGAGGAAGAGGACAGCGAAGGGGAGGAAACAGAAGGAGAGAAAACGGAAGAAGGGGAAGCGGAAGGCACAGGAGATGAGGCGGATTCCCAGGAGACACAGGAATCTTCAGAGCAGAAAGAAGGAAGCAGCGAAAAAACAGAGGACACAGCGAACACGGAGGGAGACAGGGAGGCTCCTGCCAGCGGGGACGGGGAGGAGCAGTAGATGAACTTTAAAAAGAATGGAATCTTTGGCCGCAGGGAGGATGGCGGCCAGAGGGAAGCGGAGTATGACGGGTACGGCTCCCCGAACCAGGTGCTGGCAGTCTGGGGAAGCCCTGGCAGCGGCAAGACCACCGTGGCGGTGAAGCTGGCCAAATATCTGGCAGGGAAGAAGAAAAACGTCATCCTCTTGCTGTGCGATATGACCGCCCCCATGCTGCCCTGCATCTGCCCGCCCGGAGAACTGGAATGCGAGCATATAAAAATGATATCTACCAGGAGATCGATGCACATCCTCTTGGGGCAGAGGAAAAGGAAGAGATCCTTTCGGAAGTGGATCTGAGACCAGACATCAGCAGCTGCTGGAACAGGGAGATGCTGCCGGAGATTGTTCCCAGGCTGTGCTGGAGGTATGGGATCGGGCAGGGGATGGACCTGTCCTGACAGATATCTGGAACGATCTTCGTTCAAGGAGAAAGGAGGAGCAGGCAGACCTATGTTTATATGGGATTTTGTGGCGGACACGGTTCTTGGGCAGATCGTGGACTGGATTTACGGGCAGATCATCGGGTTCCTTGGGAACTTTTTTTCCTCCATGGGAAATATGGGGGCGGAGCTGTTTGAGATGGCCTGGGTCCAGGCAATCGTGCAGTTCTTTTTCCAGTTTGGATGGGCGCTGTACGGAGTAGGACTTGTGGTGGCTGTGTTTGAGTGCGGCATCGAATACCAGTCCGGCAGGGGCAGCGTGAAGGATACGGCCCTGAATGCCGTGAAGGGATTTCTGGCAGTGGGGCTGTTCTCCGTGGTGCCGGTGCGGCTCTACCAGCTGTGCGTATCCCTGCAGGCCAGCTTTACGGCAGGGATCACGGGCTTTGGGACGGATGTGGGCACGCTTGCCAATAACATCATCGGCACCCTGCAGGATGCGAGTCTGGAGGAGGTCATGAGCAGCGGCGGTGTTTTCGGCGGCCTGACGGAGATCACCAGCCCTATTCTGATGATCTTTATCCTGATTATGATGGGATACGCCACCATCAAGGTGTTTTTTGCCAACTTAAAGCGGGGCGGGATCCTGGTGATCCAGATCGCGGTGGGGAGCCTTTACATGTTCAGCATCCCCAGGGGATACCTGGATGGCTTTACCAGCTGGTGCAAGCAGGTTATTGGATTGTGTCTGACAGCTTTTCTGCAGGCAACGATCCTGATCGCCGGTCTTATGGTGTTAAAGGATCATGCCCTTCTGGGGCTTGGACTGATGCTCTCAGCCGGGGAGGTGCCCAGGATTGCCGGGCAGTTCGGGCTGGATACCAACACCAGGGCCAACATCATGAGTACGGTCTATGCGGCTCAGAGCGCTATTAACATGACCAGAACCGTAGTAAAGGCGGTGGCAAAATGACAGAGGGTAAATTGGTATATATTGCGTCCCCCTACGCCGGGGATGTGGAAGGGAATGTGGCGTTTGCGAAAGCGGCCTGCCGGTATGCGGCGGCACAGGGGTATACGCCGGTGGCGGTCCACCTGATGTATCCCCGGTTTCTGGATGACCGGGTGCCAAAGGAACGGGAGGCCGGGCTTAAGATGGGCCGGAGGGTACTCGCTGCCTGTGAGGAAATCTGGCTGTGCGGGGAACGGATGTCTGCCGGGATGAAAGCGGAGGAGGCGGAGGCTAAAAGGCTGGGGATTCCCATACGGAAAGTGCCGTCTTCGGATATCTGTTCCTTCCAGAAGCAGATAGAGGGACAGCGCCGGGAGGAACCTGCAGGGATGGAGGCGATGACGTTATGTTAAGAAAGGGGAGTGAACGATGTATATTTATCCGGACCACCTGAAGGCGAAGGCAACCATGTGGCTGTGGCAGCTTAAGGATCTTACCATCGTAGGCGTGGGTGTCCTTCTTTCTGTCCTGGCCATTACCCAGACGGGGATCGTCATCCCGGCGATCCTGACTGCTGTGTATGCGTTTCTGACGATTCGCTTTGAGGATACCAGCATCCTGGATTTCCTCTGCTATGCCAGCGCGTTCTTTTTCCGGCAGCAATTTTTTGAATGGAGGTTTCACCAATGAGCAGAAAAGAAAAAAGGGAGAGGGGGGCAGAAGCTCTCCACCCGCCAGCTCATCAACACGAAGGCGGTCAGCGACTACAGCCTGGAGACTTACGATGGGGACGACCTGGTGTATTTCATGATCCGGCCCACCAACCTGTCGGTGCTGTCCGATTCCAGCGTAGGGGCCAGGGTGTATGCCCTGATGAATGTGCTGAAAGGCGTGGCGGAGATCGAGATGCTGTGCTTAAACAGCAGGGAGAACTTCGAGGAGAACAAAAGTTTTTTGCGGAAGCGGGCGGAGGAGGAGAGGAACCCGGTGGTCCGCAGGCTCCTGGAACGTGACCAGAATTTCCTGGACCGGATCCAGGTGCAGATGGCCACGGCCAGGGAATTTTTAATTATCATCCGGCTCCACAACGAGAAGGGGACGGAGGTGTTCTCCTACCTGGACCGCATCGAAAAATCCTTAAAGGAGCAGGGATTCTCTGCCAGCCGGGCGGGGAGCGAGGATATCAAACGGATCATGGCTGTGTATTACGAGCAGAACGTGACCAGCGAGAAGTTTGAGGACTTTGACGGGGAGCGGTGGATCATCCCGGACGATTAAGGAAAAATAGTGGGTTACTACCCTGGCAAAAGTGTGGTATACTCTGAAAGAAGGGACAGAAGGGAGGACAGCCTATGGATTATCAGGAATTATTGCGGAAACGGGATGCGTATCAGGAAGGAAAGCATCTCATACCGGAGCTGACCATTGCCAGCTATGAGCGGGCGTTCGAGATAGAATATACCCATCATTCCACGGCCATAGAGGGGAACACCCTGACGCTGATGGAGACAAAGCTGGTGCTGGAGGACAGGATCAGCGTGGGCGGCAAACGCCTGCGGGAACTTTACGAGCCGTTAAACCATGAGAAGGCGTTCCACTATGTGAAAGACTGTATAGGCAAAGGATATGCGCTGGACGAGAAGATTATCAAGGATATCCATGCCATGCTGATGCAAAACATCATGGTAGGAGGAGTTTACCGAAATGTGGATGTGTATATTTCCGGCGCACAGCACACCCCGCCTTCCCCCAATGAGATGTACCGGCAGATAAAAAATTTCTATGCGGATCTGTCCTGGAAGGGACAGCAGCTGAACCTGATCGAGCTGGCGGCATGGACTCATGCGGAATTTGTAAAGATCCATCCCTACCCGGACGGAAATGGGAGGACATCAAGGCTGATCATGAATTACCAGCTGATGGCAAACGGCTTCGCGCCCATATCCATCGCAAAGGAGAACCGTCTGGACTACTTTAATGCGTTGGAAGCCTATGCGGTGGAGGGGGATATCTCACCATTTGCAGAGATGCTCGCAGAACTGGAGGAAGTACAGCTTGACCGGTATCTTGCCATGACCCGGCAGGCCCAGGGGATGAGCCAGCAGTTGTAAAAACAGGATTATAATAATGTGAAACGTCAGATGTGAAAAGCGTCTGGCGTCTTTTTATGCAAAAAATTATAACTTCTCGGAATCTCAATGAATGTGATTCTAACTGAAAATTGACAACTGAAT
>CAJTVD010000111.1 GCA_910579495.1 uncultured Lachnospiraceae bacterium
TTATTTCTCAGCATTCTTTAAAATGATTAACATTTTGGAATGCTGAGTATAACGCTTCAAATGTTGATGTATCCATTTGAGGCCTTATATCCATGTTTTTATAATGTTGATCTTTTAAACTATTTCCCATAAATCCTCACTTTCTTGTACAAAAGATGAGCATTATCAGATACGCTATTCTTAGGTTTTCCCCTCAGATGGGAATCCGGAAAGGAGCGCATTTGATATGCAAATAAACTATTTAGATGCTGTTTCATCAGTTCTCAATATGATGAAGCAGCCTGACAGTGCATGTAAAAATATAGACATGCATAGAACCTGTTACACTACATTTTTCAAGTACCTGATGGATAATGACATTCCTTTTTCTATGGATGCCGCACTGGACTGGCTTGAGATTAAGAAACTGGAAATTTCCTACGAGGCGTGTTCCCAATATAGAAATGCCCTGTTCCGCCTTGAGCATTACCTGCTTTTTGGGGATATCAAAAGTCCTTTCTGCCGTTCGGAAGACAGCTTTTTCTGCAGGAGCGGAATGTCGGAATCCTTTTTCCGTCTGACATATGAGCTGGAAGAATACTATGCGGCCAGCCAAAACCCCGGCTATTACCATACGTATTCCGTTGCCATAAAAGAGTTTTTCCGGCTTGCGACGTCCCTTGGAATTACAGAGCCGGAAGCAGTAACCATAGATACTCTTATCGAATACTGGAATACTTACTGCAAATCCTGCAGTTCTTCCGGCAGACGCCAAAACGCCGTATGCGCTATGACGGCGCTTATGAAATACCTTCACCGCCGGGGTGATGTGCCGGAGTGCTATCAGCTGGTTCTTTTTGGTGGGAACGCTGAAATACTGCCGGGTATGAGGCTTCCAAAAACAGGCGTCGCATTTCATCCCAGTGTACCCCTTGAACATAAAGCGGAAGAATATCTTGACGCTCTGAATGATTGGAAATACATGGAGTCATCAAAAGCTGTTTACCGCAATGATTTCACCTGGTATTTTATGTTTTTGGAACTTAACCGTCTGGAACATTCACCAGAAACTGTAACCCTATGGATAGATATGCTTCCGGATTGTCCGGATCAGGCCAAAGCCGGCAATTCCATATCGGCCCGCCGTTCACACACGATCAGAATGTTTGGGAAGTATCTCCAGGGCACAATGGAATCTAACATAACTGCAGGCCAAAAGCGTGCGTCCGACCAACTCCCGTCATGGAGCAAAACCATTCTTGATGGTTTTATAGAGAGCCGCAGGCGGGATGGGATGGCCAATAATACACTTACCATGTGCAGAGCTGCCGGATGCAGTTTTTTCAAATATCTTGAAGACAACGGGATAGATCATCCAATGTCCATAACGCCGGATGTGGTGAAAGCATTCCATAACCAGGATGTCCACTCGACCCCGGAGAGTAAAAATGCATATGGGTCTAAACTCCGCCAGCTTCTGCGGTACATGGCCGGCCAGGATCTGGTTTTGCCGACACTTGTTTTTGCGGTATCCGCAGGCTGCGCTCCCCATCGCAGCATCGTTGATGTCCTGAGCGATGATATGGTTAAGAAAATATATGAATACCGTGAGAAAGCCTCCACCCCCATAGAACTCAGGGACACAGCCATGGTTATGCTCGGACTCCGGATGGGTATCAGGGGCGCAGACATCCTAAAGCTCCAGGTAAATGATTTCGACTGGAAAAATAAAACGGTCTCCTTCATCCAGCAGAAAACAAGAAAAGCAATCACGCTTCCAGTACCGACAGACGTAGGTAATTCAGTATATAAATACATCATGGATGGGCGTCCGGAATCGGCTGCCGCAGGTAACGGATATATATTTATCCGCCATCAGGCGCCATATATCCCGCTTAAAGTTACAACGGCATGCCGCGGGGCTTTAAAAAGAATACTTGCCGAATATGGTTTTGAACTGTCTGCCGGCCAGGGCTTCCATATGACACGGAAGACATTTGCCACAAGAATGCTCCGGGCAGGCAACAGGCTTGATGATATTTCTAATGCCCTTGGGCATGCACGTCAGGAAACTGCTGAGGTATATCTTGAACGTGACGAAGATAAAATGAGGCTCTGCCCTCTGGAATTTGGAGGTGTCTTATCATGACATACATTTTTGAGAGCGGCCTGGCACATCATATCGAAGGGCTTATACAACAAAAACGGGCTGATGGATATGCCTATCATGCCGAAGAAAAGCTGTTAAAACGCTTTGATACTTTTTGCGTACAGAATTATCCGGAACTGACAACAGTTACTTATGAAATGGCAGCCAAATGGTCCGAAGCCAGACCTTGCGAAGGAGATGCCTATCACAACCGCCGTATGTCGGTCGTGAAAGTGCTGGGTGAATATATCCTTTCCCTCGGCCAGGAAGCATACATCCCTAATTTTTTCTGCAAGGCTTACCGTCCGGCCCTTTACATCCCGTCAAAAGATGAGGTTAAGGAGCTGCTGCGGAAAATGGATATCCGCACATCCCATAATTCAGAGCAGCTAAGGCTCGACAGGGAGTGCAAGATTCTTTTTCTCCTGTATTTTTGCTGTGGGCTGCGTCTGTCAGAAGGGCGGCTGCTAAAGTGGGAACATATAGACCTGGAAAAAGGGATCCTTACTATCCTTGGCTCAAAAGGCAGCAAAGACCGCCTTGTATACCTTCCGCAGGACAGCCTTCCAGTACTTAAAAGCTATAAAGAATGCCAGGAAAAGCTTTTCCCCGGAATTGACTGGGCTTTTCCAGGAAAAGACCCGCATAAGCCTGTTTCGTGTTCCGGAGTAGAGTCAAGTTTTAACCGTCATTGGGCTATGCTTCCAGCTGCCGGGACACTTGCTAAACACCCGACGCCCCACTGTTTACGCCACGCTTTTGTAGTGGAGAGGTTTAATGAGTGGATGCACCAGGGAATTGATACAAACACTATGCTCCCATATTTAAGCAGATACCTTGGACATAAAAGCCCTGATGAAACGTATTATTACTATCATCTTGTAGAAAAGGCATTTGATACTATCCGGGAGAAAGATACAGTGTCGGGAAAGGTTATTCCGGAGGTGGTTCCCTATGAAGAATAAACCAGAAAAGATACGGTCTGGCCAGCTGTTCTTTTCCCAGACATGGAACTTTCTAAATGTCTATTTGGTAAAGCAGGCCGGACGCAGTCAGGCTACAGCAGAATCCTATAGGGATTCCCTTACAATATTTAAAAACTATCTTGTAGGTGAATTAGGTAAGTCCATAAGCACCTTTCAGTTTTCCGACTGTACCAAAGAATGTATTTATAACTTTAGAGAGTATCTGCTTGCAAATGGCAGCCAGCCATCAACTGTAAATGTAAGAGTCGCGGCTATCCGCGCCTATCTGAACTATGCCTCGGATATGGACATATCCATCCAGTCGGTTGCTCTGGCAGTCAGCCAGATATCACCCTGCAAAACCATAAAAAAGGAAAAGCCTGTTCTGTCCGAGGATGCACTTGCCGCAATACTGTCCGCACCGCCGGATACGAAGTTTGGTGTACGGGACCGTGCTATTTTGATTCTCCTCTACGATACAGCTGTAAGAGTCAGTGAGCTGCTCAACATCCGCTTATGTGATGTTGCAATGGAATCAAAATATCCCAATATTTTCATAACAGGCAAAGGCAACAAAGAGAGAACCATACAATTGACAGCTAAGGCGGCTGGACACCTTAAGGAGTATATGCGTGTATATCACAGCAATTCTTCTAAAGAAGCCTACTTATTTTCCACAACGATAAAAGGTGTGGCAGACAGGATGTCCGTTGGAAATGTCCAGAGGATTATAAAAAAATATGCAGCCCTGGTAAGCGAGGCAGGGATCAGCATTCCAGATTCAGTCCATTGCCACATGTTCCGGCGGACCAGGGCCACAAATCTTTACCAGGATGGGATCGCCATCGAACTTGTCTCTACAGTGTTAGGACATGCCAGGACTGATACAACCAAAAACTACTATGCAAAGCAGTCTGTTGAACAGCTTCGGGGAGCAATGGAATCTGTTCCAACACCCATACCTGATGAAGCGGCAATGTGGGAGGGCAGTGAAGATGAAATGGCAAGGATTTGTGGATTGCGCTAACGAATAATGCTCATCTTTTAGTAGTAAAGTGCCTTATTTCTCAGCATTCTTTAAAATGATTAACATTTTGGAATGCTGAGTATAAGGCTTCAAATGTTGATGTATCCATTTGAGGCCTTATATCCATGTTTTTATAATGTTGATCTTTTAAACTATTTCCCATAAATCCTCACTTTCTTGTACAAAAGATGAGCATTATCAGATACGCTATTCTTAGGTTTTCCCCTCAGATGGGAATCCGGAAAGGAGCGCATTTGATATGCAAATAAACTATTTAGATGCTGTTTCATCAGTTCTCAATATGATGAAGCAGCCTGACAGTGCATGTAAAAATATAGACATGCATAGAACCTGTTACACTACATTTTTCAAGTACCTGATGGATAATGACATTCCTTTTTCTATGGATGCCGCACTGGACTGGCTTGAGATTAAGAAACTGGAAATTTCCTACGAGGCGTGTTCCCAATATAGAAATGCCCTGTTCCGCCTTGAGCATTACCTGCTTTTTGGGGATATCAAAAGTCCTTTCTGCCGTTCGGAAGACAGCTTTTTCTGCAGGAGCGGAATGTCGGAATCCTTTTTCCGTCTGACATATGAGCTGGAAGAATACTATGCGGCCAGCCAAAACCCCGGCTATTACCATACGTATTCCGTTGCCATAAAAGAGTTTTTCCGGCTTGCGACGTCCCTTGGAATTACAGAGCCGGAAGCAGTAACCATAGATACTCTTATCGAATACTGGAATACTTACTGCAAATCCTGCAGTTCTTCCGGCAGACGCCAAAACGCCGTATGCGCTATGACGGCGCTTATGAAATACCTTCACCGCCGGGGTGATGTGCCGGAGTGCTATCAGCTGGTTCTTTTTGGTGGGAACGCTGAAATACTGCCGGGTATGAGGCTTCCAAAAACAGGCGTCGCATTTCATCCCAGTGTACCCCTTGAACATAAAGCGGAAGAATATCTTGACGCTCTGAATGATTGGAAATACATGGAGTCATCAAAAGCTGTTTACCGCAATGATTTCACCTGGTATTTTATGTTTTTGGAACTTAACCGTCTGGAACATTCACCAGAAACTGTAACCCTATGGATAGATATGCTTCCGGATTGTCCGGATCAGGCCAAAGCCGGCAATTCCATATCGGCCCGCCGTTCACACACGATCAGAATGTTTGGGAAGTATCTCCAGGGCACAATGGAATCTAACATAACTGCAGGCCAAAAGCGTGCGTCCGACCAACTCCCGTCATGGAGCAAAACCATTCTTGATGGTTTTATAGAGAGCCGCAGGCGGGATGGGATGGCCAATAATACACTTACCATGTGCAGAGCTGCCGGATGCAGTTTTTTCAAATATCTTGAAGACAACGGGATAGATCATCCAATGTCCATAACGCCGGATGTGGTGAAAGCATTCCATAACCAGGATGTCCACTCGACCCCGGAGAGTAAAAATGCATATGGGTCTAAACTCCGCCAGCTTCTGCGGTACATGGCCGGCCAGGATCTGGTTTTGCCGACACTTGTTTTTGCGGTATCCGCAGGCTGCGCTCCCCATCGCAGCATCGTTGATGTCCTGAGCGATGATATGGTTAAGAAAATATATGAATACCGTGAGAAAGCCTCCACCCCCATAGAACTCAGGGACACAGCCATGGTTATGCTCGGACTCCGGATGGGTATCAGGGGCGCAGACATCCTAAAGCTCCAGGTAAATGATTTCGACTGGAAAAATAAAACGGTCTCCTTCATCCAGCAGAAAACAAGAAAAGCAATCACGCTTCCAGTACCGACAGACGTAGGTAATTCAGTATATAAATACATCATGGATGGGCGTCCGGAATCGGCTGCCGCAGGTAACGGATATATATTTATCCGCCATCAGGCGCCATATATCCCGCTTAAAGTTACAACGGCATGCCGCGGGGCTTTAAAAAGAATACTTGCCGAATATGGTTTTGAACTGTCTGCCGGCCAGGGCTTCCATATGACACGGAAGACATTTGCCACAAGAATGCTCCGGGCAGGCAACAGGCTTGATGATATTTCTAATGCCCTTGGGCATGCACGTCAGGAAACTGCTGAGGTATATCTTGAACGTGACGAAGATAAAATGAGGCTCTGCCCTCTGGAATTTGGAGGTGTCTTATCATGACATACATTTTTGAGAGCGGCCTGGCACATCATATCGAAGGGCTTATACAACAAAAACGGGCTGATGGATATGCCTATCATGCCGAAGAAAAGCTGTTAAAACGCTTTGATACTTTTTGCGTACAGAATTATCCGGAACTGACAACAGTTACTTATGAAATGGCAGCCAAATGGTCCGAAGCCAGACCTTGCGAAGGAGATGCCTATCACAACCGCCGTATGTCGGTCGTGAAAGTGCTGGGTGAATATATCCTTTCCCTCGGCCAGGAAGCATACATCCCTAATTTTTTCTGCAAGGCTTACCGTCCGGCCCTTTACATCCCGTCAAAAGATGAGGTTAAGGAGCTGCTGCGGAAAATGGATATCCGCACATCCCATAATTCAGAGCAGCTAAGGCTCGACAGGGAGTGCAAGATTCTTTTTCTCCTGTATTTTTGCTGTGGGCTGCGTCTGTCAGAAGGGCGGCTGCTAAAGTGGGAACATATAGACCTGGAAAAAGGGATCCTTACTATCCTTGGCTCAAAAGGCAGCAAAGACCGCCTTGTATACCTTCCGCAGGACAGCCTTCCAGTACTTAAAAGCTATAAAGAATGCCAGGAAAAGCTTTTCCCCGGAATTGACTGGGCTTTTCCAGGAAAAGACCCGCATAAGCCTGTTTCGTGTTCCGGAGTAGAGTCAAGTTTTAACCGTCATTGGGCTATGCTTCCAGCTGCCGGGACACTTGCTAAACACCCGACGCCCCACTGTTTACGCCACGCTTTTGTAGTGGAGAGGTTTAATGAGTGGATGCACCAGGGAATTGATACAAACACTATGCTCCCATATTTAAGCAGATACCTTGGACATAAAAGCCCTGATGAAACGTATTATTACTATCATCTTGTAGAAAAGGCATTTGATACTATCCGGGAGAAAGATACAGTGTCGGGAAAGGTTATTCCGGAGGTGGTTCCCTATGAAGAATAAACCAGAAAAGATACGGTCTGGCCAGCTGTTCTTTTCCCAGACATGGAACTTTCTAAATGTCTATTTGGTAAAGCAGGCCGGACGCAGTCAGGCTACAGCAGAATCCTATAGGGATTCCCTTACAATATTTAAAAACTATCTTGTAGGTGAATTAGGTAAGTCCATAAGCACCTTTCAGTTTTCCGACTGTACCAAAGAATGTATTTATAACTTTAGAGAGTATCTGCTTGCAAATGGCAGCCAGCCATCAACTGTAAATGTAAGAGTCGCGGCTATCCGCGCCTATCTGAACTATGCCTCGGATATGGACATATCCATCCAGTCGGTTGCTCTGGCAGTCAGCCAGATATCACCCTGCAAAACCATAAAAAAGGAAAAGCCTGTTCTGTCCGAGGATGCACTTGCCGCAATACTGTCCGCACCGCCGGATACGAAGTTTGGTGTACGGGACCGTGCTATTTTGATTCTCCTCTACGATACAGCTGTAAGAGTCAGTGAGCTGCTCAACATCCGCTTATGTGATGTTGCAATGGAATCAAAATATCCCAATATTTTCATAACAGGCAAAGGCAACAAAGAGAGAACCATACAATTGACAGCTAAGGCGGCTGGACACCTTAAGGAGTATATGCGTGTATATCACAGCAATTCTTCTAAAGAAGCCTACTTATTTTCCACAACGATAAAAGGTGTGGCAGACAGGATGTCCGTTGGAAATGTCCAGAGGATTATAAAAAAATATGCAGCCCTGGTAAGCGAGGCAGGGATCAGCATTCCAGATTCAGTCCATTGCCACATGTTCCGGCGGACCAGGGCCACAAATCTTTACCAGGATGGGATCGCCATCGAACTTGTCTCTACAGTGTTAGGACATGCCAGGACTGATACAACCAAAAACTACTATGCAAAGCAGTCTGTTGAACAGCTTCGGGGAGCAATGGAATCTGTTCCAACACCCATACCTGATGAAGCGGCAATGTGGGAGGGCAGTGAAGATGAAATGGCAAGGATTTGTGGATTGCGCTAACGAATAATGCTCATCTTTTAGTAGTAAAGTGCCTTATTTCTCAGCATTCTTTAAAATGATTAACATTTTGGAATGCTGAGTATAACGC
>CAJTVD010000112.1 GCA_910579495.1 uncultured Lachnospiraceae bacterium
TTCCCATAAAATGGGAGGTTTTTTTGTGAGAAATTTTTTAAGCGTCAGAGCTGATCATGTTCATCACCTCGTTTGGATCAAAAATGTTTTTTTATAAGGCTTACGCCATTTGATTATGATAACAGAATACAATGAAAATTTCCATGGCTATTTGGGTGGTTTTGGTCTCCGGGAATTTTCTATGGATTTGCTTGACTTATAAAACTTACAGGCGTAATATTTTAGATAGTAAAAGAGGGCATAAGATTTTAAAATAGAGATGTTTAGGCATAATAGTTATTAAGGGGAGAAAGGCTATGGTGAAAAAGAAAAAGGCAGGTAATACTGCACGGACGGTATTGGCGGGCATGATGTGTCTGCTTTTTTCAGCAGGGTGTTCTGCTGCCAAAGAAGAAGGGAAGCAGGTAATTTTGCCGGAAGCGGTAAATGAAAGGGTAGAGGAGGCTGAAGGGGAGGAGAAGGCACCAGTACAGGCGGCCCCTGAAGTGGTCCCAAAGGAGCCGGAAATCCTGGAAGTGGACTGGGGGGAATATTTTGGCGGCTGCCAGGGAGCTGCGGTTGTGTATGATGCCGCCAGAAGAAGGTATACGGTTTATCACCGTGAGATGGCACAGGAAAGGAGATCCCCATGTTCTACTTTTAAGGTCATATCATCACTGATTGCCCTGGAAATGGGAGTGGTGGATCCGGAAAATTCGCTCCGGCAGTGGAGCCGGGAGAATTTCTGGAATGAAAAGTGGAACCAGGATATTGACTTTCGGGAGGCATTCCGGGAATCCTGCGTGTGGTATTTCCGGCAGGTGATAGATGAAATCGGGCAGGAGAGGATGCAGGAAGAGTTAGGGAGGCTCTGCTATGGCAATTGTGATATTTCTGATTGGGAGGGGCGGCTGAATACCAACAATAACAACAGGGCATTAACAGGATTCTGGATTGAATCATCACTGAAAATTTCTCCCTGGGAGCAGACGGAGGTGATGGAAAGGATCTTTGGGACAGATTCTGTTTATTCCCAAGAGGCGTTGGCGGAATTAAAGCAGGTTATGCTGGTGGCAGAAGAAAACCATACAGATATTCCTATATATGGAAAGACCGGGATGGGGAAGGAGCAGGGAACCGTGGTGGACGCCTGGTTTGCCGGATTTGCACAAAAGGCGGAAGGGAATATTTATTTTTGTGTATATCTGGGAAGGACGGAGGATAAGGAGGTATCCAGCGCTGTGGCAAAGGATATTGCAATCCGGATTGTATCGGGCTATGATTTTTCGGTGGAATGGGGGAGTATGTGAAAAAAAGAGGGAAATTATTTGGGGCGTTGTTGCTGGCGGCAGTCCTTTTGGCCGCAGGTTATTCCCGGTACATGGAACCTGAAATGCTGACTGTGAAAGAAATCACAGTAGAAACAGACAGGGATATTGAAAACTGCAAGGTTATATTTTTTACGGATACCCATTTTGGGAAATTATATGATGAAAGCCATGGGGAGAAGATAGCAGAGCTCATTAACCAACGGAATGCGGACATTGTAGTGTTTGGGGGGGATCTGCTGGATAATTATGGGCGGGACAGGGATTTGCTGGATATGGCATATTTGCAAAAGGTACTGGGCGGAATAAAGGCTAAGGAAGGGAAGTTTGCCGTATTTGGGAACCATGACTATGGAGGCGGGGCTTTCCGTATTTATGAAGAGTTTATGGAGAAATGCGGCTTTTTGGTATTGGTCAATGAACAAAGGACCCTGGAAAAATATCAGATTGATATTATAGGGGTTGACGATTATCTCCTGGGGCAGGCAGATTATGGTTTGTGCCGGATGCAAAGCGACAGGTTCCATCTTATCATATCCCATGAACCGGTTGTATGCAAATTTGTGGAGGGCTTGGGGGATAACCTGGCGCTGGCAGGGCATACCCATGGGGGGCAGGTATCCGTCCCTTTCCTTACGGACAAACTGCTTCCTCCCGGCTCAGGCCAATATGTAAAAGGATACTATACATCCGGTGAGGATGGCCTGGGGGATTCGGTCCAAATGTATGTGAGCAGCGGTATTGGGATGGCCAAGTATCCCTTCCGGTTTTTTAATGTCCCGGAAATTATTGAGATAACTATTGTGAAAAAGGATGGGTGATTGCCCTTGTAAATGGGTTTCCGGAAAGGGTTGTTTCCCCCTGCCTATAGGAGAGCGGTGGAAAAGATTTGCCCGGGCAGTGCAAATGATATTGCCTGCCCGGGCGCTTTTTCAGTTATTACAGTTCTTAAATTTGAAATTGATCCATCAGATTTACCATGGTTTCAACCTGGGCTTTCTGTTCCTGGCTTACTGCCGCAGTTTCCTCTGAGGTTGCGGAGTTGTTGTCCACCATGGAAGAAACCTGCATGATACTGTCATTTATTACCTGCATATGGGAAGCATCCTGTTCCAGTACCTGGGCAATGTGTTCAATCATTTCAGTGGCAGCTTTTGCCTCCTCCATAACTTCTTTCATGTTTGAGGCTGTTTCATCTGCGATGATAATGCCTTTCCCCATTGCATCCACCGTCATATCAATCAGTTCTGTGGTCTTTCCCGCAGCTTTTGCGGACTCGTCCGCCAGATTCTTCACCTGGTCAGCAACAACAGCAAAGCCCCTTCCGGCTTCCCCGGCGCGGGCAGCTTCAATAGCGGCATTTAAGGACAGGAGATTTGTCTGGGAAGCAATGTCTTCTATGGTCCCGATAATGGTGCCAATCTGCTCGGAGCATTCGCTGATTTTGGCAATGGCTTCTTTTAATTCCTGCATTTTTTCATTGCCCTTTTCCAGGGTGTGCCCGGCTTTGGAGGCAATCTGTGCGGATTTTTCCGCCTCTTTGGTATTGTCTGACATGCTCTTTGTCATGCCTTCAAAGATGGACATAAGCTCGCTTACCTGGGTTGCCTGGGTGGTACAGCTTGAGGCAAGGTCCGTAGCGGCACAGGCAAGCTGTTCGGCCCCGCTGTCGATCTGGCCGGAAACGTTGCGGATGGTATGCAGGGTTTCCCGCATTTTTTCCCCGATTTTCAGGAAGGATTCTTTGATTTCCACAAATTCGCCCACATACTCCTGGCGGATTTTGATAACATAATTGCCGTCGCCCATTTCCTCCAGGACTTCTGTGATCTCTTTTATCATGCCCATCAGGTTTTTCTTCATAAAGGAGATGGCGGCAACCATGTTCCCCACCTCGCTGTCATCCTCCTTAAGGGCTAAGTCAGTATGGAAATCCCCGCCGGCAAGGACTGTCATCTGTTCGGAAACCTTTACAATAGGCTGCAGCAGTTCCCTGTTGGCAAAGGATATGGTTTTAACTAACTGATAGACCACATAGACAAAAGAAGTGGCGAACAGGATCTCAAAAATAATCTGAATAAATTTAAAAAAGGACTGGTTTTCATCTTTTCTCTGGATGATGCTGGCAATGGTTTCGTCTGTCAGCTGGTTAATCTGGTTTACTGTATTTTCGTATTCAATGCTGAAAACATTGGACTGGGCGGCTGCTAAGTCCCCCCTTTTGCCGCTGGCGAAAGCTTCCTCCTCCAGCGGGACAAGATTTTCGGACATGGAGGCAATTTTATTCAAATCTGCCCATTCCTGGTCTGTGATGCCGCACTTTTTCAGGGTTTCAATGGCGTGGTCACGGTTCTTGTCTGTGTTTAGCTCTTTCATGTAGGCGTTGTAGTAGTCCTCGTTTCCGGTTACGGCAAAGGACTGGACATTAAAGGTTAGCGTTTTTGAGCCAATCCGGTACTGGTTCAGCGCCATAGTGGTGTTTAACTGTGTTTCATGTGTCCTGGTTACATTGATATTAATAGCGATAAATCCAATCAGAAGGGCTGCGCCTGTTCCCACTGCGATAAACGCCTGCTGTACCAGCTTCCGAAGCTGTGCCGACTGACTGTTTTTTCCTGCTGCCCCGCTTTCTCTTTTTCCCATCGTAATAAATCCGCCTTTCTTTTATTTTATCTGCAGGAAATGCCGCAGCATTTCCTGCAGGTGCGTTACAGAATCTGGAAAGAGAGTGCGCCCTGGCCTGCCGCCGCAGATGGCGGTAGAAGTCCATGGATAATGTATTTAACAAAAATCCCCACCACGAATGGTAGGGACAAAAAGCTCATACGGTATCGTCTGTGATCTGTAGGCCGACATAGTAAAAGTTGTACCCCGCCTTATCAAAAAGCGGTAAAGATATCATAAATAATTCAATTCCTGCCTGGGGAGCATTCCCCTGCAGGCGTTTTCTCCAACACAGTTTCCGTATTTTTATTATACGTAGAAAGCGGAAAAAAAGCAATACTATATTAGAATAATATAATAGTTGAAAAGTACTTGTTTTGTGCTAGACTTATAAACAGGAAGGCCGCCGGGCAGCGGCGGGGAAAATACCAAGGAGAAGGAGAAGGGTATGGCGGCAAGCATCAAAACAATGACAGAGGGAAAGCCGGGGAGGCTGATTTTTACTTTTGCGCTGCCCCTGATGCTGGGAAATGTATTTCAGCAGTTGTATACAGTGGTGGACACTATGGTGGTGGGGAAGTACCTGGGGGTGAACGCCCTTGCTGCCCTTGGTGCGGCAGACTGGCTCAACTGGATGATGCTGGGCATTGTGCAGGGCTTTACCCAGGGCTTCGGGATACTTATGGCACAGGAGTTTGGGGCTGGTAATTATCCCCGGCTGCGGGGCGTTATTGGAAACTCTGCGGCGCTTTCCGCCGCTTTTTCCCTGTTTTTGCTTACCTTGGGGCAACTACTGGCACATCCGGTGCTTTTGCTTTTGCAGACGCCGGGGGCTATTATGCCCGGTGCCCTGCTTTATCTGAGGATCATGTTCCTGGGGCTTCCGGTGGTGATGGCTTATAACCTTCTCGCCTGTATCCTGCGTTCCCTGGGAGATGGAAAAACGCCCCTGCAGGCCATGGTGGTGGCATCCCTTACCAATATTGTGCTGGACCTGCTTTTTGTGATGGGGTTCCATTGGGGGATTGCAGGGGCGGCAATGGCTACCCTGGCGGCCCAGGTGGTATCCGGCATTTTTTGCCTTTACCATATCAGCAAGGTGGAGATATTGGGGCTAAAAAAGGAGGATTTCCGGGTAAGGGGGCAAATGTTCCTGCGGCTGTTGGGGCTGGGGTCGCCTATGGCTTTCCAGAACTGTATGATTGCTGTGGGAGGCATGATCGTCCAGTTTGTGATCAATGGCTTTGGGGTAATCTTCATTGCAGGCTTTACCGCTACCAACAAGCTGTACGGTATTTTGGAGATTGCCGCCACCTCCTATGGCTATGCCATGATTACCTATGTGGGGCAGAACCTGGGGGCAGGAAAATATCAGCGGATCCGGGAGGGGATGCGCAGGGCGGTAGTGATTGCCATTGCCACCTCTCTGGCGATCAGCGGGGTGATGCTGCTGTTTGGGAAGGTAATCCTTAGCTGGTTTATTTCCGGCACGCCCCAGGAAGAGGCACAGACTTTGCAGATTGCCTATTTCTATCTGGCGGTTATGAGTGTTTTCCTTTGGGTGCTCTACATACTCCATGTGGTGCGCTCTGCCATCCAGGGCATGGGAAACACCCTGCTTCCCATGGTATCGGGCATTGCAGAGTTCCTTATGCGGACAACCACTGCGCTGCTGCTCCCTTTGTGGGTGGGCGAAAACGGTATTTTCTTTGCAGAGATTGCCGCCTGGGCAGGGGCAGATGTTGTGCTTGTGATGAGCTATTTTGCAGTCGCAGGAAAATACCTGAAAGAGAGATAAAGGGGCTTTTATTCTTTGGGCCGGCTGTATAGGAGCTGGTAATTCCTGGGGGACAGGCCAAAATGGCGTTTAAATATTTTGGAAAAATGGTAGATGTCAGGGTAACCCACAGACAGCCCGGCAGTGGAGGGAGATTCTCCGTAAACAGTAAGCAGTTCCGCCGCACGCCCCAACCGGAGGTTGATCAGGTACTTTTGGGGAGATATCCCCATCCGCTCTTTGAAGATTCCGGAAAAGTAGCTGCGGTTCAGCCCCAGTTTTGCGGCAATCTGTTCTACTGTAATGTCGTTAATATACTCTGCATTGATATAGCTGAGTGCCTTTTCCACATAATCCGCGGAGGGCTGCCCTTCTTCCAGGAGGATACTGAACAGTTCCCAGATTTTGGCACAGAGAAAGGCGCTCCGTCCATTTTCCATCTTCCCGCACCGGAGCATATCTTCAAAGACAGTACCTGTTTGGGGAGAATGGATGATTGGGTTTTCCAGGGGCGGCGGGACTGCTTCCTGGGCAGTAAAACCAATCCATATGTACCGCCATGGATTCTTCTGGTCTGCCTCATAATAAGTCTCCTCATAGGGAGGGATCACAAAAATGTCCCCGGGCTTTACCGGATGGGAGGCCCCGTTTCTTACAAATGTGCCGAACCCGTATACCACATAATGCAGGAGCCAGTGAGTGCGTATGCCGGGGCCGAAGGAATGGCCAGGCTTGCAGCTTTCGCTGCCGAACTGCACAGGATTATATTCTTTATAATGCTGGTCTATTACAATTTCCGTTTTTACCATATTGCTGCCTCTTTGTTTTTGGGTTTTTATCCCATTCTTTTCCCTTCCAGTGCCCTTGTTTCTGCCAGAAGGGATCCTACCTCACATAATAACAAATTTTCATAACAAAAATCAATCCCAAGCCTTTTCCCGGCCTGCTAAAATAAGTTCCAGGTGAGAAAATCGGTACAGTAAAGGCCATTAAAGGATGTGGGGGCATTTATGAGATTTACTATCAACCGGAGGATCCAAATTTAGAGGTTTACAATCCGGCTGTGTTCACCAGACATAATAACAAACGTAAACGGCAGTGTCCTGTTAGGGCAGGGGCACAGGCAAAAACAAGGAGGTTTGTATGAAAATCACATTTATGGGAGCGGGCAGTACCGTATTTGCGCGGAACGTTATCGGGGACTGTATGTGTACTGAGGCACTGCGGGACAGTGTTTTTGCATTGTATGATATTGATGGGGAGCGCCTGAAGGAAAGCCAGGTGATCCTGGAAGCGATGCGCAAGGCCAAAGGGGGATTTGGGAAAATTGAGTGTTACCTAGGGGTGGGACAGCGGAAGGAAGCCCTCCGCGGCGCTTCTTTTGTGATCAACGCCATTCAGGTAGGGGGATATGATCCCTGTACCATCACGGACTTTGAAATCCCCAAAAAGTTTGGCCTTAGGCAGACCATTGGCGATACCTTGGGGATTGGGGGGATCATGAGGGCACTGCGCACGATTCCTGTGATGGAGGATTTCGCAAGGGATATGGCGGAGGTTTGCCCGGATGCCCTGTTTTTAAATTACACCAACCCCATGGCCATGCTTACAGGATATATGCTCCGCTATACGCCGGTGAAAACCATTGGGCTTTGCCACAGCGTACAGGTATGCTCCGAAGGGCTGTTAAAGGCGCTGGATATGGAAGAGAAGCTGGAAGGGCGGAAGGAACTGATCGCTGGTATCAACCATATGGCATGGCTGCTGGAAATAAAAGACAAAAACGGAGTGGACCTTTATCCGGAAATCAAAGCCCGTGCGGCAAAAAAGATGCAGGAGCCGGACTTTAAAGATAAGGTACGGTTTGATTATATAAATCATCTGGGGTATTATTGTACGGAATCCAGTGAACACAATGGGGAATATAACCCTTTTTACATCAAGGGCAGATACCCGGAGCTGATAGGCCGTTACAATATTCCCCTGGATGAGTATCCCCGCCGGTGTGTCAATCAGATAGAAGCCTGGAAAAAAGAGTATGCAGAGCTTTTGGAAAATGGCGTGAAAGAGCATGAGCGTTCCGGCGAGTATGCTTCACGGATCATGGAGTCTGTTGTTACAGGAGCGCCCTGCCAGATTGGGGGAAATGTATTAAATACCGGAGGGCTGGTCACTAACCTTCCGGAGGAAGCATGTGTGGAGGTTCCCTGTCTGGTCAATGGCTCGGGAATCCATCCCTGCCATGTAGGATCCCTGCCTGTGCAGTGTGCGGCTATGAACATGACCAATATTAACGTACAGTTACTGGCTATTGAGGCCGCCCATACCCGGAGGCTTTCCCATATTTACCAGGCAGCAATGCTGGATCCCCATACTGCAGCGGAGCTTGATATAGACAGCATAAGGAAAATGGTGGATGAACTGATTGCGGCGCATGGCGATTATCTGCCCAAATACCATTGAAAGGGCGGTCTGTCGGATAGGGTAAACGCTGTTCCTGGCCAGAGCTTACACACAGGATGGCACTGTATGGGAGCATATAAATAGGAAAAAGGAAACCATGAAAGAGCCAACAACGGGCAGCACGCTCCGCGAAC
>CAJTVD010000113.1:0-3580 GCA_910579495.1 uncultured Lachnospiraceae bacterium
GGCGTTTATGAGACAGAAGTGGTTGTGGAACGTATTGCGCCGGCCTCTTTTCTATTCAACTGATCAAATCAACTGATCAAATGATTTTTATGCCCCTGAGTGCATGAACACAGGGGCATGCATACAGGGGAGAAGGCAGATGATTTTACATAAAAATGCACAGAAATGTCCGGTGAGCAGAGGGTATGCAAAGGTGCCGGTGATCATGCAGATGGAAGCTTTGGAGTGCGGCGCGGCGTCCCTTGCCATGATACTGGCGTATTATGGCAAATGGATCCCTTTAGAGCAGGTAAGGGCGGACTGCGGGGTGTCGAGAGACGGTTCCAATGCCAAAAATCTGTTGCTGGCGGCCCGCAGCTATGGACTGACGGCAAAAGGGTTTCGGTTTGAGCCGGACGCTTTAAGGCGGAGTGGGATGTTTCCCTGTATTATCCACTGGAATTTTAATCATTTTGTGGTACTGAACGGCTTTAAAGGGAATAAGGCCTGTTTAAATGATCCTGCAAGAGGGAATTATACGGTTTCCATGGAAACTTTCGACAAGTCCTTTACGGGGGTATGTCTGTTGTTTGAGCCGGGGGAGGAATTTATTCCAAGCGGCAGGACCAAAAGTGTTGCGGGATTTGTGAAAAAGCGGATGGCAGGGACAGGGGAGGCGGTGGCCTGTGTGATCCTTACAACCGCCATCAGTTCCCTTCTTGGAATTGTGGCTTCGGTTTTTCCAAGGATTTTTATGGACAGGCTGCTGACGGGGAAGAATCCTGACTGGCTTCTGCCTTTTGTGGGCATATTTATGGGCTACGCGGCAGTGCGGCTTTTGGTTTCCTTTCTGTTAACGGTTTATTCCCTGAAAATATACGGCAGATTTGCAGTTACAGGTTCCTCTTCCTACCTGTGGAAAGTACTTCACCTGCCCATGGAGTTTTTTTCCCAGCGCATGGCAGGGGATATCCAGCAGCGGCAGAGGATGAACGCCTCGGCATCCGGCAGTCTTGTGAACCTGTTTGCCCCTCTTTTGATCGATGCCGCAATGATGGTGTTTTATCTGGCAGTCATGCTGCGCTACAGCCCATTGCTTACCTTTGTGGGTGTGCTGTCCATCCTGTGCAATCTTGGGCTGTCGCAGTTGATATCCAGAAAACGCATCAACATTACAAGGGTACAGATGCGGGATAGCGGTAAGCTGTCAGGTGCAACGGTATCCGGTATTGAAATGATAGAGACGATCAAAGCCAACGGCGCGGAAAACGGCTATTTTGAAAAGTGGGCAGGGTACCAGGCAAGCGTCAATACCCAGCAGGTAAAGTATGCCAGACTGAACCAGTATCTGGGACTTCTTCCCTCCCTTGTATCTTCCCTTACAGGGGTGGCAGTGCTGATGCTGGGGGTATATCTGACCATGCAGGGAAGTTTTACAGTGGGCATGATCATGGCATTTCAGGGGTTTCTTTCTTCCTTTATGTCTCCGACCGCAAAATTAATTGCGGCTGGTCAGAGTATTCAGGAGATGCGTACCCAGATGGAGCGGATCGAAGATGTGATGGAGTACCCTTCCGATGTCTGCTGTGGGCACAGGGAGTATGTGCAGGCAAAGGAAGGGGCTGGGGAATACAGGAAGCTCTCCGGCAGCGTGGAGATGAAAAATGTTACGTTCGGTTATTCCAGGCTTTCGGAACCGCTGATAGAAGATTTTAACCTGACTTTAAAACCGGGAAGCCGTGTGGCTCTTGTGGGAGCTTCCGGCTGCGGAAAATCCACCATTTCCAAACTGCTTTCCGGTCTGTATCAGCCGTGGAAGGGGGAAATCCTTTTTGACGGGAAGCCGGTGAGCGAGATTGACAGAAATGTGTTTACGGGCTCGCTGGCAGTGGTTGACCAGGATATTATTCTGTTTGAAGATACCATAGCCGGCAATATCAGAATGTGGGACAAATCCATTGAGGATTTCGAGGTCATCATGGCTGCCCGGGACGCAAGGCTTCATGAGGACATTATGCAGAGGGAGGGCGGTTATTCCTACTGCATCAGTCAGGACGGCAGGGATTTTTCCGGGGGACAGCGCCAGAGAATGGAAATTGCCAGAGTGCTTGCCCAGGATCCGACCATTATTATTATGGATGAAGCCACCTCGGCGTTGGACGCAAGGACAGAGTATGAGGTAGTCAGATCCATTAAGGACAGGGGGATCACCTGTATCGTGGTTGCCCACCGTCTGTCCACCATCCGGGACTGCGACGAGATCATCGTAATGGATCACGGAAAAGTGGTGGAACGGGGAACCCATGAGGAACTGTATGCAAAGGGCGGCGCTTATACCGAACTGGTTTCCAATGACTGAAAACTGATAAAAACTGATATAAAAAAGCGATTTGACATGCGCTCACACAGGAGAAGATGGATATGGGATGGTTTGACGAACAGATCCGGCAGCGGATGTACAGCGATGACGAGATGCTGGAGGACTCCCTGGTGGGCATAGCGGGGGCTGTGCTGGGAACACGGATTCTGACCGCCATGAAGGACGACAGGATACGGACAAAAAACGCCATAGATGAAATACTGAAATTTTATCATGTGAAGACTTCGGAGATACCGGAGGATGTAAAGGACATCAATGACCAGTTGGAATATCTGCTGCGCCCCTGCGGCATTATGCGGCGCAGGGTGAAACTGGAGGGGGAGTGGTACCGGGATGCCTTTGGGGCAATGCTGGGAACCAGGAAAGAGGATGGCAGGGTGATCGCCCTGATCCCGGATAGGACAGGCGGCTACCGCTATCTGGATGAGACCTCCGGCAGGCGGGTAAAGCTTGACAGGAATACAAAGAGAAAGATAGAGGAAGAGGCGCTGTGCTTTTATAAGCCGCTTCCTGTGAAGCCCATAGGGATACCGGAGCTGATGGGCTATATCGCCGGAACATTGTCGGCCTTTGACGTGGGAATGTTTCTGGCGGCGGCGCTGGGGATTACGTTGCTGGGAATGGTTTCACCGAAGCTGAACCATAACATCTTTTCCCGGGTGACAGCAAGCGGCAATATGCGCCTGTTTCTATCCATCACCTTTTTTCTGGTATGCTTAAGGGTCAGCGCCCTGCTGGCGGAGGTGGTCAGGTCTATGCTGATGCAGCGCATCGGGACCAAGATGGGGATTCAGGTGCAGGCGGCAGTGATGATGCGCATTTTGTCCCTTCCCACGGATTTTTTTCGGAAGTACAGCCCGGGAGAACTGGCAGGCAGGGCGGGGAACATCCATACCCTTTGTTCCATGCTGGTATCTCTGGTATTTTCTACAGGCCTTACGGCGGTATTCTCCCTGGTATACATTACCCAGATTTTTGCCTATGCGCCGGCGCTGGTGGTTCCGGCTTTGGTGATCATACTGGTGACGGCGGTGTTTTCGGTGGTTTCTGCGCTGATGCAGATACGGGTCAGCGAAAGGCAGATGGAAATTGTCGGGAAGGAAAGCGGTATGACCTATTCCCTGATCAGCGGCATCCAGAAGATCAAGCTTTCCGGCGCGGAGAAGCGCGCATTTGCCCGGTGGGGCGGGATTTATGCAGAAGGGGCAAGGCTTGCCTACA
>CAJTVD010000113.1:3598-7514 GCA_910579495.1 uncultured Lachnospiraceae bacterium
TCTTAAAGATAAACAGCGTACTGTTGACGGCGATTTCTTTATGTGGAACGGTCATCATGTATTATACTGCGGTAAAAAGCGGGATTTCCGTGGCGGATTATTATGCTTTCAGTACCGCTTATGGGATGGTTTCCGGTGCCTTTTCTTCTCTGGCAGGGATCGTGCTGTCTGTGGCACAGCTTCGTCCCATCCTTAAGATGGCGAAACCCATTCTGGAAACGTCGCCGGAGGTGGCGGAGGGCAAGCAGATGGTGACGCGCCTTTCGGGCGGCATAGAGTTTAGCAATGTATCCTTCCGTTATCAGGAGAGCATGCCGCTTGTGGTGGATGACCTTTCCCTGAAAATAAGGCCGGGTCAGTATGTGGCATTGGTTGGGGCCAGTGGGTGTGGGAAGTCTACTCTGCTCAGGCTTCTGCTTGGGTTTGAGACGCCTGGGAAGGGCGCTATTTACTATGACGGCAGGGACATTGCCGGTATGGATCTAAAGTCCCTGCGGAGCAGGATCGGTGTGGTGATGCAGGGCGGCAGACTGTTTTCCGGGGATATTTTCTCCAATATCACGATCTGCGCTCCCCATCTTACCATGGAGGAAGCCTGGGAAGCGGCGGAGCTTGCCGGTATTGCGGAGGATATCCGGCGTATGCCTATGGGAATGCATACCGTGATCTCCGAAGGGCAGGGTGGGATCTCAGGGGGGCAGAGACAGCGTTTGCTGATCGCAAGGGCCATAGCGCCCAGACCAAAGATCCTCCTGCTGGACGAAGCCACCAGCGCCCTGGACAATCTGACCCAGAAAAAGGTGTCACAGTCTCTGGACGGACTTCATTGCACACGCATTGTGATCGCCCACAGACTGTCCACGATCCGCCAGTGTGACCGGATCATTGTGCTGGAGAAAGGGAAGATCATAGAGGATGGTAATTATGAGGAACTCATGGAAAAGAACGGATACTTTGCGGGATTGATCGCAAGGCAGAGACTGGATGGCAAGCCCTTCCATGAACTTCTTTGTATCAATAGATAGAAACAAAAAAACGGATGTGATGTGTCCGAAAGGACGGGCACAAAACAGGAATGGAGGAAAAATGAAGAAAAAGGCAGCAGAGAAAGTGGAAACGAAGGAAAGTTTGCTGAAAGGAGAAGCATTGGCGTTAAATGATGCAGAGTTGGAATGTGTAGCAGGCGGAGTGGACGTGGCGTTTGAAGGGCTGACCAGACTAGAGATGGACAGACGCCCCATTGTGGATGAGAATTCCCGGCAGGAGCCCCAGCCCCCTACAAAAGAGAACGAAGAGATAATCCGGGAATTCCTGGAATCTCAGTGGTATAAAGACGCTAAAGCTTGGGTGAAAAGACAGAATTACGACTATTCAGGCATCAACAAATATCTCGGTTAGCATGGCCGGCCGGCAATCTTCTTATGAATACCGGGAAGGAAATATATAGCAAATCGTAAATTTGTGCCTGTATGCAAATTTGCAGATGTTGACAGCATGGAGGATCATTATGACAAATTGTGACAGGAAAAGACCCTGCTTTTTTATCGCTATCCTTTTGGGAGCGCTTTGCCTTTGGGGGTGTCAAGATAAGGAAAACGAAACAATCACCTCCATAGAGCAGCTGAACAATCCCGCGTATACCATCGGTGTGCCGGAAGGCGGGGCAGGTATGTATATGGCGGAAAAGTATCTGCCGGAGGCGGAGCACAAAACATTTTCCGGCAATGCTTCAGGGTATCTTGCCATTTCCCAGGGAAAGCTGGACGGGTTTGTTTACGACCGGGTGATGATGGAGTTTGCCATAGCAAGCGGGCTTGAGGATGTGAAGATCTTAGACGAAAATCTGGGGGAGAGCATGGATGTGGCTGTGGGAATTTCACCCAAAAGCCGGATCGAAGACTTAAAGGATAAGGTGAACCGGTTTCTTGCCCAGGCAAAGGCAGAGGGAACACTGGATGAGATGTATGACCGGTGGGTCAGCCGGGCGGAAGGAACCATGCCGGAAATAGCCATGCCCCAGACACCAGACTGTAAGCTCAGGGTGGGGACCACAGGAATGGTCCAGCCCTTCAGCTACTATGAGGGAACGACTCTGACAGGATACGATGTGGAGCTGATCTACCGCTTTGGGGCATGGTTAAATGCGGAAGTGGAGATCAAGGTTTATGATTATGACGGAATCATTGCGGCGGCACAGGCAGGGGACATTGACTGCATTATGGCGAATTTGAACGCCACCGAAGAGAGGCGGAAGCATATTGCGTTTTCCGACTGCGTTTATCCATCGGTGACAGCCGTTATGGTAAGGGCGCCGCAGGACGGCGGCGTGCAGTCAGGGGAAAAATACGAGACGCTCTCCGATTTTGAAGGGGCAAGGTTTGCCGCCCTGAGCGGAGGGGTTTACGATAAGCTCTTGCAGGAAGTAATCGAAGACGCGGATGATTTTTCCTACTACAATTCTGTACCGGATATTGTTGCAGCCTTAAAGGCAGGTCGTGTGGATGCGGGGGCGCTGGACGAACCGCTGGCGCAGCTTGCAGTGGCGAAGAATGAAGGACTCAAAATATTTGAGGAGCCAGTGGTTCTGGATCAGTACGGATATGCTTTTCCCAAGGGAAGCCCTCTCAGGGAGCAGTTTAACGGCGTTCTTGCAAAATTGAAAGAGGACGGAACCATTGAGGCGCTAAAGGAAAAATGGCTTGGGGCGGACGAAAGCATAAAAATACTGACGAAGCAGGACTGGCCGGGAGAGAACGGAACAATTCGATATTATCATGACAGCACCCATGAGCCTATGACTTATCTTGGAAGCGGCGGAGAACCACTGGGGCTTGAAATAGATCTGATGCTTTTAGCTGCGCGGGAACTGGACTGGAAGGTGGAAATGACAGACTGTGAATTTGTCTCCCTGATCGCCTCCCTGGAGAGCGGAAAGGCAGATGTGGTCAGCGGAAGCATGTCCATTACGGAAGAGCGGGCGAAAAAGGTGGACTTTGCGGATACCCACTATGATTCAGCCATGGTGCTTTTGGTGCGTGATGCAGGCGGCGCAGTGCAGAAGAAAGGTTTTCTGGCAGGTCTGGAGGACAGCTTTAAGAGCACTTTTGTGGTGGAGGGACGGTGGCGGCTGATCTTGCAGGGACTGGGGATCACCATACTGATCTCTGTCTGTTCAGGAATTTGCGGTCTTAGTCTTGGGTTTGGGATATGTATGCTGCGGCGGATGAATTGCAGGCCCGTACAGTATCTCGGAGGGAGTTTTGTCCGCGTGGTGCAGGGAATGCCTGTTGTGGTCCTTCTTATGATCCTGTATTATGGGATTTTCGGCTCGGTGGATATTTCCGAGATACTGGTTGCGGTCATTGGATTTTCCATTAACTTCGCGGCATACTCATCGGAAATGATGCGTACAGGCATAGAAACCGTGGATAAGGGACAGTATGAGGCAGCCCTTGCCATGGGCTATACCAGAAGGCAGACATTTTTTAAGGTTGTATTTCCCCAGGCAGCCGGAAATTTTATTCCTGTGCTGAAAGGCGAATTTATTTCCATGGTAAAAATGACTTCCGTGGCAGGGTATATCGCCGTACAGGATCTGACCAAAGTGTCTGATATTATCCGTTCGCGTACCATGGAGGCGTTTTTCCCGCTGATCGTAACGGCGGTAATCTATTTTGCCGTTGCCAATGTGATGACGGCAGCTCTTTCCTTTGCAGAAAGGAAAGTTTTGCCGAAACGGAAGAAACGGAGCGTAAAGGGGGTGTCCATGTGATGACAGAGAAACAGGAAGGCCGGAGCATCATTTCCATCAGGCATCTGCGCAAGGAATATCCCAATGTAACTCCGCTGCGGGATGTGAGCGTGGAGATTAAAAAGGGAGAAGTGATTTCCATTATCGGCCCGTCAGGCACCGGAA
>CAJTVD010000113.1:7524-8111 GCA_910579495.1 uncultured Lachnospiraceae bacterium
CCTGCTGCGCTGTATCAACCTTCTGGAGACGCCCACAGGAGGCGAAATTGTGGTGGACGGCGTGATGACCACGGATAAGAAATGCAAGGTAAATCTGGTGCGGCGGAAGATGGGTATGGTATTCCAGTCCTTTAACCTGTTTGCCCACAAGACCATTATTGAAAATATCATGATGGGTCAGGTGGATCTCCTTGGCAGGAGCCGGCAGGAAGCTTATGACAGGGGAATGGAACTTTTGCGCACCATAGGACTTGCGGACAAAGCCCTTGCCTACCCGGATGAGCTCTCCGGGGGACAGAAGCAGCGTGCGGCGATCGCCCGGACGGTGGCGATGCAGCCGGAGATCATTCTCTTTGACGAGCCGACTTCGGCTTTAGACCCGACTATGGTGGGCGAAGTGCTTTCCGTTATCCGCAGGCTGGCAGGGCAGGGAATGACCATGATGATCGTGACTCATGAGATGAAGTTTGCCCGGGATGTGTCCACGAGAATCTTTTATATGGATCAGGGAGAGATTTATGAGGACGGAACGCCGGAGCAGATTTTTGAGCACCCCAAAAGGGAGAGGACCCGGATCTTTATCCGGC
>CAJTVD010000114.1 GCA_910579495.1 uncultured Lachnospiraceae bacterium
GCAGGTGCTCCGTTTTATTTTCTGGAAAAATTCCCCAAGTAAAGTTACACTATCATCGGAGAAAAACCTGTTGATAACCTAACGCTAAATACCGTATAATGAAATGATAGAAAAAACAGGCAAATTTTACTCCCATCCACCTGTTTGGGCAAAGCCAGAGCCTTCCCAATTATACAAAATAAGCAGCCATGAAAGGAGATGCCAAATGCAATATATCAGCCATTACCAATCACCTGTGGGGGATCTCCTCCTTGCCGCTGATGAAACGGGCCTGGCTGGCCTATGGTTTGAAGGCAGTAAATATTATGCGGGCTGCCTTGGCCCGGAGCATGAAGAAGCCGACACACCTGCCCTGAAACAGGCAAAAGAATGGCTGTCAGTTTATTTTTCAGGCAAAGAGCCCGGCTTCTGCCCTCCTGTCCATTTAGACGGTACTCCTTTCCAACTAACAGTCTGGAAAACCCTGCAAAAAATACCTTACGGAAAAACATGTACCTACGGGGAAATTGCAAAAGAAATTGCCGTCCTGAAAGGGCTACCCCAAATGTCCCCACAGGCAGTAGGAGGCGCAGTAGGGCATAATCAGATTTCTATTATCATCCCCTGCCACAGAGTGGTTGGGACAAACGGCAGCCTTACAGGCTATGCCGGTGGAATAGAGAAAAAATTAAAGCTCCTGGCTTTGGAAAAAGTTGACACGGACAAATTTTTTATCCCCAAAAAAGGCACGGCATTATGACAATTTCCGAAAATAGAAAACCTTTCCCCTTGCCCGGAAGGGCAGCCTTCTTCCCTGGGGAACCAGAAAAGCATGTTCATTCCTGATCCTTAGGCTACTTTCAATAAATCCGTCTGTTATGATAAGGATAGGTGCCGTTTGGGGAAAATCCTCCGCACTTTCAAGTAAATCTATGGCAGGCTGTAATACAGTGCCGCCCCGCCCTTTTACCTGGACACGCCCTGCTATGTCCTCAGGTGCCACATAGCCGATATCATAGGCATCCGCATCGCAGAAGACCACCCTGGCGAAAGAAACATCCCTTGCCACGCAATAGCTTGCAGCAGCGCCCAGGGCAAGGCCTAACAGCTCCGTGGACATGGACCCGGAGGTATCGATCACAACCCCAAAGGTTCTGCTGTGCTGCTGTATATCCGCAGGCAGTAACCTGGGACGGGGAATATCAGGGGTACTGCTCTGCCGTCGGCTGGGCCTTGCATATGAACGCCGCATTGCAATGGGTGCAAAATAGATCTCAAACCATTCCGCAAGCGCAACGTCCCAGGGAATGGGCGGCACGGAAAGCGCTTTAATCTCCTCTATCAACCCCGCCGGAAGGTAACCACGTCCATAGGATATATGGTATTCCAGGCCGCTCCCCAGGGCGTTTTTGCAAAACTCATCCAAGGAAACCGGGCAGGTAAGGCTTCCGGTATATCCCTCCCTGATTATGTCCCCTTTGCCATATCCCCTGAAGGTTTCAAACTTTGTACTGCCTGCCAGGTTCTGCACAAGAAGATCATAAATTTCTTCTGCGGACTGGTTTTTCAGCTTCCCGTCATATAACAGCCCGCGCTCCGGCATCTGCCCGATCTTCATTTCCTGAAGCCAGCCATTTATCACAAAATCACATGCCGCATTCCAAAGCTGGGGATCCCGTCCCTGGCAGCGGGCATGGTGCTGCAGCCCCGCATGGAGATACTCATGGGCAAGGACAAATTTCCATTCCTCCAGATTTAGCCCCGCCGCCCAATTGACATAAATCTCACCTTTTACTACATCTACAGCGGCAATAGAGATATCGTTTAAAAGTACAGGGTTTTCCCGTGTATCAACAACCCGGAAACCGGAAGCAATCCCTCCCAGCAAGGGATAATGGTTGATAAACCAAAGGGCAGCGTTCTGCATTACCGTCCGGGGAGCACTGCCCTCTTCTGCCTGGCCAATCACTTTATGGACAGAATCTGCCAATGCCAGGGCAAAATTCGTAACATATCCGTTCTTTTGGTTTTCACTGTATTTAAGGGGCTTATCCGGTTCCAGCATATCGGCCTCCCCCACAGCGGCTGTGCCGTAAAGGTTTTCTGAAGCGCCTATATTATTTTTGAAGAGATAATCATAAATTTTTCTTTCACTGGATACACTTCCAAACCGTGCAAGGCTGTCAGCAGGAAAAAAGGGCGTCCCAAATTTCACATCTGACAAAAATTTGCAAATATAAATATCGCATGCCATGTTCCATAACCGGAAATCGCAGCTTACCGCCCATTCCTTCCTGCCCCCGGGAAGTTCCCTGAAAAATCCTGGCATCTTCTCTGCGTCAAAATGGCCGAATGCAAGATGGAGCATATTATGGGCGATCATATGCGCCCACTCTGCCGGGGGATGGGAAGCGTCTTTGTTAAGATAAACCACACCCCTGTAGGAGATTTTTGCGCCAGCATTTCTGCCCAGCATGGCTTTGCCCACAATGTTCTGTGAAATTCTCAGCCTGCCGAAAAGGGGATGGTTATTTACCATCTGTATCCCGTCAAGAAGGCGCTGTTCATTTGGGGGGATATTGGTTGGTGATTTTTTTCTGCCCATATCATCACCTGCTGTTTATGGCCAGACGGGGAAGGTCCCGGATGATCTCCACCATAAACCATTCAGGCAGAACCTTCCCGTCATCAGAGGAAACAATCATCTGGGCAAGCTCAATATTAATGTGGGACAAATCCTTTATCATGGCTTTGGCCCGGTGGGTAAGAAACTGGGTATTCTTGTCTATCCCTCCCTTATCCTCTGGCAGTTCTAAAAGCAGCTTTGCCCGAAAGCTCTGGGCCACAAAATAAAGCACATCCCTCTGGCCGGGGGATGCGGGCCATCTTGCGCTGCCTTTGATAATTTCATCCAGCAGGTTCTTATTGCCAAGCAATTTCACAAAGGCCAGGAACGTTCCCGCATGTGTTGGGGACAGGGAGCCGAATGCCAGCACCTGGAGGATCTGCCATGGAACATCCTTTTCCCCTGCCCCATATTCTTTCAGCGCGTCGCTTAACATATGCCAGGAACGGGGAGTGGAATAAGGCTCCTCGGTCTTTGGGGGCTGGGAAAAAAGGTGGTCTGGGCGCTGGGTGATATAGTCAATCACCCATTTGTGCAGGGAATTTTCATAAGCCCAGTCAAGCCATTGCCTGGGATCGGCAGTAAGCTGCACATGGAACATCCTGTTGATAAGGGCGGTTGACATGGTTTTGACAATAGCCCCGTCCTGGGAACGGTTCCCTGCCCCGATTACCACGCTCCCCTCCGGCAGATGATACTCCCCGATACGCCTTTCATGGATGAGGCTGTAAAAAGCCTTCTGCACCTCCTGGGAACAGGCATTTAACTCATCCAGGAATAATACATAGGGTTCCTTTTTGGCAATCATTTTGGGGGGCATAAACTGGGATGTTTCCCCCTTTATCTGGGGGATCCCGATAATATCCTCAGGGGCAAGCTGGCTGCCAAGAAGGGATACACATGCCAGGCCCACATCCTCCGCAAACTTCTCTACCAGGGCAGATTTTCCGATGCCCGGTGCCCCCCAGATAAACACAGGGCGGATAGGCGAAATATTTACAAGCAGATCCGAAAGCTCGGACTGTGTTACGGTAAATTTCAGGTTCATATCCTACTCCATTACCTTTAAAATTTTTATCCAAATTACTAAATAGAATTATAACAGATTACCTGGACACATTGTGTCACTTTCAAATTTTATTCCGCCTCCTGGTACCACCTCTCCTGGGATTCGTACAGCCTTTTATACTCCCCGCCTTCCTGGGCCATCAGCTCCTGGTGGGTTCCCATCTGGCAGATGCGCCCCTTTTTCATTACAAGGATTCTGTCCGCCAGCTTCACAGAACCCAGCCTATGGGTGACAATTACCGCCGATTTTTCTTTGGAAATTTCCGCAAACTGGTTATAAACCCGGGTTTCCTCATAAGGGTCAATAGCCGCTGTAGGCTCATCCAAAATGATCAGGTCATGGCTGCGGAAAAATCCTCTGGCTATGGCCACTCTCTGCCACTGGCCGCCGGATAAATCCACCCCTTCAAATTCCCGGGAAAGCATGGTATCGTACCCTTTGGGAAACAGTTCCTTTTTCCCCTCCACCCCTGCCATACGGCACACACGGTTAAGCGTTTCCTCCTCACAGGGCTTCCCGGTATGGCTGATACCGATATTTTCCTTTAAGGTCATCTGATACCTCTGGTATTTCTGGAACACGCCGGAGGTACGGGCAAACAGCGCCTGGAAGGACAGATTTCCCATCTCCACGCCATTCATCACCGTCCTTCCTGAACCAGGCTGGTATAACCCGCAAAGAAGGCGGGTCAGGGTGGATTTTCCGGAACCGTTTTCCCCCACAATGGCCAGGGTTTCCCCTTTCTTCAGGGTAAAGCTTACTCCCTGCACTGCTGGTTTTTCCGCCCCAGGGTAGGTGAAGCTTACATCCTCCAACACAATATCCCCCCACCCAGGCGCTTCCTGCCCCCCGCTGTCCCGTTCCTCCATATCCAGAAAGCGGATATAATTCACCACAGTCCCGGCCTCCTGGGCCATATTGGAAACATGCCTGCAGATTACTTCTTCCATAATACAGTACAGTGCACCAAGGGAATGGAAGACTGCCGCAAAAGCACCCACGCTCACTTCCTGTTTCATAAGAGCGTCAAAAAGCATTAGCAGGATAAATATATAGCCTGCCACAGTAATCCCCCGCATGGCCAGCTCAAACAGATTGGATTTCATGGTGGCTTTGTATTTCAGCCCCAAAAGCAAGCCCAGGGTCTCCAGATAAAGCTTCTTAAAGTACTGGAAACTCCCCAAAAGCCTGGTCTCCCGAAAAAATTCCCTACTTACCATACAGGCTTCATAATGTTCATTCTCCCTCCGCACCGGCGCGGAAGCCTCTTCCATTCGGGTAAAAAATTTCATACGGATCAACTGTCCCAGGGCAATGGGCAGAAAAATAATCCCCAAGGTTACACATAGGACAGGCTTTAAAGAAAACAGATACCAGCCCACGAAAATAAAATAGGTTAAATAAAAGGCAAAAATTATGATAAAAGTGCAGATAAACCAGAAGGAATTTTCCGCCCCCTTCTCCGCCTTATTGATTTCATCCAGCTTCCGGGTGTCCTCAAATGAAGCCGGGTCTATCCGTGCTATTTTTTCATGGATTGCCTCTATCTGGCAGCGGCCCACGATTTTGTCCAAAACGCCAGGCAGAAAATTACCGGCACCATTTAAAATCTGGGTTCCCACAGACACCAGGCCCATACCTCCCAGTGCCAGAAAAACCCTGCCAAAGGCCGTCTTTCCCTGGACCAGAAGGACTGCCTGGTCAAAAAAACGCTGCTGCATCATGATCCCCATGCCCCAGGAGATTCCATGGAATATCTGTACAATAACTGTCCCCCAGAACAGCCACGGGGAGGCTTTCACAATCTGGGGCATCAATGTTTTTAAGATTTGCCATATTCCGATTTTTTTACCATCTTTCATTGATACCAGCTCCTTTGCGCTTCAAACATCTTGGCATAAATGCCCTTCTTTGAAAGAAGTTCCTCATGGCTTCCCCGCTCTGCCACCCTGCCTCCATCTAACACTATGATTTCATCCGCAAGACGTGCTGCCCCCAGCCTGTGGGTGATGAAAACTGTTGTTTTTCCAAGGCTGACTTTTCCAAACATTTCATAAACTTCACTCTCCGCTACCGGGTCCAGGGCTGCAGTGGGCTCGTCCAGTATCCGCACCGGCGCAGGATTATACAGCGCCCTGGCAATGGCAACCCGCTGCCACTGGCCGCCGGAGAGGTCCGTCCCGCCTTCCCGCACCTTTCCCAGATAGGTTTGCATTCCCTGGGGAAGTTTTTCAATGGTTTCCCCAAGGCCAATGATATCCGCTGCCTCTTTTATCTGCGTTTTCTCCCTTACCAGCACATTCCCCAGGGCAATATTGTCTTCTACAGTAACCTGATACCTGGCAAAGTCCTGGCAGACCACAGAAAATAACGCCTTTATTTCCGCCTGGGTATAGGTGCGCAGGTTCTTCCCGTTAATCAGGATATCCCCTTCATAATCGTCATAAAGCCCTGTAAGCAGCTTTGTGATGGTGGTCTTTCCCGCCCCATTCACCCCCACAAAGGCGTAGTGGCGTCCCTTTTCTATTTTCAGGTTAAAATCCTTCAGGATTTCCCGCTCCGAGCCTGGATACCGGAAAGCCACATGGCAAAATTCCAGGCTTTCAAAGGCCATTTCTGTTTCTGGCAGGTCCAAAGCGCCTTCTGTTTCCCCAAGCCCTGCAAAAACCGTCATATCCTTTAAGTATTCCACATTCTTGGCTATCTTGCTCATGGTATTGGTGAGCTCCCAGGAGAGCGTCTGCACCAGCCCCAAAGCGGCAGTCACCAGGGACATGAACATTCCTGCCGTTACCTCTCCCCTTTTTAAGGGGAACAGCAGCACAAAGACAATCAGCAGGGATAGAACCACAATCACAAGCCCTGAGCCCTTGGCACGTATAAAATATTTCAAACTTGCTTTCATATCAATTTTCCGGGCTGCCTCATACTTTTCCCGCCACTGCCTGTTTACAGCGTCTGTATAACCGAACAGGGTTCTCTCTTCCACGTTCTCACGCCCCTGAAGGACGCTTTTAAGGTAATCCGCCCTGCGGCTGTATTTCATGGCATTTTTGTTTTCTTCATAGATCTGCTTCCCTCCTTTGATGGCAAGAAAGAACAATGGCACTGACATAGCCACAATTGCCAGCCCTGCCCACCATACCTGGGCCAGCAGTATAGCAAGGAGGGAGCCCACCTGCAACACCAGCCCGCCGGCTCCCAGCACATTGCCAAAGCCGCCGTTTATCTTCTCCACGGGTTCTTTACATACCCGGTTAATTAAATCCCAGGTATCATTGTCTTCTATATACCGATATGCCAGCTTCGCCCGTTTCTGTGCCAGTTCAGCCTTGTATGCCTGGGTAAGGCGTATTTCTGACTTTAAATTAATGCAGCTTATTATCTGCCAGTTCAGGTTCGTGTAGGCAATAATTAAAATCAGCCCTGCCAGCGGCAGGTAAATATCTTCCCCTTGTGCCCTCCCTGCAAAAACTGCCAGCGCCGTATCCACAAAGGCGGCGCTTACCAGTACCTGCAAAGAAGGGGTAACAGATGCCAATATGTGGTTCCCAATTCTGATCACTGTATAAAAAGGACAGACTTTGCAGGGAATACGGATAAAATCTGTAAACCCATAAGTCCGCCCAGGTACTATTAAATCTTCCTTCATGAATAACACTCCCAATTAGATAAAAAATTTACATCTTTTCCCGCACTTTGTCTATGGTAACCCAGGGCAGGGGATATTTGTATATCACCTCCCTGCCCCGGATGCAGGCAACATGGCAGCCCCTATTCCTTTCCACTATGTATCAGCTTTTTAATCGCTTCTTCAATTAGTTTATCATTGGTAAGCGGAGAGGAATTCTGTATTTTGGCAAGCTCCCTTAAATCATCACTGCTTAATGTGATGACATGCTCCTGTTCGCGCCCTGGGTCGGGAATAACATAAGCGTCCATTTCCTTCTCCAGCTCATTTAACTGGCGCATACTGTTGGTAATCTGGCTTTTACCCAAATTCACTGCCTCAAGCAACTCTTCATAGCTTTCGGATATACGGTAATATTCTGGAATATCCTCATATATTTTCGCGGGGTCATCCACAATGCCTGATTCATGGCCGTTCCCATAGACATACCTGTTATCTTTCACATTCCTGTCCAAAAAGTTCAGCGTCTGCGTCACTTTTCCCCCTTCCACCGTTATAATGAGTTTTGCCATAGTATCTCCTCCCTTTTGTTACATTTAATGCCTTAATGGCAATATTATACCATACTGAAATGAAATAAAAAACGCTAAAAATTAAGTATTGGAAAAAATCCTCTGGATACTTCCAGGTTGCTAAAAACGGGGAATCTCCTGCATGGGGCCGCGCCTAAAAAACGGATGCCAGGTAAAACCTGG
>CAJTVD010000115.1 GCA_910579495.1 uncultured Lachnospiraceae bacterium
TGCCGCTGCCTGTAAGCCATGTATATAGGAAATCAGCAGGTAGCCCCGCCTTTCATATGCTTCTGCGCAGAAATGTTCTCCTGTTTCCTTGCCAGCAGGCCGTCTGCAAGGAGCTGTTCCTGCACCTGCCCAAAGCCGATCCTGGCCACAGTATCCGCAAAACGTTCTCCTGTGATTCCCTGTTCACGGAACAGTAAAATTGCCTTCTCCACTATGGAAAGCACCTCTTCCTTGTCTGTGAAGACCTTATCCAGGTATCTGCCCTGGGCTACTTTCTTGCCCCAGCGCCCGCCAATGTATACCCGATAGCCGTCCACATAATTCTCCAGTGCGCCGAAAGGGCATTTCCCCATGCAGCGCCCGCAGTGGTTGCACTTTTCTTCATCTATTACCAGCTTGCCCTCTTTCAGCCCAGCGATATGGATGGGGCAGTTATTCTCCACCTGGCATACCTTACAGCCACGGCATTTTTCCGGATCCAGCTGGGGTACTCTCTGGCCGATAATGCCCAGATCATTTAAATCCGGCTTCACACAGTTATTAGGGCAGCCCCCTACTGCAATTTTGAACTTATGGGGCAGCTTCACATTGGCATAGCCATGGAAGAACCGCTCATGGATTTCCTCGGACAGCCCGAAGGTGTCAATCAGCCCGTACTGGCAAGTGGTCCCTTTACAGGATACCACAGGGCGCACCTTGGAGCCTGTGCCTCCCATTTCCAGCCCTGCCTCTAAAAGATATGCCCTCAAAGGCTCAATGTTCTCAAAAGGCACCCCCTGGATTTCCATGGTAAGGCGGGAGGTCATGGTCACTTCCCCGCTGCCGAACTTCTCCGCTGCCTCCGCAATGGCCTTTGCCTCATCTGCCGTAATCTTTCCGTTCCTGGTGATCACACGGCCGTTAAACTTATCCGGAGTCCTCTTGTCTTTCAAAAATCCCAAAGCTTTCACCCTGGTTTCCTCTTCCTTTGGCACCTGGCTGTCAGTGCCGTTTACCTTTACATCGTTAAAGAAGGCAGCGCCCTCCAGCACTACGGTGTTGGTATAGCCAAAATAGCGCAGGCGGTTCTGGAGGAAATAGCCTCTCTTGCCCTTGGCACATACCAGCAGCAGTTTTTCCTCTTTTCCGATGCCAGGCAGCCCGCCATTCACCTTGCCAAGTTCAATATACTCCGCTCCCCGGATGGAAGGGGCAGGCGCCACATCCAGTACCCGGTAACCTTCTGCCTTCCCTGCCGCATACTCGGCGGGAGTCATGCTCACCATATCCCCGTTTAATTTATTGAGTAATATGTATACCGCCTGTACCAGGGGATGGATGGCGGTGGAAAAAGGCGGCGCATAGGCAAAGTCCGCGTTCTCAAAATCCTCCAGCCTTGCCCCCATATTGATACCCATAACAGCAATGTCCACCATCTTGTCCACAGCCCCGGGGCCAAACACCTGCAGGCCCAAAAGCTTATGGCTCTCCTTATCCGCAATCAGCTTTGTGGCAAAAAAGGCAGCATCGGGATAATAATGGGCCTTGTCATCCGTAACGGCCAGCACTGTCTCCACCTGGTACCCTGCAGCGATAGCCTGTTCCTCGGTAAGCCCGGTACGCCCGCAATTCAGCCCCGGCAGCTTCACCACGCCGGTCCCCAGCACACCGGGATATTCTTTCTGGCTCCCTGCAAGAATCTGGGCAAGGGTCCTGCCTTCCATATTGGCAGAAGACCCCATAGGCGACCACTGCCCTTTTCCGGTAATACGGCTGGTAACCTGCACACAGTCTCCCGCCCCATATACATCGGGCAGGCTGGTCTTCATAGCCTTATCCACCAAAATCGTCCCCCGGTCCATTTCTATGCCGCTGCCTTCCAGGAAAGCGGTATTGGGGCGGATGCCTGCTGCCATGACCACCAGCGAGCAGTTTAACGTCCCGGCGCTGGTTTTAATGGCAGAGACGCTGCCCTCCCCGGTAATTTCTTCCGCCTTGGTGCCTGTGATTACCCGGATGCCTTTCTTTAGCAGATGCTTTTTGCCGTAAGCTGCCATTTCCGGGTCTAAAATATTGGGCAATATCTGGGGCGCAAAATCAATTACCGTCACAGAAACTCCCTTCTGCTGCAGATTTTCCGCCATTTCCAGCCCGATAAAGCCTGCCCCTACCACTACTGCCTTTTTTACACTGTTTTCTTCCACATAGGCCCTCACGCCAATGGCATCCTGGGGCGTCCGTATAGTAAATACGCCCTGTAACTCCATCCCCTTCACCGGAGGGACCGCCGGGGACGCCCCTGTGGCAATCACCAGCTTATCATAGCCAAAGTCTTCCTCGCTGCCTGTTTTTAAGTCCTTCACCCTTACGGTCTTTTCCTGGGCGTTTATCCCCAAGGCTTCCTTTTCCGTTAACACCTCCACACCTGTGAGGGCGGCATATTTCTCAGGGGTATTTACGATAAGCTGTTCCCTTTCTTCAATCAGTCCCCCCACATAGTAGGGAAGCCCGCACCCTGCATAGGAAATATCCCTGCCTTTGGAGATCAGGGTAACCTGGGCGCCCCGGTCCGCCCTTTTTAATTTTGCCGCCGTCTTTGTGCCGGCAGCCACACCGCCAATTACCAGTACCTTCATGTAACTCCTCCTTCAATTATTATGGTATTTTATGTGCAGAGCCTTAAAACTGCGGGGCATCCCCGCCGTATAAAGCCCTGTTATTATCTATATGTGGTTATGGCATTTCCATAACGCCATCCCCGGAGTCAATTACCGCAACCAGCACACCTTTCCCTGTAAGGTAAGGGGGGCGCACTGTTACCGGGAAAATACAGGAAGCCTGCTTCCCGGCCATAGTGGAAAAATAAAGCCGCTTGGGCTTTTCAACAAATTCCACTTCCTCTAACTGTGTAAATGTATCAATAAGGGGCTCCGGCAGGGTAACCACCGCATAACCCGCAATCAGCTCCTCCACCTTGACCACGCCGCTTTGCAGCCTTCCAATATTGCCATTATATTTTACGATCAGTTCCCAATTCCGGGTTTTCCCTGAAAAACCCACCCCCAACTGGCCTGATTTTTCCCTTATAGCTTCCTCCACCTCAAGGGCAAGATTCAGCAGGTTTTCCAGCTTTTGGTTTGCCATCTGCCATACTCCGTGTTTACTGCATGTTAATTCTACTTTATGCGGCAAACCCTTAACTGGTGTGGGGAGGGGCACTATGGATACAGCATGTGCTAATGTATTCAATCAATTATACTGTTTTTATTATACCAGCATTAATCTTAAAAAGCTATCATGTTGTGGGTAAATTTAGGGCCGGCAGGCTGAATCTGTTTTCCATAGTGAATCCTTGCTTATGCACTTTAGGGAAGGGCATCCGGCCCGCGCCATAATCCCTTTCAGCTCAGCATTCATCCTGTTGATTTCTTCCAAAAACCCCTCTTCCCCCCTTTCCTGAAAAGGCTTTTCCAAAACCTGGCCTACACACACAGCCGCCGCCCCCATTGCAAGGCATTTAAATACATCAGCCCCACTTGTGATCCCTCCCTCAACAAACACGGGTATCCGGCCGTCAGCTACTTTTAAAATCCCCGGCAGCGCCTCAAGGGGCAAAAGCCCCCGGGAACCCAAAAGAGGGTCCGGGGAGACCATAATCCCCGATGCCCCTGCCTCCAGGCATTTATAGGCGTCCTTTTGGCTTAAAACTCCCTTTACCACAAAGGGCAACGGTGAGGCAGCGGCCAACTGCCCAAGGGCCTCCAGGGTTTTAGGCCCAAGGGCATGGCCCTTTATCCTGCGGGGATTACCTTCACGGCCAAATACACAGTCTATTTCCAGCCCTATGGCAAAGGCATTGCATTCCGCCGCCCTTTCCATTTGGGCAATGATCAATTTATGGTCTTCATAGGGCTTCACCAATGCCAGGGTTTTTGCGCCTGCCGCAGTGATCTTTACAAATTCCCCTTCCTCCTCCATGGGTGCCCAGGCCCCCGCCCCCGCCCTGGCAGCAGCTTTCCCTTTGGCAGCGGCCTGGCCATCTGGCCCTGGACAAACCCGGGCCATAACAGGGGTGGATAACTGGTTTCCGAATAAATCCATGGCAGTTTCCGGCTTTCCCCCGTCTATATGCCGTGTCTCCAAATATATAGAATCAAAATATTCCCTCATTGCCCTTTGCAAACTTAGCTGTTGTTTTTCCTCCATATTGCCCTCCCTCTGTGCTCCGCCGGGACTTATTTCCGGCGCATCTACGAAAGAGAAGCCCTCCGGCATTGCTAAAGGGCTTCCATTTCATCTGCTATCCAATTTTTCCTGCAGGGAATTAATAGGCCGTAAAAGCGTTTAACACTGCTTCCGCCTGCTGTGCGGTTTCCTCCTGGCTGGTAATCACGAAAGACACCGCCCTGCCGTCAGCTACACGTACATAATAATCCTGGTTCACAGCCACATCCCCGGACTGTGCCTGGACGCTTACTTTGATATAATCCATCCCTGCAATTTCCACAGTTTCATCATCGCTTAAGACGGTGTAGGAAATCGCGCTCATCTTTTTCAGCCCCTGTTCAAGGGACTGCACATACTGCTCTGCGTCCATATTGCTGAAAAGGAGCTTTTCCACCGTCAGCACCACATTGGTAGCACCAGTGGCATCGGTACTCATCATTTCATATACTGTACGCATCCGGGCATACTCCATCTGCAATTCGTTAATGTCCCCCGATAGGATCTCCGCCCCCAGCCCCATTACCTGGTTCAGTTCTTCCTCCGTGGCCATCAGCATCCCCTCTGGCATGATATAGCGCATGCCCAGGTATTCGCTCTCCCAGCCTGTATCTGTAACCGTTCCCTTTACATAGCCGTCACCGATTCCCGCCTCAGGTTCTTCTTCCCCCTCTTCATTGTCCGCTTCTGTTTCCGTCTCTGGCAGGGCATCTGTCCCAGCCCCTTCCGCTGCCGGGGACTCCTGTACCCCAGACGGGTTCCCCGAATCCATTTCAGATCCTGGTTTTCCGCTGCAGGCGGTGAGCATTACCGCTGCCGCCAAAACGGCAAACAAGGCTTTCTTTTTCATTCCTTTTCCTCCCTTGCACGGACAGGCTCCCAATGCCGGACCCTTTCACCCAGCCCTTTCACCAAAAAAGCAATGCCAGCGTTCCCGCCCTTCCGGCTTTTCCGGCTTGCGGCGGATTCTGTCCGCTATTTCAACTAACAAACTACTTATAGCATTAATAGAAGTTCCATGCAAGGTGTTTTATGGTTTTAGTACTTTTATCCCAGGGCCACATCCAATATCATCATAACCAGGAACCCCGCCATAACCCCAGCCGTTCCCAGATTGGAGTGTTCTCCCTGGTTTGCCTCCGGTATCAGTTCCTCCACCACCACATAAATCATCGCCCCCGCTGCAAAGGCCAGAAACCATGGCATATATGGCGCTATCTGCAGGGCGATCAGGGTGATGCCTATTCCGAATATCAGTTCCACAACCCCTGAAAGGCTGCCAAGCACAAAAGCCTTCCCTCTGCCCATCCCCTCCTGCCGCAAGGGAAGGGATATGGCCGCCCCTTCCGGGAAGTTCTGTATGCCGATCCCCATTGCCAGGGCAAAGGCCGCCGCATACAAAGCCTGGTCCTGGGGATGCTGGGCCGCCATGGCAAAAGCCAGCCCTACCGCCATTCCTTCCGGTATGTTGTGCAGGGTTACCGCCAGCACCAGCAGCGTAGTCCTGTGGAAGGAGCTCCGGACGCCTTCCGGGTTTTTCTCCCCCAGATGCAGATGGGGCATCAGGAAATCCAGCAAATATAAGAACAGCCCGCCCAGCACAAACCCACCTGCCGCCGGGACCCACGCAATGCCCCCTGCCTCTTTTGTCCCATCAATCGCAGGGATTAGCAGCGACCACACAGAAGCCGCCATCATCACCCCCGCCGCAAAACCCAGAAATGCCCTTTGAATACTTTTTCCCATTTCTTTTCTGAAAATGAATACCACACTGGCACCAAGGGAAGTCATTAACAAGGTAAAACCGGTTCCCATTGCCGCCCAACCAATTGCCTGATTCATATTTCCTTCTTTCCGCATCCCAAAAACCGGATGCTGCCCTCTATGTTATTATTATACACCCCTTTCCATATTGTGCCTGTTTTGCTTGTTCTCATACAAAAAACAAAAGCTTTTGCCAGCGCTTCCTGCCTGTTAATCTCAATCCTTGTAGCCCCGGCAGCAGGGTGGCCTGCCCCAGGGTTAAATATCACTATAAAATAGGAAGAAATACAGGCTCCCAGGAAGCATGGCTACACCATAAAATTATACACGCAGTATTTTATCCATCCCTTTCCCCTTTGCAAGTTCATCAACCAGCTTATCCAGATATCGGATATCGCGCATAAGGGGATCCTCAATATCTTCCACCCTTACGCCGCAGACAACGCCTTTTATCAGGCTCCTTTTTTCATTCATCTTTGGGGCATTGCGGAAAAACTCCCCATAGGTGGCTGGCTTTTCCGCCATCCCATGGAGCGCCTCCTTACTGTATCCCGTAAGCCAGCAGATCACCTCATCCACCTCTTCCTTTGTCCTGCCCTTTTTTACCGCCTTATTTACCAATAAGCCGTAAATTTTCGAAAAATCCATCTGGTAAACCTTCTCATTGCCCATAAAAATCTCCCTTCCTGCCCACACTGCAAATTTTCCTAGTAAAAATCATTAACCCCATGCCACATGGCTTAAGGATGGTTCCCTGTTTCATAGCACCATCTTGCAATTTCCCTGATCAGTTCCAGGGGAAGGGGTTTATCATAAGGAAACTGTATGGTCCCTTTGCTGGTTTTATAATCTTTAAGCCTTTCGCCAAATTCCACTACCGCCTCTGTCCCCGCATAAACGCCCATATGTTTTTTGTGGGCGGCAAAGTGGATAATATTATATTTCTTCCAGAAAGTGGGCATACTCCAGGAAATCCTCTCCTCCGCCTCCGGCAGTGCTGCTCGGAGAGCGTCCCTTATCTGTCTTAAATACTGTTGGCATTCTTCCGGCTGGGCCATAATATATTCATCAACCGTCTTTGGCTTCTCCCCACAATAATGGCTCTGGTTCTGCCTTTGCAAAGCACGGCCGCACTTAGGGCATGTCCACATGTTTCCCTTCCTCCTTTTCGCTATTCCCGTTCCTTTATTGTCACCATAACCTTATCTCCGGGCTGTTTCCCTATTTTGGAACGGATATCCTTCCGTATACCAATAATATAGCAAATATTGCCCTGCTGGTCTTTCACGCCCATATTGACAATACTCCCCTCATAAGGTTCCCCATCAAAGGTAGCAGCCACCTTCACCCGCCCCCTGCCAAATTCTTCCCTGATGTCATAGGGAAAAACCACATAGGCACCGCCTTTTTTCTCCACTTTATAAATCAAGGCTTCAAATTCATAAACTTTTGGATTCATTTCCTGCACCTTTCTAATTTTTCCTCCTTCAAATCAGTTTTCAATTATATTACCATATATCATGTAAGTTATCCACATTAGTGGAGCACAAGATTTTTCATTGGCATATTTGCGGGAGATTCTGCCCATCCAAGCGTTGAAGCATAACAGCGTACCGGTTAGGATCCGCCCATGCCGGACATACAAAAACAACCGCTTTTACTGGCGGTTGCTTCTTTTTTCTTACAATAAATCAGCTCACGGAGCCTGGCGGCGTCTGTTCTTTCTCTCCGGCAATTCCGGATACATTTCTGTTACCATTTTTTGTAGTTCTTCCCTGTCCTCCAAAATCGTACATGGAAGCATTTCCTTCGCCCCTTTATAGGGCAGTTCCGGTTGGCTTTCCGGCATATACTTTCTGCTGGTTTCTGTAATCTTAATCAACAGTTCCCCGGAATCATAAATTCCGCCGAATATCCTGTCATTGTAATAAAAGACGTATCC
>CAJTVD010000116.1 GCA_910579495.1 uncultured Lachnospiraceae bacterium
ATCTGCCAAAGAGAGCTGTTTATGTGTTATCATATAGATACGACTCCTTTACTGGTGGATATGGATAATTGTTACTGGACATTTCAATTATACCACAGACCTGTGAGGAGTTGTTTTATTTTGTAACAAAGAGAATCCTGTATTTATGCGGGTTCTGGCGTTTCGCAAACGCCTATCATCCATGATAATAAAAGGAGCATCCTTATAAATTGCCCTGGCGATAGCCATTTTCTGCTTTTCCCCTCCGGAAAAGGAAATGCCGCTCTCATGGAAATCCTTCCCCACATAAGTTGCCAGCCCCTGCTCCAGCGCCCCTAACCGCTCCTTTAGCCCCGCCTTTTCCAGGGCGTCCACAACTCTTCCTTCTTCCGGGGATCCAGAGGATGCGATGTCCTCCCCAAGAGGGAAGGCAAACATACAAAAATCCTGGAAAACCACGGAAAACAGGCGGCAGTATTCCTCATAGTTATATTTACGGATATCGATTCCGTTGATTTTGATACACCCTTCCGTGACATCATACAGGCGGCACAAAAGCTTGATAAAAGTAGTTTTCCCGGAGCCGTTTTTCCCCACGATGGCCATTTTTTCCCCGATTTCAAAAGAGATATCCAGATCCTTTATCACGTCCCTGTCTGTCCCGGGATAGCGGAAGGACACATGCTCAAAAGATACATGGAAGCGGTTATCCTGGCGCTTTTCAACAGGAAGAGTCCCATTGTATTTTCGGTTGCCCAGATGAATAAATTCCATATAATTTTTTGTAAATGTGGAAAGTTCTTTTATGCGTCCTATGGTCTCTGCAAATTCTGTGACTGCGTTGGTAAGCTGTACGATGCTGGCTGCATATACCACCACATTTCCTATGGGGATCAGCCCCATATAGGCATGGATCACGATAAAAACATAGACCAGGAAACAGGAAATATCGGATAATGCCACACCTGTCAATAACCCATTGATATAAAAGTGGTTTCCTTTTAACTGTTGCTTTTGCAGTTTCCCGTAAGTGTGGTGGATCTCATGGTCAATGATATCCTGCTGGCGGTTCATCCTTAAGTCTTTCTGGGATTCTACCCCGGAAAACATATTCATGAAATACCTTCTTTTGTTAAAAAGCCCTTCCATCTGACCGTAGACATTTCCTGCTTTTTCCACAAAATAAATACTTGCCTTATAGTTGCCCCATACCATAAAAAGGATCGCTGCACATAATCCCAGGGAGATAAAAAACGAACCTTTCCCGTTCCCAATCTTTTCTTCTCCAAAAAACATGGGAAAAAGGACGACCAGGGCAGTAAATACAGATAAAAGGTTTGCCAGCGTAGACTGGGCAAAAAACAAAAACCAGCCTCTGATGCCAAAGTTTGACCTGGACAGCGCCCAGCTGCGCAATTCCTGCACATGGGGATCTTCCAGATACTCATAATCCATAGAAAGGCTTTTCCGGTTCATTTCCCCGGACTCCAGATCCACAGAATTATCCCTTGCACGCCTGGAATTCTCAGTCAGCCTGGCGTGCAGGACAGTAAACAAAAGCGTCGTAAGGAGGATCGCCAGGGCATATTGGAACAAAGTTCCCATATCGGCTCCCTGATAGATTTTATTCAGCAGGAATCCCATTCCCACGATGCTGATATAGGGAAGGATGGCTTCTGTAATGATCAATCCTAACAGATTAATCACAGTGCCTTTTTCCCTTTTGGCAAGGTCTTTAAAATATACCCAAATATCGTTCCAGTTTGATCTATTCATAAAAAATCCCTTTATGGTCTTGCGTTTTATCAAAATCATCATCCATGATGGCGCACTGCCTTTTATTTTTTTCCTGTTCTTTGTAATACATGCTCTGTACCTCAAACAGCTCTGCGTAACGGCCTCCCTGGGCCATCAGCTCATCATGGGTACCCTCCTGCGTGATTTTCCCATGCTCCATGAGGATGATCCTGTCACAGAAACGGGTACTGGATAAGCGGTGTGATATATACACGCAGGTTTTTCCTTTTGCAGCCTGGCTGAAATCCAGGTACATCTGGTTTTCGGCTATGGGGTCTAATGCGGCGGTGGGTTCATCCAAGATCATGAAGGGAGAATCTTTGTATAATGCCCTGGCGAACAGCAGCTTTTGCTTCTCCCCTCCGGAAAAATCAGTGGCTTCCCCATTGGCTTCCCGTACAAGAAGAGTTTCTCCCTTTTTAGGAAGGCTTTCATATTTTTCCGAAAAACCCGACATCTTAAGCGCCCAGGCAAGTTTTTGGCTGTCAATATCTTCCGGTTTTTCCCCTGTCAGGTTTAGATCCAGTGTTACAGGCAGAAAAGTATGGTCCTGAAACAAAACAGATACCAGTCCGTGATACTCTTCCTTGCTAAAATCAGATACCGGGATGCCATTGATCAGTATTTTTCCTTCTGTTGGCCTGTAGAATCCGCATAAGAGTTTTACCATGGTGGTTTTGCCTGCGCCGTTTAACCCGATCAATGCCAGCTTTTCTTCCGGTGAGATGGTCAGATCAATATGATGCAGGGTATCCTCCTTATTGCCAGGATAACGGAAGCTTACCCCCCTTAATTCAACCTTGATGCCTTCCTTTTTTATCCGCTGGATCACCTCATTTCCCACCCCTTCTGACCAGCCTGCATTTTCAGGCAGATCCAGCAATTCCCGGATATAGTTGATGGAGACAGCAATAGGGTCTAAAGTGACGATCTGATCCATCAGGGACATAAAATTACTGGAAAAGCTTTTGATCAGGCCAATGTATAATACAAAGGCGGATACAGTGATTTCTTTTTTCACCAATAAACTGATAAGGAATACATAGGAAAACAGGTTCAGTATGAATGTCATGGAAGCATCTGATGTAACATTAATAAAATAACCGTTGCGTATTTGCCTTAAGGTATCATCTATTCCTTTAAATGCCTGTCCATACTTTCCCATGATCCATCCGGACATTTTGTAGATCCTGATATCTTTTCCTGCAGACCTGTCCATTGCCTGTTTATTAATGTAAGCTGTCTGTCTGGAATAAACATTGAGCCGCTCATGGGAGATCCTGTGTTTTTCCCTTGCCCAGGCCAGTATTTTCATACTGAGCAGGGAATTGATTATGGCGATAATCACGATCAGGATATTTTTTGACCCAATCATTGCGCCGTACCACAGGACGCTGAGCAAGCCTGTAAAGGCAAAGGGGATGGCAAGAAGGGAGTCCCTGATGCCATAGCTGTTTCGGATAACATTGAGCACATTTCCAATCAAGCTGGCATATCGGGAGTCTTCCAGCATATCATAGTCCAGGTGCATCAGCTTATGGTAGACAAGCTTTTCATAATACATAGTGAGGGATTTTGCGTTGTCCCATAAATATTCACTCATTCCTTCACTTATCATTTTCATAAGGCATATGCCTAGGGATAATACAAAAATATAGAGCATAAGCGCCGGGAGATCCCAGTGGTTTTCCAAAGCGCGCACGATCTCCGCAGGCAGCATGATTCCCAGGTAAGTGGCCAGTACCCTGGGCATTACCGGTAAGATCTGGCAGTAAAACAGGTTTTTGTCCCATTGCCTGGATGACTTTATATTGAAAGCGATATTGCTAAACCATCTGCGTGTACCCAAGGATGTTTCTCTTGATTTTTTCATGTGGGATCCTTTCCGTAAAGAGATATTTAAGGGATAGCGTGAAAGCGGACTGTTGATATTTATAAAACAATGGATGTTTGTTTTTATGAGGAAAAAGACTTAATAATTCCGCTTTCACGTTATCCTTCCCATATACTTTACCATAAATTTTCCCCTAAAAAAATTCGTGCACGAATAACATCTTCTCATGCACGAATGGTATTTTCAGTTTATTTTTCAATCAGGGGAAGCATGATCTCAGTTGCGAATACCCCTGGTTCTGTTTGCCTGTTTAAGAAGCCATTGTATTTGGCCACAATGCTGTCGATCCGGGGCAGCCCAAAACCATGGGCTCCCTGTTTGCCGGAAAGAAAGCTGCCATGGGTTTTTGGGAGATCCTTTTCCATGGAATTTGCCACATAAATATAGAGCTGTTGTTTGACGATATCCATATAGATCCGTATAAACCGCTCCTTTTCATGGGGAATCTTCATACAGGCTTCTATGGCGTTGTCCAGTATATTTCCAATCAAAACGGACAGGTCGGTTTCCGATACCACAATGGCATCCGGCAGGGAAGCAGTAGCATCCACTGAGATCTTCTTTTCCTGCATCAATGACAGTTTACTGTTTAAGATCGCGTCAACCATTACATTGCCTGTCTTAAGGACAGTGTCCACTGTGGTAAGGTCTTTTTCCAGCTTGTCCAGATAATCCATTGCCTGACCGTATTGCTGGAAAATCAAATTTGCTTTTAAAACCTGGATATGGTTATGGTAGTCATGCCGCCATTCCTGCATTTTGCGGTAGGTGACATTGATCTCATTATAGAATTTACTCATAAAGTCGTTCTGGAAACCGGAAATCCTGCGGCTTACCGCCCAGGGCAGGAACAGACGCCACAACAGGAAATTTACAAAGATCACCAGAGCGATAAATAAAGCAATTGTCAAAGTCATGTTTCTACCCCGGCATATTGCAAGCTCATCTTGCCCTCAGTCTCTGATTCGTCAGCCTCTATGTTTTTTATTTTCACACAAACCATAATTTTTGATAAAAGTTTCATTTACTGCCTTATAGGCGCTCCGGCTTATGGGGATCCTTGCTTCCTGGTCGTCCATTACGATTTCCGTTCTGGTAATTGCGGAGATATGCTTCAGGTTCACAAGATAGGAACGGTGGCACTGGACGAATTCCATAAGTTTTCCCAGTATCTTTATCATTTCTGTAAGAGAGTGGTGCAGATGGTATTGCCGGCAGGATGTGTGCAGCATACAATAATGCCCTGCCGCCTCCACATACCAGATCTCAGAAGGGGCGAGAAGTAACAGGCCCTCATCCATGGAAAAGGTGAGTTTTTCTTCTGCCTTTTTCCCCTTTGCCAGCTTGTCCATTACGGCAAAAAGCTTTTCCCTGCTTGTGGGCTTTAGCAGGTACTGGATCGCGGATACTTCATAGCCCTGCGCCATATAAGTTTCATAGCCGGTAATGAATAAAATGGGGATCTCTTCATTTTCTTCCCTTACCTTCTTTGCCAGTTCCATGCCGCTTAATTCATCCATTTCAATGTCAAGGATCAGCAAATCAAAGAACTTGTCATCCTCCCAGGAAAACAGAAATTTTTCCCCGCTGGGAAAAGGGACGGTTTCTGCAAGCTGGCTCCGTTCCCGTGCCCATTCCTGTAAATATTTTGTGATCAGTTTTCTCTGCACTTCCTCATCATCGCACACTGCTATCCGCATACCCTGTCCTCCCCACCAGTCCCATATGAGGGTAATTGCTTTATGTATTATAACCAAATTTCCTAAAACTGTATAGGGATTTTTTTTGATGCCCAACTGATTTTTGATGTCTTCATAATGTTGACAAATACAGCCAAGTCAGGTATAACATGTGTAATATAAATTCAGGAGCACATGATATGTTAGCGGAAATTTTACAGGATACCTTAACAGACGGAATAAAATTACTTCCTTTTTTATTTTTTACTTATCTGATCATGGAATATATTGAACATAAGACCAGCCACAGAACCCGGCATATGATGCAAAGATCGGGAAGATTTGGGCCGATATTGGGAGGACTTTTTGGGGTGGTTCCCCAATGCGGATTTTCGGCAGCGGCTTCAAACCTTTATGCAGGGCGTGTGATTACTTTGGGCACATTGCTGGCGGTATTTTTGTCCACTTCAGATGAGATGCTCCCGGTTTTTCTTTCCCGGCAGGTGCCATTTTCCAGAATTTTCAACATACTTGCATTCAAGGTGGCAATTGGCATCGTTGTGGGCCTTACCACTGACATCCTGATGAAAAAATGGAAGAAAACAAAGGGAGAGGAGCTGCGCATAGGGCAGGTGTGCCAGCACCAGCACTGCCACTGTTGGGAAAAAAAGATCTGGAGATCAGCCCTTTCACATACTCTGGAGATTTTCCTTTTTATACTTGGGATAACATTTTTCCTGAATCTTTTGATCGGCTTTGCAGGGGAAGAAAATTTATCCGGTTTTATCAGAGGCCGGGCTGTGCTGGGGCCTTTATTTGCAGGATTAGTTGGCCTGATCCCAAACTGTGCCTCTTCTGTGATTTTAGCGGAGCTTTACCTGGAAGGGATCTTGGGAGCCGGTTCTATGCTTGCCGGGCTGCTTGCCGGATCAGGGGTAGGCCTATTGGTGCTCTACCGGGTAAATGACGGTCTTTGGGAAAATCTCAAAATAACAATGATTCTCTACGTGGCAGGTGTGGTATCAGGTATTTTGACAGAATTGTCCGGCTTTGTATTTTAGGTTCAGGGGTATTTGGAAATAGAACTATGCCCAGAAGGGTGGTTCCGATATTGTGTATTTATCCTTGCGCCAGCGGCAGATATACTGCTCATTTGATCACAGGAGAACAAAAATATTTAAAAGCGGGGAAAAGACAGATAGAAGTATTGGAATTGTTTAATGGGATACAGCCGGATTATCATTTATATGAAACGTCTATCCGACATTGGGATGGGTATTGGTTTGGTAAGCGAAAGATGTTTGGAGACACCTTTCCACATTATTGGAGTGCGCTTACCGGCAATATATTTGATATGGCGGGGGCAGAGGTTGCTTCCATAAATGACATATTGCAAAAGGGTATCTATATCACCAATGCCGTCAAGACCCCAAAGACAGAATATGCCATTGATAAAAGCAGTATTGAAAACAGTTTGCCTTATTTAGAAGCAGAACTTTCTTTATTCCCCAATATAAAGGTAATTATGCTTATGGGGGATGTTGCAAAGAAAGCCTTTAACATGATCGTTAAAAAGTCAACAAAGAAAAATGTGATTCCCGCCGTATCCACCTATAAATTGCGGAATAGTGAAATCTATTATAAAGATATCCGGGTAATGCCTTCATACATAATGACAGGGGGAAACATCTTAATAGAAAAGTCAAAGGTAACGATGGCAACTGAGGATATTGCGAATATGTTGCAAATAATCAAGTGAGAATCTGGCTATGGATATTTTGTCATATATGTCAGGATATGATAAAATATTATATGCTTCTGGATAATTGGTAGAAAATTAAGTATGGCTGAACTTGGCTTATGATGAAATGAAAGATATAGCCGCCACTATGATCTGACCGCAATAGTGACGGCTGTTATTAAGTAACAGTTAAAAAAAAGCACCATCCCCAAGGCTCATATGTCCTCAAAAATGGTACTTACAATGCGCCTTCAGGGACTCGAACCCTGGACACCCTGATTAAGAGTCAGGTGCTCTACCAACTGAGCTAAAGGCGCGTCTTTAATTTGTTTAATGCATCATTTACAACGCAAGTATGATTATAGTATAATATTCTTCAAATTGCAAGTGTTTTTTTAAAAAAATTTTTGAGGAGTT
>CAJTVD010000117.1 GCA_910579495.1 uncultured Lachnospiraceae bacterium
TCTGGATTGTGCTTTTCCTTTCCTCTTTTGATTACCTCTAATTAGCCATGACCTGTTTAATGCCCTGTGATTTTGCACCCGGATTATCATTTCCATATCCCTCAAGCAGATTGATAACGCCCCATACTGCCACGCCTGCGCCGATTGCTGTTACGACTGTCTTTAATCCTGTTACTGCTGTTGTAAAAAATGCCATTGTTATATCCGAAACCCAAACCCCCGAAACGCCTTATTTTGTCGTTTTGTCACAATCCGTGCAGAACACAAACCATAGATTCCAATGGTTTTGTCGTTCCAGATTTGTGTATCCCGGGATCTGGGTTCTTTTCCTTTCTTAAATTTTTATTTTTTGTTTTGGGATAAAAAAGAGGGCTTCTGTATCCGGGACGCTCATTAAAAGCGGCCATATATACAAAAAGCCCTCTGGTTTTCAGGTTCCATATTCAGTTGTCATCCAGCCCCATTGTTAAGTGGGGGAGCGTATCCTTATCTTCATAGGTTTCCTCCATATATTCAAAAAGCCGTATCCAGGATAACCGGCTCCCTGTGCTGTGTTATCTCCATATTTATATCAGCCTCGACTGCCTGTGAATCCTCCCATCGCAAAACGGGCAGCCTGTCCCTTTCTGGCGGACCTGGACTGTGCACTGCCAGTGGTGGCCTTTTTCACAGACCCACCAGACTTTCCTTGTTGAAAACGGCCTGACCTGCTCCGGTGTAAGCCCCATATTTCTCTGGCAGTCCCATTCCCTGGCCAGCCTGGGGCTGTATGTCGCAAGGTCGGATTCCCCCGGGATGACCGGGTGCCGGTCCAGCAGGCGCGTGCAGACAGGGCAGCCGCTCCCTGTGGCCCGTTCATAGACCTCCGCTTTCCAGGAGTGCCCTTTCCTGCATCTCCACCACACTTTCTTCCGGGTCTGGTACATGACGGTCTCCGGTGTGGATCCCTGGTTTTTCCCATAGTCCCATTCCCCGGCCAGCTCCGGATGGACTGATGCCAGGTCATTTTCGCCCGGCAGCACTTTCCGGTTCCCGCAGTACGGGCAGCCGTTCCCGCGTCTCCTGCCCGGCAGTTTCGCCTTCCAGGAATGCCCCTTTCTGCACCGCCACCAGATATCCTTCTGGCTCCCGGCGGTTATCTCCGATGGAAGGAACGTATTTTTTTCAAAATCCCATTCATCCATAAGCTCCGGGCACCTGCTCTGCGCGTCATTGAAGCCCTCCAGAATCTTTTTGCCGCAGCAGTAGGGGCAGCCGCATCCATTTCTCCGGTTGGAGATCTTTGCTTTCCATGAATGGCCGCAGCGGCCAGTCCACCATACCGACCGTTGGCTCATGCCCGTGACATCCTCCGGCCTTAAGCCCCCGTTCCTTTCATGGTCCCATTGTGCCGTAAGCTCCGGATCCGCTGTCGCAAGGTCATTGAACCCAGGCATCACTTTCCTGCCAGCACAGTAGGGGCAGCCTTTCCCAGCCGCCCGGCTTGATACCGCCGCCTGCCAGCTGTGCCCTTCTGCACAACGCCACCAGACCCTTTTTGCAGTGCCTCCGGCAACATCCTCAGGACGAAGGCTCCCATTTTTGCCAACATCCCATTCCTCCGCAAGCAGAGGGGCCGCTGTCGCAAGGTCATTTACTCCGGGGATCAGCCGGTTCCCAGCGCAATACGGGCAGCCAGCCCCGGCCGTCCGGCTGTAGACGGCGGACATCCAGCTGTGTCCTTTACGGCACCTCCACCAGACTTTTTTCACGGATCCCGGCTGCACGTCTTCCGGCGTCAGTCCCTTGTTCCTTATCCCGTCCCATTCTTCCGCAAGGGCGGGATTCCTTGCCTTTAAGTCTGTCTGTCCCCTGATCAATGGGTACTGGTTCATTCTTCTGCCTGCCTCCTCATCTCATCAAGGAGCTGTTCCTCCCTGGTCTTTGGTTTTTCCTTCGCTTTCTGTGCACCGCCGAACGGGTCGGGGCGTGTCCCTTCGATCAGGTCCCCCAATGCCGCCTGCGTCACGTTCCCGGCAGTCCTGACTGGAAGATGCGCTTCCTGCATCAGCTGCCTTGCCAGGTCAGGGTACAGGTACTTCTCCAGCATCCTGCGGAGGTACGCATTCTCCCTCCGCAGCCCTCTGTTTTCTTTCTCTAATGCCCGGTAAAGTTCCTCTGACCGCTGCATTTCCTTCTTCATCACCCCCGCCTGCTTTTCGGATTCCGCTTTCCGTGAGACTGCGTTCCTGTAGTTTACCTCCATCTCTGTATATCTGTCATAGACGGATTTCCAGTACGCATCCATGTCGTTCAGCTTGCCTTTTAAATCCGAAAGATCCTGGCAGGTCCTGACCAGGCCGTCAGCATCAATGCTTTTATATACCAGCAGTGCATCGGTTCCGGTCCTGGAAGCCCCCGCCTTCAGCTCGTCCAGCCGCCTGCGGACGCCCCTGTTCCTGCGGAATTCATACTCTTTAGCAGGGACGCCCTGCCTCCCGGCATACTTCGCCAGGTCCGTAAACCTGATGTCCCTCGCATTGCCGCAGGCCACATCCGCATAATACTTTTCCAGTATGCTGACCAGCAGCGCTTCATCTGTCTTGTTTGGTCTTGCCATTTTTCTCTCCCTCCATCTTCCTCTCCAGCGCTTTCCTGTAACACGCGCTGCTGTTCTGCAGCCGCAGGAGCGCGGACGTGATATCCTCCTGCGCACCGTTCCCGCGGCGTACCTGTTCAATCATCTCCATCAGGAACATCCCGTCCTCATCCACTTTTTCCCGGAATCCCTCCTGGACGGCGAGCCTCAGCCCATCCTGGTCAGGATAGTAATGGATGCAGTTCCTGCAGTCGCCGAAATGCCCGCCTTCACGGTAGTTTTTCATGCATTCGGAAATATCGCCTCCGGGGAGGCCTGCATAATCACAGTGCCCGCCTTCCACCTCCGTCATGCCATGCCTGTCCCCCATGCGCAGCTTCAACGATCCGTCCAGTGTGACCTTCCCACGGTTCTCACGGTATTTCTCATAAACGGCGCTCTCCACCACAGCAGAAAGGTTCGCATAATAGCCGGCGCTGATATCAATGCTCTCATGGCCGGCCAGCTCCCTGCATATCACAGGGGAGCCGCCGGACAGGATCAGGTTTATCATGGCAAGGTGCCGTGTGTCCCCGAGGCTGACCGGATAATCCGCACTCCCTGTCACCTTCTCCTTGAATTCGCCAAGCCTGCGGCGCATCTGGCAGTAAGTCATATATCCCAGCTGTGTCGCACGTGCCGGGGAAAATAAAGTGTCTTTTTCATGGGGGCGGCGTTTCTCCCCGGCCGCTTTATAAGCGAGGATCTCCCCCGCAAGCCATTCCGGCACCTCGTATTCATGGAGGGTATAATCCGCATGGATCGTGTAGCCGACTTTCTGCAGCCTTTTCTTCAGTCTTGTCCGGCGTACAGTAAGGATCCACCTCCCATCCCGGTTATGGATACAGTCGCCTGGCAGAAGGAGGAATTCCGTCGCCCGCAGGGGCAGGATGCTGGTAAGCCTCCACCAAAGGTATACCGGGAAAAAGTAGTCCTTTGTGTCTTCACCAGCAGTTCCCCAGAACTCATTGACATACCGGTCAAATCTCAGGTAATACCGGAAATCCGCCAGCTTCCTCGGTTTACGGGCCCATCCGTCCAGCGTCCGGTTTTCCTCGATCCGCTCCATGACGGCCCCTATGTACCCGGGTGAATCAGGGATCATACCCAGGAACTGGAGTGCATGGCTGATATGTACATCCCATGTGCATGCTTCCCCGAATCCACAGCACCCCAGCCTGACCAGGGAGCTGCTGACCCCGGCAACCGAACTGGCCGCCATTGTCCCAAGCAGCAGCACTGTATAGGACTTCACATAATCCAGGAAGCACCCCTCGTCACAGCCGGTCCACTCCTGGACTGTGCCGCCACCGGTCTCGAAGCGGATGTTCCTGCGTTTCACCTCATCCGTGATCCGCCATTCCGCATCCGGGAATGAGCCCCTGTCGATCACTCCTTTTGCGGCATACTCGGCAAATTTCCTCTCCGCCTGCAAGCGCGTTCCGGTGTCCATTTCACGGATGAGCAGCACTTTTGTATACCCTTTATGCATCTGCACATCTGCTATCATCTGTATCTTTCAGCCTCCTTTCCAGCATCCCTGTCATGGTCTCCATATCCGCGCCGGGGTAAAGCATCGGAAGGCTTTCGAGCATCTGCCCGACAGCCGGTATGATCCCTCTGGACAGGATGTTTTTCAGGCGTTCCCGTTCCGGCCCGGATGCCCTGTTTTTCAGTTCCGTTATCGCGGTGTATTCCTTCATCAGCAGATGGAAGGCCGCTTTCGTAAAGATCTCATAGCCGCCGATGCAGCCGCCCCTGAGGGAGTCGCAGCAGGGCATCCCGACAGCAGTACGCAGGCAGAGCGTCTCCGGCTGCCTGGATGCCGCCGCGCCGCTTGCGGCCATCTGCAGGGCATCCCCGAGCCTGCCTTCCGGGATGGACGCGACAATCTCCCGGCTGGCCTCCAGTGACCGTTCGACAAGGAGCGCGGCTTCTTCCAGCTGCCCGGCGTCCAGGCCGATGCACCGGATCAGTTCAGTCTGCCGCGGGACATCCAGCCGCCGGTATCCGTCACCCGCATACCTTTCCAGCAGCAGTGCCGGAATGAAGCCAAAGATGCCCCTCTCAAACATTTCCCGCAGGATGAATTCCGGGCGGTATCCGGAAAAAGCAGCATCCTTCAGGTAGATATCCGTGATCTCCGGCAGGGCGCCGATCCCTCCCTTGTGGCTCCTGGCAAGGGCCGCGAGCATATATCCCTTCGGCCTGCCAGGCCCGTCCGCCGTCACCAGCTCGATCCCCTGGAGATAGGACTTGTTCGCCCTCCTGGTCTGGAACCTGCGCTCTCCAAGCGCTTCTATGAACTGCGTGCCAAAAAATCTCCTGATCGATACAATGTCCTGGACTGGCCGTACCAGGGGCTCGTTTTCTTTATGGTGGAGGAGCTTTATGGTAATGATCAGCCCCATGGCCGCTTTCAGCGATTCCGGTATAAAAAACTTCAGCTCCGGCACACCCTGGTACCTTTCTGTCTTGGATGGGTACATCGGCAGGTATTTCAGCCTCAACAGCAGCTCTTCTGAAACGCCCCTGGCATCCGCATCCCGGTAGCTTCCGGAGCGGAGCATCCCTTCCACCGTGTCCGGCGGGTAGGGCAGTGATGGAACCGGCAGCCGGGTGATGTCCGTCTGCCTTAACGCCCCCAGGAAATGGAGCGCCGCAAAGAGCCACAGGTCGGCATAGCGGGCAGAATCCAGGGCTTTTGTGACCAGCCCGTTCGCCTCCCATGATGCCTCATTGAATACGCAGTACGCCATCACGCTGAATTCCCTGACCGGATAAGCCTCTTTCCGTATTTCCGCCTGCCGCCTGGGATGGATGTCGTATCTGCAGCTGCTGTCCCCTGACACCTCCGCAGCAAACTTCGCAAACAGCTTTGTGCTCCTGACGGGAAGCATTTCCGATGTCTTTTCCATAAGGCAGTCAAGCTCTTCTGCACTGTATCCGGACAGCTCACGGCCGCAGGCAGAAAGGATGAAATCAAGTATCTTCCACCCGCTCGGTTCATCGCTGATCCCTTCCCGGGCCACAAACTTCCGGTAGCGCCGGCATGTCTCCGGCAGCTGCCCGCTGTATGTATCCAGCAGGACCGACAGCTTTTCCCGCGGTGTTCTCTGATAAGCGGACAGCCACAGGCGGATCGGGCCGCGCATGCTTTCGTAGTCGCTGACCGCCATCTCCCTGCCGCTGCCTTCCGGGGCCTGTCCGAACCATCCGTTCCTGTCCAGGAACCCGAGGAGGTCATCCCTGCACCTGCAGATGTCCCGGTATGCCGACTGCACCTGCGCCGCATCTTTTAAGACCTCATCAAACAGTATCATCTTCAAAATCCCCCCATCCTGACACGAGCATGGTCACCAGACGGTCACTGGATGCCTCCAGCTCCCTTGTAATGTCACCTTTGTTCTGGAGATACAGGAACGAGCTTTCCGGGCTGCTGTCACCCCTCCAGTACTGGATGCTCCCGATATCCTCGCCCCTGAGTACAAGCTGGACCGTGAACCAGTGGCGCAGCGCATGTGTCCCAAGCTGGTTCTCATACAGGAGCTGTCCATAGAGCCTCAGTTCCGGGTCGCTGCTCTTTATCAGGTATGGGCGGAGATGCCCATCCACCAACTCACGGAACCTCGTCCGGTAAGTCTCATAGGTCATGGCTTCCCCATTCCTGTTGATGAACATGGGGCAGTAGCCCCTGTCGAACTCCCGCCCGGAAAGGAACTCCCTGTGCAGCTCGTATGCCTTGCAGAAAGCCCCCAGGAATGCGGGATAGACACCCTGCCTGCGCTCTTTCTTGATCATCCCGACCTCAACGTCATCATCCCGTATCCGGATTTCCTGTTCAACATCGACCACGGCGCTGACTACACGCCCGCCAAGCTCAGTGAATGTGATCCCCCTCCCCAGGGGGCTGCATTCCTGCCGCACGCTGCATACCTCCCCGGCGCGCAGCCCCGCGAATGCCTGCAGGCAGAGCCCGAAGGCGATGTCCCTGGCATAACGGAAAGCCATCGGGATCAGTACCTCAAAGGCTTTATAAGGGATATCCCGAAAGATTTTTTTCCTCACCGGCATCCCGGAAACCTGGAACACAGGGACTGCTTTAAGGAAACGCCGCCCATGTCTGTCATACGCGGCTTCGTCGCGGTACAGCTCCGGACGGGTGACCTTCATAAACCCGCCGAACTTCCATACAAGGTTCGCCATAAAAGCAGTCACGGCGCCGATACATTTGGTGATGCTGTCCCTTCCCCGGTAGTCCCCGTCCGCTTTCTTTTCCGCTGCATAATAGTCAAAATATTCCTGCAGCATCTCCGCTGTAATGCCGAACACATGGCGGATCCCGAACCTCCTTCCATTGTCCACCAGGACATAGTTGAGCATCCCGCAGATGTAATACAGCTTCTTCTCCGCATTCGATGAGATCGGCTTATACACCTTGAAGCCAGCATAGTCCTGAAGCCTTGTGAACCGGGAGATGACACCATAGCCATTCCGTACCACTATGAATGACCTGGAATAGACCACCCCGTCTTCCGTTGCTGTCCGGATGGTATACACTCCATACCTCTGGATCTGTTCCGGCCTTTCCTCCGGATTCATTAAATCCAACATTTACTGTTACCTCCTTTTCCCCGCCTCATGGCGGGATCAGGCAACAGTATAACAGACAGCGACAAAACTCTGGTCATACCTCCAACGACAGAACCTTTTTTGTCGGGCAGTGAATTGTCGCTTTCCCATGGTCAGCGACAAAACCCTCTAACGCCTGTAAATATGCGGTTTCCGGGAGATGAAGGGGTTTTGTCGTTGCGGTTTGGGGGAAATTGTCGGGGCCAGATTTCAGGACACCGTTTTATAGCTGTTTTTGTTCTCCCGCAGT
>CAJTVD010000118.1 GCA_910579495.1 uncultured Lachnospiraceae bacterium
ATTAAACGCACTGGCCTGGAAATTTTCGGAGAGGATTCTTGCACAGATGGTTAATCTGGCAATCAGCATTCTATTGGCAAGGCTCCTCAGCCCATCGGATTATGGGCAGGTATCCATTGTGATGATTTTCATATCCATTGCAGATATATTGGTAAATTACAGCCTCAGCAATGCATTAATACAGAAAAAAGATGCAGACAACCTGGATTTTTCTTCTGTATTTTATTTTAATAGTGTTTTTTCCGTGTTGATATATATGATACTTTACTTTTGTGCGCCGGGTATTTCCAGTTTTTTTGGATATGATGGGTTAACGCTGGTTGTCCGTGTCCTGGCATTAAGGGTCATCATTGTTGCGTTAAATTCTGTACAGCAGGCCTATGTGTCAAAGCATATGATGTTCCGGAAGTTTTTTTTCTCTACATTAGCAGGAACCATACTTGCTGCCTGTACTGGAGGGTATTTGGCATTCTGCGGTTTTGGGATATGGGCTTTGGCCGCCCAGTATTTGGTAAACCCTTTTGTGGATACGGTGGTGCTCTGGTTTACTGTTAAGTGGAGGCCGGTGGCGAAGTTTTCAAGATACAGGTTGATGGGGCTGTTTGATTTTGGGTGGAAATTACTGCTTTCCGGTGTCATGGACAGAGTTTATATAGAATTGAAAAGCATTATCATAGGAAAGTTTTATAGTTCGGTGGATTTGGCATATTATAAAAATGGGCAACAGTATCCGCAGGTTATTATCAATAATATAAACACATCTATTAGTTCGGTATTTTTTCCTGCATTGTCCAATGAACAGGAGAATAAGGAAAAAGTGAAGAATATGCTGCGGGCTGCTGTGCGGATGGGGGCATATGTGTTGTTCCCATGTATGATAGGGCTGGCTGTGGTGGCGGACAATTTGATTGAAATCGTACTGACAGATAAGTGGCTGCCATGTGTACCATATTTGAGGGTAGCATGTTTTACATATGCCTTGTATCCAATCCATACAGCAAATCTGGATGCTATGAAAGCGATGGGTAGGACGGATATTATGTTGAAACTGGAAATCGTAAAAAAGATGATTGGAGTAATCCTGCTTATGGCAGTTCTCAGGCATGGGGTATTTATGATTGCTTTTATAGGCATTATTCAAGCTGTTATATCAATATTCCTTAATTCCGCCCCTAATAAAAAGTTGATGGGGTATGGGTATTGGGAGCAATTAAAGGATATACTGCCAAGTATTCTCCGCGGGGGGATTATGGGCCTTATTGTATGGGGGGTAGGGCTTTTGCAAATGAGCGCCATTGTGGAAATTATACTGCAAATATTGGCCGGGATTTTGAGTTATTGTATATTGTCAGCTTTAACAGGGGCAATAGAGTTTACCAGTTTGTTAAAGATTTTAGTGCCGGGAGGCAAAAGAGAGTAGTATATTAGGTTATATTTTAGTGTTGGAGATGTACATATGAATAAAAAGTTGAAGGATATGCAAAAGATAGTGGGGAAATATATGCGGAGAGCAATTTTAAGATGTAGATTTTGGGGTCTGGATGTATTGCTTAAAATGTTGCATGAGAATGGGCGGAAATATATTTTGATTGATACACCTGTTCATGGAAATCTAGGGGATCATGCAATAATACTGGCACAGAAAATGTTTTTAAAAGAAGAATGCGGGGTAAGGAGGATTTATGAGCTAACCCAGAAGGAATATTTGGCAGGAAAGGCAGAAATAGGATTATTTGTAAAGAAAAATGATGTCTTATTCATTCCAGGAGGCGGCTTTATTGGGACGCTTTGGGAAGAAGAAGAGAATATTATTCTTCAGATTTTAGAACAGTTTAGTGATAACAGGATTATCATATTTCCACAGACAGTATATTTTGAAGATTCAGGGCATGGCAGGAGAGAAGCAGAGAAGTTTGGCGTGGCAGTGAAAAAGGCGGCACATTTATATTTCTTTGCCAGGGATTGGAGATCGTATAGGTTCTTGCTTGATAAAGTAGGGGGAAATATTGAGAAGTATTTTTATGTTCCAGATATGGTTACCTATAATCATTTCCACAAAAGTAGTAAAAAAAGAAAGTATATTTTAATTTGTTTCAGGAAGGATAAAGAAAAAATTTTAAAAAACCAATTAATACAGGCAGTAATTGAAAAGTTAGAAAAAGAAGGTTTTCCTGTAATTTACACAGATACAGTTTTGGAAAGGCAGGTTGCCAGAGTGATACGGAGACATGTGATAAAGGGAAAACTGGACGAGTTTGCCAGTGCTAGGCTGGTTATTACTGACAGGCTCCATGGAATGTTATTTGCGGCGATAACCGGAACTGCATGCCTGGCATTAGATAATGTCAGCAGGAAGGTGTCTGGTACTTATCAGTGGTTAACATATTTAGGATATATCCGTTGTGTGGAGGAAACCATTTTTGATGAGGCATTGGTTAGGGAGATGCTGTTAATGGGGAGCGGCGTGTATAAGAACCAGCCATTACAAAAATATTATCATTTAATGAGAGATGTGATTATTTAAAAATGCTAGGGCTGTTTCACTGGATTTACAGGTAATCACCAAAAAGCTTTTTTCAATTAAATATTTTTTATTTCCACTTTTTCCTATTGTTTTTTAATTATTATCCCTCTATAATGAAAAATACAATGGTTACTTCATTGAGATGAAAGATACAAGGCGGTTATGGAACTGGAAACAGGAGAAGAAAAATGACGCATGAACAGCTTTCAGAAAGATGGGAACAATTTGGGAATTGTGAGTATGATAAAGCATTGTATGTAGAATATATGATTTTCTGTAACCTTTCCAGTGATGAAATTTTCAATAATTATTTAAAGGCCGGAGAGATTACGGAAAAAGCTTTCTTTGACGTACTGGATTTCCTGTACAGTAACCAATGCTATATTCTTCTATATAAGCTCATGCGGGACAACAAAATCAGATTTGTAAAGCCCGACTTTGACAGAATAAAAAATATTGGTTTCAAAGACAATGTGGAAGAAAGAATGCAGAGGTGGTATTATTAGAAAGAGCGTATTTTGCACAAAAAAGGGAATAAATAAGTAAACATACAGAAAAAGAGCCCTGTTTTGCGGGGCTCTTTTGGTATATTTATCTATTGAAACTTGCCAGGTATTGGTATACAATAGATACGCTTATGCTTAAATGTGCAGAAATGGAGTGTCTTAATGAGTAATGTTTTGTATCTGGTAATTCCTTGCTACAATGAGGAGGAGGTATTGCCTGAGACGTCCCTCCGTCTTCGGGAGAAGATGGAAGGATTAATGAAACAAAATAAGATCAATGAGAAAAGTCGTGTGATCTTTGTAAACGACGGTTCCGGCGACGGGACCTGGGAATTGATCAAAAGGCTCCATGAGAAGGACAAGTTGTTCGGCGGTATCAACCTGAGCCGGAACAGGGGGCATCAGAACGCGCTGCTGGCAGGGCTTATGACTGTCAGGGAGTACGCGGATATGGTGATCTCTATGGATGCGGATCTGCAGGATGATATCGATGCTATTGATGAGATGGTAGAGAAATATTTAAGTGGAACGGATATTGTGTATGGTGTTCGCAGCAGCCGGGAAAAGGATACTTTTTTCAAGAAGGCCACGGCGGAAGGTTTTTATAAAGTCATGAACACTATGGGGGCTAATACGGTATTTAACCATGCGGACTATCGTCTTATGAGTAAGCGGGCGCTGGAGGGGCTTTCACAGTACGGAGAGGTGAACCTGTTCCTCCGGGGAATTGTGCCCATGATAGGTTATTCTACGGATGTTGTTTATTACAAAAGGGGAGAGCGTTTTGCAGGAAGGAGCAAATACCCTGTGGGGAAAATGCTTTCCTTTGCGGTGGAGGGGATCACTTCCCTCAGCACCAAGCCTATCCGGATTATAACAACGCTTGGCTTTTTTATCTTTTTAGTCAGCATAGGCATGCTCATTTACAGCCTGGCGAGGCATTTCACAGGCGCAACCATTGTGGGGTGGACGACCCTGATGGTTTCTACGTGGGCAATAGGAGGTCTGATCCTTCTTTCACTGGGGGTAGTGGGAGAGTATATCGGGAAGATATACCTGGAGACGAAAATGCGTCCCAGGTTTATCATCGAACAGTTTCTCAATGACAAAGATTAAATGAATGGATGGTAAAAGAGTGGAAGAAAAATTTGAAGAAAAATCAGAAGAAAAAGTATCCGGGCTGCGCTATGCCGAATCGGGGATCCATCCCGATATTTTAAGGGCAGTACAGGAGATGGGCTTTGAGACAATGACGCCCATCCAGGAGCAGGCGATCCCTGTGCTTTTAGAGGGGAAGGACATCATTGGGCAGGCCCAGACAGGGACAGGCAAGACGGCTGCTTTTGCGATTCCCATGATACAGAGCATTGACCCGGAAGAGAAAAAACCCCAGGGCATTATCCTGTGCCCCACCAGGGAACTTGCCATGCAGGCTGCGGAGGAGATCAGGAAGCTTGCCAGGTTCAGGAAGGGCGTGAAAGTCCTGCCAGTCTATGGCGGACAGGATATCAGGAAGCAGTTAAAGGGTTTAAGCCAGGGCGTCCAGATTATTGTGGGGACACCTGGGCGTGTGATGGACCATTTAAGGCGGCACACCATTAAAACAGAGCATATTAAAATGATCGTACTGGATGAAGCGGACGAAATGCTGAACATGGGATTCCGTGAGGATATTGAGACAGTGCTTGAGGATATGCCGGAAGAGCATCAGATGGCGTTATTTTCCGCCACTATGCCCCAGGCAATATTAGACATCACAGGCTCCTACCAGAAAAATGCAGTATTCATTAAAGTAACGCCCAAGGAAATCACGGTGGCGTCCATCAAACAGGCATATTACCGGGTGGCCAGGAAAGACAAGGTGGAGGCGCTTTGCAGGCTGCTGGACTATTACCAGCCTGCCAGAAGCCTGATTTTCTGCAATACCAAACGCATGGTAGATGAGATTACCACCCAGCTTAAGGACAGGGGCTATGATGCAGAGGGGCTTCACGGGGACCTTACCCAGTTCCAGAGGGATACGGTGATGAACCTGTTCCGGAACGGAAGGTGTGCGATTTTAACAGCCACGGACGTGGCAGCCAGGGGCATTGATGTCAGCGGCGTGGATGCGGTCTTTAATTATGACGTGCCGGAGGATATTGAATACTATGTACACAGGATTGGAAGAACCGGCCGTGCGGGGAGGAAAGGACGTTCCTTCACACTGGTATCCGGAAGGGAGATCTTCAAGATCCGGGACATTGAGCGTATCTGCCATACCACGGTAAAGGAAAGAAAGCTGCCCGCCCCTTCAGATGTCACCAGGGTAAAATCCGACAAGCTGTTTATTGATGCCATGGAAGTGATGGAAAACAAGGACTTGGAGGAAATCAGGCAGTCCATCCAGCAGGAAGCGGAAAAACGCGGCTTCTCCGTGCTGGACCTGGCAGCGGCATTCATGAAGATCAGCATGGGCGACGAGCCGGATGAGATCGAAGAAGAGAAACCTTTCCTGGAACGGGGCAGAAAGAGGGATCGGGACAGACGCTCCAGAAGAGGGGACCGCAGGGACAGGGAAGAAAGAGGCGGAAGACGCCGGGAGGACGAAGGCGGCAGGAGAGACCGCAAACGGGAAGAAGAACGTTCCAGGCGGCGTGAACGGGAAGATGGCAGAAAAGAAGAGAGAAGGCGTGAGCCTAAAAAGGAAGACCGTATTTTGACCAGAAGAGAAGAAAAGGCCTTAAAACGGGAGCAGAAAGCCGCAAAGGAAGAAAAGAGCAAAAAAAGACAGAAAGCAGAACGGGCTGAAAAGAGCGTAAGGACAGAAGAGAGAAGACCACTGGGGAAACTTTTTTCGGCAAAAAGATAAAATTGGGAGGGATCCGTTCGTACCTTTCACATAAGGAAGTGAAGGGTACGAGGGCATCTCTGTATCAAATTACGGTATAGTCTTCGTGGCTATGCCGTTTTTTCTTTTTTTGAATGTTTCTGTTTCAAGCGTTCTTGGAACATTTCTTCATATTCTTCAGCAGATGGGGCGTTGATAATACCGATACCACTATAGTAAATATCAATCGGATATACAGTCTTTCCACCTATCATCTGTTTCTTAGATACCATAATGCAGTCGATAAATTCATTGACGATGGCAGGCGTAAGTTCCTTGATTTCCGTATATTGTCTGACTTTCTCCACAAATTCCGACACATTTGCGGCTTTGTCATTCTGCATTTCAATGTCTGCTTTTAACTGGACAAGAGATTCTTTTAAGGCTTTCTGCTCTGTTTCATAACTTGCCGACATTGTTGCAAAACGCTCATCGCTCAGTTTGCCGCTACGTTATCCTCATACATCCGCTGAAACAATATGTCAAGTTCATCAACACGCTTTTCGGATTTGACTAATTCTCGCCGCTTCTTGGCAATTTCTTTCCGCTGTTCTTCGCTTGATTTGTCAAGCTGTTCCTGCACAAACTGTTTTTCAAACGCCTGCACATAGAACAGCACACGCCGCAAACTTTCAAGCACTAAGGCATAAACAACATTTTCACGGATATAGTGGGCAATACAATTTGCCGTACTCTTGCGATAATTGGAACAGAAGAAATATGCCTGCTCCCTGCTATAATTGTTCGTCACACTGTAATACAGCTTTTCCCCGACATGCCTTTGTTCTGGAATACCGCCTGTACTTTCTTTGAAGTATTCTTAGCATGCATCTCATTGAACCAGTCCTGCACGGGGAGAAAATCGCTCAATCCGTCCTTTGTGTCGATATTGTCCATAATGGCAATATAGCGGATGCCCATATAGACAAAATCTTCTTCCAATAGCTGACCGACAACAAGGCGGTTTCTGCCAAGCCTTGAATGGTCTTTGACAATAATCGTTCCGATTTTTCCCGCTTCGGCAAGCTCCATCAGTTCCATAAAAGACGGTCTTGTGAAGCTGACACTAGAATATCCGTCATCTATGAAAAATTGGGGATGCTGAAATCCGTTATCCTTTGCGTACTTGCTGACAATGGATTTTTGAGATGTACTATGTAAAGGGTGGTTTCTGCCGCCAAATACATATGACTGCGGCTCATTTGTGGTGAATAGGACTTGCGGTTGTAGGAAAGGAGATAAAAATCTGCATCGCATTATCGGTAGCCGCTACCGAAAATATCTGAAATGACGGAGGAAAACACTATGAGCGAATTAAAACCGAGTATCCATGACGAGGCGAATGGCCTTGAATATGTCCTTGCCGGGGACTACTACATCCCAGCTATCGAACTGCCGGAGGATGATGACCGCCCCATCGGGAAGTGGGGGCGGATGCACCGGGCGTATCTGGAGGAAACGAACCCACTTCTGCTGAACCATCTGATTTTGACGGGCAGACTGCACACCTACCTTG
>CAJTVD010000119.1 GCA_910579495.1 uncultured Lachnospiraceae bacterium
TGTCCAAATAAACGGACTTATAAGGGCGACCAACCCATTTTTTGACTAACACCAAGCTTTTTCTTCCTCACCAACTTTCAGATAAGCACAAAAGGCAACTGCTTTTGCTTCCATTATAAAAAAATCATGCTCCACCTTCGCCAACCCATGAAAAGTCAGATACCAGCTTGCCCCAGGGTCTTCTTTATACTGGTTCAGCATTTGATGATAGGAACTATAAAATGCCAGCACCTGCCCTGCTGGCTTTCCCAATTGAAATGCAAGGATTTCCTGTGACCATGCAATTCCTGCCTGTTCTGCAACAGTCAATGGAAAAGAATCCTTCAAATACTGCCCCCACGAAAACAATCTTGTATCATCAGCAGCATACAGGCAGTCAAGCAATTTTATCACACTGATATTTCCCCGGTAATTATTCTCCGCCTCCTTCGCCAGCGCAATGGTCTGGGCAAATAAAGCTAACGCAACATCATTAGATTGTATGCAACTATATTCGTTGGCCAATTGGAAAAGATACCGAAGATCCTTGGGGTATTCATATACATCCTGTAACAAAATCGTAGCATTTCGTATAAATTTTTCTTTCACCTGTTCCGGCCTGTCATTTACAAACCCATAGTGATGAGCATATGACCGCAACATATAACTTTTCATATTCCCATGAATAATGATAGCGTCATGGATACGCCCCTCGAAATGAAGCTCCGGTGTAATCTCCGCCATCCGCGTGGTATGGTGATCCTCAAATATCTTTCCCTCAGAATCCCTGTAATTTCTCTGGATATAGGTTGCCATATTGTAATTTTTGTAGATCCCCTTCTGGAAAAATTGCAGAATATCATCTACATCCTCAAACCACTCATCATCGTCAATCGACATATACCATAACCCTTTGGCATGGAAAATCCCCTCATTCCTTACCAAAGACATATTATCGCACCAAGGCTTGGAAACGATCCTTGCCCCATAGCTTTTACAGACCTCCACTGTGCCGTCCGTGCTTCCTGTATCAACTACTAAAAGCTCTGCATCCAGCCCGTCTAAAAGAGGCTTGATCTTGGACAGGCACCTGCCTATCGTACCTATCTGGTTACTGACCGGCACGCCGATTGTAAGGAGCAGCGGCCTGCCCTTATATTTTCCTTTATTATAAATAGGATTTTTCCGATAAAGATAGTTTCCCTCATGATCTGACGTAGGCATGAAATTTTCCAAATCAATTTTCACCAAAGGAAGCTCATTTAACCCCAGGATGGTAACAATATTTTCTTCCCCACGATTTTCAAACAAAGGCCCCATCTGTATTTGATTCGGCTGCAGCTCCCAACGGAAACCATACCCCTCCAGATATGTGTCTATATCTGCCTGTTCTACATTTTCCACCTGAATGATTTCCCAATCGGAAGAACAGACCCCTATATTATCTGTAAAGCAGATATAATCTGTATTCCTTTCCCGGTAAACTGGCGGATATGGGGAAAGCCTTCTGCTCCCCTCTCCCGAAAATTTCTGAAAAACTGCCTTCTTTTCCTGCCCCATCGCCGGAAGTAACCCCTTCTGCCAGTAAACCTCCATATGGTCCCCATATTCCTTTTCATTCCAAATAACAGATTCCTTCTTTAGCTTCTCCCTCTCGGCACTGGTAAAATACCGCCCAATCAATTTATCCTGTTGAAAAAAAGGAACCCCATGCTGATAAAAAAAAGACCTGATAAACTGGCTCTCATCGGCGTTATATTTAATATCCGTAACAATCATGCCGCTGTTCCTGGCAAGCTGCTCTATGCTTTCTCTGGAATGCAGAAAAATATGCCTGGGTGCGTCCAGTTGATACCAATGGCTCCCAAATCTCTCAAACGCAATATTGGGGTAAGTAGGTATTGTCATATACAAAATTCCGCTCTGCTTTAACAGGCGGTGTGCACTCCTTAACACTTCTAATGGGTCTGCCATATGCTCAAAGGAATCACTCATATGAATAATATCAAATGTCCCATCCCCTTCCATATCATGGATAGAGCAGTTGCGGATAGTCACCCTTTGCCCATATTGACGACCTTTTTCCAAAAAGGGGTCACAACCATACAAATTTCCCCAGCCTTCCATTGCTTTTTGGACTAGCCACACGCCTCCTCCACATCCTACATCAAGAATTTTTCTACTGTTATGGACTGGAACTTCAAATTCCATTCCTGTCTCCTCAGGTATCTGGAAAGAATAGTAATCCCTTCCATAGTAATCCCCCAAATTTTCCGGCACTGTAGCAATCTGCAGGCAATGACACCTGCCACATACAAAATAAGGGAACTCTTCACCCGTTCCCTGCATCATTTCCCGTACCAAATAAGTATCAAAATCTCCTCCTGCACCGCATATCCGGCAAACCTGCGGCTTTTTCCCCAGTTCCCTGTTTGTTTCATCCCTTTTTAATGTAACCATCGCTATCTCTGCCCACCTTTAACTTCAAACGCTGCCACGCACAACGGGACAGCTTGATTTATATAGAAACCGTGGGGACAAAGTGCCCCCACGGACCAAAGACCTGTATATTTTATTGTAAATGTTTTCTTAACCCAACAGGGAAAGTACGCCCTGGTTAGACTGGTTCGCCTGAGCCAGCATTGCCTGGCCTGCCTGGGTAAGAATATTGTTGTTGGCATATTTCACCATCTCTGTTGCCATATCGGTATCACGGATAGCAGATTCAGCGCTAGTGGTATTCTCAACAACATTATCCAGGTTGTTGATGGTATGCTCCAATCTGTTCTGTATAGCGCCCAGGGCGGACCGCTGCTTGGATACCTGTGCAATAGCATCAGCAATTGTATTTACCGCTGCGTCTGCATTGGTAGAATCCTCCCCTGTTACGCTCACCTTGTCAATGCCAAGGCTCTTTGCGCTCATAGACTGGATATCTACAGAAATCTTATTTTCCTCCGTGGTATCCGCGCCCACCTGGAGACTGAAATTGGTGTTATCGGGCTCCTTGTCAATGGAAGCGTTTTCGGAAATCGTGATAGTGATTTTTAAATCTTTGAAAGATGTAGCACTAGAATTATCTGCTTTAACTGTAGATGCTACTGTTTCATTAAAATCACTACTAGCAACTATTGTGGTAATTTCCTTCTTCATTCCAGCAGCCTTGATATCAGTTGAGAATTCCATTTCCTGCACTTTAACCGGAGCATCTGTAGAGTTTGCATAAGTGGAAACCACTTTCGTCCCTGTTATCTGTGCGCTTACCTTATAATCGTTTCCTAGAAGATTCTGCAAATCTTCCAGGGTCTTAAAGGTATTTGCATTAGAATCAGTTTTACCAGCATCGAAAGTATAAGTTTTTCCATTAATTGTAATGGAGTTACCATCCTTAATATCTAAAACTCCTGCAATGGTAGCTGCTGCCCCATCTGATAAATCTTTCGCTGACCCAATTTCAATAGCATAGGACTCACCCACGGCTGCTGTACGCATCTTTGCCCATTCAGTATCCGTTGTATCTGTCATCTGTGCAGCAGTCATATCTTTAAATTTGTTATATCTTTTAGCTGTACTGCTCTGACTCAATGACCCAAACTGAATCGACTGCACTGCGTTCTTCGTATCATCTGTTTTGGTTCCATCCAGTTTAGATTCTACGCTCAGCTTCCCTTCTGCATCTGAAGACGCCTTAAAAAGCTTCTTCAGATCATCGTCATCGTTAATAGCATCCGCCAGATTCTTAGCCGTTCCTTTTGCATCAGCGCCAGTTTTGAAGGTAACATCCTTTGTCCTTCTATTGCCATCTGCATCCAAATAAGTAATGGTCGCGGTATCTTCAGTTCCCACATCCATTTTGGAAGAATCCGCCATATCCATAACACCGGAAAAGATATTTCCCTTTGCTTTGGCTATAGCGCCATCCACCAGCTTATCCTTCCCTGTTGCCACATCACCAATATGCCCGCTTACCTCTCCTGCACCTTTGCCTTTTCCTGACCCCTTCAGCAGATAAGTCTCATTGAACTTAGTGGTTTCAGATACACGGTCGATTTCTGTCACTAACTGGTCGATCTCATCCTGTACAGACTGGCGGTCAGTTTCAGACATAGTGCCGTTCCCTGCTTTCACTGCAAGCTCGTTCATTCTCTGGAGCATATCATGCACTTCTGTCAGGGCGCCTTCTGCGGTCTGCACTGCGCTGATACCGTCCTGGGCATTCAGGGAAGCCTGGGTAAGCCCTCTGATCTGCTTTCTCATTTTTTCAGAGATCGCAAGCCCTGCCGCATCGTCCGCTGCACGGTTGATCTTATAGCCGCTGGATAATTTCTCTGTGGACTTTGCCTGTGACTTTGATGTAACGCCTAACATTCTGTTAGAATTCATTGCCATTAAATTGTGTTGTACTACCATAAATTTACCTCCTTGTGTGTGCGGCTTTCCATGGGCAATTTGGCTTCAATGTACCCGCCGCCTGTTTTGGATGCGGCAAATCCGTTTGCCGCCTGCTTTATTCAGTTTTTTATAATAATCCGGAAGCAGCCTGCTTTATTGGCGCGCCCTCTTCACGGGCTGTCCCGGTTACTACCTAATTGGAATTTCCGGCCACAATGCGCCTGCTTTTCCTGTATTTCTCCGGCAATTCCGGTTCCGCATGGTATTTGGGGAGCGTAGCCCTGATCTCCTCATCAGCTATCTTGTTTTCAATAACTTTGCTCCTCACCACGTCAATTTCCTTTGGCGCATCCACCATGATCCGCAGATGGTTCTTGCTCCCTCCCAGGAACACGATCTTCACATTGTCCCCTATCATCAGGTATTCCTCTGTACTTACTGTCAGCCTTAGCATATGCAAACCTCCCTGCTTTCCCATATCCCCCTTCCCTTTTCCTGCAAACAGTCCCGGGACTTTTTCCCAGGCTGCCAAAGGGGGATATGTGCCGCCCTGCCCATGCAACATTTGTATATAAAGTGTTGCATTATTCCAGCGCAAGGAGCAGCATAGGGATATGCGGCTGTTAAGCCAAAGACAGCGGGCAGGGCAAAATATGCCCGGCAAAATACAACAATGCAACTAAAACAAAGGAGATTGGAGGATATTATTATGAGTACCACACAGCCTATCAAAAGCAGGGACGCTTTAACCCGATTTAAAAATTATTACGCCTCCCAGAAGCCAATACCCAGAAACAACACTTTAATTATTCTTGGGCTGAACACCGCACTGCGCATTTCTGACATTCTGGTTTTAAAATGGAACGATATTTATGACAGCCGCACAAAGGCTGTCAGGGAACATATGGAAATAACAGAACAAAAGACAGGAAAAATCCGCATCATCGCGCTGAACCGCTCCCTGCGCACTTCCCTGGACAGCTATTTTGAATTTTCTTTCCAGGGAAAAACCTATGACAAAGACCAATACCTTTTCCCTGGCAGGAAAGGAAGCACAGAACCCATCAGCCGCTCCCAGGCATACCGCATCATACGCACCGCCGCCAAAGCTTCCGGCCTGGAGGAACATATAAGCTGCCACTCCCTGCGCAAAACCTTTGGATACCATGCCTGGAAACAGGGGACGCCTCCTGCCCTGTTGATGGATATTTACAACCACTCTTCCTATGCCGTCACCAAGCGGTATCTGAGCATTGAACAGGACGAGCGGGACGAAGTTTATCTGAAAATTTTATTATAAAGACAGCTAAAATTTTTTCATTTTGCTATAAAGTATTTTAGAGATGCTCCGATATAAAAAGTGTAAACAACGGGTAGCACGCTCCGCGAACTGCCCTTACGTTAATAAAAAAATGCAACATTTTATATACAAATGTTGCATTTTTTATTATTACAATTCTATTTTCTGTTTATTCATTTTTCCTATCCAAACAGCCCCAGCCCGATAATCCCTCTTGCCAGAAAATATAAGGACAGCAGATGTACCGGATAAAATAGGTAAAAAGCATATTTTAGCCTTACCCCCTGCCTGCCGTTATAAAAGCCAATAAAAATAAACGCAAGGGGTGCCGTAATCTCCCACACAAAAGCAATACAGCCCGCTACCATCTGTTCCCATTTATTTTTGCGGAAAAGATATAATAACCCAATGGCGATGATTCCCTTAGCCCGGTAGTCACAGCGGAGCATTTCTGCCGCCAGCGCTGTGCCAAAGAGCAGGGCACCGTCTGCCATAAGCTGCAAAACCAATATCCTGCAGTATTTTTCCACTCCCTCCATTGCCCACATCATAAGGAACCCCAGAAGGAGGGTAAAAAATACGTTCTGGTAAGTATTGTCAAACATCCGGTACCGGAACGCCAGGTTAAAAGGAATTTCAGAAATTAGCGCAAAAAGGAACAGGCGCCATGCATATTTCCTCTTGCTCCTGGTCCTTCCAAACCCCTCTACCAGCAAAAAACAGTAAATAGGGAATGCCAGCCTGCCCAACAGCCTGCGCATGATCTGATAGAGCAGGTATACCCACCCTATTGCCCCTGTCTGCAGCATGCTCCCCATATATTCCAGCGAATAGTTGCCCACATCCGTTACGCCATTCCATGCCAGCAGGCTCCCAAGCACCACCGCAGCCGTATGGTCTGCAAGCATCAGCACTGCCGCTATGATTTTTAAAGTACTACCGCTTATTCCCCGTTCCCTTTCCATATATGCTCCCTTCCATAATAAATACAGAATCCTATTATACCCCTGCCCCTGGAAATGGGCAAACACTTTATTCCCATGCCCTAAGGCTCTTTGGACATTTCTATCCTTGGCAGGGTCATTCTTTGTCCTACCAAAATTTTGATATTAAGGCACAAAAAACTACCACCATGCCTGGCACGCTGGTAGTTTTGGAATTGATGGTTATTCTTCATCTCTGATAACCATATTTATAAATGTTTAAAATAATTACAGACGCCGAACCAGAATTCTGCGAACTTGAGATAGGGTATTTTTCTTTCAGCATTACTTTGATTTCATCTTTTTCTTCTCTTGTTTTAGAATCCCATTCTTCCTTTGTAAAACCCGCATAAACCATTTGGGACTTCTTGATAATCTGTCGGGCTACCATGCTCAGCGCTTCCCAGATTATGGCATTTAGGGCAAAAATAAAGATATCTCTTTTTCATATAAATCCTCCCATAGCAATTTTTATTCTATAATTATAATTTAACCTGTTGTGCTAGATAAAAATATAAAAGAACTTCAACAAAATGTGC
>CAJTVD010000120.1:0-6733 GCA_910579495.1 uncultured Lachnospiraceae bacterium
CAGCCTGGTTTCCCAGGCTGCTGCCGTATAAGCTATTTATATTCCTGCAGATTACTGTATCTGCCAGCCTTCTGCCTGCTCCCTGACTCTTACAAAATCAAGATATTTTCCTTTCTGATGAATCAGTTCTTCATGCGTGCCTTTCTGGACAATCCTCCCCTCATCCACCACCAGAATCTGGCCAGTATTTTCGATTGTTGCAAGCCTGTGGGCAATCGTGATTAAAGTTTTCCCTTTTGCCAGCTCGGAAATCGCCGCCTGGATCAGATGCTCGTTTTCCGGATCAATGCTTGCTGTCGCTTCATCAAGTATGACAATCGGGGCATTTTTCAAAATAGCGCGGGCAATGGAAATACGCTGCTTTTCTCCGCCGGAAAGCGTACCCCCTCCTTCCCCGATGACAGTATCGTAACCATCCGGGAGCGCTATGATGAACTCATGGCACCGTGCCTTCCTGGCTGCTTCCAGCATTTCCTCCTCTGCTGCGTCCGGCTTTCCGAAACATATATTGTTTCTTATGGTATCGCGGAATAAATAGACATTTTGAAATACCATGGAAATATTGGACAGCAGGCTGTCGCAGGTAAACTCACGCACATCGTGTCCGCCCACCGTGATCTTCCCGGTGTCCACATCATAGAACCTTGCAAGCAGGCTGCAGATCGTAGTCTTTCCACTGCCGGACGGGCCCACGATTGCAGCCGTGCTTCCCTGCGGAATCTGAAAGGAAACATCAGAAAGCACACTCCGTCTGTCATAGCCAAATCCCACACCCTCAAAGGCAATATCATATCGTTCCGGATGGATTCCGCCTGCGTCAGCATCAATAAACTCCGCCTGCTTGATCGTATCCAGCTTATCCATTGCAGCCGCAATGAGCTGCATGGTATGGGCGCCGTTCTGCACCAGCTCCACCCGTGCAAATAAGGTAAAAGAAAAAATTGCCATCATCAGGAAAACCGGGAGCGTCATTCCCCCATGTATGCATAAGTACGCCGATATCAGCACAATCCCCACTGACGCCAGTTTGCAGGAAAGCTGATGCAGTCCATTGCACCACACATAATCAAGTTCTATTTTAATATTGATCCTGCGGTGTTCACAAAACGCATCCTTAATCCCCTGTACAGATACGCCTTCCTGCCCGTATGCCTTTACCACCGCAATGCCCCGGATAAATTCTATCACCGAAGTAATCAATGTATTCTGTGCCTTTTGATGTACGATAGAATTTTTATGGCTGGACAGGCTCATCAGATGCAGGAAGAATGCGGAAAGCATGACACCTGCCAGTGCAATCAGCGCCACCTGCCAGCAAAAAAACAACAGACATAATATCATGGCTGCCACATGAACATACGCCCCGATAATCACATCAGTCATTTTCATTGCATACATCTCGTATACGGAAAGATCCGTTGTGACCGCTCCGGCAATTTCCCCGGTATTGTTTTTGTCAAAAAAGCCAAGGGAAACCCGCTTTAAAATATTTCCAATCTCAATTCTCTCCTGCGCCGTCTTTTCATAGGCAATGCTCTCCTGATAGGTAGCCCGCAGATAGGAAAACAGAAACCTCCCGGCAATGGAAACCACCATAAAACTCAACGCATAAAGCGCCATGACCGGCCTCATTTCCAGTTCTCCCCGGCTGTCCTTTATCATCAGATCCAGAAAATATGCCGTTCCCATGATAGGCAGTGCGGTAAACATGGTCTGCAAAAATGACCACAAAAATCCCAGGTAGAGCCTTTTCTTATATTCTCCTGTCCAACTGATAATCCTCTTCACAGTCTTAAACATTGTAAACGCCCTCCTTTCCCATTTGGTTTGTATCACTATTTCCCGCTGACCAGCTCTTTGCACCAATGTGCGCTTCCCACATCTCTTTATACAGAGGGCAATTCTTAAGCAGTTCTTCCTGCCTGCCATGCGCCTCCACGCTGCCGCATCGCAGCACGATAATATTGTCCGCATTCTTTATGGTGGAAAGCCTGTGGGCAATCACAAGAAGCGTCTTGCCCTTAGCCAGTCTTGCAATGGACGCCTGAAGCTGTGCCTCATTTTCCGGATCGGTGAATGCGGTCGCCTCATCAAGTATGACGATTGGGGCGTTTTTCAAAATAGCACGGGCGATGGCAATCCGCTGCCGTTCACCTCCGGAAAGTTTTCCTCCCGCTTCCCCGGCAAGAGTATCCCATCCTTTGTCCAGTCTGCCGATAAATTCTTCGCACCGTGCCGCCCTTGCCGCCGAAAACACTTCCTCATCAGAAGCGTCCGGTTTTCCCAAACGGATATTCTCAAGCAGGGAGCAATTAAACAGGAAATTATCCTGTGACACAAAGCTCACGATACGGGAAAGCTGTGACAACGGGATATTCCGGATGTCCGTTCCCCCTATGGTTATGTTCCCTCCCGTCACATCCCAAAACCTTGCTATCAGCTTTGCCACAGTGGACTTTCCGCCTCCCGACGGCCCCACCAGTGCGGTGAAGGTTCCCTGCGGCAGTTTTAAGTCGATCCCATGCAGGACATTGCCATCCTGCCCATTATAGGCAAAACTTACCCCATTTAAAGATATCCCATAGCTTTTCAGGGAAACCTCTCCCTTTGCATCGGGAAGCTCTGGAATATCCAGCACTTCATTTACATCACGGATGGCATACTGGATAGACTTAAAATCATTGACTGCAATGTTAAACCAGCTTACCGGGCCGATGATGCTTAAGGATAATATGATCGCCAGGGTAATCTCCGCAGGAGCCATTTCTCCCGACAGATACAAAAGGACACTCACCGGCAGGATGCCAAGCAGTGTGGATGGCAGGATGGCAGCCCCCAGATTCATAAGCCCCCATGTAGAACGGAACCAGTCTAGGGTAAAATTTTTAAAGTTCTTCACGGAATCTGCATACTTCTGATAAGAACCGGTTGACTGGCCAAATGCCTTGATCACCTGGATTCCTTCCGTGTATTCAATAATAACACTGTTCACATGGTTTGATGCCTTCATATATTTGTCATACTGGGAACTGTAATTTTTCATCATGATCCCATATACCAAAGCCCCAACTGGCACACAGGCCAATGCCGCAAGCGCTATCTTGACATTCATCACAAGCAGATAGCAAAAGACGCAGGCCGGGAGAAGGAGATTTGAGATTCCTTCCGGGATCATATGCGCCAATGGCAGTTCGATGGTTTCCACCCGGTCCATGATGATGCTCTTCCACTCTCCCGCTGTTTTTGCAAGCGCGCTTCCAAGAGGCATCCGCATGATCCGTTCCGACAGAGCAAGGCGGATATTCTCCAGAATGTGGTAAGCCGAAATGTGGGAAAACGATGTGGAGAGGGCATGGAAAACCTGTTTTGCCAGATATCCGGCTGCACATAAGCCTATCCACGGCATGATCCCTTCCATCGCAGGCTCCCCCTCAAAGAAAATCAAAATAATGCGGTAAACGCCCAGATAGGGCAAAAGACCTCCTGCAACACTGCATACCGCAAACAGTACAGCAAAAATCATCTTCCACCGGCATTGTCCCGCAAAAGAAAATACCGTTTGAAAGGTTCCTTTTTTATGCTTCATAGCCTGACCTCCTGCCTACAATAGATTGCAGGCTTCGCCAGCAAACCTATTGTCATGAATAAAATAAATGTGTCCCCGCCAAAGGACACATTTATTTTATCATCCCGGCCGCCCGCCTTTCCGCTCCGGTTAGTTTTATCTAATCCAATCAGTCAAAAGTTTTCCGGTACTCGGTAGGCGTAACGCCAAGCACGCTGCGGAAAGCAGACGCAAATTTCCCCGGATTACTGTATCCAACCCTTGCCGCTATGGAAATCACGGAATCCTGGGTATTTTTCAGCATAACAGCCGCGGCATTCATACGGTATTCCCTCATATATGCGGCTACCGAGCATCCATAAACCCCTTTAAAACACTGCTTTAACGAAGTCAGCGGAAATGAAAACTGCTCTGATAATTCCTCAAGGGTATACCAGTTCTCCAGATTTCCCGTCAGCAGGGCGGCAATCTCCTTTACCTTATCCACCTGTGCTTTATAGAAATACGGCCGTTCTTCTCCACCGGCCGGTACATCCAGGGTCTCTAAAAACAGAAGAAGCTCCAGAACCTTTATCTTAAAATAAGGCAGCCTTACCTGTTCCGGCAGATCATACAGTTCCGAAAAAATATGGCTAATCTGCGCCCCTGCCCTCATAATGAAGCTATGATCATCCGGGCAAAATTTGTGCCTCAGCTTCTTTATATCAACGGAAAACCCTTCCATCACATGAAGCAGGGAATCTTCTGCCTCCGCAATGTCAAAACCTATGGTTAACCCATGATAATGGTTCAGTGGAAAAAGGAATTTTGAAGAGTGCTGCTCTCTGGAATTCACCTGCATATCCCCGGATTCCACATAGATGTACCGGTTTCTGTCCACGCACCACTCAATCCGTCCCTCCCTGCAATGGTCAATACAAAATATCTGGGCGCTGGGTTTGAATCCGGAACAGCATTCTTTCATATGGAAATCATTGTACATCAGATAGCAGCCTTTAAATACCTGGTATAAGGTCATAAGCCCCTCGCCGCTGTCGCCCTTTACATGGAAAACCGTGCGGTTTTCATCTTCACGGATTTCCCTTACATTTTCCCCCATTTCCTGTTCCGTAAACCGCATCCGTTTCTGCCTCCTCTCTGCCATTGCCTGTCTTTTTTCCCGCTCCACTCCGGAACGGCTTTACTGCTGTCTCTCCCGGAACTCCGCATGGATCATAAAGCCCATATGGAACGTCCGCATCACCCATGCAAAAATCCTGGTGACAATGCTTTTTCTCCAGCCGCCTTTCAGGTATCCGTCTATGTAATCCCGCTCTGCCACATTCACGATGCGGTCAGACCAGTCCTCCAACTCTTCTTTCGGTTTTTCCAATGAAAAGAAAGATTTCGTCTTATTGCCCGCCATCTTCACTTCCGCATTCACGCCCTTAAGCCCTGCGGTATTGACCGCATCAAAAGTGACCATGCTGCCAGGGAAACGCTCCGCCAGGGCTTTTTCCGGTTCCGGCATGATATGCAGCGCATTGGAAATCACTACTGCGTCAAAGGTTCCCGGTGTATAAGGAAGGTTTGTGGCATCCTGCACGGAGAAATGGAGCCGTGAACTGTGCGCTTTCGCCTTTGCCTGCCGTATCATCTCTTCCGAAAAATCCGTTGCTTCCAGCAGTTTCACGCTTCCCGCAATCCGCACGGACAAAAGCCCCGTCCCACAGGCAAGCTCCAGCACGGCCATATCCTTACTCAGTACCTTTTTCATACGGCTCACAATCTGTGCATAGGTTCTGCCATCCCCTGACATCGCAAAATCATACCGCTTCGCCCACCTGTTCCAGAAGCCTTTATTATCTTTTTCTTTCATAATCTTCTCCTCAATTTGCCAAGCTCCGGCGCATTCTCTGCCAGTCTGCGGTATCCAAGCCGTCCTTTTTTCACGGCCCGGTCAGCCAGCCCTCTTCCGTAACGTTTCCGGATGCTACTTTTTATCATTGGCAAAAAAAGAGCCAGTACATTCCATTCTGCTTCATTGCCCGGTGCCTCCTGTTCCAATTCCGTAATATCCATACTTATTTCCTGCACCGGAAAGCCGCCATGCCCTCCACGGTTTTCACCTGCGCTTTCCGGTACATGGACTTCAGCCTCATTTTCAGACTGCCTGCCGTTTCATAAGGCGGCGTAAAATAACCCTTTGGCGTATATATCTTTTCAACAAACCAGTCAGTGCGCTTATTTTCACCCTTTACATAAAAACACCCGCAGAAGATACCTCCCGGTTTCAGGACACGGAATACCTCCCGGTAAGCCGCCTCTTTGTCCGGGAAGGCATGAAAGCCGTTCAGCGACAGCACAAGTTCAAAACTTTCGTCAGGGAAGGGCAACTTCCCCACATCACCCTGCTGAAAATGGACATTTTTAAGCCCCCGTTTTTCTGCCTGCCTCCTTGCACGCTCCATCATGTCCGGGGAGTAGTCCAGGCAGGTGATGTCCGCATCCGGCAGCGTTTCATACACGGGCATACTAAGTACGCCCGTCCCCACCGGCACCTCCAGCATCCTGCCGCCAAAGCCCTGCGGTATGCCCGAAAGCGCAAGCTCCAGATAACGGTCGTTTTTCCTTTTATTCATGTTCCATACCAGCTTACAGACTGCCTTACCTGGCAGCGTGGAGCAGGTTATCATCCCGTCATAGAATGTCCCCTCTCCTCCAAGGCTCTTGTATGCGTTTTTGATCTCATCATGCCTGCTCATTTTCCTCATCCTCCATTCTTTTATCCCAGCGCCACATCCAGCGCCATCATGACCGTAAACCCTGCCGCAAACAGGACGGTCCCCACGTTGGAGTGCTTCCCTTCCGACATTTCCGGAATCAGCTCCTCCACGACCACATAGACCATGGCCCCGGCCGCAAAGCTCAGAAGATACGGCAGGAGCGGAACCACAAAGCCCGCCTCAAGTATGGTCAGTGCCGCGCCCACCGGCTCCACTGCGCCGGAAAGCGTACCGTAAAGGAACGCCCTTCCCTTGCTGACGCCCTCCGCCCGCAGGGGCATGGAGATGATAGCACCTTCCGGGAAATTCTGTATCGCAATTCCAAGGGAAAGCGACAGCGCACCCATGGCAGTAATCCCGGCATCCCCGGAAAGCCATCCGGCATAGACCACAACCACCGCCA
>CAJTVD010000120.1:6744-6970 GCA_910579495.1 uncultured Lachnospiraceae bacterium
GGCAGGTTGTGGAGCGTCACCGCCAACACCAATAAGACCTGCTTCTGCAGGCTGCTTTTGGGGCCCTCCGCCTTGCTGCTGTTCATGTGGAGATGGGGGACTGCCCGGTCCAGCAGCAGAAGGAACAAGATACCGAGCCAGAAACCCGCTGCAGCAGGGAGGAACGACAGCTTCCCCATAGGCTCCGACTGCTCCATTGCGGGGATGAGCAGGCTCCAGATGGAAG
>CAJTVD010000121.1 GCA_910579495.1 uncultured Lachnospiraceae bacterium
ACAGTGCCGAACCATCAAAGCTGTTCTCAATCTCTATAAAATACATATTCTTTGCACGGAAAGACCGTATAGTAATATAGGTTTCCGCATCCGGCTGCTTTTCCCGCATCTGCATACAGGCTTCCACCGCATTATCCAGCCCGTTGTTTAAGATGATCCCCATGTCATAAGCTTTTATCGTAACAGCATCCGTCAGCATAAATTTGCTGGCATCCAGCCTGATACCTTTTACCTTCTTTGCCGCATAACGGAATTTGCTGCCAACCACCGCATCGCTTACGGCATTCCCCGTATGCACCCTGCTGTCGATCTGCTCCACCGACTGGCGCATCCCCTCAAAATACTGCCGGATTTCCTCATCCTCCCCGCTGTACCTTTTCTGTATCAGATTCTGCAGGACTGCCATGTGGTTCTTCATATCATGCTTGACCGAGCGGATTCCGTCATACAGATGTTCCATCTCCACCATAGAACTCTGCATCTGCGTGATCTGGTTCTCCAGCACGATCTTTTCCGCCCGCTCCTCCTGCAAAACCGCCATGTCCTGATAGATACGGAAACTGAACACGACAGCCCCAAGCAGCACAAGCGCCGTCATTGGGATGATGAGATACAGTGCCGGATATTTTTCATACAGCAGTACCGGGGTGCCGTCCGTAACGGTGATTAGCAGCAGGCGCACAAGAACCGAAACCAGCGTGCCTGCCACGGAGGGCAGCAGATAGAATGCCACTTCCTTGCCCATCCGCCCTCTCTGCTTACTGCAATAGCTCCCCGCTATCTTTCTTGTGGAAACAAAAAGCAGGGCGCACCTTGCGGCTCCCACAAGGGCAATCACAAAGCAGGACAGGATGCCCGCCGCCACGGGCAGATATTCCGCTGATGCCATACCGATTCCTGCTTTATGCGCCAGTGCCTCTATCATCTCATTTCCAATATAGATCAGGCTGTAACCCGTCCAGAATGACAGTTCCCGCAGGGATATGAACTGGACAGCCAGAAATATCTTTAACAGGACATTTCCCTGATACCAGCATACGCAGAAAACAAATAAAGTGCAGAATGTAAAAAGCAGTTCCATGATTAACGATACGCTGTCCGTGTCAGAATACAGCCCCTCACTGAATGCCCTTATCACAATCCATGCAATGCCCGCAGCCCACCCCGCATTCCTTATCCTGCACAGCTTTGGCACGGCAAACCTGCCAAAAAAGGACTGTATACAGTACCCTTCAAGCAGACACAGCAAAACACCTGTCAATCCTATAACCCATTCAGCCATCAGCCCCCACCCCGTTTCTCAGATACCGCATATAGGCTTTCACAAACTCCCCGTATTTCTCTTTTGCCAGATAAACGCACTCCTCATTATTCAGGGTAATGCTCCCGCTGTCATATTCCGCCACATATGCCATGTTCACCAGATACCCCCTGTGGCAGCGGAAGAACCCGCCTCCAAGCTGTCCCTCCATTTCATTCATGGACGCATATGCCTCTATGGTCTCCCCGGTGGTGTGTATCTCCACCTTCTTCCCCCTGCTCTCAATATACAGGATGCTGTCCTTTTCCAGCGAAAAACTCCTGTTCCTCGTCTTTATGAACACCGTTTCCCGCCGTCTGCTTTTCCTCTTTTCCAGCTCCCGTCCTGCCCGCCGGAACACCTCCCGGAACTTATCTACCTCAATCGGCTTTAACAGATAGTGGAACGCTGCCACGTCAAACGCCTGAAAAACATACTCCCGGATTCCCGTAATAAAGATCAGTATGGTATCTTCATCCCTCTGCCTGAGCCTTTTCGCCGTTTCAATCCCATCCGTCCCTTCCATCTGTATGTCAAGGAACACAATATCAAACTGCTTCCCGGCGGCAAGCAGTGCATCTCCTGTCTCGTATAATCCGGCACATACGCATGGCATTTCTTTTTCTGCCAGTTCCTTTATCTGTTCACGGATGCCCTTCTCATCATCACATATGGCTATGTTCAATCCCATCACCTGCAATTCATTTCCCATGCGAATGCTTTTCTCGCATTGAGCATTAGCTTCCCCACGGACAGTTCTTTTTACTTTTTATATCGGCAGAATTTTGGCGCAGTCAGCCGCAAGGGAACGAAACCCTATTTGAAAGGGAACGAAATCTTTTTCTTTTCCATAAAAAGTTCAAAATCAGCCCTAAAGTTTTTCGCCATTCGTCCGATATGCGGGAAACGCAAACCGCCGTGTAAGCATATTACCTCTGATTCCCCCGCTTTCCAACAGGCAGACCGCCGCATATGGCGGTCTGCCATAGTACGGCGGTTGTCTTTTGTAGTACTCTTTACTCCTCTACAGTTAAATTCGAGAAATACCCCTGTTACTCCTGAGTCACAACACAAGTACCGGAACTGGATTGTGGTGCATTACTTGTACGGGTGTGTTCGTCAAATTCTTCCTGACTATACTTTTCGATGCCCGTCAGTGTCCCATATCCGGAGGCATTTAAGTTTTGATAATCCCGGACAGTGTAAATATCCACTATGCCGTTTCCATTTCCAAGGGTACGAATCGCGCCGTTGAACTTCCCTCCTCCCAGACTTTCACCGTTAGAAGTTAAAATATCCCGGAAATAGCGGACTTTTTCGCCGTTAAAATACCACTGCCCATCCGACGCATCATAGGTAACGCCAAACCTTCCATATTCCTCAGCCATTTCCTGAAACTCTTTTGCTGATACAGGATCACCGGACACAGCGCTTATCGGAGCAGGATTTCTGATCGCATCTATATTGCGGGCGGCAAATTCCTCTTCCGAAAATTCCTCTAATCCTGTCAGTATCCCACTGGGATCAAAAGAACCGTCCTCAGTCCTTACAATGCCACTGAGGTCACGGACTGCATATATGTCCACTTCCCCATTTGCATTGAAATAATCCCTGCCAGCCCGTGAGCCGTCTTCTAACGGGTAATAGTCCTCAAACCACCTCACTGCCTTTCCGTTATAATACAGTTCGTTCTTCTCTGCATCATAGACCATGCCGAACTGTTCATATGTTTTGAACTGCTCCGCATAAGCATTCTCATCCGCTTTGGTATCCCCTCCATCCTCGGCATACGCTGCAAGGACAGGGGACGATCCACTTTGTGCCTGTGGTGAGGACGCACCCATCTGCGCTGGATTTGCATTCGGCAGGGCCGCCGATGTCCCACACCCGCTCATACCTCCCACAAGCAATGTACTCAAAAGAACCATCATAAGGTGTTTTTTGTTTTTCATAAGAATTTCCTTCCTTTCTTTGATTGTATTTATAGCATAGCAGTCTTTTTTGTGATGTGTTTGTGATTAGTTTGTGATTTATGTGTAGTTGAAAAAAACAGCAGGCAAAATACCTGCTGCCCTTAAAACATTAAATTTTGAAAGAGAACCGAACCCCGGAGGCCGTATTGCAAACCATGCATTCGCTTCCATGTTGGCGCAGTATCCTCTGTGTGACATACAGCCCCAACCCACTCCCTCCTGTTTTCCTGCTCCTTGACTGTTCCACGCGGTAAAAAGCATCAAACAGTTTTGGAATACTTTCATCCGGTATATGTGTTCCCGTGTTTTCAACGGAAAACTCCAATTGACCGCTCTCCATATGCCCGCTGATCCGGATTGCTGCACCGGACGGAGAATACTTGACCGCGTTTCCAATCAAATTGGAAAAAACCTTCTCCATCAGCATCCTGTTTCCATTGATAAAAATAGATGCCGGCAGGTCAAGACATATCTGTAAATCTTTCTCTGCCATAAGGTCTTCCGTTTCACTCAGATAACGCCGTATGACCTGCACACAGTCAAAATTGTCTTTCTTAAAATCTGCACCTGCGGCATCCAGCCTTGATATGGTCAGTATTTCCTGCACCATCGCCTCAAGCGTGTTTGCAACCTCCAGCGATCTGGCAAGGTATTTTCCATGATCCTTATAAGCCCCGATGCCCAGCAGCATCCCTTCTAACTGGCCTTTGATGACTGTAATGGGAGTTTTTAATTCATGGGACACGGCAGAAAAGAAATCAGTCCTCGCCTGTTCCAGTTTCTTTTCACGCTCAATATCATCTTCAAGTTTCTTATTTGCATCCTGTAGGTCAGACAATGCGGCTGATAAATTATGTGATAATAAATTAAGGCTTTTCTCCAATGTTCCCAATTCATCCGTCCTGCTGCCGTCAAGCTGCCACTCCAAATGCAGCTCGGACATTTCTTCTGATATGCGGCTGATCTCCAATACCGGCTTCGTGATTAAATGGGAATAAAGCCATGATGCGGCAAACGAAACCGCAATAATAGCGAAAAGAAGAGGCGGCAGAATACGCCGGAATGCCTGCCGCAATTCGGCCACCTGCTCTGCCGTCCCATACACAATAAGCATATATCGCACGTTGCTATCCGAAAAAGAAAAATAATAGTCAGCTGATAAAACAGGGCTGCTTTCATAAGAATCACCCCCTTCATACAAAGCAATCATGCCGTTCCATCCATCATCAGCCTTCTTCGTGGGCAGCGGCATCTGCAGTCCGTCCCCATCATATAATTCCACATTGTATATTTCCGGATTCTGCCGGAACTGATCAAACAGGCTCCCGCTGTCTGAAAAAGCTACTTGTTCCAATTCTGAAATAAATGTCCGTGCCCGTTCATCCAAAGCAGCGTTTAATCTATTAGAATAAGTCTGCGGCATCAGCCATGCCAAAAGCCCATACACCAATAAGGAGACGCACAGCAGCATGGCCGCCGTAATGAAAAATACTTTTGCAAACAGACTGCTTTTAACTTTCCTTATCAATTTTGTACCCTACCCCTCTGACTGTCTGAATAAACTCAATGCCCAGCTTTTTGCGCAGATTCTTGATGTGCGTATCAACTACCCGCTCGTCACCATAAAAGTCATACCGCCACAACTTATCCAGCAGGTTCTGCCTCGTCATAATCCGCCCCTGATGAGTCAGCAATTCTCTCAACACCTCAAACTCCCGCTGTGTCAGTTCATAAGCGATTCCGTCCACCATAGCAGTATAATTATCTAAATCCAGTAGCAGATTCTGATAGGCAATGGTCTTATGTCCCTCTTCCTGTGTCTGGCTGCTCCGCCGCAGGACAGCCGCGATTTTGCGGATTAAAATTGGAACAGAAAAAGGCTTTGTGATGTAATCATCGACCTGCAGGTCTAATCCCCTTATCTGTTCTTCCTCACCGCCTAATGCAGTGAGCATGATGATCGGCACCTGGGACTGTTTCCGTATCAGCTCACATACCCCGAAACCGTCAATCTTCGGAAGCATGATGTCCAACAGGATCAGATCAAACTTATTTTTCGCAAACAGATCCATTGCCTCAATGCCATCACTGGCGGCCATCACATCATAACCAGCCTCTTTCAAAAATTCCCGCAGCAGTTCCTGAATATCCATATCATCTTCAACAATTAAAATATTCTGCATGGGAACACCTCCGTACTTTGAGCATCATACCATACTTTTTTGTGTTTTGTGTGTAGTTTGCCAAAGTTATATAAATTCATCTCCCCAAACGTGCCGGCCATTCCCCCGGCAAGGTTAAACTGGCGCTGTATATAGAATTTCAGCTTTTCCATGCTTTGCCTGTATCCTCTGGATTGTTTTCTAATATTTCGGCAGAAAACCATTCCCGCTAAAGCAAAACATCCTCTGAATTATACCATATAAATTTTCTGTTTTTCACCCGATGGCACGAAATGACTATTTTTCGGGAGTGGAAAGCAAAAAAGAGCCGTCATCCAGCCCTTTTTACTATTTCATTCAATTTTTACCGTTTTTCTCATATACAAACACGGAAACTCTGTATATTATCACGGAAACCCTTATATTATCACGAAAACACCCTGTCCGTTTTCGTGATAATACAGCCAGTTTCCGTGTTTGTATATGGGTTTTGCCTGCGAGTATCGACTTTTGCGTGATAGTATCGAGTTTTGCCTGCGAGTGTCCGAGTTTCCGTGATAATAACCGACTTTTGCCTACGAGTATATACTATCAGGCAAAAGAACCCCAGAACAAAAGTTCGTACCCTCTCTAATGTAAAAATGCCCCTAAAAGCACACGGAAATAATGTAACTTTGAAATCTATGTAGTGCCGAAAATACCGTATTTACGGGCTTTGCAGGCTTTCCGTGTCTGTATCTGCCGGGGAAGGAGACACCCTGACAAAATTCGATAATATCTCCCATATTTCAACAGCATATTCAGACAAATTATTCTCACCCAAGAGGCTTTATCATATACTTATGAAACTTCTCCGGCACTTCAAAGTTTTTTAGATGTTCATAGCCAACCAGTTCTTTATTTCCGCTTGAATCAACACGATAAACCAGTTCGTCATATCCTAAAGGATTATGCGCCCCTACCTGTGTGGTAACACCGAATTTTACGGAAATAAATCCCGGCTCTTTCTTCCCAATATCCACAATCGCTATTTCATAATCGTAAACTGCAATTTCTCCCGAATAATATTCTGAATAGAAATTTGTAACCGCATTGTTGATGTCCTCAATAAATAATGCTATGACCAGTTCATCCGTGATTTCTTCCTTTGTTGCAGCATCCATATTGAATGTCTCTATGGTCGAATTCCCATTCCTATTAAAAATATTGAACAACAGAAATGCCAGTAAAATTAGCAGACAGGCAGTTATAAACCTATACTTTTTCATAAGGCTCCATGCTTTTTATTACTATATCTACACCATGCCTATCTTCAATATTCCATTAACATCTACAGCATACTAACAGGCAAAACCCCATATTATCACGGAAACTCATATACAAACACGAAAACTCCGGGCGGTTTCCGTGTTTGTATCATATCCCCTGTATTTCAACAGCATTTTCCGTCAAGCTA
>CAJTVD010000122.1 GCA_910579495.1 uncultured Lachnospiraceae bacterium
ATCACCTCGCTTGTGAAATTGATTATACACTAAATGTGTCTTTTATGCAACTTGACCCAGTTTACGCGGGGAGAAATTCAGAGCATAGTTGATTATATCGGTCTTGATTCTCCTATGGGAAATTTTTTGTGGAAAAGTGTCAAAAAAGACACTCCCGGTGGTATAGGAGGGCGTATGAAGAAACCAACATCTTCGAGCACTTATGAGGTGGGGAAATCAGAATAATACCAGAAAAAGTATAAATGCGCAGGGGGAGATGGGAAACGTGACAGTTAATAAGATTTTAGAGATGGGACTGATTTTGTGCCCATTTGAAGAGCCATTGTATACAAAGAAAAACGCATATGGTATAATCTCCTAAAACGCATACAGGCTTGTGCAGGGTCTGCCGCCACAAGCCTGGAGTGCAAAATACAGCACAGAAATGAGGTAATCTATGAAAATATATGAGCTGATTGCCCCCTGCCATTTTGGGCTGGAGGCTGTTTTAAAGCGTGAGATCACAGACCTGGGATATAACGTAACCCAGGTAGAGGACGGGAGGGTCACCTTTGCAGGGGACATGGAGGCAATCTGCCGGGCAAACATTTTCCTGCGCTCTGCCGAAAGGATCCTGCTGAAGGCAGGGAGCTTCCGGGCGGAGACCTATGAGGAGCTTTTCCAGGGAACCAGGGGCATTTGCTGGGAAGAATTTATCCCCAGGGAGGGAAAATTCTGGGTGGCCAAGGCGGCAAGCGTTAAGAGTAAGCTGTTCAGCCCCTCGGATATCCAGTCAGTAATGAAAAAGGCCATGGTAGAACGCCTGGGGAAAGCGTACCATGTGACCTGGTTTCAGGAAAGCGGCGCTTCCTTCCCGGTGAGGGTGTTCCTGATGAAGGACCAGGTGACAGTGGCCCTGGATACCACAGGGGATTCCCTGCATAAAAGGGGATACCGGAAGCTGGCCGCCAAAGCGCCTATAGCGGAAAACCTTGCGGCGGCGCTGATCATGCTTACCCCCTGGAAGGGTGACAGGATATTGGTAGATCCCTTCTGCGGCAGCGGCACTATTCCTATTGAAGCGGCGTTGATGGCGGCAAACATTGCCCCGGGGATGAACCGCCACTTTACAGGGGAGGGCTGGAGGAACCTGATCCCCGAAGGGGAATGGCGGGAGGCTGTGGGGGAAGCTAAGGAAATGGCCAATCTGGATGTGGCTACGGATATCCAGGGGTATGACATTGATGAAAATGTGATTGCCGCAGCCAAGGAAAACGCCAGGCTGGCAGGGGTGGAGAGGCTGATCCATTTCCAGAAACGGGATGTGGCACAACTAAGCCACCGCAAAAAATATGGTTTTATTATCACCAACCCTCCCTACGGGGAGCGGATGGAAGAGAAGGAGAACCTGCCGGGCCTGTACAGGGCGCTGGGGGACAGGGTAAAAGCCCTGGATTCCTGGTCCTTGTACCTGGTTACTGCTTATGGGCAGGCGGAGAGTGCCTTGGGGCTTAAGGCGGCAAAAAACAGGAAGGTTTATAATGGGATGCTGAAAGCCTATTTCTACCAGTTCCCGGGGCCGAAGCCGCCTAAGAGGGAAGCAGGCTATGAAATTTGATCTGATGAAAAAGGCCGCGGTTTTCAGTGTCCTGTTTTCAACTGTGGCAATGGGGACTATCATATATCTTTCTGCGGGAAAAGGGGCCGGGCAGGGGGAAGGTGGGCATATCTTCCGGCAGAATACGCCCACCGCCGGAGAGCAGAGGCAGGGACGGGATTCCGGCCAGCCCACCCCGGAGCCGGAAGTGAAAGAAGGGGATATTACCTTTGTGCTGGGAGATTCCAATACCAGTTACCTGTGTATTCCCCTGCCTGCGGCGTGCCAGGCGGAGGATATCGCCATTGAGAACCACTATATGGAGCGGGAACTGAATGTGCTCATAAACAGCGGGGAAAAAAAGTTTTACCTGGAAAACGGCGTCTCCGGCAACCGGGAGGGCATTAACTGGGGGCGCTTTGAGATTGATGGAAACAGGGTCAGGCTGAGGTTCCAGCTAAAGGGGATCTTTGAATACCATACCATTTTAGAGGGAAATACCCTTTATGTGGGCTTTGTGAGCCCCAGGGAGCTGTATGATAAAATTGTGGTGATCGACCCTGCCTGTGGCGGCATGAATGGGGGGAATACGGCCGGCGGCCTGGAGGAAAAAGAAATCAACCTGAAAATTGCGGAAAAACTAAAGGAAAAACTGGACAAAACTGATATTAAGGCATATTATACCAGAATGGACGATGTAAACCCGGAAGAGGATGCCAGGGCGGCCCTTGCAAATGAGACCAGGGCGGATATGTATATTTGCATCCAGACAGACGCCAGCGAGGATATCAGCCTGTATGGGACGTCTGCCTCCTACAACGGGGATTTCTTTATTCCGGGATTTGGCAGCAGGGAACTGGCGGAGTTGCTGGCGCAGGAAGTGGTGGGCGCCACCAGGGGCAAGCTGGCGGAGGTTTACCAGGCAGAGGCGGAGGAATATACCCTGCGGCAGATTACCATACCGGCGGCGGCAGTGAAGGTGGGGTGCCTTTCAAACAAGCAGGAAGCCATTTTGCTGCAAAGGGAAGAATATCAGGAAAAAATTGCCGATGGGATTTACAATGCCATCGTGAAAGCTTACGGCAGCCTTGGTTAGTGTAATTTCTAGCAAAAGGCGGAAAGGGATTTCTATGCAGAAAATAATTTTTGCCACAGGAAATGAGGGGAAGGTCAGGGAGGTCAGGGAAATCCTGGATGGGCTTACCATAAACGGGGAGCCTGCCCTGGTGCTTTCCATGAAAGAAGCCGGGATTGGCGGGGAAGCGGAGGAGACAGGGAAGAGCTTTGTGGAAAACGCCATTTTAAAAGCCCGGGCTGTGGCCGGGGCGGCAGGGGACGCCATAGTGATGGCGGACGATTCCGGGCTGGAAATTGACTATCTGGACGGGGAGCCGGGGATTTATTCTGCCAGGTATATGGGGGAGGAAACCTCCTACCGGGAAAAAAACCGTAACCTTATAGAGCGCCTTGCGGGAGTGCCTGAGGAAAAAAGGACTGCCAGGTTTGTCTGCGCCATTGCCTGTATCCTCCCGGGGGGCAGCCTTATAACGGAACAGGCGGCCATAGAAGGCAGGATCGGCTACCAGGAAAGAGGGGAAAACGGTTTTGGCTACGACCCTATTTTTATGGTACCCTCCTATGGCAGGAGCACGGCGGAGCTTTCACCGGAAGAAAAAAACAGGATCAGCCACAGGGGAAAGACGCTCAGGGCAATAAGGAAGCGGCTGGAGGAAATACCCGGTTTTACTGGGGGCGGGGAAAAGCAGGGTGCGGAGAGGCGTATATGAAGATTTTGATTGTCAGCGATACACATCGCAGAAATGAGAATTATATCAAAACGCTGGATAAGGTAGCCCCGGTGGACATGGTAGTCCACTGCGGGGATATTGAAGGCAGTGAATACCTGATCGCGGAAAGCGCCGGATGCCCGGTACAGATGGTGGCGGGCAACAATGATTTTTTCTCAGACCTTCCCAGGGAAAAGGAATTCCAGATAGGGGGCTATAAGGTCTGGCTAACCCATGGGCATAATTATTATGTGTCCATGGGCAATGAAAACATTAAACATGAGGCCAGAATGCGGGGCATTGACATCGTCATGTACGGCCATACCCATAAGCCGGTGGTGGACCAGGATAAGGATGTGACGGCAGTCAACCCCGGGAGCCTGACCTATCCCCGGCAGGAGGGGCGGAGGCCTTCCTATATCATTATGGACCTGGACAGAAACGGCCAGGCGCACTTTACAGTCAATTACCTGTGACAGACAGGGACGGGGAGGCCTCCTGCGGGCATGGAAGGGAACCTAAAAAAATTAGAAAAATTTTCAAAAATATATTGACAGGTGGTTTAGCATATATTATAATAACTCTTGCGTTGTGTGAGTGTGCAACAGGAAACCAGCGGGGTGTGGCTCAGCTTGGCTAGAGCGCCTGGTTTGGGACCAGGAGGTCGCAGGTTCGAATCCTGTCACCCCGATTGCCCGGTTTAAGGCTGGCAGCGTGATAGATATGCGGGTGTAGTTCAATGGTAGAACACCAGCCTTCCAAGCTGGATACGTGGGTTCGATTCCCATCACCCGCTCTCACCACAGGTTTTTTCCTGTCCTGGGGACAGGCAGTTTTGGCAGGGTATTACAGTTAGTTGTATGTGTGTCCATAGCTCAGCTGGATAGAGCAACGGCCTTCTAAGCCGTGGGTCGGGGGTTCGAATCCCTTTGGGCACGTTAAGGATATGTTTACATATCTTTATATGGTGGGTATGGCGCAGTTGGTTAGCGCGCCAGATTGTGGCTCTGGAGGCCGAGGGTTCGAGTCCCTCTATCCACCCGTGATCAAACTTGTCCAATGGACTTGCTTTTGTCTTATGGGCAGGAGTCCTGCAGGCAGGCTTGGTGTTGTAGTGGGCTATCGCCAAGCGGTAAGGCACAGGACTTTGACTCCTGCATTCGCTGGTTCGAATCCAGCTAGCCCAGTTTTAGAAGTAAATATGGGCCACTAGCTCAGGTGGTAGAGCACTTGACTTTTAATCAAGTTGTCCCGGGTTCGAGTCCCGGGTGGCTCATCAGTAAAAAAGCCGGAAACCTTAATAAAACCAAAGGTTTCCGGCTTTCTCTCCATCCAGATGTGCGTAGGCGCTCATTATCATGGTTACATCACTGTGCCCTATCAGCTCCAGGGCTTTTTCTGGCTGATTCCGGAATAGCATAGTACAGTATTATGCCGGAAGATATGGGGTGTCAGGCCAGTAATTTCGGATATATCTAAAAGCCGTTCCTGTTAGCGCAGGGGCGGTTTTGTTTTAACATAAGGGCAGTTCGCGGAGCGTGCTGCCCGTTGTTATAATAATGCAGAAATACAGATGTTTAAACCCTCATAGATGCATACAGGGATTTCATCGTCAAAACAGTATTGTGTAGAAGCCTGGTCGTATTCAAAATCAAAAACATTTACGGTTCGTGTTTTTGGGTTTACAATCCAGTATTCACGCACACCTGCAGAGCGGTATTTGAAAAGCTTTACTCCGTAATCTATGTGTTCCGTGCTTGGTGAAACAATTTCAATAATCCAGTCCGGGGCTCCGTTACACCCTTTGTCATTCAGCTTGTCTTTATTACAGATTACGGAAATATCGGGCTCCACATAATTCCTGTTATCTTCATTCAGAAAGACGGCGAATGGGGCAGGAAATATTCTGCAGTTTCCACCATGGGAACGGATATAATTCCCTATTGTAATGTTGAGTTCGCTGACAAGCATCTGATGCCTGGTATTTGGCGGGGCCATATCATAAATCCGTCCGTCAATCAGTTCTGCTCTCTGCCCGTCTGGCAGGGCGTAGATATCTTCAATTGTATAAGTTACTTCTTGATGTAATGCCATAAGGGGGCTCCTTTCGGTTTTTTAAAGAATTGTGGATTTTGACATTATTTCTTGAAGTGTGCCTTGCGTCACTCTCAAATGCAACAGCTTTTCCTAAAACATGGAAACTGATTTTCAGTAATAGACATTTTCTCAGATCCAGCCAGTTAATGAAATATAACATAACTGGTACATAATTGCAACGCATATTTTATAATTGTTATGCGATTATAGAATTATTCGGCATAACATGCTATACTTCTCTTAGCCAGGTTAGGGCAGGTAGGGATAGCCTGCGGTTGTCCTTTCTGGAAACGGATACTTACACTGTTGCTGGTCATTCATGCTGGGAAATTAAATTTACAGGAGATACAAATATGGACAAAAATGCAGTAAAGCAGTTTTCTGTGGATTTAGATACACAAGACTTTATCAATGCTATTAAGGTATTGGGAATAAGTGGTTCGGAAATATGTATCCATTCCTCAATGAAATCATTTGGTGCAGATTTCAAGTGTGGCATAAAGGGGATTATTGATTCTTTTTTAATTCAGAAATGTACAATAATGGTACCAACGTTTTCAGATATTTATGAAGCAAGGCCAGTGAAAAAGTATATGCCAGAGCGTAATGGGGCAGGTGATTACTCGTACTTTTTGGAAAAAACTTATTCAGATATAGCCCCTTTTGATGTAACCAGCAAAGAAATATCTGTAGAAGATATGGGATTGTTTGCCCAATATGTACTTAATTGCGAAAAATGTGTAAGGGGAAACCATCCTCTTAATTCTTTTACAGCATTAGGCGATAATGCTAAGAAGCTTGTAGGCTGCCAGACGCATAAAGATGTATATGCGCCGATGAGGCAATTATGCGATGATGATGGGTATGTTCTCCTGATGGGAGTAGGATTGGACGCTGCCACCATAATCCATTATGTGGAACAGGTAGTAGGAAGAACATTATTTATCCGATGGGCTTACAATAAAGACAATAATGTCATACCCGTATCATCAGGCGGCTGTTCAGAAGGATTTGGACATTTTAATGGCATATTGAGTAACTCGGCAAAGAAAGTAAAAGTTGCAAACAGCGAATGGGTGTGCTTTAAAGCTAAAGATATCGTTGATATTTGTGGCTCTTCATGGGTGATGGTGGGTAAAAAACACCCACAACCCCAGTATTTATACTGATTGAGCGGATTTTGATTTTCGGTTGGGAAGTGGAACCCTCAAATCCGAGCAGAC
>CAJTVD010000123.1 GCA_910579495.1 uncultured Lachnospiraceae bacterium
TGCCCCCTTATTCAACCCACCTCCGGTTCTTTCCTTAGAAATTATACCGAAAAAATAGTTATTCCGAAGTTTCTGTACTTTACTGGAAAAACAGTGATTACAGTAAAAACATCGGAATAACTAAATGTCCAGGTCATCTCAAACCGGCCAATTTACGAAGTGTTTCCTCGTCGGTTTCGTCCCAGATCGGTTTTTCTTCTGGCATGGCTATATCTGCAGTTGCCTTATTGATTGCCTCCCGTTTCATTTCTGTGTCGGCGTATGCATAAATGCGTGTGGTTTCCTCTGAACAGTGCCCCAAAAATTCGCTCAGTATGCTCAATGGCATCCCGCCCCGATACAGATGGATTGCGCGTGTATGCCTCAAATGGGGAGCTCCCCATTTACGGCATTATGGGGAGTGAGGTAAAATGGGGAGTCCTTAAAAAAAATCCCATATTTTCGTATGTTTCTGATAAAATCACTCCCCATTTTACACTGGTGGTTATAAACCACTAATCCTGTCGGGAAACTTATCCTGTTTTATGAATCCCTCTGGCACAAGGAATTTAAAAAATTCATAAGATCCGGATCTTCCTGCCAGGAAGGTTCATTTGAAGCAGGAAGCACATCATTATAAGCTGCTTCAATTGCTTTCCTCTTCATTTCAGTATCCGCCCTTGCATAAATCTCTGTGGTGGAGCAGTCTACATGCCCCAGAAAATCCCGGATATAGATAAGGTTGACCCCTGCCTGCAGCATATGCATACTTTTGCTGTGGCGAAAAACATGGGGAGTGATTGGGAAATCTACACGAAAGGCCGGATCCTTTTTTGCCTTATCTACATATTTGTTAATGATATAAGAAATCCCCCACCGGGAGAGTTTCTGCTTTTTCTGGTTTATAAACAGCGGCCTGCTTCCTTGGCTTATGTATGTATTTCCCATATGTCTGTCAAGATAATGCTGGAGGAGGTTTTGGGTCTTATCCATGATAGGTACCTGTCTGGTCTTATTTCCTTTTCCATGCAAAGTAATAACAGACGGCTTTTCAATCCTTACATCCTTTATCTCCAGATCCGCCAGTTCCTGCACCCTGGCGGCTGTGTCATACAGAACAGACAACAGGACAAGATCACGGAATCCCTCCCTTGTTGAACCGTCCGGCTGGCTTAGAAGTATACGCATTTCATCGCCGGTTAGATAGGGAACCATTGCCTTTGCCGTTTTCTTATAAGGGATATCCAGAATTCTGCTGATTTCTTCCATACATTCCGGTTTTTGCTTCTGTACATACCGGAAAAAGGAGTGCAAGGCAACCAGCCTCTGGTTTCTTGTACTTATGGCGCATCCCCTTTGGGTTTCAAGCCAATCCAGGTATTCCAGAATAAGCTGGCAGGTAATGGTGTGGATCGTAATCTTTTCCGTTTTCAGGTTCTTCTCGGACTCACAGAAGAAGAAAAAGAGTTTAAATGTAACCGCATAGGATTCAATGGTATTTCTGCTGACATTTTTCTGTCCAGGAAGATACTTCCCCAGGAATGAGGTCAGGTAATAGGGAAAATCAGGTTTCTTCATATGTAAAATCCCCTTCTGGTATTACGTCATGAAATACTGCCTCCGTCATCCTGACGATCTCCGGATAAAGCTCTGCGGTAAGACGGAGATAGTACTGTGTCGCCCTGAAATCCGAATGCCCCATATAAGCCGCAAGGTAAGGAAGCAGGTTGGTGAGGTCTTCCCCAGCCAAAGACCATTTTTTCAGGCAGGCAACGGCCAGGCCATGCCGGAAGTCATGGATTCTCGGACCGTTTCCGGTGTGCGGGATATCCGCCATAAGGAGGCAGTCCCTGAAATGGTTGTATGCGGTACTGCAGTCCATTCTGCCGTTTTTCCCTGGAAAGAGGTATGCATCTGGTTCGCTAAAGCGGTGGAATCCCTGCATATAAACAGACAGTCTTTCCATTAACGAAGGGGCTAGTGGGACAATCCTGTCTTTGTTATTTTTGGCGCCTCTAATCAAGGCATACGCCTCATCCGTCCGGATATCGCAGATACGAAGGTTCAAAGATTCGGAAAGCCGTACCCCGGTTCCATAAAGGAACCGGAACAGAAGCGGATCTACAGTATTGCGTTTCGAGTTTTGTACAACAGGGTAATGATCCACGGCAAGAAAAAAACGTTTGATTTCATCGGCCGTATAGATATGTGGTATATATCTGCTGCGTGGGAGTACGGTTTTTATTTCTGGTATGTAAGTAGGTATTCCTTGTTTTTGGAGATAGAAAGCGAACTGGTTCATCACTACTTCTTTATTATAATGGGAAGAAGGCCGTTCATGCTCCGTGTAGATAAAGTCATCCATCATGGTTTTTGTAAGTTCCTGCCCCTGGTATCCATTATAATAGTGGAAATGGTCAAAATGCTGAAGATAACGTTCCTGACACTGAAACCGGAATCCAGCCATGTGTTTTGTATGGATATAGGATTGTATCAATCCGGAAAGGGCGCTTTTCCACTGATAATCTCTCATGGATGGAACACCTCCTCCGGATCAAGCGCACATCTGCGCAGGCCTTCCAGATCTATTTTCAGATAGATTGCGGTTGTATTGATGTTCTGGTGCCCAAGCGTTTCTGAGATGACCGGGAGCGGAGCGCCGGAATCCAACATGTTCTTGGCAAGGGTGCTCCTGAGGGAATGCATTCCATGGTGTCCTGGGAGTGCCATGTCCAGTCCTGCCTTGACCATGTACCGGTGGAGTTCCTTGTGCAGGGATTCCTGTTCACCAAACGCACTGAATGGAGGCCTGTGTCTGACAAACAGCCGGTCGCATCCGGTAGATGGCCTGCCGTTTTTCAGGTAATCGATGACTGCCCAGCCGATGTCCTCCAGCAATGGGAGTTCCAGGGGCTGCCCGGTTTTCTTCATTATGATATGAATCGTCTTGCGTACCCAGTTGATATCCTTAAGCCGGAGACTGCGTATGTCACTGACCCGCAGTCCCAGCCGGGTGACCATCAGTAGGATCGCATAATCCCGTTTCCCTTTTGGGTCTTCTCGGTCAACAGCCGCCAGGAGTTTTTTGACCTCATCTTTTTTCCAGGAATAGGGGACCGTCCCATTCCTTGGTATCCTGATTTTGGGAAGCAGATCGGAAAGGTCGTGGCTGGTAAAGCCCTGGAAGAACAAAAAATGCCCGAAGTTGCGCAGGACATACAGCACAGTGCCTACATATTTAACAGAAACTTTATCATACGTGTGCAGGAACGTTTCCAGACATGACGCCGTTATCTGCCCGAGTTCCTTGATATCCTGGGATTCCAGATATAGCAGAAGGTTCCGTACATGGCGGATGTTCAGATCCTTTGTTGCGTCAGCATATCCCCTGGCATTACAGTATTCCTCAAAGGACTGGTAAATCTCAAGATAATCGGATGGGCATTGGAAAAGCTGTACCTGCTTTCTTGGCTCATAGTGGAATGTTCCTGTTTCGAGATACATCAAAAGCAGATGGAGGGGCTTCATACGACGGTTCAGGTTGGGGTCAAGGGTTGTTCCCCGAAAGCTGTTGATTTTTTTACCTGTTTTGAACTGTATATACTCAAGGCAGATTCTCTCATTTACCTCACAGATAGAGTTCTCCTCTAAATACTGTTCAAAAACATGAAATGAATTAATATAGTTCTTCAGCGTGCCGGGAGCTTGTCCCTGTTTTTCAAGGGACGAGATGATAAACTGGATTGCTTCATGGATGTCATTATTCATAAGTTACATCCTCCTTTCGGAGCCAGTATATCATCAAAGTAAAATGGGGAGTGATTTTATCAGAAACATACGAAAATATGGGATTTTTTTAAAGGACTCCCCATTTTACCTCACTCCCCATAATGCCGGAGCTGGTGAGGATGTACTTTATCCGGCAGATCAGGGCAGATAGGCTTTGCCTCTTTCCCGTACCTTTTCATAAACACTTCTACCGTGTCCTGCGACATCTGGTGGCGGATGCCATGCGTAGTGATATAAAATAAGAATTCATCGGTATTCTTTTTGTAGTCAGGATGAAACTTCTCCAGATATTTCAAAAGGTGCCGGTAGGTAGCATCCATCATAGGCACTGACCTGGTTTTATTGCCTTTGCCGGTCAGATATAAATAGGGTGTTTTCTCATTGAAACAGATATCCTTTATGCGTATATCAAGTATTTCCTGACATCTGGCTGCGGTATCGTACATTAGAATCATAAAAAACTGATTGCGCATTTCAGAGATTTTTTGGGCATTCGGCCGCGTTAATAGTATTTCAAGCGCGGATTCGCTCAAAAACTCAACTGTTTTGGGACTGCTTTTCTTTGCGGGGATCGATTTTATTTCCGCATAAAGTGAGAACTGGGAAAAATCTTTTGTCCCATTGTATTTGGCGAACGACCGTAAGGCCATCATCCGCTGGTTGCAGGTGGAGGCGCTATTGTTTCGCTCTCTGGAGAGCCATTCCATGAATTCAGAAACAGATTCACCACTGAAACAGTCCATTGTTATTTTTGCCATGCCTATACCTTTCCTGCTGTTTAGGAAGTCCAAAAATAGATTGAAAGCATATTTATAGGATGTAACTGTGTTCTCACTGTAACATTTTTGCTTCGGCAGGTATATCTGAAAGAAATCACGGAGCCTTTTTGTCAGTTCGACTGTTTCCTTATTCATGCGGCACCTCCGGGATAAGCGATGCATACAGATTCATATCCATGCCGGACATTTCAGAAAAGAATTCCGGTACAAGGTGGATATAGTACGCCGTGTGTGAAATACAGGAATGTCCCATGTATGCGCTCAGATACGGGAGCATGCTCCTTAGATCCGTGCCCTGTTTCATCCATTTGTATATACGGTATGTGGCAAATGTGTGCCGGAAGTCATAAGGCCTTGGGCTGTTGCCGGCCACAAGCTCGAAATGGCAATTTCCCCAGCATTCGTGGAACGATTTCCGTACCCAGCTTGCCGTGTAAGCAGCGCCGCCAAACCGCTGGCAGGGGAACAGGTACTCGCTTTGGGGGAATTCGTTTTTCAAAAAAGGGTAGTATTTTTCCAAAATCCTGACCAGTTCCTCCGGAATGACAACCATCCTGTCCCTGTGCCCTTTGGATTCTGGTATGATCAGGGTTTTTGCCTGGAGGCTGAGGTTTTCAAGTTTTATCAGCCTGGCTTCCTGGGGACGGAGGCCGCAGCAGAACAGAAGCCTGAAATACACGGGAATCTGTAGATGCCTGATCCGGGAGCGTGGGTTTACGGGATATGAGTCTGCCTCATGGAAAAAAGCTTTCAGTTCTTCTTCTGTAAAAATATGCGGCTGGTATGGCGGGTCTGTTTTCGGTGATAATTCCGGAGGAATTACATAAGCAGTTTTACCCATGCGGTTCATATATTTTGCAAGCTCACGCACCGGCCCAAGCCGGTTCTGGAAACTCGCGGATTTTTCTGTCGGTTTTATGACAGCCCATGCGTTCCCGATTTCTGCGGATAAAGTAGGTTCTGCAGGGAAGTTATCCGTACAGAATTTATCAAAGCAGCGGAGGACTCGTTCGCTTTCTATGTAAGGGAAACCAAGCGTGTGTTTTTCTTGGATGAAATCGGAAATATATTGGCCAAAAACACAGTGAAAGGTTAGATTCATCTCAGTTCCTCCCTTCCCAGCGGAATGGACTCCAACGTCAGAGGACATTCTTTCAAGCCGGACAATTCAACGCTGATATATGGCTTTGTGGAATCGGGGTTGCTGTGTCCGAGAACTTCTTTGATGGTATCAATGGGGACATCAGATGCCAGCATCCGGTTTGCCAGTGTCCTTCTCATGGTATGGAAGCCCTTCCGCTCATCCGCCTGCCATACGATGCCTGCTTTTGCTGCATTGTGCTTGATAATTGAATGGGCAGACCATGTTTTCAGGGGGTCATATGGAGGTCTGCTGCGGAGGAAAATGATATCCGTTGCGGTGTCTTCCGGTCTGGCTTCCAGAATGTATTCGGCAACGGCGTTGAGGACTGCGACAGGGACAGGAAGCATGACTGGTTTGGAAGTTTTGCTCTGGATCAGGCGTATCTCCCTTAACCGCCAGTCAATGTCAGAAAACCTCAGTGTTAGGACATCCACGCCCCGGAGACCGGTATGGGCCGCAAGCATTATAATTGCAAAATCTCTTTTTCCTAATGCTGTGTTTCTGGCCGGAGCGTTCAGGATGGCCGTTACTTCGTCTTTATCAAAGCCGGAATGTATTTTTTTACGGTTAGGCACTTTAATTGTAAAGATAGTTTCAAGGTTAAGGCTACAGAGTGAATTTTCAGACAGATAAGCACCGAAAGACCTGAGTAGGGAAAGGGAATCCCCAATATTTCCATAACTGTCAGCAAGGACAGGCAGATAACTGTTTAAATCTGAAATTTCCAGACCTTTCAGATCATCAAATCCAAGACTTGCGACATAAAGAAGGAAATGTTTAATCTTGGGCTTGATTCCCCTCAGTGTAGTAGTTCGGCAGCCTTGTGCAAGCCTGTGATTCAGATAATCCACCAGAATCCGATTAAGGCCCTCTGGCAGAGAAGCTGTAAGTATGG
>CAJTVD010000124.1 GCA_910579495.1 uncultured Lachnospiraceae bacterium
ACGCCCGGACAGATATGGCTCTGCTGGACGTTTCTTATCGTAACAATATTCTTTTTAACTACGCAAATATACTCTGATACACTACTTTCAAGAGTGTCTTTGGAAACAGTATTTAAAGAAATTTTTTTAACAGGTTTACTTGCCTTCCACTTCTGCCCGTTTCTAAAGAACATCCGCCATCTTTGTTCCGGCAGAAACAGCAGCAAATTTCCAAATTATGCCCTTCTATGTGCATTGTCACTCCCATGCAATCAAAAGGCATAAGAAAAACACCCAAATAAGCCTTTGGTGATTGCGTTTTTTTACAACCACAAAGGTATTGAGTGTTTTTTTGGTAGCTTATTACACTACGAAACATTCATCTCTTACACTTTTCACATTTTGAAAGTATTGTTATACACTACTAAAAAGAAAGCATATGAGGTGAATAATATGGCTGATGTCGATCCAAAATTAGGTAATCTGATAAAAAAGACACGCCTTGAACGCCGGCTTACACAGGAAGAAGTGGCAGAAATGATAGGATGCCATTCACAGTATTATAAAAACCTGGAAAACGGAAAAGGGATGCCAAGCGTCCCTATGTTCTGCAAAATTATGAGGGTTCTACATATTTCTTCCGATGAATATGTATGGCCAAACCAGAACCGCGGCAACCCTACATATCAATCCCTGCTGAATTTATTAAGCCAATGCGGCGATTACAAGCTGTCTGTTTTCTCGCCACTGCCGAGGCTCTTTTAAAGGATGCCTCTGATAAAGGCAATGATAGAATATAAAAATAGGATTTATATAGCAGAAATGATAGAATTTATATAGACTTTGTTTCTTTTTCTCTATGAATCCTTCTAAAAATGGCTCGCCATTTATTCTGGCAAGCCATTTTTTAAGCAATCTATTATCTTTTCTACATTTTGATTGGTTGAAAGAATCCCCAGACCGCACAAAATCTGAAAAGCATCCAAGAGTCCCTGCAAATATGACTCCTGCTGTTCTGCAAAAGCTTTTGACAGCATCTGTTCGATGTAATTTTCCAGAATGGCTCTGGAACGCTGATCCAGCCCATCCATTACTTGCGTGTATTCTTCTTCCAACCCTGCAAGCCGTTCCGTTTCTTCCCGGCAACTATCAAGATGCACCAATGTTTCTCTTTCCGCATCCTCACACCGTAAATTCTTCAAAAACAATTCTAGCTTTTCAGTCACCTCGTTCTTCACTGCTCCACCCCTTTCCGGCTCAATTTTCTATATTATAATATAATAAAATAAGCAATGATGACATATTTTATACCTTATAGGACATAAACTGCCTGCTCCACAGGAGTCTGCATTATAATATGCCCTTTAGGTACAACTTATTGGGATTAGATGACCAAATAAGTATGCATCACTGCCTATTCTATCTGTTCATTAAATTTATATCCAATTCCCCAAACAGTCAGAATATAAATCGGATTAGCCGGATCAGGTTCTATTTTTTTGCGGATTTTGTTTATATAAGCAATAATATTCCTGCTGTCAGAAAAATAGTTTTCTCCCCAAACCTGCTCATATATCTGCTCTTTACGGAATACCTGCCCCTTATTCCTCGCTAACAGTTCCAAAATGTCAAATTCTTTATCGACTGGGAGAAGCATGAACTGCGGATCACACAGGGCAAGACAGGGGAGCCGCTGGTGCTCCCGCTGCCCGCAGACGTCGGCTGGGCCATCATCGACTACATGAAGAATGCCCGCCCGGTGTCGGATGCGCCGGAGATATTCCTGCGTGCTGTCGCCCCGTATGTTTCCCTGCACAACCCGGACAACATCCTCATCCGGTATATTTAAGCAGCCCTGCCATCGTCCGTTTTGGAGGGATGAAGCAGGAAATCCCGATGACGCGCTCGGACAGGGAGCTTCCAAGGTCTAAAACCCCGTCCCTGCCCGTCACCTGGATGGTGTGGTTTTTAAGCTCCGGCACCCGTTTCTCTTCTGCCATGCGGCTTGCAATCCCCATGCTTTTTGATGTTATGCCGTCAAACGAAAAGCCCATCCGACCACCCCTTTCTTACGAATACCCGTTTGCCCGCCGCCCCTGCTGGAGCTGTCGGTAAAGCTGCTGTGAGATTTTGCGGATGTCCTCCTCGCTCCTCACGTTCATTTCCTTCACTTCGATCAGCGGGCCGTTTATGGAACCGCCCTGCACCGAGCCATCCCCGCTGCTTCCTGATACGGAAATCTCCTGCACGGCTGCGGAAGGGTTCAGCACCATGTCCGCCGCCACGCCGTCCATTGCCTTCGCCACCATGCGCTTGCTGTCCTCGATGCCCTTTGCCAGCCCCTTCATGAAGTCCGGCATCCAGGTTTCGTAATCGGTCAGCGGCCCCTCATCCGGCACGGAGAAGTGCAGGAAGGACTTGATCTTGTTCGCCACGCTGCTCACGGCGTCGCCCACAGCGCCGATACAGCTCTTAATGCCGTTCACGATGCCCATGATCATGCAAGAGCGGCTCCCTGTTGCGGTGCATCTGCGCCACGATGGCCGCCACGTCCTGCAGGTTGTTCTCCGCCAGCACGGTTGCCTGCAGGTCATTGGTATTGCCCCGGTCCATGCGGTTCTTGTTGGCTGCGTTGCTGATGATCTTCCGTTCCTCCACCGGGGTCACATGGCGGGTGTAGATGCGCAGGGTCACGCCGTCCTTCTCCCCAAGATGGGAAAGGATCGCCTGCTCATCAGTCGACGTGGGGTATTCCCGCAGCGCCCACACACAGCGGAATGTGTTGCCGCAGATGAAGTGGTCTGTTTCAAACCTGATGACGGAGGGTGCGATCATGTCCAGGAATTCCTGGATATGCACATTCTCCTGTGTCTGTATAGGGACATTTTCTGCTCTTTTCAAATAGGCACCTCCGATCAGATAAAGCGGGGCAGGTCTGCCATTGCATCCTCCCCGCTCCGGTTTACGGGCACAAAAAAGCACCGGACACATCTCTGCATCCGGCGCCCTGCCGTCTTATCGTTTCTTTTTCTGTTCATGGTCTTACTGCATTGTGGGGGACTGATCCCTTTCCTGCTGCGGACCGGAAAGCTCAATGTACCTCTCCATCTGCCTGTCCACAAGCCCTGCCACCAGCTCCGCAAAGGGCTGCAGGTCCCCCTCCACCGCATAGGCATCCAGTGCCTTGAAATATTCCAGCCTGTCCTCCTTGGCGATGGAAATGGCCGGGAACCCCTCCGCCATGAGCTGGTAGTTCATGATGAGCCTTGACGTCCTCCCGTTCCCGTCCGTGAACGGGTGTATCTTCACAAACTCCGCGTGGGTCCACGCCGCCAGCTCCACCGGGTTCAGTTCCCTCCCCTTCCAGGACAGGTCCGCGTAAAAATCCTTTACCTGCCGGTACATGAGCGGCGGGGGCGGCGGCATGTGCCGTGCGCCGGAGATATACACCTGCACGTCCCGGTATACCCCGCTAACCTGGATGTTCTCCATCAGCAAGGCGTGGATGTCCTTGACCTTCCCTTCATCCAGGGGCATCCCCTGCCCGATGCATTCCTTCACATAGCGGAACGCCTTGCGGTGGTTGACTGCCTCATAGATCTCCCGCATCGCCTTCCCCCCGATGGAGATCCCGTCCTCTAAGAGCACCTTGGTCTCGATCAGTGACAGGGTATTCCCCTCTATGGCCGTGGAATTGTGGGTATATTCTATTTCAAATGCCTGGTCAAAAGTGAACGTGGTAAATTCCGGGATGGATTCCCGGCACCGGCTGTACAGTTCCTTTTTCCGGAACAGCTCCTGATAGTCCACAAAAAAGCCCTCCTTCTCCTTCAATACTTTCTCTTACAGTATAGCACATTTCCCCGCAATAGTAAGCCTGAATTTCCATTTCCCTTAAGGGAAATTGCTCCCTGCCTAATCCTCCGGCACGATCCACCGCTCCCCGTCAAAGTCCTCGAACTGCTCCGTGGTCACGTTCTGCTCATAATACACCGCAAGGATTCGCTTGATGTCCTCCCTGTCCGCCCTCTTTACGGAAAAGCCTTGCTCCTTTAAGGACTTCTCGATGCGGGACAGGTAGGGGAACACCTCCGACTCCTTTTCCTCCCGCAGCCTGACCATGACCAGGAATTCACGGGCTGTCGCCATCTGCACCTGTATCCGGTCAAGGTGGGCCTGGTCTTTTTCCAGGAGCCGGCGCACCACGGGGTTTTCCTCCTTCTCCATGCGGGCGCGCAGGAACCTCTTGTTGTCCTCAAAGCTCTCCCGGCTGTTTAAGCACAGCATCTCGATCTCCGCCACGCCTTTCAGCACCGTCATCAGCGCATAGACCCTCGCCCCCACGCTGGATGCCGACAGCACGGAGATGTTGGAGGGCTTCACGATAAAATACACCAGCTCCCCATGCCCGTAGGTCACCAGGCTGTAATCCGTGATCTCCCCCGCCCCGATCAGCTGGCGGGTGGACGCCCTCTGCCGCTGTTCCCTTTTTTCTTTTCTGCTCATCTTGTATACCTCCATTCAAAGAATTGCTGGCCCGCGAAAAAGAATGCACAGGCATACCTGATGAAGTCCAGGATGCTGGTATCCTCAAAGCGGATCGTCAGAAAGGCATATACCGCCGTGAACACGATGGGCGGGAAAAAGCCTGCCTGTGTCAGCGCCAGGATGGAAACCAGCGCGCACACGCCGATGATCCCGATATCCTTGAGCTGCCAGAGCCACAGCGTGGCCCTGGCCTTTAAATTGTCAGGGTAAATATACAACTGACTGCCTCCTTTATAAATTTTTGAATAATATCCGGCTCCTGCACAGCTTTCCTCCCGCCGCCTGTTTCCTGCGGGCATCCGTCCTGTGCTCGGCCCTTGTCACGGAAAAACCGCCGCGCCCTGTGGCGCTGGCGGCATCTCCTGCATCCGTATCCTTCCCTCTGGCCCTTCTCCTGTTACGCAGGCTCCCCCTGCGCATCCTCCGGCGCCCCTCCCCCTGCGGTGCCTTTGCCTCCGCATCCTTCAGCGCCTGCTCGATCAGGCCGATCACGAAGTCTTTCTGGCTCAAGCCTGTCGCCTTCAGGTGGGCCTTGATCCTCCCGAAGAGTTCCTCCGATATCTGGAATGCCAGTGTCCTTGTTGTCCCGTTTGCCATTTTCTTTCCTCCATTCTCAAAGTGGTAGTGTCAAGTCTGCTACCTGATTTTTCTGCTTAAAACCTTTATTTTAGGGAGTCTGCAAAAAAAAAGAGCAATGACCTCCCTTTTCTGGTATAATGTCAGTGACCAAACCAACACCCGAAAGGAGCCATTGCTCATGGACATTATACAATACCTGTTAAATATAATTCAATACCTTTATCAGATGAACTGCTGGCTCATCCAGTTTATATGCAGATATATCCCGCTCAGGCAGTGGGCGCATGACGATTCCCATTCTCCGAAATACCAGAAATTCAAAATTGATAAGCTCCCTAAAATCCTCTATTACGAAAAGTGGGATTATAAGGATTACATCCCTTACCTGGAATGGCGCTACGGCAAAAAGGTAAAGCCTGTTGCCCGCCGTAAGGAATGCGATATCCCGGATGAATGCACATGCCCGCGCTGCAGCGCCCCAAAGCCATACCTGTATAAAAACAGCGGAGCAAAAGGCCAGATCCTGTGCAAGGTGTGCTCCACTGCCTTTTCACCCGAAGAAAACAGGTTCACAAAGCCGTTCACGCTTAGATGCCCTTATTGTTCCCGCGCCCTTGTCCGTAAGAAAGAGCGCAGGCAGTTTGCCATCCATAAATGCGTCAGCCCGAAATGCCCGTATTATCTTCACAGCCTAAAAAAAGGTGTTCCGGTGTTCGTGCCATCATGTCCTTTCAGCGCGGGTTCGTGCGCCAGACGGTTTTCCAGTTCCTTAATGGCCGCGTCTTTTTGCGCAAGGAGCTCTTCATAATCTGCCCGCTGCAGGTCTTTCGGTTTCCGGGCAGCCTTAAGGGAAGACCGCAGACTGCTGATTGTTTCCTGGCATCCCGGGATGCGGTCTTTCAGCCTTGCATTTTCAGCTGTAACTTTCTCAAAACCGCACCGGATACCGCCCGTAAGTTTCATGTCCATCCCCCAAGATCATTAAGAATTGAATTCATTCACAAGTTCCTTAAGCTTTTGCAGCAGGGCTTTCTTTTCCAGCTTCATCCTGGACAGTTCATCATTCAGCATCTGAATCTTTTCGTCCTGTCTGGAAAGCTTTTTTTCATACGAATGGCAAAGCTTCTTTAGCCCTGCAGCCGATGCGGGAAGATCACCGGCATTCGGCATATCAGAAACATGGTTTCTCGTAGGTATAATTTCTCCAGTTTCAGGATCAATTTTTCCAATTAATTTTCTTTTGTTTCCTGGCTGCTTTTTTTCCTTATCCCAATAAGAT
>CAJTVD010000125.1 GCA_910579495.1 uncultured Lachnospiraceae bacterium
TAGAGCGGTCTGCCTGTTCGGACGGGCGGGTACACGGGATGCTGATGTTTTATGGCGCAAATCGGTCAGGCCGATGGAGCGGCAAGAACGTGCAATTACACAATCTACCGAAAAACTATCTCCCCGATCTGGAACTGGCAAGAGACCTTGTGAAGCAGGGCAGATTTGAGGATATCGAACTTTTGTATGATTCCACACCGAATGTTTTATCAGAATTAATCCGCACAGCCTTTATCCCGAAGCCGGGCTGCCGCTTTGTGGTGGCAGACTTTTCCGCAATCGAGGCAAGGGTGCTGGCATGGCTTTCCGGGGAGCAGTGGAGATTGGATGTGTTCACTTCCCACGGGAAGATTTATGAAGCATCGGCATCCTCCATGTTCCATGTGCCGATGGAGGAGATCACGAAAGGCTCCCCGCTCCGGCAGAAAGGGAAATTAGCGGAACTTGGCCTTGGATTTGGCGGGGCGGCTGGCGCTCTCATTTCAATGGGGGCATTGGATATGGGGCTGACAGAAGATGAACTTCCCCCGCTCGTGGCAGCATGGAGAAAGGCGAATCCCCATATCACACAGTTCTGGTGGGATGTGGATGCCGCCGCAATAAAAGCGGTCAGGGAAAAGCAGAAAATCAAAGTCGGAAAAATCATTTTTGAATATAAGAGCGGGATTTTATTCATCACACTTCCTTCCGGGAGAAAGCTGTCCTATGTAAAGCCACGGATGGCTGTAAATAAATTCGGGCGCGATGGGCTGACTTATGAAGGGATTTCTGAAAACAAGAAATGGAGCCGGATAGAGACCTACGGTCCCAAGCTGGTGGAGAACATCGTGCAGGGAACGGCACGGGACTTACTGGCGGAGGCAATGCTCCGTGTGGAGAAAAGGGATACCCCATCGTGATGCACTGCCATGATGAGATCATAGCGGAAGTGCCGGAGGGCACCGGCTCCGTGGATGAGATGTGTGAGGTTATGGCGGTACAGCCGGAGTGGGCGGAGGGGCTGCCATTGAGGGCGGATGGTTACCAGTGTAGTTTTTATCAGAAAATGTAGGAGGAGAAATTTATGGATTTAAGTAAATGTGTTTGCACATCAGACCTTGAGGTGCTTGACTTGGATGACCCAGGTGCGGATATGTGGTCAGAAGTATGGAAAAAACCCTGCGGCTGGGAGAACCTGGACCGTATTGTCGTGGACGAGGATGAGGCTGACGCGCTTGTAGGGCGGTTGGAAGGGATGCCATATGAAGGCTCGGAGCTGGTCATGAACCCGGCGCTGCCTGAATTTACGTGCATTGTGCGGAAGGAGGGCAGACAGGAGGAGACGCTGGTGGCTTTCAAGAAAACGATCCTGCCGCCCGAAGGACCGTCCTATGAACAGGGCGGCACAAAGGCTTATTCCCGCCATGCTATTGACGCATACGTCCATATCAACAACGGGGGGAGCCATGCGGACGAGATCATATCGATAGGGCAGTTCATCTTCTCAAAGGGCGGGGAAAAAGTCACATCGACTTACTCCCATATTGTATGGACCCGGTACGACAATCCCATGCTTGCGGACGGGCAGGCCAATGCGGAATTCAGCAGGAATGTAAAGCTGCTGTACATGGCTGTGCAGAAAGCCCTGTATGACCGCCCGTCCGTGTTCGTCACCGTGCAGGGGAGGCCGGCTGTCAGGCATGAGGGCCGGGGGAAGGGCAGGAAGAAAGAGGGACTCCGCAAAGTGAAAGCTGTCCGCGTGATCCGGCTGTCCAAAGAGGAAATGACAAAATACTGTGCGGAAAGCAGGAAGATGAACTGCCCAAGCTGGGGAGTCATCGGGCATTGGCGGAACTATAAATCCGGCAGGAGGGTATGGATACACCCTTACCGGAAGGGGCGCGAGCGGAACAATCCGGGGCAGTATGCCGCGAAGGAATATGAGATCGGGGGGACGGGGAATGCGTAAATTATCAATCGCCTATGGCAGTAGCTGCCATGCAAAAAGATGGGTGAACCAACAGGTCACCTTTGACGAGCTGTGCGAGCGCCTTTCACAAACGGTGCGGACGCCGGAAACAGTGGAGGAATACCCGAAGCTGCCGAAGTCCGAGCGTGACCGGGCAAAGGACAAGGGCGGCTTTGTAGGGGGAAAGCTGAAAGGCGGGCGGCGCAAAAGGGACACGGTGGAAGGGCGTTCCATGCTGACGCAGGATGCCGACCATGCGGGCATTGGTTTCATAGACAGCTATGAGATGCTCTGCCCTTATGCCTCATGCCTGTACACGACCCACGGGCATACGCCGGAGGCTCCGAGGGTGAGGGTGGTGGTCCCGCTCACAAGGGACGTGACGCCGGATGAATATGCCGCCATCTCGCGGCTCTTTGCGGCGGAATGGGGGATAGACCAGTTCGATGAATGCTCCCACCGCCCGCACCAGTTGATGTACTGGCCGACCACGCCTGCGGACGGGGAATATGTGTTTAAACGCTGTGACGGGGAGTGGCTTGACCCGGACAGGTACCTTGCGGCGCATCCGGGGTGGCGTGACTGCGCCGGGCTGCCGCGTTCCGTCCGTGAGGGAGGCATTGTGGAGAGGGGCAGGAAGCAGCAGGAGGACCCGCTGGGGAAACAGGGCGTGATCGGGGCGTTCTGCAGGACTTACGGAATAAATGAGGCTGTCCACGTGTTTTTAAAGGATATATACCAGGAAAGCGCACTGCAGGGACGTTTTGACTATATCCCTGCGGATTCTTCTGCCGGGGTGGTGGTCTATGACGATGTGTTCGCCTATTCCCACCATGCCACCGACCCGGCCTGCGGGAAGCTGCTGAATGCCTTTGACCTTGTCCGCATCCATAAGTTCGGCGGGTTGGATGAGAAAGTGCCGGAAGACACGGAGGCGGCAAAGCTGCCGTCCTTTAAGGCAATGTGTGAGTTTGCCGTGAACGATGAGAACGTGAAGATGACCATTGCCGGGGAGCGTATGGAGATAGCGGAGAAGGAGTTCTCCGGGGAGAATGAGGACTGGCTGAAACAGCTTGAATACGAAAAACGCTCCACGGTGGTAAAGAACACCCTGCGGAATCTGCTGCTCATCTTAAACAACGATGAAAAGCTGAAAGGCATCGTGTTCAACCAGCTCAGTGACGGCATGGAGATCAAGGGGGAAGTGCCGTGGGAGCATCCGAGCCGTTTCTGGCGGGACGCGGACGATGCACAGCTTATCTCCTATGTGGACCTTACCTACGGCACGTTCTCCGCAAGGAACTATGACATTGCGGTGACGAAGGTGGCGGATGACCGCTCCTACCACCCAATCCGGGAGTTCCTCGCCTCCCTGCCGGAATGGGACAGGGTGCCGCGGGTGGACACCATACTGGTGGACTTCCTCGGCGCGTCCGACAACGCCTATGTCCGTGCGGTCACCCGCAAGACCCTCTGCGGCGCAATCGCAAGGGTGATGAACCCCGGCTGTAAGTTCGACACCATGCTGGTCCTTAACGGCCCGCAGGGGAAGGGGAAGTCCACGCTGATATCGAGGCTGTGCGGCGAGTGGTTCAATGACTCCCTGCTCTTAAATGACACGAAGGACAAGACGGCGGCGGAGAAGCTGCAGGGCTACTGGATTCTGGAGATCGGGGAACTGGCGGGGCTTAAGAAGACGGAGATTGAGACGCTCCGTGGCTTCCTCTCCCGGCAGAACGACATCTACCGGGCGTCCTTTGGGCGCAGGGCTACCCCGCACCCCAGGCAGTGCGTGTTCATCGGCACCACCAACGCGGAGAACGGGTATCTGAGGGATACCGCTGGGAACCGCCGTTTCTGGCCGGTCAAGACGCCGGGGGATGCCGCCCGCGCCTCATGGGAGATGACGGAGGAGGAAATCCGGCAGATATGGGCGGAGGCGTTAGTCCGCTATAAGGAAGGGGAGCCCCTGCACCTCGATAACGAGCTGGCGGGCATGGCGCTTAAGGAGCAGCAGATCGCTATGGAGGTGGACGAGCGGGAAGGCATGGTGCGGGACTATCTGGAAATGCCCCTGCCGGAGCGGTGGGACAGGATGGATATCTTTGACCGCAGGAACTATATCTGCGGCTCCGAGTTCGGCGGGGAGCGTGAGCCGGGGGTGCGGAAGCGCGAGCGCGTCTGCAATATGGAGATATGGTGCGAGTGCTTCGGCAAGGAGCGCGGGAACTTAAAGCGGCAGGACGCCAATGAGATCAGCGCCATCATGGCGAATATCGAAGGGTGGAAGAAAGCGGACAATAAGGTGCGATTTCCGATCTATGGCATTGTGCGCGGCTATTGCCGTGACCGGGAGACAAAAGCAAAAAACGGAAACGCATAAAAAAGAGTGCAACGGGACGGGGAGTTGCTGTTGCTATAAATGATGCCGGAAAAACAGAATAAATGCAACAGCCGGAAAAGCTGTCAGGCAGGGCGTTAGCAGTCATTGGTTGCTTATGTTGCTGATACTTACTTATATATTGGAATGTATAAATATATAGCAGTAGGCAGGCGTAAACGCACAAATGCGCTATATACGCGCGAGGACAGCTTTCCGGCAAAGGCGGAAAGGAAAGATAATTTTATGGATGAGGAAAGCAGGATAGAGCGGCGGTTAGCCGTGTTGGTAAAAAAGATGGGAGGCATGGCGGTGAAATTCGTTTCCCCCGGTTTGGATGGGGTGCCGGACAGAATCGTCTTGCTGCCGGGTAGGAAGATTGCATTCGTGGAGTTGAAGGCTCCGGGGAAAAAGCCGAGGCCATTGCAGATAAAAAGAATGAGGCAGTTGGAATGCTTGGGATTCCCGGTCTATGTGGTTGACCGCGTGGAGCAGATCGGAGGTGTGCTGGATGAGATATGTGCCACATGAATATCAGGAGTATGCAAAAGAGTTTATCGTGAGCCATAAGGTGAGCGCATTGTTTCTGGATTGCGGTCTTGGCAAGACGGTGATCACGCTGAGTGCCATATGGGAATTACTGTTTGATTATTTTGACATCTGCAAAATACTGATAATTGGCCCACTCCGGGTATCAAGGGATACATGGCCTGCGGAACTGGAGAAATGGGAGCATCTTTCCGGGATTGGGATGTCGGTAGCACTTGGCTCTGAAAAAGAACGCATAGCCGCACTTAGCAGGAGGGCGCAGGTGTATGTTATCAACAGGGAAAATGTGGAGTGGCTTGTCAATGAGAGCGGCATCCCTTTTGATTTTGACATGGTGGTGATCGATGAGCTTTCGTCCTTCAAGTCCCATAAGGCGAAGCGGTTCAAGGCTTTAAAGAAGGTGCGCCCGATGGTGCGGCGCATCGTGGGGCTGACCGGGACACCTGCGCCGAACGGTCTGATTGACCTTTGGGCGGAAATAGGCATTCTCGACATGGGGCAGAGGCTTGGGCGGTTCATCGGCGGGTACCGGGAACGGTTCTTCGTGCCGGACAAGCGCAGCCGGGAGATAGTGTTTTCCTATAAGCCGCGGGAAGGCGCAGAGGATATGATCTACGAACTGATCTCCGACATCTGCATCAGCATGAAGGCTGTGGATTATCTGGAAATGCTAGAATGCGTTTATAACCGTGTGGAGGTCATTCTGACCGAAAAGGAGATGGCATTGTATGAGCAGCTAGAGCGGGATATGCTCCTTCCCTTTTCGGACGGCGACATTGACGCAGTGAACGCGGCGGCACTTTCCAACAAACTTTTACAGATGGCGGACGGTGCGGTCTACGATGAGAACGGAAATGTAAAGCACATCCATGACCGAAAGCTGGAAGCCTTAGAGGACTTGATTGAGGCGGCGAATGGCAAGCCTGTGCTGATTGCCTACTGGTACAAGCATGATTTACAGAGGATTGTGGAGCGCACCGGGGCGGTGGAGCTGGACACGGCGGAGGATATGCGGAAATGGAATGCCGGGGAAATCCCGGTGGCGGCGATCCATCCCGCGTCAGCCGGACACGGGCTGAACCTGCAGGCGGGCGGCTCCACATTGGTGTGGTTCGGGCTGACATGGTCATTGGAATTATACCAGCAGATGAACGCAAGGCTGTGGCGGCAGGGACAGGAGGAGACGGTGGTGATCCACCACCTTATCGCAAAAGGCACACTGGATGAGCGGGTGATGGCGGCATTGGAGAAAAAGGACTGCGGGCAGTCGGCACTTGTGGATGCAGTAAAAGCGAGGATTGGAGGCGTGGAATGAAAGCAGAGGAAATGTTCAGGAGTTATGCGGCAAGAAAACAGGAGGTGGATTTACTGAAATTCCGCATCACCAATTTCCGCGGCATCGATGCGGACGAGGTGATAAAGTCCATGTGCCTTGCAAAGCCGGAAGGGGAGAAGGTGC
>CAJTVD010000126.1:0-4565 GCA_910579495.1 uncultured Lachnospiraceae bacterium
TGCGCCCTCAGGCGCAGGAAACCTGTTGCCGACAAAAAGCTATAACGTCCTTTTACTACTGTAATGGCTGTTCAATGCTAATACGGAGCGTGGTTCCATCTGGCGTTGTGTAAGTAACCATACTAGGATCAGTATGGCATGGCCGCATATCACCGAAGAACCTCTCAAGGCGCTCTGCTTTTGGAATATCTTTATAGTTGCTGATAATTCCGTTTGCGTTGACGAAATCCAGAAACAATTCCCGGATTAACAGGGATTTGTTGTTGCTGAGATACAGCATCACAAGAGCGTTGTTTGTCAGCCTGTCAGTATTATAGAGGTCGAACTGGCAACGGCATTTATGCTCCGCCGCTTTTTGACCAGCCTGCGGCGCATTTGCAGCCTTTTCGGAATCAGTAACCCCAAAAAATTTTTTCAGTCGCTCCCTTTTCGGAATCTCATTGTATTCGTTGATAATCCCGTTTACACTGACAAAATCCAAAAACATTTCTCTGATACATCCGGCTTTACTTTCCTGCTGTCCCATCATCGTATACGCATCCTCCGTCTGTTTATCAACGATATCGAACGAAAACGCACATGAATCATGATAGCGCTTCATAATTATTCACCTCATTTCCTGTCTGTTTCAGCCGAAACAGATTTCTGTATTTCAAATTGTTATCTATATATCTATGGTATAAGTATAGCATATTTCCTCTTTTAGATCAAACGTTCGGCGTTTTGGGGTTATGAAAAAAAGGCTCATAAATGTGCAGATAAAAAAGGAAATTATTAAATTTTTATGAACTTTTTATAGCTGGTAAAATAGGAATCCCAAGAGGGCGAGAGGAAACAAATTTACATGAATTTATCATGGAAATGAACACAAATAATGTAGAAAAATATGATGTGTGAGAATGTCTGAAATACACATAAAAAAGCAGAAAGATTGTAGGGTTTTCCGAAGAAAGCCCTACAACCATTTTACGCAATATAGCATATGCGATTTTGGATTTTCACATATATTGGGCTAATGTTTGGGATATTCCCTATGCGGCTATATCCTGCTTACACAGTACCTGCCGTTTCCATTGCTCGACAAAAGCCTTAACTTCAGGCGTCATAGAACAGTTCCCAATGCCGCGCACCTGTATAACCTCTTGTCCTCGTATTTCTACCGTGTAATATGGTTTATCTATTTCACAGGACTTGCGTATAAACAGGATGATGCACTCCCTTCCGGTAATTCTACCAATATAATCCCCAACGCAGTGGGCCAAAGCACAGCCCTCGGCAATTACATCCTCCGGCACAGATGGGCAGATAAGCTTTAGGCCGTCTTTTTCAAAACATAGTTGTTCGGATATATCCCTGTATGCAGCGATAAACTCCTGTTTTGTATCAGCATCAGCCTTATGCTTCAGGCGGCGTGCTACTTTGTCATGGGATTTCTGCAAATCTTTCGGAAACAGTACAGAGTTTTTCTTCATGCCATAGTTAAGCTTACTGCACATTTCCAGGTAGTCTCTATATTCAGAAACTAAGTCTTGCATGGCTCTGTACCGTTGTGTTTTATGCGGTGTTTTTCGGAGCCGCAGAAACGCATACTGCTTATCCATGTACCATGTAAATTTATGTACGGTCATATAACGCAGTATCTCCAGTATGTCCCTGTTTACTTTATGTTCCAGCCCCCATATGAGTAGCTGCTGGCGGTCTTTTATGCCTGCATACTTCTGGAATGTTTCAAGTACCGACAAGTCCGCTTCGATCCCGCGAAGAAACGCTAAGTCTTCTAGCGCGATGCCCAAGATTTTATGTGTCCGGTTCTGCGTTTCATCCAGAATTTTTCCATCACTATGGTATGCCAAATCGGATGCGATATTGTAAAAGCCCGTTTTACATAAAAGTTCGAGCTTTGGATGTTCCATGTGCGCCCTCAGGAACGGCAGAGCCTGCATATGCTCATGAAAGTGATGGTAAAAGCCTGCAATAGTGCAGTATTGCCACGGAGTTCCGTCAAGGGCTTCTGGAAGATTTTTTGTATACAGATGTCCGCAGGTGTCGCCCTCAAAATGGTACTGATACATGATATACACTGGCCGTTCTCCCTTTTTCCAGTTTGTGATTATGCCGCTGTTACTGGAATAGTAGTAGTGTTCGGTGCAGATTTCCCCGTTTACGTCCCGCCAGATAAACTCGCGAGCGTTTTCGTAAACCTCAGCTTTCGGGGTATCCGAGGTGTAGGAGTAATACGCCTTTATGATCCGCACTACAAGCCTGCCGTCCCCCATGTTCTGGATCACCTCAAAGGTTTCCCGGTCGTACATACTGCTTCCACGGCGGCTGCGGGGCTTTGCAACAAGCTCATGCTTACAGTGTGGACAGATGGCTTTGTTGCCCTGTTTTACGCCAGACAATGTGATTTCATGGCTGCAGGCGGAGCATATGCCAGTTATATTTTTGCTACGCTTGTAATCGTAGAAAAAGTATGCAGGCATGATGGATTTTATCCAGCTTGCCAGTCCCCGTGGCAGGGCCGGTATCCCTTCCATACGGGCTATAACGGCTTTTTCTTTGGTAATCTGGTGTTCCTTTCGGCGATGTTCCAGAATAGCGTCCTGAGCGGATATGAGGGCTTGAAACCCGTCTGTATCTGCATGGAAATAACGCTGCACACGCTTTTCGTCCTGATTGGAGTAGAAAGCACACTGGCTGCTGAAATTGTAGGTACTGAGGTTCAGACGGTCAAACGATGCAGTACGCCACGCGGTGCTGCCGTCTTCTTTTCGATACAGAGTGAGGAAATCATCTTTGGTATGAAACATGACACAGAGGGGCTTACAATCCCCTCTAGCAACCTGTTTGCGTGGATAGATATACAAAACCAATGTCCTGTGCGCGATGGTTTTGACTGTTGTAGTGACGATATAAGAGATTTGTTTCGCATGAAGGATACCGTTTGCGGGTGAGAGCTTACGGTCAGGGGTGGCATATGCACGGCATTTTCTCTTGTCAATTTTCATGATCACATCACTCCTTCCAGGCTTATTTGTTCGTAGCTGTCAGATGGTGTGTCCTGTTGTTTCTTTGGCTTCTTTTCCGCCTTTTTGGCTGGTTTGGTGGCTGTTTTAGTTGTAGTGCCGGTATACGGCTTCGGGACGAACATTTCCTCTTTTTCCTTATCTTCTGGGGCGTCTATGGCATTGAAATAATCCTCAGCGAACTGGTAAACCAGACCATCGGGTACATCGCAGCCGTATCCGCCCCCGTCGGGCTGTATGTCATTATCCTCCATTTCCTGCCGGACATACTCTTTTGCCATACGGTTGATGTACTTAAAGCATTTTACCATGCTCTTGCGGGGGTGCATGGTTTTTCTGGCAAACTCCGTATCCTTGCGGCACAGCTCCTGAATATGATCGGCAACGCATTCCTTCATGTTGCGCCGGGTGATCCGCTCCACGTCCGTACTGATACGTTTCACGGCGACAGCGATAGCGTCCGCGTCGCTCATGTCGTTAAGCTTCTGGATAGAGGCTTCCTCTGCCTGCTTCTTTGCGGTCTGCTTCGCCTCCCACTCTGCCCTGCGTTTTGCTTCTGATGCTTCGTGGGCTTTACGCCTTTCTGTGTCGTCCTGGACGGGAGCAGGAGCAGCACCAGCACCAGCACCAGAGCCGGAAGACATGTCAAGCACCAGCTCCTTTTGTGGCGCTACAGGCGGCGTGCTGGCCGGAGCAGGGGCTTTCGTCGGTGCTGCCTGTTCCTGCTTTGCAGAATCTGCCTGTGCAGGAACAGGAGTTTTCGGAGGATCCGCCTGCTCCTGTTTTGCGATATCGGGCTGTGCCTGCGCTGGAGATGGTGCAGAGGATTCCAGAGCAGGGTTTTCATCCGAAGCAGAGGCTGTTGCTGTCGGTGCCTTCTGCTCGTCAATTTGTTTTTGCTGTGTATCAGCCGTTTGGCGGACAGGCGGTGCAGCCTTTTGTGTGGGCAGGGGATTACGCTGTGCGGCAGGCGGTGTGGTATTGTGCGGCGAAGCTTCTGACGGCTTTTGCCGTGGCCGTTCTGCCTGCTGTGTTGATGAAGCCGACGCTGTCCTTGTGGGTGTACTGCTAAACGGAGTGGTAAACAGATCCCATCCATCCGAGTCAAATGAGTAGCTCATAGTAAGAATGCCTCCTTTACACGGGATGCTTTCAGTATGCGGTGTCCCGTAATTGTTTTGTGTTCACACCCGGCGGCGGCACGCCGTCTTATACAGACTACAAGATTAAAAGATATTGCACGTTTGTCATATTATTTATTTAATAACGGATGAAATGATATTTGATCGGCTTTTTCTCATGCGGAATCGGCTTTTTTATTCAGGAGAACTACAGTAAAAGCCGCATGGAGAAAGGAATCATTGTGTTAGATTGGGAAATCGGGATTTTTTTAACAAACTTTTTTATGTATATATAACAATTTCTACTAAATACTTCTTTACAAAAGTTCTTTAAAAAACCGATTTCCCGATTCTATGATGCAATGTCGTTACGAAGCCTTATTACAGAAGGGGTTCCGCGCATTGGCATTTTAGATGT
>CAJTVD010000126.1:4575-6291 GCA_910579495.1 uncultured Lachnospiraceae bacterium
GGAGTATATTTTTTCCGATTTACAAAATGGAATCCCGATCCATGTCTGTAGTTCTTATTTCTAAAAACTACAGAAAAAGACCACTAAACGGTTATCCGTAAAGTGGTTTTGATTTTTGCTGTATGTAGTTACAGATAAAAGGGTGTCTGATTTTTCTAATGATCTACAGAGAGAAATGTGGGAAATGTGGAAGATTTTTCTGTCAAAAGTTTTTTATATTTCTACACTGCCACATTTCCACAACTGATAAAATATAAAGAAAATACGCATGATTACGCCATTCCTGATGTAGCCTTATAAATAATTTGTGGGAAACGGGTTCCCCACGTTTCCCACGTATAAAGCGCATATTTTCTTACATTCCACTGTACTCCCAGGAAGAATACAGAAGCATTCCTTTCATACGGTTTACAAATTCTCTATAGCTGTAGCCGTCAATCCAGTGTAGCGCATGATTTTTTCCATCGGTTCTCCGTCTGCCTTCATACTACGAGCAATTTCAATGCTTCTTTCACCCTTGCCTTCTGTACGGCCTTCATCCTTCGCTTTCCTCATGCCGCTGTCGTAGTCAATCTGTACCATCTCACGCAAATGGTAAAGCCGCAGCACTTCCTTGTCATTTGCCAGGAATTCCATTTTCTCATTTGCCTTATAAATCGCCGTATCCATAGCCATCAACTCCTTTAGCGTATCATCTGAAACGTTCTGGTCAAAAAAGGTGAGCCAGCGGTGAAGGGAATTGTTCTTGATGTCCTTGTCCGGCAGAGCCTTGAACTTCTTCATGTCAATGAAGTGGAACGCACATTTGCTGCACGTTCCTAAACAGTGAAAAGCAACCTACAATCTTCTAATTTCTTCCAGTGTCAAATCTGTTGCTTTTGCTATTTGATCATAGGGTATATTCATTTTTAAAAGATTTCTGGCAATTTCAAATTTTTCTTCACGTCTCGCATTATGCAACGCCTGTGCTTCGTCATGCCTTGCTTTTGCACGAAGCCTCTCTTTCTCACGGAATTCTGACGAAGCCGTAATCGTATAATAAGCATTGATTGCCTGACTCATAACCGGCACCTCCATCTCTTTAATCTTCTCCAGTTCTTCTTCCGTTTCCGCTTTGAACAGGGAAAGCCACAGCAGCAACATGTCACCATCACTTACATCGGCTGGTAGTTTGGGAAGCTCAAAGAAATGAAAGCCCATCTTATCCGACAGCAGTGTATGGCGTGTGGTTTCCAGCGGCTGGAAAAAGGAATGATATTCTTCACATTCAAACAACGGAAAATCTATAATACTGATAACGATTGTGCGTGGCAGGGCAGAGTAGTCCTGCCCGGCGGGCAATGCAGATGAAAACTCCCTTGCCCAGTAGTACATGACCCTCTCCGGATAGTCCCCCTCATTGCAGACCTGTACTTCCAGATCCACACGCTGGCCGTTCACAGTCATGTTGATATCCAGCCTGCAGAATTTGTCCCCAAGGTTCTCAGGCGGCATCTCCGGGTTCCGTATCACAAACTGCCCGATACCTTCCAACGGTATTCCAAGCAGGTCTGCCACCAGTTTCTTTAAAAGTTCCGGATACTGCACAAACAGCATTTTGAACAAAGTATCCGTCTTAAACGTATATGCAAGCTTTCGCATGGCTTCATCTCCCTTAAATGTTATAGTTCCCTATATGAGATAGTATATCATATTGGATAATTGATTTCCATAAAG
>CAJTVD010000127.1 GCA_910579495.1 uncultured Lachnospiraceae bacterium
ATATATATACTTATATATCTGTATAAAAAAACCACTGCATATTTGTTGCAATGGCCATAAACGTACCTTTCCTGCTCCGCTTCCATGCAACCTCTAAAATTATAACATTCATCTCATTCCTGCTATAATCTTCTTTCATCCCTGAACTTGATATATTCTTTTTTTATATCGACATATTTTATAATTAGTTTACCCTTTTTCTTTTTGCTATTTCCCCCTACCGGAAAATCACTCTGCCCCATCCATTCGTATTAAAGCTATTCCCTACTTTCCATAAATTTCTCTACAACCCCTGCCATTGCTATCGACTCTTCCTTGGTCAAGAAATAGGCCATCTTATCATTTCCGTCTATCTTCGCGACAAAATCAGCAATCTCATACCGCAGTCCGTCTCCCAAAAACTTGGGTGAATATCTCTCAATCCTTTTAGGATCCTCAAACCGTACTTCAAAAGACCTTGTCAGCCACCAAGGTGATTCTGCCAAAATATATCCTTTCGTCCCGGCAATCACTAACTGTCCCTCAGACTTAACACCAACCCCAGTCTTGGACAGGGCAAGCCCTTCCCTAAAATGGAAATGTACTTTCGTATACAAATCCACCCCATTATCCGCCAAAATGCTGTCAAACTCCACACTCTCATATTTACATCCCAAAAGTTTAAAGATAGGAAGAAGGGTATAACTGCCAAATTCCAGAAACGCGCCACCATACTTTTCATCTACCATTTCACGCAAGGATGGATGGGTAATTCTTGAAAAACACGCTTCCACATCCCGAATTTCTCCTATAATCCCATTTTTTGCAATATTCATCATTTGATTAAATCCCGGACAATACGCGGTTTTAATCCCTTCCATCAGAACAACGCCCATTTTTTGTGCCAGTCCATAAAGTTCTTCCGTACTTTTAACGGAAAAAGCAAGTGGTTTTTCACACAGTACATGTTTTCCCCTCTCCAATGCAATTCTGGCATAATTATAATGGGTTTGGTGAGGAGTTGCGATATAAATGGCATCCACCTGCTGCAAGAAATCCCCAAATTCTCCAAAATAGTATTCCAACTCATATTTTTCCCCAAAATCCCTCGCACTCTTTTCATGGGGATTGTACACTGCCCTGGCATTGATACCACTGACATATTTGGCTTCCTTCAGAAACCGTGGGGCAATACGCCCAGAGCCAACGATGCCAAGCTGCACAATCGGGTGCTTCCCTTGCCGTATCTTGGTAGACGAAATGTTGGGGGTTCTATCCAAGTATACTACTTTGCAGTATTGCTTTAAGTAATCAAAGGCTCCAGCCCAATCTGAGCCTATGGCAAAAATATCCACATTCATCTTCTGAATATCTTCTTGTTTCTGTCCTTCGTGGTCTTCAATGATAATTTCATCCGCCAGCCGGACTTCTTTCACATTTTCTATTCTTTTAAGAAGAGGATCAATTACATTTAGCTTTCCCCTCTGAAGATCGTAATGCTCTGTCGTAATCCCAACAATAAGATAATCCCCCAATGCTTTCGCCCTTTTTAATAAATTATAATGCCCCTCATGGAACAGGTCAAATGTGCCATATGTAATTACTTTTTTCATCTACTTATCTTCCCTCATTATTATTTAATAAGATATATATACTTATTTGTTTTCCTATATATCGTTTAATCTATTTCAACATTACCAAATATATCTTATACATCGAATAATCCACTACAAATATTTTTCAACGGATTACGTACATACCTCTTCCTTATTTGTGCCTCCATGCAACCTAAAAAGCCTCAGTAAATCCGCTAAATTGGAACTCTAATTCTTCCTTGAAACTTGTCCATTTCATATATAATATCGGCGGATTTCATAATTTGTTTACTTCTCTTGCACTTAATTTTATTATGAAACAAATACCATTTCATATATTATTTCTATCATTCAACCACTATCCCCCATACTTATTGCTCTATGTCTTTAAGCTCACACTGTACATCTTCCAAAGTTTCTATGCTTTCTAAAAAGATTTCCCCCGTTCTTCTTTTCGCAATCCGTCCAAGTGAATATCCCCTTTACCCTCTCTCCACATAATTGGTAATGGCCGCATCCACCCCCAGGGCACTCATCCTGTCCATATCCTCTTTTTCGTTTACCGTCCACACATGCACCCGGATCCCTTTCTCCCGGCATTCCTTCATCATATCCGGGTATTCCGTATTTTTCATATAAGGATGTACTGCAAAGGCGCCATACCTCTGTGCATAATCAGCGATATCCAATATCCCGTTTGAATACAAAAATGCGACCCTTGCCTGTGGTGCCAGCTCCTTTATCCTGCGCATGGAATAATGATTAAAAGAAGAATAAATAATTCTCTCCCCTATGCCCTTCTCTTCTGCCAGCTCCAGAACTTTTTCCTCCAACTGCCCATAAAATACAGAACTGTTTTTCAATTCCAGGTTCACCGTCATATCCGTGGTTTTCACGAAATCATAGACTTCTGCAAGCGTGGGTATCCCCACCTTCCCATAAGCAGGAAAATTTTTATTTACGTTTAGCTCCCTGATCTCCTCAAAGGTAAAATCCTTTACCCATCCGGTCCTGTCACTGACCCGGTCCACCGTCTCATCATGGATCACCACCGGCACGCCATCCTTTGTAAGCTGCACATCCAGTTCAATCCCGTCCGCCCCAAGCTGCCAGGCCAGTTCAAAGGCTGGCATGGTATTTTCCGGCGCATGGCCGCTGGCACCCCGGTGCGCCCATATTTTCATTTTCCTGCCCTTTCTCTTCTGAAGGGCATTCTCCTTGTAGCAGCTTTTCTTTTTTGCAAAAGAGGCTTCTCTGTCCTCACCTGCCCCAAAACGGACCAGCTTGAGCTTCTGGCTGTCAAAATCCACCAGAAGGCTGTCCCACAGATCCTGGCTTACTGTCCCTGCCTTTCTTTCGTAAACAGTTACACCCTGGGGTTTCTTATCCGTGAAATATTCCAGTTTCGCGCATCCCACCGATATCACCGGGAAACTGCATTCCTCAAAAATATAGTCGGCATGGGTATGTCCATAAAAAAATCCAATCACCTGATAGTGCTCTTTTGCATTACATTCTTCCAGCAGGTCAAGCAATTCCTCCCCATTCCGTATCAGGAAGCTCCAATAGTCCAGCTTCGCCAGGGGGGCATCATGGGAAAAGACCAGAAACTTTGTTCCCTCAGGTGACCGGTACAGAGTTTCCCTAAGCCATGTAAGTTGCTCTGGGGCATAGCCGTAACGTACCGGGGCTTTGTCCTCAAATGATGATAAAAAAATCATCCTCACCGAAAAGCCTGGCATGTCCACATAATAGTCAAGCCCTTCTCCCCGCAGGCGGTATACCCTGCGCATTTCCTCCTGGCTAAATACATCTCTGTTCCGGAAATAATTACAGTCATGGTTTCCCGGCGTAATATATACCGGGGCGCCACACTTTTCCAGATCTCCTATAATAGTATTTACATATTCCTCTGTGAGTCCTTTGGACACCATCCCGTCTGTCAGGTCCCCCAGATGGATAAGGGCATCATACCCAACCTGGGCTGACACTCTTTGTATATTTGCCCCAGTGTCCGCCCAGGTCCCATTCACCGTAGCATGGGTATCTGCCACAAGACATAACTTCAACATCCCAGGCGATCCACTTCTGCGGACCGTCTCCACAGTTTTTTCTATTTCCTTTTGGAAAAAGGGCTTTTCCTGATATTCCGGTTCTTCATGGTAGTACGCTGCCAACGTGGGCGCTTTCTCAAAGTCATCCTGCTTTAAGTCTGCCCCATCCTTCCTCTTTACGCATACCCTGAAATAGCATTCCCTGTCAAAAATATAGTCCTCCCCCTGATAAGAATCCGGCGTCAGGTTTTGGGTATAGGCAGCCCAGTTCTCTTCCCTGGCATAGCTGTAGGTATAAATATAGGCAGGCTCCCTCTCAAGGCTGAAAATCGCCGGTGCAAACAGATATTCCTCATCCTGTAGATGCAGCCTGCTTCCCGCCACGGCATGGTAGAACTTTTCTGTTGCCATATGTTTGGGCGAATCCGGTACTAAGGTACTGTCATTGAGCGCTGTGCGATATCCTGGTTTTAATTTTACATATTCCATCATTGTCCGTTCCACTTTCCTGCTGCATCCATCAAATTATTTCATTATATTAATATCATAATTCCAGATAAAAGTCAAAACAGCAAATATTCCACTGCCTGCCAATATCACTTATCGTCCTATCCCCTTACACATCCGAGCATACCTTCCACTCTTTTTTTCAGCCCAAATTCCTCCACCGCCTTTTGATATCCGTTTAAGGCAATCTGCGCCCGCTCTTCTTCGTGCTGAAGATAGTAGCCTACTTTATAAAACAGGTCATCCATATCCGTATACATGGCCAGTTCCTCCCCGTCTGCAAAATATTCCGCAATTTCAGGCTGATAATTTGTCAGGCAAAATCCTCCGCAGCTTAATATATCAAATACTCTCTGGGGTATCCCTGATTCTATGGTCTTGGAGGTAATGTTTAGATTGATCCTGCTATTATGGAATATAAAGGGAACTTCTTTTTGATAATCGGCATATCCCATTTTTTGTATCTTTCTGCCGTTAAATGATGGTGGAAGCCCGGAAGAAGTATATAGCATTATCGGATATTCATCCCCTATCCTGCATAGAGCCTGTTCCCTTTCCATGGCGCTTACCTCCATGCCTATGGCGTCCGCCGCCATCTGCCATTGGTCCTGCCTGTATTCATTTCCCAGCGAAAGCCCGCATTTTTCAACAATTTCATTTACCGCCCCCTCTGTAAGGGAATCCCTTAAAAAATTATAGCCATACACCAGCATCTGGGATCTGGCCAGCCCTTCCACATATCCTTTTATGTAAGGTGTCAGTTCCGCCCTGCGGAGACGGTTCTTTTTTTCATTATAAAGATTTCCAACAAAAGAGATATCACATTGATATTTTTCGTTTCCGGGAAATGTCTCCCCTTCCTTTCCAGGGTTAAAAAATCCTTCCCATGCAGCCAACGGATAGTGAAAGCAGTGAACTGCCCCCATCTGCACAAGGCGCTGTGCATAAACCCTGTCAAAACAAAATATATAGTTACAGCTGTTAGCCAAAGTTTTAGAAAGCAACGTATACTGCGGGCAGTCGTAGATCCATGACAGATAGGGGATATGGTTGATCTCGCAGATCATAGAAATCAGGGGGAAATAATCATAACTGATAACCGCCCCTATTTCATTCCCATGAAGCGCCTCCATAAACCTGCCTGCAAAAGCAGCATCCCCATGGTAGTTCTTCATTTCCCCTGAAAATGTAATGTATTCTTTTTGAAGGTGCCTTACCGTTTCACATAGCATAGGCTCGTTCAGGGAGCCCCACCTGTAAATTAAGAGTTTTTTTGTAATTGGCAATTTGGTGCCTCCCAAATTTAGATGCAAATTTTTCTATCTATACTTTTCGTAAACATGTAGATATTTAGATCGTTTATTTTTAGTATATCATAGCCAGCCACATCCTTCCACTGTTATCTGGACAGTTTCCGTAACCGTGTAAGCATAAATACAGCTTCAGGAACCAGTAATACAGGCCCAAACTGCTAAATAGAGCATAATGTTATAACAATTTTTAATCTTACTTTACACCTTATATGTAATTCTATATAATATTTGTAACAAATAATTATATTAAAAACCAAATACATTTTTAGCAGCCTGTCCGGGCAGGCTGGCAAACTGAAAAGGAGAATCACTCATGCCGGACATTATTAGTAACACCAAAAACTCAGCCGTGCCAAACAGACAGGACACAAGAATTAATATTGCGACGTCTTTGAACAGCCGTTATGTAAAATATACCTGTGTAATGCTTACCTCCCTGTTTGTCAACCAGCCAGATTCTGACATCAGCATTGACGCTTAAATTTATATTTACCCTCCCAAAGCAAATGGAATTCTATTTTTTATACTAAGTTGACAATCTATCCTTATTTTAAACAATAAAATCCCTATGCCTTGCTTTTCTTCTTTTTGTTTTTCACCAGTTTCTTTACCACCACCTTTCCTTAACTGTCTCTATATAAACCGTATTTGTATCTTTCTCTCCATCCCGTCCTTATGCTCTTCCAGCGGCGTTTCCTTCATGCATTCCAGCAGTCTCCTGTGTTTCTGCCCTAAACTCTGCTTCACTTTCTTCCATATCTTTTCCCACGCCTCCATACACTGGCTTATCATATGCCCGACCTGCAGCAGGTAATAAT
>CAJTVD010000128.1:0-1680 GCA_910579495.1 uncultured Lachnospiraceae bacterium
CTTTCCCCGCCAGTGGCCGTTGTATGTTTATTCCGTGTATGGCCTGCCGCACAGGACAATGTTGCCCGTGCTATAGATGGGGCGGTAGACCACTTTCTTCTTGGAAGAGGAAGCGTCCACCACATAGCCGTCCCCGGCATAGATTGCCACATGGTCGATGTTCAGGTAGCGGTTGTTCACCCCAAAGGAGTAGAAGACCAGGTCCCCGGGGGCAAGGCTGCCATAGGATACGGCAAGGTTGTTCTCCGTGATGTACCTTCCCTGTGAGGCCGCCGTGTTGGAACCGCCATGCTGCAGGATGACGCCTAACCGGCTGTATACCCAGTAGGTGAAGGAGCTGCAGTCGAAATAGCCTTCCTGGTTGCGCTTTTCCTGGCTGTATGGCGTGCCAAGCTTTGTCAGGGCCAGGTCAACGGCTTTGTTCCCGGTTTCCCCCGGTATCAGGTCAGGGTTGATTTCCACCAGATAAACCGTGTCAAATAAAAACAGGTGCAGGTTGGCGGCATATTCCTCTGCCATCTGCATCTGTCCATCGGTGAGATGGAAGACATTTTCGGCATAGTAGCTGTCCCCTGCATATTCCACTGTATATTCATGGTGGTATATGGTACGGCTTTCCCCGGTCTCTTCATCCGTTTCCTCATATTCCGTGACTTCCACGGTATAGGTGAAGATGCCGTCCGTATTGTCACGCAGTATCCGCTCCAGCTTTGCAAGGCTGATCTCACGGTAATCTTCCTGTGAGGCGCAGAACTGGGAAATGACCAGCGCGCTTTCATAGATGATGCGGTCTGAAAAGTCGTCCGTGATGCCGTATTCGCAGCCGGGGCCCAGGGCATCCGCTTCCTGCTGTATTTCTTCCAGAAGGCCGTCATGCTTCTTGCGGAGGATGGCTTCAATGGAAGCCTCCGTTTCCGCAATGTTCTCCATGATGACGCTGTAATCGTTCAGCGCATCGCCTGTGGCATCATCCAACCCCAGGCTGCCGAAGATCAGGGAGGGGAGCATCAGGAGGAACAGGACCGGCAGCATCAGTAGGGCAGCAAAGGCTGCCAGTATTTTCCCGGCCGCTTTCCTGTTTTCCCATAAGCCTGCAGCCAGCATCCCATAGGGGCCTGCGGCCGCGCCTTTTGCTGCCCCGGCAATGGCTTTTCCTGTCTTTATGGCGCCTCTTGCGGTTCCAGCCGCCGATGCCGCCCCGGACAGGGCGGACTGTTCTTTTCTGCTGTTGTCTCCAGCCATTTACACACGGTCCTTTCTTTTTGGCATGTCAGGGAGCTTCTGCACGATGTTCTCATGGTAGGCAATCCTGCCCTCCCCGGTCATGTACGGGGTGCGGTCTACGGTATCCACGGCATATTGTTTGTACCAGGTGGCGTTGTCGGCAGTAGTGACGGTCTCATAGTTCCCTTCCGGTGCCATGTACTGCTCGGTGTTATACATGCCGAAGGCTGTGCCGTTGGGGTAGTCAACCGAGGTTTCCGTGCCCGTGATGCGTCCGCCGCCGATCTCCACGCCGGAGTAGCTGGGGGCGTCAGGGATGCCGGTCTGCCCCAGGTAGGAGGTCAGCGCCTGCGCTGCCTGGGAGCCGGTCATGGAGCCGGTATAGCTGATGTTCCCTTTTGCCACAGCCCCGGTGACGCCGTTGGCGAAATCCCCGCCTTTTTTCACGGAGGATTC
>CAJTVD010000128.1:1777-6069 GCA_910579495.1 uncultured Lachnospiraceae bacterium
TTGCCACAGCCCCGGTGACGCCGTTGGCGAAATCCCCGCCTTTTTTCACGGAGGACTCAAATGCCCTGCGGCTGATGGGGTTGCTTGCGTGTCCGGTCATGGTCTGCATGGCGCTCTGGGTAAACTGTCTCCCGACGGCACCGGCAAGCCCGCCGGAGAGGAAGGATGACTGGCTGACGCTGCTTGAATTTCCGCCCACGCGGAAGGAACCGCCCCGGAAGCTGGAACTGCCTGCCACGTTCTTTGCGGTGGTAAGCCCCCTTGCGGCGACCATCAGCTCTGCCATCATGTTCCCGCCGGTATGCCCCACGTTGATGCCGAGGCTGGATAAAAAGCTGTCGATCTTCTGGCTGATCTTCAGGAACGCGATGGCGCATAAAAACCAGATGAACACATTCCCGGCGGCGGTATCCTTCCCGACTGCCTCCACATCGCTTTCTGTTACGGCGAGGACAGTCACGGACTGGGAGAGGAACAGCGTGGCAGTGAGCATCAAAAAATAGATTTTCTTTTTCTTCATACAGTGGCCTCCTACAGTGATAACGGGTTGGACAGGAAACTGCCTACCATGGATGTGAACAGGCGCAGGCACCATGCGTTCATCATCAGCAGGAACAGCTGCCCGCCGAACATCCGGCACCACGACTTGAAGATATTTGAAGTGGACTGGGATGCGCCGGTGGCAAATGCCATGGGAGCCGTATACACGATCACGCCCAGCAGGATATAGCGCTCTGCCGCCTCAAACAGCAGCTTGATATAGTTCCATGCAAGTATCAGCAGGAGTATCAGCGCAATCAGGGCAACGGAGCCGCTGGCACATACGCCGAGGATGGTCAGCAGGACGGAATTGAAGTCCGCAAAGTTTAAGGGCGGCAGTTCGGAGGAGAGTATCCAGGAATAAGGAGTTCCCCCGATGGCAAGGACCATCTCCGTGATCTGGTCACAGTAATAGATCAGGCCGATAAAAAGGACGGAGCGGATGCTCAGCTTGATGGGGTCTTCTGCCTCCACCCCTGCAACCAGCCCGAAGTTCTTGAAAAGCTGCCATACCCAGTTTAAGAGGACAAGCCCTATTGCCGCAGCCACAAATATCTTATACATGGTTTCCGCAGCGGGGAAATAGCGCAGGAAAGTCCCCATGTCACAGCCCAGGGCGCCCAGTACCGAGGTGGAGATCAGGTCAAGCCCGTTCATCACCTGTTCGGCAATCCATTCCACGATGCCGTCAAGTATCCCCATGGGTCATCCCCTCCTTTCCGTCATCCGTTCCATTTCCCGTCTGAGAAGAACGGTGTAACATAGGCAAGGATGAAGCCAAGCCCGTTTAAGATCACCCAGGAGATCGCAATGCGCTTGAGCCATGCGCGGGATTCGTCCACGGTCTTGCCGGATTTGGAAAAGTTCATAAGGAGCAGTGCGACGGATGCGGTAACGATGGCGGCAATGGTGGAGATGCCCAGGATCTTTCCGTAGACGTCCTTCATGATGGATTCCGCCTTGGACCACATATCCGTTGCAAGCACCTGGTTGGTCTGCAGGGCAAAAAAGTAAGCGAAGGCCGCCGCACCCATGATGATGTTCTGGTAAGGGATGCGGAACTTCTTCCCTGTGTGAAGCTGTTTTTCTCCGGTGATGATGTTTTCTTTGTTTTTCAATGAATTACCTCCTGTAAAATTTAATGTGGTAAAGAAAGGCCATGCAGAAAAGATGCATGGCTGACGCGGTATTTGCCGGATACGGATATGGGTATTTTCATCCGGCTCATTATCCGCGCAAAAAAACAGCACCTGCAGGATGCAGATGCCTTGAAAATGGAATGGATATAAGGTTGTGGGCACAACTTTGAGCATGACCATTATAGCATGGGCAAATTTCCCTGTAAATCGCAATGCTGTGCCAGTTTGCGCATTTTGGGTGCCAATCCTCTGCCAGTCTGTCATTTCTTTTCCGGAAAGAACTTATCCAGCATATCAAGGCAGTCCTTTGAGGTGTATCCCCACAGGATGGAACTGAGTGCCTTGACCGCCTCCGGGCGTTTCCGGTAGTAGGTTCTGTGGGAGATGTTCGCTATATGCGGGCGCAGGTTCTCGATGATCTCATCCGTGTTCTGGAGTTGCTGGGGGGAGAGGTAGCTGTAATAGAGTATCCAGTAATACTGCTCCCCATGCTTATGCTTGCTGCGCAGGATGTCCACGGCAGAGTTTAGGAGTGTCAGCATCTTGTTGCTGCGCTCAATGCTCTTTGCATAATCCTCCAGCTTTGAGCCGCCGATGTCTGCCCCGGCAAGGTAGATGGAATCTAAAAATTCCTCTATGCTGCTTCCGTACTCGATCTCAAAGGTACTCCGTACCTGCTGGACGGCAAGCTCCAGGTTCCAGACGGCATCCCGGTAGTTCTTTAGCAGCTTCCATGTGTCATGGAACAGGGGGTTTTCCTGTTCTGAGGGAATGTTCTTGTTTGGTCTTGTATTTGGCATGATATTTTACCTTCTTTCTTCATTTTTGCTGTCAGTCTGGTTGGCAGGTACAGGGGAAGGGGTGCCTTCCGGCGGGCTGACGGGGGAAAGCGTCAGTTCAAACCGGTAGGGCATCTTCCCGTCCGGGCAGGCGATCTGTAGGGAATACTTAACTATAGTTTCCTTGCAGTCGGATAAGGGATATAACTTATATAGGGTCCGGGGGCATTCACAGCACGAAACCCCTTGTGCTGCAAGGATTTGCGCCACTTTTTGGACGATTTTTTTCATGTGCGTTTTTGAAACGCTGGCGGCCTGTCCTGAAACGCTGTTTTCCGCTTCCATAATGGTGATCTGCTCATCCCTGATCGGTTCTGCTTCAGGAAGGGATGAAGCCTCTGGAATATGTACGGGAACCTGAAATGTCATGGAAATTTCCTCCTTGTCGATCATTACGTCACTGATATTGAACATGGTAGACAAATAGCTGCACAGGTAGATGACGCTGCCATGCCTGCCGGTAAACGATACCAGTGAAAGATATTCTTTGTCCTGCAGCTTGTTTAAGATGCGGCTTACCGTTGATTTTGAGATGCCCCAGCGCAGGGCAAGGTCACTGAAACTTATCAGCGGGTTCCCGGTGCAGTTGCGGAAATATACCACAGGCCCCAGTTCAGATCCCTGCACCTGCCCGTCGTTGTAAATGGTATGTACCCATAAGTCCAGCACAATGTCCATTTCCGAGCATTTTCCCATGCTGATCAGTTCATGGACGGCTGCAACTGGGAAAAAGAAAAAGCCCACATCCTTCAGACATGGGTAATTGTAGTCGAGCGCCGTGTTATGCTGCTTCCAGCCGGTAATGCTGAATTTGACCAGGTTGTTCCTGCCGAGCCGGGTATAAGTGATGTAGTTCTGCTTTTGCAGGAAGTCCAGGATGGAAAGCGCCTGGTGCTGGAAGCGGGTGCGGAACCATTCTGCCAGTTCCGAGATCCTGCAGATCCACTCACCTGGACCGACCAGATAGGAGATGCCCTCTATCCGGCGGTAGGAGGAGCGGAAGTTGGCATAGGAGCAGAGTGTCATGTAATAAAAAAGATAGGAACTTCCGTTTGTACGGATGTCCCTATCTTCCATAAGGCTGCGGAGGAACTCGCGGTAAATTCGGCACCGTGGGTAGTCCACGATTTGTTTTAGTTCTAATTGATAATCCATATTGTATGATCTCCTCTGAAATATTTGTTAAATCTTGTACTGTAAATCTGATTGTGTTATTATGAAAAAAGTAAATGCGTTTCTGGGGATGAACGGCTTTCTTCCTAATTATAATAGAGTCTGCTAATAAAAAGGTAGCTGACCACCATACGAATCTTTTCCTTGCTAATAGCCTGCTAATTGGACTGGCAGGAACAACATGATATTAGATGGAAAAAATAGTACTTGATGGACAACTACCCTCAAAAATGTCCAAATTACACGGAAAATATGGACAACAGAGAACTTGCTGGACTCAAAAAAATAGGTTGATTTAACTCCTAAGCGATAGGTCGGACGTTCAAGTCGTCTCGGGGACGCTGGAAAGCATTGAAAACACTGGATTTTTCAATGCTTTTCTTTTTTTGTCTCAAGAGAAAACCAAAAGTCAGAGGACTTGTTTTTTTGGATATTTGTTATCACTTGTGTTGCTAACAGGGAATCGAACACTAAACTGCACTTTCAGAGCTGTTGCTAATAATCTGCTAATTGCAGAATTAGCAGGTTTTAGCTGCTAATAGCATTTTGCTTCAGTGCTTTTGTCAGCATGGAAACAAGTTCCGGCGACTGTTCCAGTGCT
>CAJTVD010000129.1 GCA_910579495.1 uncultured Lachnospiraceae bacterium
TTGACTGTATCAGCCCGTTATAGTAACTCACCTGTGCGGAAAGGGAATGGGCGAGGCGGTCCGTTTCCATGGACACGCGGGCGTAGGCTGCGACTTTCTGCCGCTTCTTCAGAGCCGGGATTTTCGGCTCTATCCTGCTTATCTTCGCCATAAAATCACTCCTTCCGCTACTATACATCACTCTAAAACCGCATTAAGTCAACGGTTTTCCAGCCAGTAATGTACCCGAAACCGGGCGGTATTTTTCCAGCAGTTTTGTATCAATTATAGCTAATACCTCCCTATCGATGACGCCCTTTTCCATCATGGATTTAGCGATGGAGAGCGAGATATAATACAGCTTTTCTGCCTGGAACTGCTCCTCAGTCATCTGCCCCGCCACCTCCAAATCGATGGTTAATATAACAGGCGTGGGAGCAGTATTTCCTTCCGGAATTGCCGTAGGCCGTGAACTCCCTTCCGCACCCGGCGCAGGTATGGGTGTAGACCGCTTTTTTGTTCAGCATCTCCGGATGTTCCTTCCACCATTTCTTCCGGCACTGCGCAGAACAGAACACCCTCGTCTTCATCCCCTCGGTCTGCTCCAGTGCGGCTCCGCATTCTTTGCACCGGCTGCCGGTTCCCTCCGGCGCCTTCACCGCCATGTTCCCGGTCAGCCCGTTCCGCCTGCAGAACGCCACGACAGCATCCTTTGTCAGCCCGATTTCCTTTGCTATGGTTGCATATCCAAAGCCGCTGTTACGGCGCTTTATGACCACATTTTTCTGTTCTTCCGTCATGAGAACTACCTCCTGCGGAGGCTTATGTATTTTACCCCTGCTTTTAAGAAAGCCTCCCATTTCATTGCCACGGCAGAAGAGAAAACTTGAGGGTAAAATAAAAAAACCGCCTTACGGCATCTTATGAGCCGCAGGCTTGTCACTATTCGCTGTTATTTCATGTCGTTTTATTAAATATCAAGGGATGGCGTACAGCGCCACAGCATGGAAAAAGCGGCCTGGTTTCCCAAGCCGCTACAGGATTCATTCTGAATTGACCTCAAAGCAGTAGCCGACCTCCCGCACACAGCGGATGGTAAAAGGCGCATCCGGCTCTGCCTCATATAATTTCTCCCGCAGGTTGCGGATATGGCAGCCTATGGCATTGCTTTCATCACCATAGGCATCCTCTCCCCAGACCTTCTGATATATCTGGTCATAGGTAAGGACACGCCCTTTGTTCGCAACAAGAAAACTGAGAAGGTCATATTCCTTTGCTGTAAGGCGTATCTCACGGCGGTCGCGGTATATCTTCCTCCGGTCCGGATAGATTTCCAGTCCCGGAAGCGAAACCATCGGCTCATCCCGCAGCCGCAGATGTTCAAATCCTGGATGGCGTTTCAGAACCTTCATAACCTCGTCAAATGCGGAAGAATCCTGCTCCTGAAATTCTATTACCATTACACGTCCGATGCCGCCACCTTCTTTCCGCTGACTTTCTGATTATTGTATGTGCCAGCCTTCCGCCTGTTCCCTGATACGTACAAATTCACGGTAGGTTCCTTCCTGTTCCAACAGCTCTTTATGTGTCCCTTTCTGCGCTACCGTTCCTCCGTCAATCACAAGAATCTGATCCGCATTTTCAATCGTTGCCAGCCTGTGGGCAATCGTGATGATTGTCTTCCCACGGGTCAGTTCAGAGATGGCTTCCTGGATCAGATGCTCATTCTCCGGGTCGATGCTTGCCGTGGCTTCATCCAAAATAACAATAGGGGCATCCTTCAGCATCGCCCTGGCGATCGAAATCCTCTGCTTTTCGCCGCCGGACAGTGTGCCGCCGCCCTCGCCGACTACCGTATCGTATCCCTGCGGCAGCGATACGATGAAATCATGGCATCTTGCCGCCTTTGCAGCCTCTATGACTTCTTCCTCTGTGGCATCCGGCCTTCCGAAGCGGATATTGTTCCGGATCGTGTCATGGAACAGATACACATTCTGAAACACCATGGATATATTTTTTAGCAGGCTGTCGCAGGTAAATTCCCGCACATCGTGTCCGCCCACACGGATACTGCCCGCCTGCACGTCATAAAAACGGGCAATTAAATTACAGATAGTCGTCTTTCCGCTGCCGGAAGGCCCGACAATGGCAGTGGATGTTTTTTCAGGTATGGTAAAGCTGACATCCTTAAGCACTGTCCGCCCCGCATTATTTCCTTCCTCATACCCAAAATCCACATGGCAGAATTCTATCCCGAAATCTGAAAGGACGATATCCTTCCCGTCACGGTCAATATAGTTTCCCTCTTTCAGCGCGCCAATCTGGTCCATCGCCGTATTGATGATGCCCAGCACATGGGCGCTGTCGCTGACCGGCTCCAGCGAACCGAAAATGCCGAAAGAAAAGAACATAAACATCAGCATGACTGGCATCTCCATGCTCCCTGCAAAGCAGAGAAGGCAGGCAGCCGCAGCCAGGAATACCGAGGCGGTTTTCAGCGCCAGAAGGTGTCCGCAATTTGCCGGAGTAAACCCATATTCGATTTTCAGCCGGATATCACGGTTTTCCCTGGCTGCTTCTTTCATGCTCTGCATGGAGGCACCTCCCTGCCCAAAAGATTTCACGGTGGGAAGTCCGCGGGCATACTCTAACACTGCCCCGGACAGCTTCCGCCCTGCCTCTGCTTCCCTTGGAGCATTCCTTACGCTGTGTTTTGACACCAGCAGAAGGAACAGGAACGAAACCGCCGCGCCGGCCAGTGAGGTAAGCGCCGTAAGCGGTGAAAACACAAGCAGGCTTAAGAAAATAACGAGGAAGTTCAGGTAACCGCCTACAAAATTATCAATCATGCGGATTCCCATGTTTTCCAGTGTATTTAAGCCTGTGGTGATCGAATTTAAAATATCCCCTGTGCTGTTTTTCTGGAAATACCCAAGGGATACCCGCTTTAACGCGTCCCCGATGGCAAGTCGGTCTTTTGCCACAAGCTCATAGCTGATGGCTTCCTGAAAACGGGAACGCATATAGTCAAAGAAAAACCGCAGGATAACCAACAGGGCAATCACCACAAAGCTGATGCCTGCCCACTTTCTGTCAAAAGCCGTTTCTTTCTGTGCGGATGCAAGTAAAAGCCCTACGGTATACGCCGCCACCATCACCGGCATGGCGGCGAACAGATGGGAAAAGAAAGAGAATACAAACCCAGCGTATAATTTCCCCTTAAATTCACCGCACCAGCCTATGATCCGTTTTAATGTCTTAAACATTTCCTTCTGCCTCCTTTCCCTGCTTTCCTACCGACCAGTTCTTTGCACCGATATGGGACTCCCACATCTTTCGGTACAGCGGGCAGCCCATCAGCAGTTCTTCCTGCCGCCCCTGCGCCACGAGCTCTCCGTTCTCCAGCACCACGATATTGTCAGCGTTTTTAATCGTGGAAAGCCTGTGGGCAATAACCAGCAGCGTTTTCCCTTTCGTCAATTCCCGTATGCTTTTCTGTATCTTATCCTCATTCTCCGGATCAGTGAAAGCGGTCGCCTCGTCCAGTATAATGACTGGCGAACCCTTTAACATCATCCTTGCAATGGCAATACGCTGTTTTTCGCCACCTGACAGCCGTTTGCCAGCTTCGCCCGCAGGCGTGTCATAGCCATTTGGCAGCTTTCTGATAAATTCCTCGCACTGCGCCGCCCTTGCCGCTGCAAACACTTGCTTATCACTTGCGTCCGGATTTCCCATACGGATATTTTCCTTGATGGAGCAGCGGAACAGGAAATTGTCCTGCGCCACAAAACTGATAATGCCGGAAAGCTGTGCAAGGGGCATTTCCCGGATATCCACACCGCCGATGGAAATGCTCCCGGCAGACACATCATAAAACCGGGAGATTAGCCTTGCCACCGTGGACTTTCCCCCGCCAGAGGGCCCTACCAGTGCGGTAAAGCTGCCCTGGGGCAGTTTTAAGGAAACACCGTGCAGCACCTCATCCTCTTCATAGGAAAAACGGACATCTTTCAGTTCCATATCATAGCCTTTCAGTTCTACATCCTGCCCTTTTTCCGACAGTTCTGGCATTTCCAGATATTCCTGCAATTCCTCCACCGTCATCTGCACTTTCTTGATCTCGTTGGAAAATACCTCCAGCTTCGCAAGGGAGCCCACCATGGACATGGACAGCATGACCGCAAGCGCCGCCTGCGCCGCTGTGACCGTTCCGTCTGCCCCAAGCAGGAGCGCCACAGGCAGGACGCCTAACAGTGTAGACGGGAACAGGGCAAACGCCAGCTTCATGGTCACCCAGGTGGAGGAAAGCCATTTAATTACAAATGTCCTGTAATTTAAAATAGCAGATGAGAATTTCCCATAGGATTCCCCGGTTCGCCCGAATGCCTTGATGACCTCGATCCCCTCCACATACTCCACAATATTGCTGTTCATCTGTGCGAGGGATTCATTGTAGGTGTCATAGCTTTTCCCGCTGATCTTGAAGGTCAGCCCCATGCAGAGGAAGGAAAAGGGAAAAGTGACCATGGACGCAAGGAACAGCCGCCAGTCGATCGCCGCAAGCGCCGCCATGCTCACCAGCGGCAGTACGATATGCCCGCTGCCCTCCGGGACCAGATGGGCAAGGGGCGGCTCAATGTCCTCAATCTTATCCACCATGATCCCTTTGATTTCCCCGATGCTGTGCTTCGTCACTTCCCCCAGCGGGGCGTGCAGAAAGCGGTCCGCCACACGGTTCCTCAAGCCTTCCAGAATGTGATAGGCTGCGTAATGGCTCGCCGTGGTGGAAAACCCGAAGCAAAGCACCTTCCCCAAATAGGCTGCAAACGCCAGAAGGCTCCATGACCAGATCCCTGAAACCGAAACCGCCCCATCTAAAAACAGGCAGAGGACACGGTAAAAACAATAATAAGGCACAAGCCCCGCCGTAATGCTGATCACGGACAGAACCACCGATAAAATCAGTTTTCGTTTCCCTTCACGGGCATAGGACAGCAGACAGGATAAAAAATTCTGCTTTTTGTTTTGTCTGTCCGCAGACAAATTTTGTTCGCTCATATACTTACTCCTTCCATAAAACAAAATAAGAACGGGTAGTTTTCACTAACCATTCTTATCTTAACGCTTTTGGAAGCCGCTTTCCGCTCCACCCCGTCCGTTTTGCCCCGATTAGACAAATACTTTTTTCTACTGCTGCAGGCGGTTCCGGTAATCCATCGGCGTCATCCCCATCTTCCTGCGGAAAGCCGCCGCAAACTTGCTTGGGCTGTCGTACCCAACGCACCCGGCAATCTCCGCCACACTCATCTCCCGCTTTGTCCTTAAGAGAACTGCCGCCTGGTTCATCCGGTACTCCAGAAGGTAGCTGCCAATGCTCGCCCCAAAAACCGATTTAAAGCAGTTTTTAAGGGGCGTCAGCGGGATATCAAAACGGCGGGACATCTCCTCCTGCGTGAAATTCTCATCCATATGCCCCACAAGGAACTGCTGCACCGCCTTGGCCTTTTCCACCTGCGTCCGGTAAAAATACGGCTTCTCCACAGGATTTTCCGGCAGTTCCAGTGCTTCCAGATACAGCAGCAGCTCCAGAATCTTTATCTTAAAATAGGACCGCTTGATCTTTTCCGGCACTGCGTACAGCTCCCCAAAAATATGCTCGATAGAGCCTGCGCCATGCACGACGTAAGGGTAAATGCCGCCGCAGAACTTTTCCTGCAATGCCCGCAGGTTCACGGGAAAGTCCTTGATCTCCTGCGGCAGAGACCGGCAGGCCGCATCCATATCAAAAGACACCATTGCGCCGTGGTAATGGGAAAGCGGCATCTCAAAATGCCCGGTATGGGTAAGCCTGCGGTCAAGTTTCAGATCCCCCGCCTCCACATAGGAGTAGGCGTCGTCAGCCGCCGGATACTCCAGCCGCCCCTCCCGGCAGTGGTCGATGCAG
>CAJTVD010000130.1 GCA_910579495.1 uncultured Lachnospiraceae bacterium
CAGGGATTTTTGACTACTGGGCATCCAATTTAACAGTTGTTTCGCAATTACCTATATGAAAATCTCATTTTTGGGGTACATTCGTTAAATAACGACCACGCATACCTGAATCCCACCCTAAATAACAGTTCATCATTTTTCAACCAAAGATTTAAAATATAGTCTTCTAATTTTCGGTAATCTTTTTTATCCAGCTTTCCCTCTAGCCAATCTAAGTCAACATTATTTTTCATCATTATATTATTATATTCCCAAGTATTTGTAAATCTCTCAAATATCCCATGAATCTTACTGTTTGTTTCGTCCATTTCTCTAAAGGATGCTTCCTGTTCCGTGTCACATTTTCCTATTTTAATTAAAAATTGACTATCATCAGAGGTCTCTATCCCAAGCAAACCACCATCTTCTGTTATTTGTTCTACCGTAGCGGCAGGCACTTCCATTTTTTCAAGACTTTTTAAAAGCATATCTGTAAATTTTTCCATAATCATAATTCGCCCTTTCCATTTTTTACAAAACTTCCTACCATGCTTTATAACATTATTTCATTTGCGCTATTCCCTTTATTTTCACGCATTTCCCAGAGTATTGTTTTTGCATAACTACGCACCAATCTCCAATATTCATATTCCATATCCTCAATATGTTCTGTCAATTCTTCCCCCAACATCATTTCACATTCAGGATTTGCATACAGAATAAAGATTTTTCCGCTTTTAAACCGCTTAATCAAAAAATACCGCCTTGTATCTCTGCCGTTACCCCTTTTTGTAAAAATGAAATATGCCCTCAATATGTCGCTAATGTTTGGATTGTAAGACGGAAGTAAAATCTGCAAGATATTGACTCCCCCTCTTTCAAAAATCCTCACTTTAAAATCCGAATTTTCATACGGATATGGCAAGCCGTCGTCTTCACATAATGTTTGGTACATATCATGGATAAAAGTTTTACCGTCCTGCTTTAGAAACCCGAAAAATTCATTTCTCTCTTTTTCCGTCCCCTTATATAACATTGCAGGAATTAGCGTTTCAAAAAGTTCATAACGCAGACAGTCATACCCGTCATAATCCTTTTCCACACTTTACACCTCCGTAATTTTATTACTCTTATTATAATATGCCGTCAATAAGTATTTAGCCGTTATTATGGCGGTATAATAACATTATCAATCCGTTAAGGGAGTGATAACGTTGAAAGTAAAGCAATCAAAATTTACGCTACGGATAAATGACGAATTACTAAAGAAATTTCACTATATTTCTGAATACAATGCACGTTCTGCCAACAGCGAATTAACAATACTAATCAGAAAGCATATTGCTTCTTAAAAGGTGGAGCATTCCCCCGCTCCACCCGCAACAACTTTATTTCACTTCTTCTGAATAAATAATTGTATAGCATTCTCCGCATTAGATATAAATCATCTCACTATTTACAATCTCCCTCACCCAAACCCGAATATTATTCATTTTTTGAAAAATCCAAACTTCTAAGAAATCCAAACTTTTAGCGGAAACAACGCACAGATTAAGGCTTTCCTGTTAAAATAGTTTGGATTTCTTTTTTGCACTAACGGTTTAGGCCGCAAAAATCTTTTAAGGTTCCATCACTGTTTTTCCATTTCTTGGGAGTGGATTTTTGCAATTCACTTTCCAGTGTAGCCAGTGCTTTTGCTTTTTCCTCTGTAGTGATGTCCAGATAACGCATGGTTGTTTCCAGCTGCTCATGCCCAAGTAAGAAGCTTACCTGGACGACATTGATGCCATCCTCAATCCAGTGGGAAGCTTTCGCATGACGAAATTGATGGGCATGTGCATCCAACGGCACATCAGGGCATTTTTCATGGGCGGCTGCCGCGCAGAGCTTTATTCTTTTTGCCAGGGCTGGTTCTGAAAGCCTTCCATGCATCCCGCTAACGCGGGAATAAAAAAGATAGGCATCAGGATCCGGCGGATCATTATGGAAAGATTTTAAGTAAATCTGGATATAGGAAACAACTTTCGGCAGCAGGTATGCTGTCCGCATTTTCCCCCTTTTCCCAACCAGGGTCACATACGGCTTTTCTGCATCAAGATGGAGATGGCAGATTTTGATGGACCGGATCTCATCCAGCCTCCCAGCAGTCGCATACAGGAGGGTAAGAAACACCAGATCCCGCTTTCCTGTCACCGTAGATGGGTCAGGAACGGCAAGCATGGCTTCTACCGCTTCACGGGTAAATCCGTTTACTTTTTTCTTTATGCATTTCTGCCTCCTGACCTTCCGTGCCTCCTGGTAGAGATACTGGAATTCTATATCCCGGCTTCCCAGGAACTGAAGGAACATTCGAAAGGAGCCGGGCCGTACATTGCAGGTATCCGGGCTGCATCTGCGGGTTTCCTTCATCCATACAATCCATTTTTCGATCCATTCCCTTTCAAAGTGTTTCCTGGAGAGGATTTTCGGCGTCACCCCGGAGTTTTCCAGGAAACCGATATATAATCCAATCGCATCCCTGTAGGATTTTAATGTATGTTCACTGGCTGTAAGAAAGCTGGGCGCATAGGAGTCCAGGAATTCAGATATATACCGGGCTATTTTTATGGGGTCATCATTCTTCTTCATATAACACCTCCGGCAGGATCGCATTCATCCCTTTTTCTGTTTTCTCACGCAGTATGTCCGCCAGCCGTGGGACCATGGAATAATAATGCAGCGTAGACTCAATACTGCTGTGCCCCATGGATTTTGAAAGATACTGGAGTTTTGCATTAAATCCAAAGGGTCCCTCCGGCCAGCTGTTGATGTTCGTGACTGCATAGTTATGGCGGAGGGCATAGGCAACCGCATTGCTGCCCGTGCCGTTTGCTTTCTCCCACAGTGGCTGGAACATCCCTGTAACCCATTGGCGGGAATAGTGTCCCCCATTGGGGGGTTCAAAGAAATATTCCCGGCCAGGCCGGAGCTTTTCAGCTGCACGGTCATACTTTATAAGCAGCTGGGCCATGCTTTCATGAAGCGCCACATAATGCTGGCTGTTTCCCTTCGATTTCCTGATGTTTAAAACACCATGCACAAGGTCGGCATCCTCTCTTTTTAGATACCGTGCTTCTGTTGTCCGGATGCCGCTGCTGTAAAGGAGCCTGAAAAATACAGGGCAGACGAGTTCTTTCATCCGGTATTTCGCTTCAGGGCGCCGGAATACGACAGCATCACATTCGATGAAAAACCTTGCCAGTTCATCCTTGTTAAAAGCATGCGGGATATATGTGTTCCCACAGTTTTTCAGCGATGGCGGCGGTTCCGCTTCGGTAAGGCCCCTTTCCCTCAGGTAACGGATAAACGAACGGATCCCATCTGTCCTGGTGTTGCAGGAAGTGTTGGTTTCCGTCTCCCTTTTCTGGCACCAGGAATCCACCATTTCCTGGGACAGCGGCTGCCCCGGGTAGTTCTCACTGCAATAGCGGTCAAAATACTCAATGTTCAGGCGGTGCCCAGTCCGTTCCGTCCCCCACCCGCCGGATGCTTTCTGATAGTCTGCATATTGTACGATAAGATCTGAAAAACCGGAAATGTAACGGCTCATCCCTCAAACACCCCCTTCCTGACGGGAAAATCCTCAATACTAAGGCTGCATTCCCGCAGATGCCTGATATCAGCAAAAAGGTAGTGGTCAAGGGAATCCGGATCGGCATGGCCCAGCGTTGCGCTGATTACTGGATGCGGGATATACAAGCTGCTTGTGCTCTTTGAGATACCGCAAATGCCGCTGTCCCCATATACCTATCGACTTTTCTTCTTCGGGAGGTAATACAAGCTCTGGGAGGTAATAGTCGCCTTGCTTTGCATTCTCGACTTCCTGCAAAAACAGAATTACATCACCTACACCAAGCTTGGCAGAAACCACCTGATTAAATTCACGATCAACGGCTGGAAACAGCACAATACAGCGCTCGACTACAATTACCCATGTCTGAAGGATTCCAAAACTGTCTGAGCGTCTTCCACTGGCGGAAAATGAAAAGTATGTACCTTTAATCCCTTTGATTTCAGGATATAAGCCAGTTTTCTTGTGCTGTCATTCACTAAAGATATCAAAATCAAAGCATTCCCCGCAAAGTCGGAAACAATCGATCCTAGCCCTGACCTGCTGACCGGATCAGTATCCCTCGGCACAATGTCATCCGCCCACATAGAACTTACCCTGCTTCCGCCCAAAATCCAGTAGGGCATCTTACCCGATACAAGGACTAATTCCTCTGGAATATTGGAACCAATCACAACAATATCGGAATTATTTTTTTCAAAGTCTGTCAGATAGTGATTGATAACGCATTTCACAAAAAACCGCAGTTCCTTATATGCAGGCATTGTTTTCACAAGCCTTTCCAATACGTCCTTCATTTCCTTTTTATATGCACTTAGATTTACCTTATTTTTCATTTCAGACATTCCAATCCACCTCCGGTTATTATCATAAGTGTTTTTATCTTTAATATCAAATACATATATAGAATGGTATTCCATTCAGGCAAACAGCTGCTTATTCGTGGAAGTAAAAAAGTTACGCTGACAGAGGACGGAATGCTGCTTCGTAAACGTGCGGAGGAGTTAGTTGATTTAATGGAAAAGACAAAGGCAGAATTGACATCTTCCAGCGAGAACATAGGCGGTGATATTTATATTGGCTGCGGAGAAACCGAAAGTATTTCCTTTTTGGCACAGGCAGCACAGGATTTGCAGATCAAGCACCCTCTCATTCATTACCATATTTACAGCGGTGATGCGGAGCGTGTTATGGAAAAACTGGATAAGGGCTTAATCGACTTCGGATTATTAGTTGGAGAAGCAGACATCAGCAAATATGATTATCTTAAGCTTTCACAAAAAGACTTATGGGGCGTGTTGATGCGCAAAGACAGTCCGTTGGCAGAAAAGGAAACCATTTGTGCAGAAGATTTGTGGGATAAGCCCCTGATCGTATCCCATCAGACATCAATCAATACAGAGATGTTCCGCTGGTTAAGGGCTGATATTTCCAGGCTCAACATCGTGGCAACCTATGACTTGATTTATAACGCTGCCCAATTTGTCAGAAAAGGTTTTGGATATGTAATTGCATTAGACAGGCTGATTAACACAACAGGGGATAGCAATCTATGTTTCAGACCACTTTCCCCTACACTAGAAGCAGAACTTTGTATTGTTTGGAAAAAATATCAGGTTCTTTCAAGAGCCTCCAACGCATTTCTGCATCAATTACAAAATCTTACCCTACTGGAAGAATAAATCTTTGAAATTACTAAAGTACGGTTATTTTTTCCAAATTGAGTCCTTCATTTTCTTTTAAAAGCCCTATGTGATACAACACCTGCACACAGTCCACATAACCCTGAATGTACGCCCGTAACTCCTGAGCAGAGGCAAGATCATCCTGACATTCCAGTATTTCTTCCGCCTTCTCCCTCTGCTCTGCGGAAAGGGTTTCCAAAAAGTCCTCACACTCCAGTTCTTTCTCTGTCCACGCTTCCAGCGCTTTCTCATATTCCGGAGTAGGCACATAGCCTTCCCTTCCTACGTTCTCCCCATTTAACCTGCCCAAAAACTCAGCCATTTTTATCCATACGTCATTCATGCCATGTTTCTCCTTTCCCATCAGTTTTATTTTCATATCAGCAGACTTCGGATTTTATCTGTTATTTTCCTATACTTCATCTTTAGAAGGGAATGCTTTTATGAAAATTTATTGGAACGGGACCTCCA
>CAJTVD010000131.1 GCA_910579495.1 uncultured Lachnospiraceae bacterium
TCATCCCCTTTCTCCAAATCGATGTCCACGCCGTCACACCACGGGTATTTCTCCATGATCCGCACAAGCTCCGAAAGGAACTTATCCTGCGCCCCGTTTGTGTTCTCCCGCAGTGCTTTGAAGATGCTGTTCGTGCCGTCATTGGCGACCGTCAGCAGCCATTTGATGTGCGGCCACTTTCGGATATACGTCCGCATGGTGGAGCCTTCCGCAATGGAAACGCCGCTCTCGTAAATTTCCCCTGTCGCCCTGACCTTGAAGGAAAAAAGTCCGATTTGGCTGATGCGGTCGCCGTAATCCCGGAGCGCCTGGTACATCCTCGTATTGCCCATGAACGTCCAGACCATGATCTGCTTTCCCTTGAGTGTGTCCATTAGCAGTCCCTCCTTAAAAAATAGCATAAAAAAAGTGCCTGGGATTCAGACACTTTTTCATAAATCCTTATTTGATTTACTCATCAGACAAAATCTTTATAATATATCAGCATAAAATTTACCCTCGTATTCCGTAAAAACAACTTCTGACGGGAAAAGATTTGTTCCCATATTCGCCATTCCCACTACTGTCATTGCCCATTCACTTAAATCATCTGGCAATCTATAACAGTACGCTTTTTCGGATACTTCAATGGTAGCCAACGGAATACCTTCTTTACTGATTCCAACTGAAAGAACTTTACATTCACAAGTTCCGTTATTGAACTTTAATAACGGCTGTCGATGTGCATCCAAAAATACTTTTGCACCTTTTCGATTAAAAAAATAATCCCGAGTATTTTGCGGTAGTGGATCAATTGGTAGTTTATTTCTCATTCGGGAGAAGTAATCCTCCAAGCACTCGCATGCATATGCATTAAAATATTCACCTTGCATTTCAATATTATGTTTTCTTATTTCTTCCGCTGTTGAAAAATGATTCATATAATTTAAAAGTGCCACGAAAGTAATTAAATCATCAGAGTATTTGCCCGAAAAGGCTTTATACCAAGCATTATTTAATTCACAGATAATGCTATATAGCCTTTTATACAAACCAAACTGTTCTTCATTAAGCAGAAACCACCTTTTCCCTAAAAGTTTCTTTTGAAGCTGCTCATCAGAGGAATTGTACATCAACGCATTATGTAATGCCTTGAGCAATTTCGCAAGCACGCCTGCTAACATATCAGCCATGCGTATCCCTATTGAGTCTTTTGAATCCACTTCCATAACCATATTAAAGCCAACCTGTTTCGCTGCGTTTAGTGTATTACTGCTTTCCCCCTCTTTATCTATTGTCAACGTAAAACCATCTATTGCCCTTTCCGTCAAATATTCATTAAATCCCCAAAAAGCTATACTATAATCCCATTCGATAGTATTTGCTTCATGGATATCCTGCAAAATCATTAAAACTTCTTCAAAGGCTTCCGTTTCTCTTTGCTTTAATGATATGTTTGCTTTATTCCGCCGAATTCTATCCTGGAAAAATTCCTTTAAGGCCGTTACAAGTTCTCCCGTGTTCTCAAATACGCCCTCAATTATCTCTTTTGGCCGATACGTCAAAATTGCTTTTATGATCGAATACTTCATAGCATCCATATCAAAGAGAAAACTGTTCTCATAGCCGTCAAAAATCTGAGCAACAATATATTCAATCTTGCTTATCACTGCAAAATAAATGGAAGTGTCACCATCAAATATCGAAAGCAGATCCGCAAGAAAGCAAACATTATCTTTATTCATGGAAGCAAAGCCGTTCTCAAACTGATTTTGTCTGAGTGTCTGGCTTTTTAATTCCCCTTTCGATTTACGGTCAGCATATTTTTCTTCAAAAGCAACATACTTCTCAAAAACCGACTTTTCGTTCTCAACTTTCCAGCCAACAATAGCAGCAATAAAATTATCATAATAATTATCTGCATTAACTGTATTAAGATTGATTTTCCTGCTATGCTCTGATTCATCATAGTAAAAATGGTATTTTCCCATGTTTTCACCTCTATGTTAAATATAATAAGAGCGGCATAAAGTGCCTGGGATTCTGATGCCGTTTTACCCCCATATTAATAGCAACTTCACAATTAAGAAATTGTCCCCATGAGCCCCAAGGAAGTCTGCAAAAAAGCCGAATTGGCCATACAGCTAAAATTTGACACTGTCTTTGTAAGAAATGGTTTATCAAGAGTCATTAACCCATCTGCATATCGAAATGCTGTACTCAAATTCATAAAATCAATAATGTCATTATACTTAAATTTCCCCTGGTTAATAAGCAGCCTCTGTATGCAGTAATTTAAAAAGTCCTTCTCCAAAGGACTAAGTGCCTGATAATCAATAACTGAAAATATATCATTGTCATCTGAAAACATTTTTTCACTATTTTTCATCTGCGCATGCGCCTCTTGAAGAAATGCCAAATAATCACGTTCACAATACTTTTTATCGAATTCTTCCGTGACTCTTTTCAATTCCTCGCTAAAATCGTTTTCCTCAATATACTCTGGTGCCTTCTCAGACAGGGTCTTGTAATGTGTCTCTATACTTCTTATAATCCCCCAAAATTCTCTCTGGACAATTGCAGAAAATTTTTTAGAATTATCCTGGGTGTATGACACTAAAAACTGTCCTTCAAATCTTTTTCTGACCAACAAAGGGAAATGTGAGAAGTTATCGGTAACTATAGCCGAATACCTGACATACATACTATAGGCATCTTCTGCCTTGTTTAATTTCATATTCATATAAAGAACAGCAAATGCTTTAAATATCTCGCCCAATACCCTGCACACATAATCTGAAGTCTGAGAGATAAGCAGCCCTTTTAAGGCCATCAGTCCCAAATCCGATAATTCCTTTTCACTATATATCAGTTTCCAAAACAACTCATCATCTTTCTTGCTGTTTCCGGCCACTTCAAATTTATAATCATCCAAAAACTTTATAATTGTAATCAAATCTTCTTTCTTATCTTTATACCTGTTAAAAGCCTCAAAAAGTGTACCATAAGTTACAATACCCTTATTTCCCGTCAATACATTTAATGTATTATCCAAATTGCAACGGCCATCTTTAAATACAAGTCCATAAAGTACATTAGTATCTATCACATATTTTTCCATTAACACACCTCATCTTAATTATCAATCTTCTTTTGTCTCACAGTATACTTTAAATCCATGAAATTTACAATCACTCTTCACCGTACATCATCCCCTTCCTGCATCTCCTGCATCGTAAACAACAGCCTCGCCGTTTTCCCGCCCTCCAGCGCCACCTTATGCTTGGAATCCCATGCGGCGCTGTACTGGTAGAATCCTTCCTTCTGAAATGCTGCGCCGTTGCGTGTACACTCCCTGCTTTCAGCAAGCAGCGCAATATCATCCTCTGCTTTCACGGCATCGGGAAAAGACACCCTCTGGCCGCCCACGCCCTGGGCAAGCCGCACCGTCCCCGCCGCCATATCCGATTTCGGGTAGATGTGGATATCCAGAGGAGCGGAGGTCTTCCCCAGGTTAAAGAGGATGACCGTCTCCTCCGAGCGCACCACGCCGTTGAACCATGCGGGAGCCTTTATCCCGCCATCCTCCCGGAGCTTCTGCAGGCAGGTTTCCGTATGAGGGGCATATCCTGCAAGCCCCGGCCCTTCCTGCAGTTGAAGGTCGGTAAACCAGATGCGCCCGGAGCAGTCGGCAATGGTGGGGACCACCGTCACGCTCACGATGCGCATATCCTTCTTTTTATTGACCACCTCCGCAAGCCGGACAAACTCAGCCATCCAGCGTCCACCTCAGTTCCGAGGGATGCCCCACCCATCCCATTGCCACCGGCCCGCCCTGCAGGAGGAGGTCCGTGATGTAGAATTCGCCCGTGCAGTCTGTGATGCAGACGCGGACGGTGACGGATTTCAGCCTTCCGGATGAGAAGTTTTCCGGGGTAATCTTTGCAATTGTCCGTGAAAAATATGCCACACAAACCCCTCCCATCAATACAAATCGATAAACCTTGATTCCGTGCTGCCGTCCTCGTATTCCAGCACAATCTCAATACCAACCTGCGAATTCCCGCTCAGTTTCTTAAGGTTCTCGGACGCAATCTGCGCCGAGATAGTATAACTGTCCCGGCTGGCGGGATACACCGTCTGCGACAGGCTCTTGGTCATCCCCGCCACGCCCTCCGCTTTAAAAGATGCCGTGCCGCTCGCCCCGTTTTCCCCGTCCGCCTCGAAGCCGGAGGACACCCAATAGGCAAGCCCGTCATCGGCACGGGAATTTCTAAGGAGGTTGAACGGCACCAGCTCCGCGATGTCCTCGCTGGACACCACGCTGACGCCCTCTAAGGAATCGGCGGCATTGTCCCACTTGCTCGTGGAGCTGCCCAGGTTCTTTAACACCGTGGAAAGCTCCAGCACCGTGTTCCACGGCTCCTGCAGGTTGTATTCCCTCCGCACAATCCTCGTGGTGACCGAAAGCCCCAGGTCCTTATCCTCCACCCGCACATAATCCCCAAGCTCCCACGCCTCATGCTCATACCCGGTCAGGACGGATAAATCCATGGCGTTCAGCACATAGGAGACGGTCGGCCTGCAGTAATCCGCAAGGCGCATCCTCGTAAACTCCAGCATCTGGTAGGGGTTCGTGAATGCGGAACAGTCCAGGGAAGATACACGCACCTCCTTGGAATAAGTGAAATCCTCCACATAGGGCTTCCCGCCGTTGATGCTGGCAAAGGTCATTCCATCCGCACCGACGGCATACAGCCTCGTAACAAGGCCCTGTGGTGTCCACCGTCCGCTCAATGTCCTTCATGTTCTTCCCGTACATGAACAGCGCGCCGCTGTCCTTCCCGTTTAAGGTAAGCAGATGCACCAGCCGGTTCGGGCAGTCAAAGACTAAATCCCCTCCATGTAAATCCGCCACGTTGCGGAGGATGGAGAGCGCATTTTTCTCCGTAGAGGTCCATGTGCGCTTGGTCGTAACCGTGACCGTGCCGACCTTCCATTCCGTGCCGGAAAGGGCATAGGCCATGGCCGCATCCGCCGTCTCCGCGTCAAAGGCTTTCTCCTCCTTCCGGACGGAATAGGCAAGGTTGTAGAACTCCGCCTCGGCGTACACCTCCGTCACGGCGTTGCCGGAGGCGTCCTTGCTGTCCGTGACCGTGCGGATGATGTATATGTCATCCACGATCTGGATTTTCTTCTCGTTATCGATATACTTCCGCTTGGAATCGCTGAATGGTATGGAAAATGTCAGCGTATCCTCGCCATTGACCTCGCCCGTCACGATGATGCCGTATGCGTTCTCCAGCACCGCATCCCATGCGCCGTTTGAGTCCAGCACCACCGGGCGGGCATAGCCGATTTTGTCATAAGGGGACTTCGGTATGTCATAAATCCGGATGTCCGTCAGCTTCGGAGTCCTTGCCGTGTCCGCTGTTGTGAGCGTCACCCGGAAACGGATATACTCACGGCCTGGGGACGGCATTTTCCCATCCGAGCCCACCGACGCCCAATCTCTCCAGCTAATGAGGTCATTGCTCGTGGATGTCTCCACAAGGGAAATGTCCGTCACGCCGGAAACGCACTCGCTTGAGACAGATATTTTTCCTGCGCCGGACAGCCCGTATTCCACGGCACGGGTATACAGCACACCGCTTTCCGGGTACGCACCGTTACTTCCCTTCCGCAGCGTCACGCTATCTGTGACAGAGAGGGCATCCA
>CAJTVD010000132.1 GCA_910579495.1 uncultured Lachnospiraceae bacterium
GCAGGGCGCCCCTGCCGGAAAGGAGATGAGACACCATGGGCATGGAATCCTTAAATGACATGTTCTTCACTTCCGCAGGGAAGGAAACGCTGACCTATGACCAGATCCTGGAGGACGTGCAGAAATACTGCACCGAGAAACACGCGGACAAGCTCTCCGGGGAGGGGCGCCAGGATGAGGCAAGGAAGCTCCTGCGGGAATTCATCGGCCAGTACGTCATCAGCCGCTCCTACCATATAGAAGGGCTTTCCACGGAAGAACTCTGCGGCACCCTTTATGAAGACATGGCGGGGATCTCCTTTTTGAAAAAATGGATCTATATGCCCGGCGTGGAGGAGGTCAATATAAACGCCTTTGATGATATTGAGGTCATCATGAGCGGCGGGCGCTCCATGAAGATCCCCGACCGCTTCCAGTCGCCCCAGCACGCCATCGACGTGACAAGGCGGCTCTTAAACACCTGCGGCATGGTCATTGACGACACCATGCCCTCCGTCATCGGCTTCCTTGACAAAAATATCCGTATTTCGGTGGACAAGACGCCCATCGTGGACTCCGAGGTGGGGATCAATGCCTCCATCCGTATCGTCAACCAGCAGACTGTCTCAAGGGACAAGCTGATCCGGTCCGGCTCTGCCACGGATGAAATGCTGGACCTCCTGACCTGCTGCATCCGCTACGGCGTGTCCGTCTGCATCGCGGGCAGCACCGGCTCCGGGAAGACCACCGTGATGAGCTGGCTTCTGTCGATGGTCCCTGACAACCGCAGGCTCATCACCATTGAGGAGGGCAGCCGGGAATTTGACCTGATCAAGCGGGATGAGAACGGCCATGCCACGAACAGCGTGGTACACCTGCTCACAAGGCCCCATGAAACCCCGTCGCTGGACATCGACCAGGACCTGCTTTTAGAGCGCGTCCTGCGCAAGCACCCGGATGTCATCGGCGTGGGTGAGATGCGCTCCGCAAAGGAGGCCCTGTCCGTGGCGGAAAGCTCCCGTACCGGGCATACCGTAGTCACCACCATCCACTCCAATTCCTCCGAATCCACTTACCGGAGGATGATGACGCTGGCAAAGCGGAAATACAACATGGCGGACGACATCCTGATGCAGATCATGGTGGAAGCGTATCCGATTGTGGTCTTTACCAAACAGCTTGAGGACGGCAGCCGTAAGATCATGCAGATCATTGAAGGGGAGGATTACCGGGACGGGCAGCTCATCTACCGCCCGCTGTACCAGTACGATGTATCGGACAACCGCACCGATGGGCATGGCAGGATCACCGTCATCGGGAAGCACCGGCGTTTTGGCGGCATCTCCGACACCCTGAAAAAACGGATGCTGGACAACGGCATCCCTGCCGGGAAGCTGGCACCGTTCCTGGCCGTGCCCGCACCGAAAAAAACAACGAAGGGAGGCACACACAATGCAGTGGATACAGATCATCATCTTCCTGCTGGCCGTTAATGGCTTATTTGCCCTGTTTGCCGTCCGTTTCAACGATTTCCTGCATGTGCTTGCAAGTACAAGGAAAAGCAGCCTCCAGGATGATGTGGACGTGATGCTGGGAAAACCGGCAAAGGGCTTTTTTAACCGGGAGACGCTGGAAGTCGAACAGCTCCTTGCAGCTACGGGGCGGGAAGGCCGCTTTACCCTCGTGAAACGTGTCTCCCTCTTTATGTTTGCACTGGGAACCGTGGCAGCGCTGCTCTTGAACAACCCGTTCCTGATCCCGGTACTTGGCGCAGGATTCGCCTTTGCGCCGGTCTGGTACCTGCGCTCCACCGCAGCCGCTTATAAAAAGCACTTAAATGAGGAGCTGGAGACTGCCATCTCCGTCATCACCACCTCTTACTTAAGAAGCGGGGATCTGCCGAAGGCGGTAAAGGAAAACATCCCTTACCTCAACCCTCCGGTAAAATCGCACTTTGAGGCATTCATCACGGAATCGGAGATGCTGAACGCCAACATGGTCTCCACCATAAACACCCTGAAGATGAAGGTGCCCAACCGCGTCTTCCATGAATGGTGCAATACCCTGATCCAGTGCCAGAGCGACCGCAGCATGAAGAACACCCTGACCTTCACAGTACAGAAGTTCTCCGACCAGCGCATCATCCAGTCGGAACTGGAGGCCATCATCAACGAACCGAAAAAAGAAGCCATCACCATGATGTTCCTTGTCATTGGGAATATCCCGCTTTTGTATGTGCTGAACCACTCATGGTTTGAGACTTTGATGTTCTCCACGCCGGGAAAGGTCACGCTTGCCATCTGCTGCAGCATCGTGCTGTTTTCCTTCACCCGGATCATGCAGCTTTCAAAGCCTATCGAATATAAAGCGTAACATTACGCCCAAATTCGCAGGTTCATCAAGAATGGAGGGTTATTATGTATTTTTACGCCAGTTATGCGGTGATGGTGCTTATTGTTTTTGCGATAATGACCGCCACCGCCCTGTGCCTTACCCTGACCCTGAAATAAATGCGGTGCCGCACTACGCACCGCCAGTTCCAGGAACCAATCCGTAGTGCAGAAATGAGGTAACGAAATGACCGGATTACTGATCCTTTTTGCCGCCGCCTTTACGGGATTCGGATGCTACCACCTCTCCTGTGCCTTTGTGGATGTTCCCACGGCGCAGACTTCCCGGATGATGATGCTGGCAAAAAAACAGACAGGCACCAGCAACGAGAAACTTTTTGACGTGTACCTGACAAAGATTGCCGGAAAGCTCTCCCCGCTCTTAAAGCTGGACCCCATCAAGAGAAGCCGGCTGGCCCTGACGCTTGACATTGCAGGCATCCCGCTGACGCCGGAGTGCTACACCATGAAAGCCTTCCTGACCGCGGCTGCCACAGGGCTCCTTGGCGTCCCCTTCTTTATGGTCATGCCGCTGATGGGGCTGCTCATCATGGGGCTTGCCGTCATGGTATGGTTCTCAACCTACTATAAGGCTTTTGACCTCGTAAAAAAACGCCGCAGGCTCATCGAGGCAGAGCTGCCCCGCTTCGCGGTCAGCATCCAGCAGGGGCTCGCCACGGACAGGGATGTCTTAAAACTCCTGACCTCCTACCGCCGCATTGCAGGGCCGCATCTGGGGCAGGAACTGGATACCACCGTGGCGGACATGCGCACGGGGAACTACGAAAATGCCCTGCTCCACTTCCAGAACCGGGTGGGCAGCACCATGCTCTCGGACATCGTGCGCGGGCTGATCGGGACGCTGCGGGGCGACGACCAGCAGATGTATTTCAAGATGCTGGTATTCGACATGCGCCAGATCGAGCAGAACAACTTAAAGAAAGAGGCAGGGAAGCGCCCGAAGCAGATGCAGAAATATTCCATGATGATGCTCTTCTGTATCCTGCTGATCTATGTGGTCGTCCTCTCCGTGGAAGTGGTCGGCTCCCTGGGCGCCTTCTTTTAGGGGCAGCCTGCAGCCCAAGTATCCGCCCGGAAAGGAGGTGGTGCCTATAGCATTGAAACCAAGTCTCAAGAAGAATGCCCGCACTTGGCATTCTTCCGTGTGTAAATTCTTGGAGGGCGTACTTTGACCGCCTAGAATTTACACACTGAACCCGTAAACCTTTGCAACCATGGAGGGACCTTATGAAAAGACTCGTATCACTCCCCGCCCTGCTCATCTATGCGGCAGCGGCAGTAACAGCATTCATCATCATCAGAGCGAAAAGGAGAAAAAAGAACTATGCGTAAAGCAATCCGGACATTGAAAACCAAGGCAGCATGTGCCGCCATCCGCACCAGGGCCATCCTGAACAGCGAAGCAGGCGACTTCTACATTTCCGATGGTGTCAAGATCATCATCGCCGTCGTGCTGGGGGCGCTCCTGTTAGCCGCCCTGACGCTCATCTTCAACGATACCGTCATCCCCCGTATCACGCGCGAGATTGAGGGCCTGTTCGGATAAGCGCGGCAGGGCCACAGGGAGGTGATCTATGATGGACCCAGTTCTGAGCGTCAGCTATGCCACCATCGCCGCCTTCTTCGAGGCGGCGGAGGGCAACCACCGGAACGCCGTGTACGTCTCCTGCTCCTGCGGCTACAGGCGGGAATCCGGCTGCGGGGACTTCCTGTTCATACCAGGGCATGACTGCCGCCCCATCCTGCTCCCGCTTTCCGATGCGGAGAGCTTCCTGGGCAGGGCGGTGGACCGGACGGAGTGCGCCTGCACCATGAGCAGCCGGTGCTTCATCCGCCTCTACAGCAGATGGCTGGAGCTTGCCACCGGCTCCGCAAGGGACTGCCCCATCCAGCAGATACTCCACCTGATGAACCGGCCGCCGGACCACAAGGGCACGATGCCCTGACCTGCGGCCCAATCAGGGGGAAAACTGGAAAATACTGGAAAAATACTCGCAGATGACTTAAGAAAAGGCGCCTCCCCTATGGGAAACGCCTTTCCTTTCCACTAAAATATACTTAAAGATTACTTAATCCATACATAAAGCCCGGACATGGAAGGAGGCACACACAAATGAAAATGAAACAGAAGGCCAGGGGCACACCGGCAAAGATAAAATGCCCCTACTGCGGCCGCAGCGCCGTACTCAGGAAGGCATCCTACGTCTATAAGGAAAAGGCACTGGACGAATACCTCTATGTCTGCTCCGGCTACCCGGAATGCAACGCCTATGTGGGCGTCCATGCGGGGACCATGCAGCCCAAAGGGACGCTGGCCAACGGGGACCTGCGCCACAAGCGGATCGAGACACACCGGCTCTTTGACGCCATCTGGAGGAGCGGCATCCTCTCCCGCAAGGAGGCATACCGCTGGATGCAGGATATCTTCGCACTCCCCAGCTCCCAGGCGCACATCGGGCAGTTCTCCGACTACCGCTGCGACTGCCTGAAGGCCGAATGCCGGAGGGTGCTTGAGAACAACCATATAAAAACCGCCTGCTAGGACGGCAGGGGACATTGCAGGGCCAGAGAAAGCGGGGTGATACCATGGCAGCAATGACCAGACAGGAAAGGGAACTGGCGGAACGGCACCTCTACCTTGTGAGGGACACCGTGCTGGGCACCATGTCCCTGAATGAATCCATACAGGGGTTCGGATACGACGACCTCTACCAGACCGGCTGTGAGGCGCTCTGCCATGCGGCCCAGAAATACCGTGTGGAGGGCGGGGCTTCCTTCCCAACCTTTGCATCCGTGGTCATCAGGAACCGCCTCATCTCCCACTGCAGGAAGGCGGCAAGGGTGCAGAGGCCCCTGGAATACATGGACGCGCCGCAGCCATCCGGCTCCGGGCTGACCTATGCGGATGCCCTTCCGGATGACAGCTTCCACGGCATCTCGGATGCGGACACTTTCTTCCTGCTCTCCCAGGCGAAAGAGCGCTGCTCCGGCACCACAAGGAAAGGCATCGAGGCCCTGGCCTTAAAATGCCGGGGACATACCGGCGTGGAGATCGCCGCCCGGTACGGCGTCGCACCGAACCATGTGGCGGCCTGGATCTCCAAAGCAACGAAGATGCTGCGGGAAGAAAGGCTGACAGCCTAATGAAAAAAGGAGGAGATACGATATGCTGACACTTTACACTGCCAT
>CAJTVD010000133.1 GCA_910579495.1 uncultured Lachnospiraceae bacterium
GCAAGGGTTCTTTTTACATGATTTGAAAAGAAGTTTCTTAAACAGAGGTTTTTTTGCAGGCCTTTTAATAGTTACATTGATCTTAGTGCCAGCAGCATTCCATGCGCCGCTTAACCGGAGCAGAAGCAGTTATTTTATTATGATGGAAGTATTTGCAGCATCAGGGTTTACACCGTTTGCTGCTATATTTCCGGGGCTTGCCTATGCCTCTGTCTTTTGTGAAGAGTATAACAGTGGATATTTGAAAATGATTTATGCCAGAATGTTACCGCGAAAATTTGCGCTTACCCGTATTATTACAGTCGCGCTCTCTGGCGGGACGATGCTGGCGATTCCATTTATCATTGTTTTAAGTATTGCTTACTGTTTCGGGATTCCCGGAATACCAACGGGAAGTGACCAGGGACTTATGGCGGGGACGGCATTGGTTTTTTATATTGAAAACTATGGAGAGTGGTATGTCTTTCTCTGGAAGGTGGTATTAGGTTTTCTATTTGGATGTATATGGGCATTGGCAGGCCTTGCATTTGCAGTATGGCTACCCAATAAATATGTGGCGTTAATTGCGCCATTTGTATTGTATGAGGCTATGTGGCTGGCGTTAGGGAAAATTCCGGCGCTGAATCCGATTTACCTTATGCGTGGGGATGATTTGGACAATTATCCATTGTCTGGGTTTATGGAATGTCTTTATATTTTGCTGGCATCCTTTGTAGTCATGTGGGGATTGAAAAGGAGGTATCGGAATGGGGAGGGTTAAGCAGGTCTTTTACATGGCGAAAGCTGCTTTTCTGGAAGAGCAGCATAATAAGCGGGTAATTATGGGATTTCTTTTGGGAACCGCATTGTTTGGGAACTGGCTGAATTATTTTTTACAGTATGCACTGGATATGGGGGAACCGGTTAATGTATTGGAAGCCTTCATTGTAGTGGAGCATCATCACAAAAGCATTTTATTTCTTGCTGCCTGCTGGCTGTTGATTATATCAGATGCCCCTTTTATTAAAAAGAATACCTATCTGTTATTATGTAGGGGCGACCGGAAAAAATGGGATGCAGCTATGCTGCAATATATTATGGCCCAGGCATTTCTATATGTTGCCTGTATAGCTGTTGTATCGGTAGCTGTCAGTATGCTGCTTGGATTTTGGGGAAATATGTGGAGCAGCCCGGTTTATAATTTGGCGATGGATACTAATAATCATTTAGGGGTGAAATATCATATTTCGTTTCCGTGGGTGAATGTTATGCAGGAAATGACAGTACCACAGGCGTTTATGGTTACTTTTATCTTTCTCTTCCTGTATTTGGTATTGATTGGATTTTTGCTTTATGTATGCAATCTTTTGTTAAAAGAAATATATGGAATATTGGCCGTATTCGGTATACAAATTTCAGGATACTTATTGCAACAAGAGGGAGTTACCGGTTTCTCTCTCATGGCAAAAGCAATTCCCGGATATGCCATAGATGGGAATGGCGGGCAATGGAAAGCTGTAGTTTTGTTTTGCGCTATTATATTGATTTTGGCTTTGGTCTCTTTGTGGTTAATTGGATGGGTAGATTTTCAGGATGAGGTGGAGGGGGAATAGGCGGGAATGTCTTTGTTTTTTCGGTTATTTGCAGGTGTCCCTATGGATGAAACGGATACCTTTCCCTTAGTCCCTTTGGGATGCTGGCTTTTTCCGGTGGGAATTTATTTATTGGCAATTGGTTTCAGGTTTGGCATGGAGAAACAGAACATACGTTTTGTTATTATCCGATGTGGGTGCATACAGAAGTGGTGGAAACATTTTTTCTTCAGAAATTTGTTAAATGGGTTACTCAAACTTCCCACATCAAAAATGGGATCCGCACCTTGAAAAATCAATACTTTAGCCCACAAAATATCCTTATGCTGCTACTTCTTTCCGCTCTAAAGCCTCCTGCATATACTTGGGAAGCCGCTGAATAAAACTGACGGTGAACTTATCCAGCTGGGCTTCGGTGATATGGAAATATTCCATGACGGTGTCCATCAGCGCGTCAATGATAATATGCATGGAACGGCTGAACGTGATATCCTCCATTTCGTCAAGCAGGCAGAAACACAGCTCACAGATTGTTTTGTCATCCGTATTTTCACGCTGGGCTACTGACAGCATCATGTAACGGGAAAAGACGATGGCAACATGGGCATTCATGGCATCATAGGAGATGCCCCGGTATTCTTTTACAAGGTTCAGGCAGGATTTGCATGCCTTGAAGAAGACCTCTATATCCCAGCGTTTCCCATAAACGCGGATGATTTCTTCCTCGGAAAGCTCCGTATCCGTGCTTACAATTACCAGCCAGTCCTTCCGCTTGCTTTTATTGCGGACGTACACAAATTTTGCCGGAATGCTTTCGCCTTCTTTTTCAACCGTTACAGACACAGAAAGAAGATAACGGGAGCATCCCCTGCGTTTTTTGTTCCGGCTGTAGATTTCCTTCACGTTAAGTTTTTCACCGTTGTACAGGTATTTCGTCTTGCTTTTCTTGACCATGGCAATTGTGTCAAGGTGTTCCTGGTTTTTCAGCGCAATCATGGTCTTTGGTGCGGAAAACCAGCTGTCAAACAAGACATATCGGGCAGTGATGCCTGCACACCGGGCGGAATGGATCAGTTCCACCATGACATCTGTAGCCTTACGGCGTGCCTGCAGACGTCTCCTTCCGGCAAGGGAGCGTCCGTCACAGGCATTCCCTTCACAAAGAAGGTTCTTATCCTCCGCAGCAGAAAGCAGGCAGTGGCTGACCGGTACAAAGGAGTTCCCGTCCGACCAGCCGAGGGCGAGCATCCTGAACCCGGAACGGTATTTCATGGAGCAGTGGTCGAAGACCCTTGCGAGCAGTTCCACCTTTTTCGAGCGGGAGCGGTCAAACAGGCTGTCATCTATAATGAAGACATCCTTGCGCTTTTCATCCGTCAGGGGTTTCATAAAACCGTTGATGATGCCGGCAGAAAGCAGTGTTGTGAAACGCTGCCAGTTTATCCGGGCGTTGTTAAGGAAACGGTAGATGGTGTTTTTGGAGAATCCTTCTCCAAAGGTACCTGTTTTCATCTGCATATAGAAACTCCTGTCAGAAAACATCATACAGAACAGGAAGCGGAAGACATCCATTACAGGAATACCTTTTTCTTTTCCGGCATTACATTTAAAGAGCAGTTTTCCAAGGTGGAACCGCTTCATAAATTTTGTGGCAAAATCAGAAACGCTGTTTCCATTATCGGTTGTCTGTGGTATACTTGACATGGCATAAATCTCCTTGCTGTGTAATTGTTGTTCAAACAAGTCAATTATACCACAGGCAAGAGGTTTGTGCCTTTTTTATGGGTTAAAGTATTGATTTTTCAAAGTTTAACACCCCATGCGGTGTGGGAAGTTTGAGTGGGTTATTTACAGCGGTTAGTTTATTGGCGCTATTTAAGATGATTGGTTTATTTGCATTACAGATGCATACAGGAAATCTAAAGGAAATATCAGTGATTTTTGTTCTATGGACAGTTCATGCCATGGCTTTATCCGCATTATTTCTTTTTTGGGAAATTCTAAGGATTAAAAAAATGATACCGGCAGGGCTATTGTTATTAGAAGGCTTAACTTTTCTGTGTGGTTTCCATTTTAGGGAGAGTGCAAGGTTTATGTTTGGAGTATGGGGAATGTATGTACAAAGTAATTTTTATGAAGATATGTATGGCTTCTCTATTATCAGTGTAATGAGTGTGCAGGCCACAATCATTATTGTCTGTTATTGGCTTGGCAGCTATTTGCTGAAAGGCAAAGAAATGGAAGGAGTTTAAGACGATGGAAAGCGTTATAAAAGTAGATAAAGTAGTAAAAAAATTTGGTGCAGATATTGCCCTTAGCAATGTTTCCATCGAATTTGAGAGAGGAAAAATTTATGGGATTATTGGAAGAAACGGTTCTGGAAAAACTGTTTTGTTTAAGACAATCATAGGATTTTTAAAGCCTACCAGCGGCAGAGTCTTTGTAGGCGGTAAAGAAATTGGCAGGGATACAGATTTTGCTGATAATATAGGAATTATCATTGAAACGCCCGGTTTTCTCAGCTCTTATAATGGATATAAAAATCTGGAGTATCTTGCAAGCATTAAAAATATTATTGGGAAAGAAGAGATAAAGAAAAGCATGGAGCGGGTCGGCCTTGACCCGGACAGCAAAAAGAAAGTTGGAAAATATTCTTTGGGGATGCGCCAAAGGCTTGGGATTGCACAGGCTATTATGGAAAATCCGGATATTCTGATTTTGGATGAGCCAATGAACGGCTTGGACAATCAGGGCGTGGAAGATGTTAGAGAAATCCTTCTTAATTTAAAGGATGAAGGGAAATCTATTATTTTGGCAAGCCATAACAAAGAGGATATAGAAGTGCTCTGCGATGAAGTGTACGGGATGGATCATGGAAAGCTGACAGCGGCAATGGAGCGGTAACAGAATACAGGTATTGGCCCAAACTCGCCGCATTTTTCAAATATCAGCCTTGTAGATAAAAAGCCTGCCTATGTTCAGGAAAATCGGGCCCAGGAGCATTCCGTAGGCCTGCAAATGCAAACCAAACGCTTGTATGTTTATTCTTTAAGTACTATAATAGGGTCAATAAGCCTATTTGGAGGAAGGAAATGAAAGTGAGTTATAATAAGCTTTGGAAACTGCGAATAGATAAGGGGCATGAAAACTGATTATGAGTGAAAAGATTTTAATAGTTGATGATGAAAAAGAGATAGCCGACTTAATTGAGGTTTATCTGAAGAATGATGGATATACGGTATATAAATTTTATAATGGCCTGGATGCTTTGGGATGTATAGAAACGCAAAAAATGGATTTGGCAATTTTAGATGTAATGCTTCCGGATATTGACGGATTCCGTATTTGCCAGAAGATCAGGGAACAGTATTTTTATCCTATTATAATGCTGACGGCAAAAGTTGAGGATACTGATAAAATCATGGGACTTACCATAGGGGCTGATGATTATATTACGAAACCTTTCAATCCTTTGGAGGTGGTAGCAAGAGTAAAAACACAGCTTCGCCGCTATGTCCGTTATAATAATGCGGCTAATACCGGGGGAAAAGATGCTCCAATTGCAGAACATGATGTAAGAGGGCTTATTATCAACAAGAGTACCCATAAATGTACTTTGTATGGAAAAGAGATTACTTTGACACCTATTGAGTTTTCGGTCCTCTGGTACTTATGCGAGAACAGGGGAAAAGTTATACCATCTGAAGAACTGTTTGAAACTGTTTGGGGCGAGAAGTACCTTGACAACAATAATACTGTTATGGCCCATATTGGAAGATTGAGGGAAAAGCTCAAGGAGCCTGCCAAAAAACCGAAATTTATAAAAACTGTATGGGGAGTGGGATATACCATTGAAAAATAACAGAAATAGGCAAAGAGATGATTATCTTCTCCTTAAAAATAAATGGTGTTAGTCAAAAAATGGGTTGGTAAATATAGCATCATCTATACCGCCAGCA
>CAJTVD010000134.1 GCA_910579495.1 uncultured Lachnospiraceae bacterium
GCGCTTTCGGACGCTTTGGGTATTCCTACAAAGAATTAGCACAACAAGTTAATTTTATCTAAAAATCATAAGCAAAGGCTTCCTGGCTTTTTCTGGTTCATTGTAAACCAGCAAGAGCCAGGGGTCAATTTTTATCTGCAATCTCTTCATAAAAGGCAAAGGCATGTCAAGGGCTTTTGCCAAAATTTCATTGGAAATAATGGGCAAGGCGCAAAAACGGGCAGGGTCCATGCCCTGCCCGTTTTTCTTTATTACAATAAGCCGGCCCGCGGAGCGTGACGGCGTTTGTTTATAGCATAATCCCTTCCGGAAGAGGCGCCTTTAGGAACTGGCGCTGCTGTAATTTCTCACTGCCTTTTTCCACATGATCCTGGCAAGGAAGAAAAACAGCACCGGCGCAGCCACTGCCCAGAGAAACATGGCAAAAGGCAGCTTTCCCATAAGAAACAGCCCCGGGAAATTAGTGATAATAAACACCGGGAGGATAAAAGTGCCAATCCGCTGGATCCATTTTCCGTAAATCATCTGGGGCATGTTATTAAAATCCCACATTGCCGCCGTAATGTCTTCCAATCCCCTTGCAGACACAATCCAAAAACACAGCAGGTTGGGAATCAAAAACAGGCTGTAGGTAAGCAGGTTGGAGCAAACCAGCAGGAACAGGAAGCCTGCCACCCTTCCAAAGCTTACGGGGAGCCCCGCCCTGTGCCAGCCTGTGGCAATTAAAATACTGCCCGCTATGAAGTTGGCCAGGAACATGGGAAAGCTCCACTGGCGCAGTGTCACAAGGAACTGCAACGATACGGGCTTGACCAGGTACATGTCCAGCTCCCCTGTCTGCACCATCTGCCCAATTCCTGTGAAATTTGTGTAATACAGCATATAAAACCCTGTCATCAATACATAAATGCCAATAAAAATCATTATGTGGTGGGGGGTAAATGACCCGATATTGACGCCGATGCGGTATACCACCGCCACATACAGGAGCTTAACCAGCATCCACCCCAGTTCCACCGCTAACCCTGATATAAAATTAATACGGTATTCCAACTGCGACATCAGGGAATATTTCATGAATACGCCTGCCAGGCGCAAATATTTTTTCATTTTACCTACCTTCTTTGTTCCAGTTTGGCGTCTGTTTAGGGCCCCGCTGTTTTCCAGCCCCGCTTTTGCCCGGTTTAACCGCCCACCGCCACGAAATGTTTCAGCCCTCTTTTCCATAAGGCTTGCCCCAGAAGCCCAAAGCACCCGATCCAGATTATCTGGCACAAAAAGCCTGTGGCAACCATCTGCATGTTATATCTGCCGTTAATGATATTAACCGGGAATTGGGTGGTGTAGCCAAATGGCAGGATCTTTGTGAGTAAAACAGCCTTTTCCCCGAAAATATCCAGGGGGAGGATCCCGCCGCTGATTACCACCAGCACGATATTGATGGTCCCAAAAAACTGGTTCACATCTGTCAGCCAAAAGCTCATCAGCGCCAAAGTATAGAAGAGAAAAAAGTTCAGCGCCAGGGCCAGCAGAAGGCTGGCTATAAATAAAATCACCCGCGGCAGGGAGAGCGCCAGGCCAAAAACAGCCATGGAAAATGTAATCAGGGCAACCGCTACTATCAGGAGCAGCAATAGCTGGGGGATTTTTTCTCCCAGGAAGGAGCAGAACTGGTAGCCGCCGTAATCTACCGGGCGCACCAGGTATTTGTTCAGCCCGCCCCTTTTAATGTCGTCGTTTATCTGCCACTCAAACCCGGTATTAACCAGTTGGGAAACCAGCGTCGCCAGAAGGGTGTATACCATAATCTGGCTGTAAGTGTAGCCTGTGGAGGCCGCCGCGTCGGTATGCCCATAATAGTATGTCCACATAACGGTCTGGATGACCACCGGGAACACACTGCTTAACATGGTCAGCAGAAAGTTCACCCGGTACTCCAGGGACTTCTCAATTCCCATCTGAAAAACACAGCGGTAGGGATTCATGAGGCCGTTCCCTCCTTTCTGAAAATCAGGGCAATGCTTTCCTCCAAAGGGACTTCCGTCACTGTAAAGTCCTCCACCGGAAAACGGGAGAGGATATCCGCCATGGTTTTTCTAAAGCCCTCTTTGGGCAGCTCCAGGATCCCTTCTGTGCCTTTTAACTCCCGCACTTTACCAAAGGGCAAAAGCTGCTCCCTGGAAATTTCCTCTTCGAATTTCAGGGTAAGGACTTTTTTGTCCCCCATCAGATGGTTGATCTGGGAAAGCTTGCCGTCATATACAATCTGCCCCTGGCTTACGATCACCGCCCGCTGGCACAGTTCCTCAATGTCGCGCATGTAGTGGCTGGTGAGGATAATGGTGGTCTGTTTCTGCTCATTATAGTATTGCAGGAAGCTCCTGATCTTCTGCTGGGATACTATGTCCAGCCCTATGGTAGGCTCGTCCAAAAACAGTATATCCGGCCGGTGGATCAGCGCCGCCAGGATTTCCATTTTCATCCGCTCCCCCAGGGAAAGCCTGCGTACCTGCACACTCATCAGCTCTTTTACCTCCAGCAGCTCCGCCAGCTCCTCCACCGTTTTGATGTATTCCTGGTCGTCCACATTGAAAATGCACTTATTCAGGTAAAAGCTGTCGCTGGCGGGCAAATCCCACCACAACTGGTTTTTCTGCCCCATGACAATGGAAAACCGCCGTTTAAACTCGTTTTTGCGCTCCCAGGGGATATACCCGTCCACCCGGGCGCTGCCTGATGTGGGGTGCAAAATCCCGGAGAGCATTTTCAGCGTGGTGGTCTTTCCCGCGCCGTTTGGCCCCAGCAGGCCGATAACCTCACCTTTTTCCACAGAAAAAGTAATGTCCTTTACGGCCTCTTTGGTGAGGGTCTCCCGGTGAAAAAGATTGTGCAGGGAACCTGAAAGGCCTACCGCTTTTTTGTAATAAGAAAATTCTTTTTTTAGATGGTCTACCTCTATGACTGCCATATTTCCTCCTATTTCCGAAACCGGATTTCCATATACTCTGCCCTTTGATGGCATTATAAAAAGCCCATGTGCCGTATATAGCTTTCAAACTGGAGCTTTACCTCCGGGTAACGGTGGCGGCTGATGTAAAGCTGCCTGCCGCTGTCTAAGGCCAGCCGGTCCTTTTCCAGCTTTGCCACATGGTATAAATTAACCAGAAAGCTTTTGTGGATTCTGGCAAAGCCAAAAGCCCGCAGTTTTTCCTCGCACTGGGCAAGGGTTTCCACTGTAAGAAAAGCGCCTGCCCTTGCGCCCTGCTCCCCCGGGGCGTCCCTTAGGGAGGTCCTATTTTCTTCCATATGTACCCTGATTTCATGGCGGTCGCTTTCCAAATACAGAATTTCCTTAAGGCGCACCCTCACCAGCCCGTCTTTTCCCTGGAAAGCACACCACCGGGGGAGCAGGGAACCTGCCCTTTCTATCTTGCTAAGGACTGCCCCCAGATCCTGTTCCAGGGCAAAATCCCGTATCACATGGAAAAAGGGGTAAGGCAGGGCGGCAAAAACCTCTTCCGGGCGCCTGGCCACGCAGACAATGGACAGGCCAGGTGTTTTCTCCCAAAGGCCTTCCGCAGCCGCAAAGGTTTTTTCGGCAGTCCCGCAGGCAAGGATCAAAAAAAACATCTGCCCCTGCCATAGTTGCCCTCCCTCTTCCAGGGACTCCAGGACCTGCAGCCTGCAGTTTCCATCTATATCCCCTCCGCCCGGGGGCGGGCTGCCCTCCTTTTGCTCCCTGCATAAGCTCTTTAACCGGGCCATATTAAATGCAGTTTCAATTTCCTGCAAAAGCTCACCGCTTTCACAATACAGACCCACCAAAGACATTGCTTGCTTCTTCCTTTCCTGGAAGTTATCATACCAAATCGGGGACAAAAAACAAGACGCCCAGCACCACTGGTAAGATTTCTCTCCCCAACGGCGCTGGGCGCTTGTGTTTTCCTTATTCAGAAATTCCCTCCTGCACACATCTTTCCGCCAGCCTTAACACGGAAATTACGGGCACCACCAAAATCCCGCAGAAAAAATTACTTACCCCATGGGCAAAATCCCAGGGCAGCCCTGCTGCAATCCAGGCCAGCGTCCCTTTGAAGCTTAAGCCGTATAGTATGGCCTGGGCGGGGGCATAAAGGGTTCCATACAAAAAACCATGGGCGGCACAGACTGCCATATATACCCCGGGACGTATTTTGGCAGGCATATTGGCAGGCAAAAGCATAACTGCCCCCCAAAGGACTGCCCACAAATACAGGTAAGGAACCCACCATGCCGCAAAGCCGCTGAATATTCCGTTCAGGATCACATAGATATAAATAGGGTACAGGGCTTTCTTTCTGTAAACCACCGTAAAGGCGATTGTAAATACCCCCAGCAGGTGCACATTGGGAAACACTTCCATCATCATCTTGGAGGCATACATCACCGCCCCAAGCATTGCAAACACAGCCATTTCCCTGGTTGTCAGCTTCATATCCATACCTCGCCGGGATCCGCTTATTCCGCCTTGAAGGAGTAGCTCTCCCCTTCCTGGATGGCTGTGGCGTCAACTCCGGAGGAGGCATACTCCCCATTCACATAAAATGCCCAGTACTTGCCATCCTTATCATAGTCCAGCGTCAGGCCATTGACTGTTTTCACATAAAGGCCATATTCCCCCTCTTCCCCTTCTATGACCCCCAGTTCCTGCAGGGCATCCCCTACCGTCTCTTTGTCCGTGTGGATTTCAAACCGGCTCTCTGCGCCGTCCTGCCCTGTCACAGTAAGGGAAAAAGCCCTGCTGCCTTCTCCCAGCACTTCCCCCCCTGGCTGGGGATCTGTTTGGGATGCGCCTGCTTCCACGCCTGCCGTCTCCCCCTGGGAGGACGCCCCTTTGCCTGCCTTGCCATTACAACCTGTTGCCAATAACGCCATAGCCACAGTAAGCGTCATACAAAGGATGAATGAGGACAGCTTATTACTTCCTTTTCTTTTCATCATATTCTGTCTCCTTTGCCTGTAATTATTCCGTTCCCTGAAACTGGCGCCCGCAGTTTTAACAGGGCTATGGACTGTGCGGATATTTCGACTTGGCACCTGGCAACTGCCGGGAGGCCTACCTTCAGACCAGTAGGCCCCCCGGCCATTCCCTTATGCCTGCCAGCCTTCTCAGATAAATATCCAATGGCTCTTTCCCGGCTTGTGGCTCCGGTCAGGCAGGCAGCTCCTTATGTACCTTACGGCGACGGGCTCGTACAGGATTTCCACCTGTTTCCCCGCACAGTCCAGCTACCATAATAAACGTTAACAGGCTCCAGGTCAAGCCTGCCGGGCTACAAAGTTCCCGGCCGGGCTGTTACCCCTTGGCTTTTATTACAATAAGCCGGCCCGCGGGGCGGGGCGGATGGAGGGCTGCCAGCCCAATTTGATGTCCTTCCCCTGCAGTGCCTGCACGATAAGGTTGGATACTACCCGACCGGGGGTGTACCTCAGG
>CAJTVD010000135.1 GCA_910579495.1 uncultured Lachnospiraceae bacterium
TAGGACTTGCAAAACAGGGAAAGAAAGTGCTTTTGATTGATGCGGACGCACAGGGCAGTCTGACCGCAAGTTTAGGCTTTACAGAGCCGGACAGTCTGGAAGTCACGCTTGCAACCATTATGGGGAACTTAATCAATGACGAGGAAGTAGAGCCGGGAGAGGGTATCCTCCACCATGAGGAAGGGATAGACTTAATGCCGGGGAACATTGAGCTTTCCGGTCTGGAGGTTTCCCTTGTGAATGTGATGAGCCGGGAAACGGTACTCCGGTCGTACATAGAGATTGTCAGGGAAAGTTACGATTATATCTTGATTGACTGTATGCCTTCCCTCGGCATGATTACCATAAACGCCTTTGCCAGCGCCGACAGCATCTTGATACCCGTACAGGCGGCATATCTGCCCGTCAAAGGCTTGCAGCAGCTTATTAAGACAGTCGGCAAGGTAAAGCGGCAGATTAACCCGAAACTGGAGATTGAGGGGATTCTGCTTACAATGGTGGACAGCCGGACGAACTACGCAAAGGACATCAGCGCCATGCTGAAGGAAGCCTATGGAAGCCGGGTGAGGATATTTGCCAATGTCATTCCCATTTCCGTCCGGGCGGCGGAGATTTCAGCGGAGGGCGTCAGCATCTACAAGCATGATCCAAAGGGGAAAGTGGCGTCAGCTTACGATTCTCTGACAAAGGAGGTAATCACCTCTGCTCGTCAGGGTGACTCGCACTTTGCTCCGCAAAGCAAGGAGGTGAGCGCAGATGGGCAGTAATACAAAATCAAGAAGCGCATCAAAGGTTGCTCTGGAAAGTTTTGATGATTTGTTCGGTGGAAATACCGCACAGGAAAATGGGATAGAGCAGATTATCAATGCGCCACTGGCAGAGCTTTATACGTTCAAAGACCACCCTTTCCGGGTGGAGGACGATGAGAAGATGGAGGAAACAACGGAGAGTATCCGGCAGTATGGGGTGCTTGTTCCGGGCATTGCAAGACCGAGGGCGGGTGGCGGCTATGAAATCATAGCCGGACACCGCCGCAAACGTGGATCGGAGCTTGCCGGAAAGACGGAAATGCCTGTGATTGTCCGAAACTATACCGATGATGAAGCCACAATTATCATGGTGGATTCCAACATTCAGAGGGAGGACATCTTACCAAGCGAGAAAGCGAAAGCCTACAAGATGAAGTATGAAGCGATGAAGCATCAGGGGAAGAAGTCAGGGAAAAATACCCTTGACGAAGTGGGGGAAGCTGCCGGGGAGAACGCTAAAAAGGTTCAGCGGTATATATGGCTCTCCCGGCTGTCGGAAGGGCTTCTTGCTATGGTGGACGGTAGAAAACTCGGCTTTTCACAGGGCGTTGACATTTCCTTTCTGTCGGAAGAAGCGCAGTTATGGGTACAGGCTGTCATAGAGGAAAAAAGCTGCAACATCAGCATGGTACAGTCGGCAAAAATCAAGGAATATGGCAAGAACGGGGAGCTTACCCTTGCAATGGTGCGCCTGATACTGGCGGAGGAAAAGCCGAAGGAAAGAAAAATAACGATAAAATCAGATAAGATTGGCAGATACTTTTCAGAAAGCTATTCTAATGAGGAAATTGAAAATATCATTCTCTCGCTTCTTGATAAGTGGAAAGAGGAAGGGGCGGTTTGATAATGGGGTATTTGACAAGCGGAAACATAATTGTTGATGCAATGGGTTCTGTCAATATTACTGGAAACGTCATTCCCGCTGTCTGGTACAGGACAATCACAAAGGAGAATGGGAAACCATATCTCCTTGCGATTGTCATACTGGCGGATATTGTGTACTGGTATCGCCCGTCAGAGGTTCGGGATCAGGGAAGTGGGCATATACTTGGCTGGAAAAAGAAATTTTCAGAGGATATTTTAAGGCAGAGTTACCAGTATTATGCGGATTTATTTGGGGAGTCCAAGAAAACGGTTAAAACCGCAATGGACAGGCTGGAAAAATTACAGGTAATCAGGAGGGAATTTCGGACAGTCAGCTATGGAGAGGGGCTTGTCTGCAATAACGTGATGTATGTGGAACTGAAACCGGATATGCTGTACCGGCTGACATTTCCAGAGGAAATACCCGCTGTGAACGGAGTGGACGATTCATGTGCGGGCGCATCTGGTGATAAAATGGGAGGGAGCCTCCCTACAAAACCGGATGCCCCTATGGAAATTTTGGGAGGGAGGGGTATCCCAAACGGGATACAGGTATCTGCAAATTCGGATACAGGCGGTGACGAAATGGTTCATACCCTCCCGACAAAAGCGGATACAGGTCTGTCCCAAAACGGAGGGACAAATTCATATACTTCTACAAAGATTTCTGACGGAGAATCCTATCCTATCAATCAATCCGGCATGGAAGTGGAAAGACTGGAACCGGGCAAGCCGGATAATGATATGATTGGTGTGATGGATGATGCAAACACCTACATGGAAATCATCAAGGGGAACATTGAGTATGAGCATCACATGAAATACGGTGACTGGAGCGAAAGGGGGCTGTATGAGGAACTTTATGAGGTAATCTGTGAGATTGTCTGCGTGAAGCGTAAGACGGTAAAGGTCAATGGGGAGGACTACCCTTATGAGCTTGTAAAATCAAAGTTCTTAAAGCTAAATAGTTCCCATTTGGAGTATGTCATTGGGTGCATGAAGGAAACCACAACCAAGATAGCCAATATCCGGGCATACATGGTGACTGCCCTCTACAATGCGCCCAACACCATGAACCATTATTACCAGCAGTTGGTACAGCATGACATGTATGGTGGCGGGTGGGAAGAAAAAGGGCTGTTTCATTCCGAACCGGAAGAAAATGGATAGTCGGGCAGAGAACGTGCATGATAAAAGAGAACAGATAACTTTTAGACTTTTTGTCCAAAAGTAGATTATGGAGGTGCGCTATGGCAGAATTATATATTACGGAAGAACAGAGGGAAAAATGCCGGAAAGTGGCGGATGCGTTTTCAGAATTGTATGAGACTGCCGATGTCATGGTGGCGGATGCCGGGAGGTTCGGTTTTATCCGTCTGCAATGGTTCAACGAGGGGGAAGGCTTCGATTCGGCAATGGCATTTTCGGACAGTATGGAACTGTTTGAGGAACTGTGGCGGATATGGTATGAGCATGAAGTATTAACGCCTGTACTGGGAACGCCGCTTGCGGAGCTTGATTATGACGAGATATTCCAGACGCTTTCCAAAGACAGGCAGAAGGAAATATTGGAGAAAAAGACGGAATTTATTGTCCGGTGTAAAGATGCTTTCGATTAAAAAACAGATATTTTGTACCATTCCGGGATGCTTTCTGCTACAATAGACCGTATCAGGATAAAGGAGTGGTGCGTTTGGGAAACAGGAAATGCCTGAAAAGGGCGGACAGGACATATAAGGACTTAAAGCAGAAACAGAAAGCGAAGATAGCAGACAGTATGTTTGAAAAGACCTGTGATTATTACAGGGAGCATGGAAGTCTGCCGGAAGGAGAGGACTGCGAGAAGATTGCAGGGCAGATTTACCAGAGGGTAAAGGGGATAGCGGCGCAGGCTTCCTTTGATGAAATATACAGCCTGTATCTTTACCGTCTGCCACGTTACGAAGTGCGGATAGCGGAGAATGGGATTCTGGAAAAGAAAGAAAAGAAAAAAGAGGATGCAGACAAGCCGAAAATAAAGCGGAAAGGCATGAGCAAAAAGGTATGCCCGAACTGCGGCAGGAAGATGAAGCAGCAGTTTATCGGCTTGCAGCACTGTAAATGCGGCATGAGCTGGAAGAAGGATATAGGCTATTTTGAGCGTACCGGGAATATGGTCTTTGCTCTGGAACGCAGAAAAGTCGGGAAAAAGACGAAACAGTGTCCGGTAATCCGGTACAGGTAATTGAATATGGGAAACAGCGTAAGGGCAGTTATAGACTGGAAACAGCGGTTTGTAGCTGCCCTTTTTGCGTTTATATAACTTTTGGACAAAAAGTCCAGAAGCGGAAAGGAGAAAAGGATGGGAAAGAAAAAAGTAAAAACAATGCTCTCTGCGGCGGCAGTGATGACAGCGGCGGGGAGCGGAATCTTCTGTGCTTGGAAAGCCGGGAGGAAGAAGAAAATGGCGGAGGTCAGAACGGATGCGCCTGACTTGGAAGAAGGGCTGACAGAGGAAAAAGTGGGGGAATCCCTGCTCCGGCTGTTCCGGTTATATGAGGACAGTGAATTTGATGACCTTGCGGAGTTTCTGGGTGACGGGAGTGATCCGAGGGAATATGCGGCAGAAAACTATTCGGAGCAGTTGTTCCTCTATCTCAAAAGGAACATGACAGATGCAATGGTACTGGAAGGGGATGACGGGACGGGGAAAGAGCCGTTTGCCATGACGGATGAGCTTTTCCATTATCCAGCCTGTATGATAAATTGCCGGATAGAGGAATTATTGTCGGATAATTTTACCCTGTGCCTTGAGAACGAGATATGGATGCTTGAAAACGGAGAGTTCGCATCTGTTTATTGTGTCAGTCTGACGAATGGAATCGGGCGGCTTTCTTACCGCTTTCTGGATACCTATATTAAAAATCCGTGGGATATTCCGGTCAGCTTTGACGATCTGGAAAGCAGTTTTGCAAAAATAGCCGAAGCGGTGGAAGAAGGGCGGGCGGCGGAACTTCCGTAACCCGTCCAGAAAGGAGCGTTTATGAAATATCTGATCCACAGGCTGTACGTCCCACCCTGACGGGGGTACAGCAATAAAAAAGAAGGAGGAAAACCATGCAGGAGGAAGTGACACAGAAAACGATTGCCCTTGTGTTCAAATCTTCCCGGCTGACTGCCGACGTGCTGAAAAAGGCTATGAAGATGTATCTGGAACACCGGAAACAGGGAAAGCAGATGCCGCATGGGAAAATATCAGTGAAAGAGCTGGTCGGTCAGGGTATGGGCGCTTCGAGCATTGAGGTGACGGATAACAACATCAAGTCCTTTGAGAGAGTGGCAAAGAAGTACAACGTGCAGTTCGCTGTGAAAAAGGACAAGACGGAAAAGCCGCCGAAGCACATCGTATTATTCAAGGGCAAAGATGCCGACGTGATAACGCAGGCATTTAAGGAGTTTGTAAAAGTTAATGAGAAAAAGCATAACCGCATCTCCGTAAAGGAGAAGCTGGCAGAGTTCCGGGAGCAGTTGGGAAAGGACAAAAACCGGGAGAGGGCAAGGGAACACCAGAAGGACAGGGGGCAGTCATTATGAGTAAAATCGTAGAGGGCATTGCCAAAGACTTAAAATCAATCCCCGAAAAGCTAAAGGCAAAGACGGGGAATATTGACAAAAAGAAACTTATCCTTATGAACCTCCCCTATGTGCTTGCCGGGTATTTCTGCGACAAAATTGCGTGGCTGTGGCGGGTATCGCCAGGGCAGGACGCTTCCGCAAAGATGATGGCGGTTATGGCG
>CAJTVD010000136.1 GCA_910579495.1 uncultured Lachnospiraceae bacterium
ACAACGGGCAGCACGCTCCGCGAACTGCCCTTATGTTAAAGCAAAAGGCAGGGCAATATGAAATCTTATTGCCCCGCCGCTATCGCCCACGGCACCGCTGTGCCGTAATTCCCAAAAAGTGATACCTGGAACTCATCCCTGGAAAATTTATCCTGGTCGCTGCTCTTAATTACATATATCACATTCCCAGGCGGAACTGTCCCCTCCGGAGGATTCCCATAAAGAAGCCTGTTTCTATAAGCAATTTCCTTGTTCTTCCAACGGTCCGTCTCTCCCTGGTAATACCTGGCGTCCACATCCAGCACAAACAGGGTAAGGATTTCCGTTACATTGTAAGCGCCCTGGTATTGGGTGTCCGGTGTGATCAGGTAGCAATCGCCGTTGAACTCCCCCGCATATGCCAGGGCATCCACGAAATCTCCATAAAAAACATCTTCCATCTCCTCTGCCCAGCGGGTAAAATAGGTATGGAAAAACAAAATGCTTAAGATTCCCAGCCCGGCGCAAACAGCCCAAAGAGAACCTTTCCATCTTTTTACAAGGAACCCAATGCCCACTGCCCCGAAGATGATATGGCTGTAAAAAATAATATTAATCCTGTTTACATTCACTGCGTTAATCATTATTCCCGTGAGAAGGGCAAAGATCCAGTAAAATGCCAATATCCGGCAGGCTAGCTGCTTGTTTTCCCCTCCCCCATCTTTTTCTTTTCCCCAAAAGCCTTTCCGGAAAACCACCGCCGCCCCCAGTAAAATCAGGGGCATAGAGCACAGATACATGGTCCCAAATTCCTTTATGGAATTCCAGGGCAAATCCTCCTTCTGCAAAAATACCACATTCACCAGCGAACGGATATTGATTAAAAGCTGCTGCCCTATATTTCCGGAAAAGAAAAGAATATCGGCGGAGCGCACGTTTTCATTAAAGAACTGCATGGTCACAAAAGGAAGCTCCACGCTCTCCCACTTCATGAAGTTAATCAGCATGGTCCCATAGATCGGCCAGGCAACAGCAAAATAGGCCGCAAGGCAGATGAGGATCTCCTTCACCCCCACTTTCCTGCGCAGATACAGCAAAATACAGCAGGCAAGCAGGAAGAAAGGGACCATATAAAAGGAAACGCCATAGCTATACATACATAAAGCAAAAAACACCATGGAAATATAAAGATTTCTTTTCTTCCAGAGCCCTTTTACCAGAAAATACATCCCTGCTATAAACATATGGGGAAACAGGTTGCAGTCAAGCGCCCATCTTCCCTGCATAAAATGCCAGGGATTCACTGCCAGGAACAGAAGCGCTGCCATAGCTGTCTTTTCATCAAAAATTTTCCTGGTGATGCCATATACGCCCCCTGCCCCCAAAAGGCTTGCCAGAAGCATGGGAAGCCGCATAGTTACTTTGCCCAATCCCCATATTTTGATGAAAGGTACGGTCAGATAAGAAAGCAGTACGCTCATCTGGCCATATCCCCAGGCCCAAAAATGGGCAGGCATAAAGGTCCCAAAGCGGTCTGTACCGTACATGGCAAGCGCCTTAGCGTCAACCGCCCCCATAGCGCCATCCTGATTAACCCCGCCGGGAATATCCCCAAAGCCAATCACCCTGATGGCTATCAGGCCATATATGGCAAGAACCAAAAAGCCCTTTCCGCCCTTTTCCATCCCGCTTCCCGGAAGGCTGGCCCCTGGCTCTGCCAGGCCGGCATTTTTTTCAGATTTTCTGTTTAATAATACCACCCCGATAATACCGCAAAATGCCAGAGTGGCAATACCATTTAAAGTTTTCATTCTCCCATCTCTCCATTCCAGTTCCGTAACACTCCCCACAGTGCCCCAGGCGGCAGAGAAATTACTGCCTGCTTGCCCGGCCCTCACATCCAAAATGCTGTCAGGTATTTTGCGTGGGAGTACAGGTCCGGCCTTAAATCCCGCAGGGCTTCCCCTGTGTCCAGGAAAAATACCAGAAACTGATACGCTGTTTCCCAAAGAAGACAGAAAATCAGCAGCCATATGAGGATTCCTTTCACCCGCTCTCCCCCTGCCCCTTCCAGGCAGGAGACGGCAAGCAGCAGGGCAACCGTTGCGGAAAGCATAATAAAAATAGAAAAATCCCCAAAATATCTCTGTAATATGCCTGACATGTTGGTGTCCACAATGATAATTATGCCTGCCAGGGCCAGGCATAATACAGCCAGCAGCCAGGGCCTTTTCCCCTGGCTTCTGCACTCTTTGTGCAAAAAAACCGGCAGCAGGCCAAACCAGGCGAAGAGGTTTGTCTTGAAAAGGCCGCCGTAGGGGGCTTCCTGTATGGTGACGCCCATATATTGGCTGTCAAAGTAAACCGCCTCCACAAAGGGAAAGTTTACCCCCATCCTTATGGGCTGGAAAAGATAAGCCATAATGCCCAGAGGGATCCTGTCAAACTGGAACCCCCTTCTTCTCATATCATTAAAAGTCAGGTTATAATTAGCACCAAAATCAAAAACAGAGCCAAAGCGGCTGTAATTGTAATACATCAGCACCGCCGCCACCAAAAGCATGGGCAGGGAAAACGCAGTTCCTTCATGCCCTGCCCATACCAGCCTTCTCCCCAGCAAAAGCAGCGCGGCAAAGGTAAACACAAACAACTGGGGGCGGCAGCCTGCTACCAGCGCCAAAAACAGGGAGCCTGCTGCCAGGTATTTGCAGGAAGCCTGCTTTGCCTGCCCTGCCAGCAGAAAAAACCACAGGCCAAGCATCCCAAAGGCAAGCCCCGCCAGAATGGGGACCGTATACAGGTCAGGACGTTTTGCCATATAGATGATGCCGCTGCCTGTAAACAGCCCCTCCATAAGCAGGAACCACATCCCAAGAGATGTTCGGGGAAACCACTTCCTAATCAGCCCATGGACCACACCCATGGTCCCTGCCAGAAACAAAAGGGCAAAGAAAAACACCGCCTGGTAATTATGTAAATGTGTGCCAGTGAACAGATAGTAGGGGAAATAGAGCAGAGCCGCCGGGACAACCCCAAAGTATACATAGTATTTTCCATTAAAATAAGCATGGTCCCATTTGTACCACTCCCCACTTTGGCCCATCACCTGGTTCCGGTATTCATAATCATAGGGATTTTCCATCTTCTGCAATGCCAGCGGCGGTTCTTCTTTCAGGAAAAAACGCCCTTCCTTTAAGCTCTCTGCCAGCATCTGGTACTGTCTCTGGTTATCAACGCTCTCTTCCTGGAAAAAGGGATTTACACCAACGATTCCCCCAAGAATGGCACCATGGGCCAGAAAAAACACCACCAGCAGTACGTTCATTGTCCTGTAGTTTAGGCCCAGGTAGGGAATCCGGTGCAGCGGGGAGGATGGTTTCAGGGCAGATATTACCCCAAAGAGCAGAAGCAAAAGGAGCAGACGCTCCCAGGAAAGGAACAGGGGAATCCGGGGATTTAAGGTTACCGCCACAGACACTGTCTGCCCTATGGCAAAGCCAGGAAGCAGCATCAGGCTGGTACACTTCCCATATAAATGGTATGTGATATAGCTGCTTCTTCTTTCATTCTCCCAGATTTCCCGCTCCGGAAGCCCATAATACAGCTTGTGGGATTCATCTGTTGCCCATTGCTTTAGGCTGATAGGCCTTGGGGTTTCATCTGCCTTATCCAGCAGTGCCAGCTCAATACAGGCTGTGGAGAGCTTTTGCCCGATTACCGGGATTTCAATGTACAGATCATCCCCCACAACCGTATAGGTGCCGTTGCCATTATCCTGATACCCGGTTCCCAGGTTCAGGCGGCCTGCCGGGATTTCTGCGCCAATGGGGGATGCCCAGTGCCTGTAATTAAAAACAAACAGTTCTATTGCCAGGACAGCGGCCAGCATAAAGAACATTTTACTTTTTATATTTAATGATCCATTACTCTTTTTACACATATGCATTTTCCTGTACCTGTCTGTAAAGATCCCGCCCTACCAATAGGATCAGCCCCAAAAGTCCAATGGCTACATATTGAATGGGTACAATATGTACCGCAATCAGGTAAGGCATAAAGCTGAGCACGGAAACCAGCATAAATCCACACACAACAGGCAGTCTCTTTACATTCATCACACCGTATACCACTGCAAGCAGGTCAATAAAAAAACCATACCGGTCATGCATATGGGGCAGGGAATAGACTGTCAGCGCTACCGTAAAAAGCGCCAGCGTTACCATAAGCTCCCCGGTCAGCCGTACCTTTTTGGTATAAAAATAATAAGCGGTGCATCCTAGCAGCATAATGGCCATAAATGTCCCTGCCCCACTGACCTCTGCCGCATGGCGCATATCCGGCATGGCTTCACCCAACAGGGCGTATATATTGGGATATTCCAAGGTTCCCCAGGGATAAGTGCTTGTCTGCTCAAAATAAACCAGCAGCAGGTCTTTCAAATCCCGTCCCGCAAGCCAGGCGGGAAGGGCGCTTGCCACGTAAATGGCAGGAAGCCAGAAAAAATCTGCCAGCTTTATGGTCTTTCCTTTCAGCCACATAATAACAAGGAACGGCAGGATAAACACCGCCTGGAGTTTAAAAGCAAAAGAAATCCCCACGCAAATGAGGCACCCCCTGCTGCTTCCCCGGAAAAGAAAGTACATGGCAAATAGTAGAAAAGAAGTATAAATAATGTCACACTGGCACCAGTATGCGCTGTCCAGTATCACTGTAGGGGATAACAGCACAGCCCCCATGCCAAGGATCGATTTCCGCACATGGGAAGTTTCCTGAAATAGAATCATGAATACCGCAATGGAAGCCAGATAATCAAATGCAATTGATATCAGCTTAAGACCGTACAAATCGTTATCGGTAAGATAGGAAACCAGACACATCAGGTACATATACGGTGAAGAATAATTGGAGATGGAAAGGCGCAGGGACCGAAAGCCCCCTCCCTCCCGTATCTGCCTCATCCAGCTTTCCAGGAAGCCCCAATAATCCGCTGATTCTATGGGCATCAGCTTCCACCTGGCCATAAACGCCAGAAAAAAAAGGCAGGCGATAAATAACAGGTCCACTGTCTGAAAGACAATTTTCCCTATCCTTATCCTCCCGCCCATTACCTTATCAAAAATACGCTCTTCCATTCCCCTTCCCGTCCTCCGCAAAATGAAATACCGGCCCAGGCAGGAAATTTTCAGCAAATGAAGCAATTTCTGCCTGAGCAGGTTTTATCTTACAAATAAATTTTTGTTTATTATATCATTCTTTGTAGGCGGTGTCTACCCTGACAAAATCCGGGAGATAGTGTAACTTTACTTGGGGGATGCAACAATGGACAGCCCTCCCCTCTTATA
>CAJTVD010000137.1 GCA_910579495.1 uncultured Lachnospiraceae bacterium
AGAGGCACAAAAAGATGAGCCGACAGGCTACCATATCCTGAACAGGGCAGTATTCTATGTAAGCCGCCTTGTTTCCTCACAGAAGGAACGGGATTTTGTGGGGATAAACTATAATGACATCAGGCGTGTATTTTCGATATGGGTATGTATGGGCATGTACGAAAACAGCATGGCTTATGTGCATCTGGCAAAAGACGACCTGCTCGGTTCTTATCCGTGGAAGGGCAGGCTTGACCTGTTGAATATTGTTTTGATAGGTATATCAAATGAACTTCCTGAGCATGATGAGAAATATGAACTGCACCGTTTGCTGAGTACGCTGCTTTCAATGGAACTGACCGCTGATGAAAAATTAGGGATTATGGAAACAGAGTACAGTATTCATGCAGACGAAAAAATAAGAGAGGACGTGAGCGCTATGTGTAATCTTTCGCAGGGAATTAAGGATAATACTTTAGTAGATGTCATCATAAATATGTATGAGAATAATTTTACGGTTGATCAGATAGCATTGGCAACAAAGAAAAGCGTGGAAGAAGTCAAGGCTATCATTGAAAAGAGAATGCCTGTACTGGCATAATCACAGTAACTTCATAACACAAGCAGTAAAGCAGTGAATTTGTTTTAGAGATAAAGCAATTCGCTGCTTTTTCTGTTTTAAGGAAGAAAGACAGTCGTAACAGATTGTCTTTTTTCATGCAGAGAAAGGATTAAAAATATGGCAGACGCAAAGACAGAAAAGCAGAAAGTAAAAGAGATCACGGACAAACTGGAGGAAGGCTTAAAGGAGCTTTTTGAGAGCGAGAAATACAAAAGCTACCTCTCTACCATGTCAAAATTCCATAATTACAGTTTTAACAACACGCTCCTGATTGCCATGCAGAAGCCCGAAGCAACTTTAGTTAGACCCTGTGACCGGGGAGGTTATGCTTGATAAGGACGGTACGCCACAGACAGAGGAAGTCGAGATTAAAATTCCTGCTTTCCGTGCCGTGTCCGTGTTTGACGTTAATGTTAAGTCATCCATAATGTTAATAACCTCCCTAAAATCCTATATTTACAGGCTTTTAAGGAGGTATGTACTTTACATTATTTTTTAGATCAATGTGTCCAGAAACTCCATAAGGGACTGCTTCTCATCTGCTGAATAGTATTCAGCGCTATCCGGTACCGTTTGGGAGGCAACATTTTCTATGGCCTTACGTGTTACTTCCGGATTCGATGTCAGATATATCTGTGTCGTTGCTACTGATGTATGTCCTAAAAAATCCCTGACATTATAGATATTTACTCCTGCATTGACTAAATGTGTGGCTTTGCTGTGGCGCAGCAAATGCGGATGGGCAGCCCCGCTGAAATCACCGGGGGTGCTTTTCTTTGATTCGGCTGCATATTTCTGCATGATGTAGCGTATGCCCTGCCTTGTAAGCGGCTCCCCTTTCCTGTTTGTAAAAAGTACATCGTTTCCGCTATGAGGGAAGCTTTTCAGATATTTTTTCAGTATTTTTTCTGTACTTAGCGTAATGGGAATTTCCCTGTATTTATCACCCTTGCCATGGACATAAATACGCTGGCCCTTTTCAAACTGGATGTCTTTTACTTTGAGTTCTATCAGCTCCTGCACCCTGCATCCGGAATCATACAAAAGGGACAGGATTGCAAGATGGCGTATGCCATCCCTGCTTTCTGGATTCACAGTGTGCAGCATGTGGGATACTGAATCCTCATCCATATATTCCGGAGGGTGTTTTTCCACTTTAGTGAAAGGGACACTCATGGCATTTTCACATTGGTCCGCAAGGGCAGGGTTTTCAATCCGTACATAATGGAAAAATGATTTCAGATGGGCAAGCCTTACATTTCTGGTTGCCGGTGAGTTCCCGCGTTCTGCATCCAGCCAGGTTAAAAACCGGAGAATACAGGTTTTGTCCACATCAGAAATGGGGATATTTTTCTTTCTCTGGTGATTTCCGGCAAGGAATGTGAGCAGCAGCTTGAATGTATCCCTGTATGAAGCAAGCGTGTTTTCCCATAGTTATGCTGGCCGATCAGGTACGATGAAAAATACCTCTGCACATAAAAACTTAAGTTTTTATTCATAGCCATCCACCTCCGGAATCAGTGCCTGCAGGGCGGACTGCTTCTCCTGAAAAGCGCCATAGCTTATTTCTGTAAAATGGATATAGGATTCCGTATCCCTGAAATTTACATGGCCGACATAGGCGGCAAGTACCGGGACCGCTGTATAGATATCCATTCCGGCAGCCAGAAGCTGGCCAAGGCTTTTTGTACAGAAAGTGTGGCGCAGGGAATGCAGGTTTGGGATCTTTCCATCCGTTTTATAAATATCTGCTGTTTTACACAGCCTTTTATAAATACGCCTGACGGATGTATCCGAATAGAACGAGCCTGTTAATGGTGATGTAAAAAGCCATGGATCATTTATATGGGCCTGTAGATAAGGCCTCAGACATTCCATCATGGAATCAGACAGCGGAACATACCTTGATACGCCGTTTTTCCCATTTATGACCTTTATTATACCGGTATCAATATCTATATCGCCAGGTTTTAAATGGAGCGCCTCGCTGATCCGTATCCCGCTGCTCACTAATAAACGGATGATGACCGGATAAATGTCATGCCTGCGGCAGGAGTGGTGCCAGTCAGGCAGGGAATCCGCTGCCGCAAACAGCCTTTTAAGTTCCCCATCAGAAAAAATATACGGCCTGAATTCACAGAGGATAGATTTTGTATACCGGTAAGGAATCTGATAACACCCGATTCCGAAGGTATTCATAAAATTTAAAAACTGCCTTAAGAAAGAAATCCGTGCATACCTTGTGTTGGCGCTTATCCCATCTCTTGGGGCAAGGATTTTTTCTGCTATTTCTTTTGTGACATTAAGAATCCCGTAGGAATTAAGCTCATCATTAAGCGCCCTCATCCTGGACAGTGCCGAGTGCCCGACTTTTTCACCCTTGCTTCTTTTAAACTCAATGAATTTTTCAAAGTAAGGTTTGAAGATTCCTTCGGAGTAGTTTTGGAATTCCCTATCTGCTGCCATAGCTGTCCACCTCCAACGCACACATTTTCAAATGTTTTATGTCTGACCAGATATAAGGTTTTGTCGGTTTAATGCTCGAATGTCCAAGTATTGATGCGATCCCATTGACGGCGGTACCTTCCCTGAGCAGGTTTGTTGCAAGGCTGTGCCTCATGGAATGCAGCCCATGGTGTTTGCCGTTTGTGTTTACCCCGGATTTTTTAAAGTAATATGGAACTTTGGAACTGGAGTTATCATTTGACGAATAGGGGATATACGGCCGTCTGTGGCGCAGGAATACATGGGGATCATCTGATTCAGGACGCACATTTTTTATATAGCCAAGCAGTGCCAGTGTCGTGCCATCCGTCAACGGAAGTTCAACATACCGTTTTGTCTTTACCTGATAAAGGCTGATCGTTTTTTCCTTCCAGTGTAAGGATTTGAGCTGAAGCCCCCTGATATCGCTTACCCTCAGCCCATAGACACAGGCAAGCAGCATCATGGCATAGATTGTTTTTCCCCATGGGGTACTCCGGTCAACAGCATCCATAACTGCTTTGACCTCTTCTGCCGTGTAATAAGATTCCAGACGCTGGTTTTTCATGTGGCGGTGTCCAAGAAGCAGGGTATTGACGTCGTAGGGAAATGCCAGGCCAAGGTCAGGACAGTTTAAAAACTTCCTTATTGTATATGCATATGACCTCTTCCATTGGTCGGAATAATCCGGGTCAAGCCCATGCAGGAACTCCAACAGATTTTCTGCTGTCATATCTGCGATTTCAGAGATGCCAGACTTTTCAAGAAAAACCAGGAAATCATGGATAAGGATCGCTTCACGGCGTACCGTTTCGCTTTTCTTGCCGGAAACGGTACGGCCTATGAGATAAATGCTGAGTTCATTCCTGAATTTTCCATTATAGGCTCTCGTTTTGTAACAATACTTACGTTTTGGTGCATTGCCTTCATGAAGATCTAAAAGTGCAAAAATTGCCCTTGCCTGTGTCCTCAGCCACTGGGTATCAGGCCGGGTATAAGCTTCAGCCTGTGTCACCCTTTCATAAAACACCCGGATATCTATATTTGATTTGTCCGGTGATTCGTCAGCATAAGCAATGAGCTTATCCCAGACGTATTTGTAATAACCTACGGTTTTTGGTGCAAGGATTGGCACGAAATAGTTTTCTGCTTTTTCTACAGCCTCCATAATCTCTTGCATGGAAATAGAATTAACCATGATGAAACCCTCCTTTGATTTATGGTTAATTCCATTATCGGAACCTGAAATATAATGTAAAGTTATCCGCTAAAAATCCAAGAAAAGAAAGGAAACTATATGAAACTTAACATTAATAGGAACTTAACATTAATATCCAAATGTAAATCTTTACATTTGGATATATCGCAGACGGACGGGGAGCCGCTTCTAGGACTGGAAGCAAAAGAACTTTGGCGGCGTTTCCAAAAGGAACTGGCCTACGGATATGTTGTAGCGAAGCATAAGCTCAAAGAAAATCTGTAAACTAGGGTGCTGCCCCTTGTTTTCAATGTCCGCAAGGTAGCGCGGCGAGATAAACATTTCGTCGCTTACTTCCTTGCGGCTTTCCTTGCGCCCTGTACGAGCTGCCTTTATCGCTGCCCCAAAAGCCTTGAAGTCGTATTTTGGTACTGGTCTTTTTGACATAATGTTACATTTTACAGTTCCTCTTTCTTCTTGGATATGTCTACAAAGTTCTATTGACTAGCTTAAATAATTCATAAAATGTAATCGGGAAAAATTTGTTTTCTTTATGAAATCTTCAAAAACAGCAGCTATTCTTTACTCATAATCAAAAGAAAGGACAGTACAGAATATGGAAATGATTTTGAAAACAGCAAACCTCTGCAAATCTTTCAGCGGACAAACGGTTATAAACAACATATCGCTGAACATTGAAAGAAATTCCGCCTATGGACTATTGGGGCCAAATGGAGCCGGAAAATCCACAACGCTTAAAATGATAACAGGCATTTTGAAGCCGACTTCTGGAAGCATTGAATTTGACGGTCACACATGGAAGCGCAGCGACTTAAACCATATCGGGGCATTGATTGAAATGCCACCGCTTTATGAAAATTTGACCGCTTATGGAAATCTGAAAGTAAGGACTACTATTTTAGGGCTGGCAGATAAGCGGATTGACGAAGTGCTGCAAATCGTCCGGCTGACGGAAACAGGCAAGAAAAGAGCCGGACAGTTTTCTCTTGGAATGAAACAGCGTCTTGGAA
>CAJTVD010000138.1 GCA_910579495.1 uncultured Lachnospiraceae bacterium
TCGGCCGTTTTCTCTCCCACATAATAGACAATATCGCCCCGGACAAGCGGATATTTCACAGTTTCCTTGCAGAAAAGGTATTTATCGCACATAAGGTAATCATGTTAATAACTTCATGAGCTGTCACAGATTTAACCTCATCCACTGTCTCAAACTTTCTCATTTTCCTGACATACAGCTAATTGTATATACAACTGTTCATTTCTGGCATATATCAGCCATTCAGGCTGCATTCTCCATACCTCCGTCTGGAACTTTCTGACAATTCCCGATGCCACAGTTCTGATCCATTCCCAGAATTGTTCCACTTCCATGCACAATTCACGCACGAAGGCCGCCCGGAACTCCCCGGACGGCCTTTTCCCGCCTTCTGTTTTAAATTGTCTGCCCTTCCCGCACTATTCGCCTAACAGTTCTTTCGCGCATAGTTGGCTCCCTCCTAGATCCAGTCCATTCCCGAATATCCGGATATTGCCCGCAGCGCATGAGCCACTGTCGCCGCTTCTTCAGCCCCCATATGGAACCCGAGCTTTTCTTTATTTCCTTCTATATCTGAAAATCTCCCAACTGCACACCCTACATCCATATCTGGTATACAGATATATTGCCCTCCCATGTATTTTCCCAACACGGCATTGATGCAGCTTCCTCTTCCGTAATGAATGATCAGTTCCGCCATATATCTGCTGCAGCTTTTGACCCTTACTTTACACGGCCATCTTCTGTCACCGCCGCTCCCCTCTGCCGCAGCCCTGCTTACAAACTCCATGCTCCCCTCCGGCCAACATATCATCCCACACCTCCCAGCATCTCATGGTCCGCCACAAAACGCACCATGTGTTCATCTGCCAGCCGTTTTTGCTGCTGGCATGCATACATCAGCGTCTTTTCACACACGCGGTTTATCATCCTCGGTATCCCTGCCGATATCTTATAAATCTCTTCCTCCGCACCGCTGGTAAATATCTCTTTCCCTACTCCCGAGTAAGCCAGGTGGGATGCGATGTATTTCCCCGTCTCCGCACGGTCCAGCCTCCCCAGCACGATATTCATGTCTATCCTTTGGCGTATCGCCGTATAGGCCTGCAGCCTGAGCTTCTGCTCCCATAGTTCGCTCTGCCCCACCAGCACCAGCGACATCGGGCTGCTCGAATCAAACTCATGGTTCAGCAGAAACCTCAGTTCTTCCAGCATGTCCTTCCCCAGCAGGTGGGCCTCGTCCAGCACGCACACCACTTTCTTTTTCTGCTCCGTGCACACCGCGCTGATCTCCTTCTGCAGCAGCCGCTTGGAATCCCCGCTGAAAAAACGCGGCTCCAGACCAAGCTGCCCTAACAGCCCTGCATACAGCCACCTCGGCGTCAGCTTTGAATCCGACAGGTACAGCAGCAGGTACTTTTCTCTCCCAAGACGCCCGTCCAGCATCCGGATCAGCGTGGACTTGCCGCATCCCGGGTTTGACGTCACCACTGCAAACATCTGCCGGTCCGCTGCATACTTAAGCCTCCCCAGCGCATCCTCGATCTTCGGCGATGTGTACAGCCTCTCCACCGGCACGTCCCGGGTAAACGGTGTATTCTCCATCTCAAAAAATATCTCATACATTTCCCTGCTCCCCCTTTCCGTATCCCTCAAATGACAGCGCCTTTGCCATCTGGGCGTGGTCCTGTCTGTACTTCTTTTCCAACGCATCCAAAAGCCTTGAACTCTCCGGTTCCTTCCCTGTCATCCCTGACGGTACCGGCGGCACTTTTGATGCATAGCTCCCGATCTCCATCCGGTGCGCCCTGACCGCCTCTGTCCCTTTGCTGTAGACCATCACTGTCTCCGTATTCATCGGGTCATAAGCAATCTCCACCTGCTGGTTTGACAGCGCCGCGCTTGCCTCATATCTGCTTCCTCCAAAGGAAAAACATCCTGCCTCATCGATCCGGCGCACCTCCCTGTGCTGGAATGCTTCCGCCACTACTGACACATCTATAAAGACAAGACCCCTCTCATCCCTCATCCATTCCTGCTCCGGGCTGATCCCGGCTGCCGGTACCTTCACACCATAAGATTCATAGTACTCCCGGATCCCGCTGTGGGCCTCCTTCTGGTATTCCTGGTCTAAAAATATCTTCCACTTCCGGTTCAGCTCTTCCATAGAATGTACATGGGCTACCCGTATCTCTTCTATGAACTGGTCTGCTTTTTGATGGAATTTTTCTATCTTTCCTTTCGACTGGCACGCCCCAGGCTTTGCATGTACAATCCGTATCCCCAGCCTTGCACACGCCTTCAGCAGATGTTCCCCCGTGTACTGCGCCCCGTTATCCAGGTACGCACAGTCGAACCTCCCTGCCTTTAACACTGCTTTGTGGAACGTATCCTCCACGATTTCCTGCCTCTGGTTATCATAAAACTCTGACTGCACGATGTAGCGGGAATGGTCATCTATCAGGGTTGACAGGTACGTCTTTATCAAATCCCCTTCCATTGTCCTTATCTCAGGGCCGTACTTGATGTCCCCCTGCAGGACCTCCATCCTGTGCGGGCGGCAGAACCTGCGGGATGTGGTTTCCCTCTTCTCCGCATACCGTCTCATCTGCTTCTTCCCAAGCCCCGCTTCGTACAGGTGCCTCTGCATTGTGGACTGTTTCAGCACACCCGGCGCTGCCCACCCTTCCAGTTCCAGGATCTTGATGATCTGACGCACGCTCCGCTTCGGCACTTCCCTCCTCAGCTGCACTGCCTGCTCCAGAATCTCTTCATAATTCTCCGGCAGCCCCTGTACCCTTTTTTTCCTCCTCTCCTTAGGCCGCAGGCCTTCAAACCCTTCCCTGCGGTATCCCGCCTCATATCGGTACAGGCTCCTTTTGGATACCCCGTTTCTTTCCGCCGCCTCTTCCCTGAGCTGCTGGCGTTTCCCTTCATCCATTTCCTCATCCAGCAGCGGCGCTATCATCCGGTATCTCTTTAACGCCTCTTCATCCTGCCATTTCTTTACTTCCTTCTTCTGCATAGTTGTCTGCCTCCTTCTGCTGGCAACTATACCCTGATCCCCCTGGCGTCATCAAACAAAAGCAGGTGCATGCTCACAGCCCATTCGGGTATGGCTGGATCCGGCCTCCTGCATTGTATATAAACCTTGCCGCCGCCTTCAGCCATCCGGGGCTTATCCGTTCCTTTAACCCTTCCAGTAAAGACTCCCTGGTTTTCAGGAACCCTTCTTCATAATCCAGGAAGCGCTGCGCCGCTGACCTGATCTGTCCTTCCATGTTTTCCCTGTTTCTCTCCATCCACCATTTCCAATGCTTTATGGTCCCTTCACAGGGGTAGTCCTCCGTCTCCAGATCTTCCTCACTTATAACCCCTTCCACTACATCCTCTATCAGGCCGCAGTCATAATGCTTATAAGGGAACATGCAGTCCGGAAGCTCATTATGGAGCTTTTTACATTTATCATCCGTACACTTAAGGCGCCTGATCAGGTACCATTCCTTTCCTCCCCCGGCCACTTTGTGTACACGCTTCCTGTGATCCCTTGGTTTTAAACAGCCTCCGCAGTATGGACAGACACTTTTTTCTTTACTGGTTATTAAAAATATTTTCTTCCCCGTTGTATTCCACTTCATATCCTGATATAATGACCATGCTTTTAATAGAGTTCCAGGACACTCACCTATGTCGAAACTGCAAGTGTCCTGGAACTTTTCCTTTCTTTAGGCTGATGCCATTATATCGGCTCATTCTGTGACAATCAATCTGATTAATTTTCGGGCAGGATAGATGGGTAGCAACAACAATAGCGCACCGTATATAGCGCTGCTTTTCCAGACTTTCAATTTTTGCCAGCAGATCAGCCGCCGCCAGCTCCCCGGCTGCCACCATAGCAAGGCAGTTGTAGTAATCGTCTTTTGTCTTTAATGTTTTGGGAAATCCTTTCATAATCTGCCCCTTTCCTTAAAATGTATTTGCAAGATAGGAATTGCCGATATATGCAATTCCTAATACTGCCGTTTCCTCTGTTCTTTCGTAATGCTGGCACATGTAGGCAGCGCCCAGATAGCACAAGCCTAAAACGGCATCATGCTTATAATTGATGTTCCAGCCGTTTTCTACCAGCGTAAGCCGCCTGTCAAGCTCTGCCAGCGTCTCTGCCGTCGCCGTGCCGCCTGCCTCTGCCTGCTGCCGCAGCTGTTCTACCGCCTCTGTCAGCCCGTCTATTTGCAGTTGCAGGCTGCCTGCAATGTCCCCGCCCAGCTTTTCCTTAATGTCCTCAAACCATGCGTTAAACTCGCTTTCTGCCTCTGTCTGGAAAAGCGTAATTTTCGCCATGAAAGCGGTATAGGCTTTCAATAGCTCCGCGTCCCAGCCGTCAAGCGTACTTTCAAAAGAATTGTACCGCTCGCTGAACTGGTTCTCGTACTGGGTAAACAGGCTTTCAGTCATGGTTATGTAATGCTCATAAATGCCCGCGATCTCGCTTAAATACTTTTCCATATCCTGCTTATATACGCTGAACTCGTCCAGCACTGCCTGGCTGTAGGTTTTGAAAAAATCATCAAACTGTTTTGTCAGTACGCTTGCGTCGATCTCTTCTATTGTGCCTTTCACAATGCCGCACAAGGCACTGTTAAACCGCTGGTCTGTAATATCCTTTGTCTGAATCTTTGTTACGCCTTTCCCCACGTAAATATCAGCTATGGCAAGCTCCCATATTTCCGTATTCCGGGTTAAGGCTGCTGCCGCAGGCTTTGCAGACGGCGCGCCCTTTAAGACGGTCAGATACATGTCCCTCTGCGTCAAGTCCCAGCGTATAATTACCCGGTCTATGCGGTTAAGCGCCCCCTCTGCGGTGCTTAACGTAATACCCATGCTTACAGGATTTCTGAAAGCGTAACCATTGATAAACGCATACCCGGCGTTTACCTTGATTTCCATTTTGTCATAGGCTATAACCTGTAGCCCGTCGCTGGGTTTCGGGAAAACGCCGTTTGCTATGAACGTGGCAAAATACCACGCCCAGTCCTCGGCTTTATATACCCTGTCGTATTCTTCATCTACCAGAATGGCATTGAACGGCAGACAATCAGCCATGCTTTTTACCTCACTTTCCTTATCTGGTCTACCAG
>CAJTVD010000139.1 GCA_910579495.1 uncultured Lachnospiraceae bacterium
CATACAGAAAAAGGCGACGACAGCCATAACCGTGAACGTCGCGCGGATTGCGCCTACACGACCCCATACCGGGATGAAAGCTCCCCAGATTACCGGCGCCAGATAGGCAACTGCGGTTCCGGCAATATTTTGGCTGTACCGGCATGTTATTCGGTATTTACCGCGGTACAAGGAACTTATATAAACTGCTGTTTTCCCAGATTTGATTGGGATAATGAGATGGTAGTGGTAAAGCAAAGCATATCTGCTATTTTATCTGGCGTAATTGGAATGATATGTATTGCTGTACCAGTATTACTTCATTGGTTTTTAGGGCTTCCGAATGTGGGAGTGTTGTGGGGGATGGCGGCTATTCTTATAGTTCTGTCGGTTATTCTCTATTTCAAAGCATGTGGTAAAAAATTATTTAATGTAGGATGTTGCTATGAAAAAAAGTATCTTGAAGGATGTGATCGTGTTTTTGGTTATGCTGGCAGTAGTAGCGATTGTATGCTGCTTTCTTCCAGACAGTATTCCAATCCATTTCAATGCGCAGGGAGAAGCAAATTTGTTCGTGAATAAATGGTTTCTTCTTCTGGGAACGGTGATACCTTACTCAGTTTATTTTCAGTTTTTGCGCCATGGCGGAAAGGGGGATAAATGAGCGGAAGATATCCATACCAAAAGCTTGCCAAGAAGTTGAAATACCGTATATTGAGAGGTTATTATAAGCCAGGAACACTTCTGCCGGTCATCCGTACTCTGGCAGAACAAGAGGGATATAATCCGGCTACGGTTCGGCGGTCACTTGAAATGTTGAAGCAAGAAGGTTTGGTAGTTTGTAAAGATACGTTAGGTTTTTCAAAGCAGGAAATTTTAGTAATGCTCCAAAAGTATATGAATGGATGAAAAGGTTTGCAAAAATTGCCTCTCATTCTGCAAAAATGGAAAGGCCTGTTGTTTTGGGCAAATGTAAGTGATAGAATGAAAAACTGAGGTGGCAATCATGCAGATAGAATTATTTTCAGATAAATATAAAGTTCATACACTTACCAACAAGAACATAGATGAAATATATAATCTGCAAAGCCAGAATGTTCTGTTCTATGAATATTGCCCGCCTTTTGTTACGCGGCAGGCCATTCAGGAGGATATGAGGATATTGCCACCTGGCAAAGTGATTGAGGATAAATATTATATCGGGTTCTATCAGGATGGGAAGCTGATTGCGATCATGGATCTGATTGATGGTTATCCGGAAAAGAGAATCGCATATATCGGATTTTTCATGACAGATACTTCGGTGCAGAATCAGGGAATAGGAACGGAGATTATTGATTATCTGTGCAGACATCTTTGCTCCCTGGGATATGAGTCGGTTCGGCTGGTCTGGATAAAGGGAAACCCGCAGTCGGAACATTTCTGGCTGAAAAATGGTTTTACGCCATTGATGGAAACAACGAACAATGCTGCATATGAAGTCATCCTGGCCGAAAGGAGATTAATACGTGAGTAAGGCAATAAACGAGAAATTAGTGGTTTGGATTGAAGAAAAAGTAAAACGTGAATATGCAGAGGATATCAGTCTGGTATTGCTGTATGGGTCATTCATAAATGGAACTGCAAATCCTAAATCGGATATAGACTGTTATTTTAGTCCCAGGACGGAGCGGGGGTATGAGCTGGCAAAGACTTTTATCCTTGCGGGCGTAGGGTATGATATCTTCCTGATGGACTGGGAACGTGCCGGGAACATTGCGGAGCTGGAAGAATGTCTGATTCCGCTTGTCGGAGATGTGAAGATCATTTATTCTTCTTCAGCAGAAGAACTAAAGCGGTTTCAGCGGCTGCAGGCCAAAATGAAACACAATCTGGCAGACAGGCAGGTCTTGCAGGCCGCTGCACGAAAAAGAGCCGAAGCTGCTTATAAGCTGTATCAGGATATATGTAAGCCGAATCCGCTTGCGGAGATCCGGAAACTGGCCGGACATATCATTATGCAGTTAGCTGATGCCGTAGCAATTTACAACCATGACTACTTTCACCGCGGCCTGAAAATGCAGTTCAGGATTTACTGAAGCTGCAGAAAGAAAAGGACATACCGCTCCGGATCTGTGAGGAATACTTACATACTATTCAGGCAAAAACGGCAGAGGAATCTATCCGGCACAGCTATGGGATGCTTTGTACGGTGGGAGAGTATATTGGAGTAGGCTTTTCGGAGGAACTGGCAAGGGATGACGGGGAATCAGGAGAAACAGCCGAAAATAAACCTGGCAGTTAAGGCTGCAGAGGATGATTTGCTCGGAACTGGGCGAACCATTTTGGCTGAAGCTGGCAGATGGCCTTGCCGGATATGGAAACCGAGGCTGACTGCAAGTGCCGCAACATGTATTCATTTATAAGCCGGTTAGAAACGATGGCAGATGAGAAAACTGTAAGGAGAATTCTTTACAGAGTGCGGCATGGATTAAGGCGTTCCTTGACAGTGAGCTTGAGGGCAGAGTGGTACGATCTGTGCTGAACGGAGATTTGACCTGCGAGTATGAAATTATGATTCCAGAGGAAATTATGAAGACAGAGAATGAATAAGATCTGCTAAGAGATATGGGGTGTTTGGATGGTGGAGGAGTATAAAATGTTGTTAGAGTTTATAGTATTATCGGTAATTGGTATTGTTTTTTTTATAATCGGCTGGCTTATTTGGAAATGGGAGAAGATAAATCTCATACATAACTACCATTATAAGAATGTAGCAGAAGCGGATAAAAAAGCATATACAGCACTCATGGGAAAAGGTGCGATCACAATTGGAATAGGAATCATTCTTACAGGAATTATTGATTTTATTACACAGACTGGATGGGGGGATTGCATTTGGAGGTTGTTTTATCGGTGGATTGGGGCTCATGATTTATGCAGGGATGAAATATAATTAGTGGAGATGATGAATATGAATATAAAAACAAAGCAATTTCAGATATTAACCGATATTAATCTTGTATGGAATTTTATGACAGATATATACGATCCTTATTTCGCTAATGGAGCGGCAGCTCCTTTTTTCGAGTATGCGCTTACATCTAAATGGATGGATAAAGAATATCTCCATTTGAACAGGCTCTGGATGGCTGGAGATATAGTAGTGGGGTTTGTATTTACGGAAGCTGTTGTCACGAGTGTCTTTTTTAATTTACGCCCTGGATACGAAGGACTAGCTGATGAAATGGTTGAGTATGCACAGAACAGCTTCCCGGATTTGGGCGGAGAAAGAGAATTAGTGATTTTTTCAGGCCAGGAAGCGCTGATACGGGCGGCAGAGAAGGAGGGATATAAGGTATCATATGAAAATGCGGACTTTCTCTTTGATTTCAGGAAATCGGGATTAAGTTATGATCTCCCGGAGGGATTTCATTTTGTTGACCCGTTTAAGTGTGATTTGCTGAAACTTGCCAAATGTACATGGAATGGTTTCAACGCCGAGGAACTTGGACCTTTTAAAAACTGGAATATTCCGGATTCCGAAACACCTTGGAATCCGCATAAAGCATATACTGGTGTGGTAAATTCTGCGGTCGCGCCGCCGCCACACGCAACCCATGAGTATAATGTCATTATTGCCGATGAAAATGAAGATTACGTGTGTTTTTCAGGAATGTGGTGGGTTCCGGAGAATAAGCTTGCCTATATGGAACCGTTGTGTACGGTGCCGGAATATCGGAGAAGAGGATTGGCAGCGGCAGCGCTGACACAGCATTATAGACGTTTAAAAGTATTAGGGGCAGAATACATGACTGGCGGCGGTGATGATTTCTACAGAAAGGTAGGTTATGGAGAAGGTATACACTGGCTCCATTGGAAAAAGCGGAGAGGACATAATTGGCTAATGGAGGTGTGTTAATGAAATACGAAATAGCAAAAAAAGAGAACATTGAACAAATTTATCAATTGGTACAGAACACGATTAACGCTATTTATCCTTTATATTATCCTCAAGGAGTAGTTGAATTTTTCCGTGGGCTTCATTCAAAGGAAAGCATTGCTGCAGATATAGAAAATGGCTTTGTTAGAGTTTTGTTATCGGGTGATTGTTTAGTAGGAACAGGAAGCTGCAAGGAAAATCATATATCAAGACTGTTTGTTTTTTCCGATTTTCAGAAAAAAGGATATGGCAGTTATATTATGCAATGTCTTGAAAAAGAAATATCTCTTAATAACACCAGTATTTACTTAGATGCTTCGCTTGCGGCAGCCTGTTTTTATGAGCATAGGGGATATCAAACTTTAAAGCATGAAGAATTATTTATCAATGGAAATGTAAGGTTAGCTTATGAAGTAATGGAGAAACATATAGCAGTTCCTAATACAGATATTTTTTATGATGGAAAATGTTTTATACCAGAGATGAATACTGAAAATGGTGAAGTGGATAATCAAACGCTTTTTTTATATCATCAAAATGAGAATATTTTATGGGCGGATTACTATGGCGGAGAAATAAAAAAAGGAAATATAGTTGGAACGGTTGCTTTGAATGGAGAAATAGATTTTTATTATCAGCATATTAATTTGAGCGACCAGATAAGAATTGGGAAATGTCACAGTGTACCACAGATTTTAAGTGATGGTAGAATAGAACTGTCAGAACAATGGCAGTGGCTGAATGGCGATAAATCAAAAGGTTCATCAATCGTTGTAGAAAAACCCAAAAATATCTATTAGGCTATCTTGGTAAGGATAAGATAACCTTGCTTGGTCATTCTTGGGGAACATATTTCGGATGTAACCTTGTTCTTGAATATCCCGACGGATTATAACATAATTGCAGCAGTTGTATTTAATCCATATTACTCACTTGGAGATATTTACAATAACATCACTTCGGATTACAGCGTGTATTTGGAGTTTTTAGGCTCAAAGGAATTTGAAAAATTTTCATTACTTGGCAAAACTGACTATAAAGTGCCATTTTATAATATAAACGGAGATAGGGATTATCAGACGAACTTTAGCCTTGCACAGAAATATTTTGACGAAATAAACGCTCCGTACAAGCAGATGTTTATTAT
>CAJTVD010000140.1 GCA_910579495.1 uncultured Lachnospiraceae bacterium
ATATTTCCTTTTACAATAAAGATTTTCTCGAATCCCACCCTGAGATCATTGTTGGAAAGAAATCGGATTCCCCGGATGAGGACAAGAGCCTCGCAGATTCCAAGGCGCTGGTCCCGACACTGAAGGATTTCTTCCGGAAGCATCCGCTCATCAATCCCAAAACGTTTCTGGGGGATGCCGCTTTCGATTCCATTGAGATCTATAAATATCTGCTGATGGAAACATCCTTTGAAAAAGCGTATATTCCTCTGAAAAATAAACTCAGGCTCAAAGGAATCGATTACACCGTAAATGATGGCGGCATTCCCTGCTGTCCGCATGACGCTTCCCTCCCAATGAAACGGGAAGGGAGCAGATCCCATTTGCGCTGCGGCCTTCCAACCATGAAATTTGTCTGTCCCAAAATGAAATGGGAACGGGACAGCCTCACAAAGAAAACAAAACGTGTATGCCATTGTGATACTCCGTGTACGGCATCTTCCTGTGGAAGGATGATCTACATTTATCCGGAACAGAACCTTCGCGCTTATCCCGGAACCATCCGTGGCACCCAGGAATGGGATTCCACCTACAAAGTCAGAGTAAATGTTGAAAAATCCATCAACCACTTCAAAGACAGTTTTTGTGTTGCCGGCCGTAAAACCCAGAATGAGAAGACGCTTCATGCCGACCTGCTTCTCGCCGGGATTACCCAGCTTATCACTGTAATGGTGGCTGACAAACTGCACATGCATCAATATATCCGCAGCCTAAAACCTCTGATCGCATAATCTCACATACCACATGCCATTTCGCAGGCAGATGTCCCTATCTGCTTTATTTTCATGTCTTAAAATCCGGTTACCCACATCCGCCACCTGAAAATCCGGCATGACCGGATTTTTTCCCTGTTGGAATTAAGATTGCGAACTTGTTTCGCAATTACCTATAATCACATTATAAGCTTTTTCCCTGACCATGCCCGTTTTTTTCTTAAATGGGCATAAATATGTCGTAAACGTTGGGCATTACATATTCCAGCCAACACTCCCATGGAAATTAAAACCTGATTAATGACTCTAATGTTATCTGAAAAATCTTTTCCCGTGCAGACAGATTTGCATACCAGTTTCTGTCATCATACTTTTCTGATCCCACCAGAATATCCCCGCTGTACAACAGCTGACCAAATATTTTATTCCGGAATTGCGCTATTGCCGCCATGGCTGAACACTCCATTTCCACAGCCTGGCATCCCTGGCTTATTCTGTGCTCTACCATCTCTTTCGTCTCCCGGTAGAAACCGTCTGTTGACCATGTTGTACATTCTATATATGGTATCTTATATTCTTCGAGCACCTGCTCAAATATCCCCACTGGTTCTTTATTTAAATCAATATATCTGCCAGGCGGAAGATATTTATAAGATGCCCCTTCATCCCTCAGTGCCCTGACAGGAATGATCACATCCCCCTCCGGAATGTCGGCAAGTACACCGCAGCAGCCACAGCATAATAAAACTTCCACCCCTTTTCCATACAGCCAGTCTGTCATTATTGATATGGAGCCAGCGCCCACGGCCGCCTGGATAATACATAGGTCTGTTTCTTTATAGCTAACTCTGTAAGCATGGAACTTTTTCATTTCGGAAGCATATGTCCCAATTATCTCACCATGATGCTTTTCAATAAATGACTCAAACACATCCCCAAAAAAAGTCATGATGCAAAGGCGTGGAAATGATTCTTCTTTTTTTCCTGGATTTATAACTGCATCGCGTTCAGTACTGTATTCCAAAACCGGGAATTCATTTTCAATAATCATATCACCGTTTCCTCCTTTTTCCTGATTATGTATTGCTATATTTTATCAGACATAAATACATGCCGCAAGCCCAATCTGTACCTGTAATGCCCATCAAAAGCAATGCATTTTGGGCCAGCCTCCCACACCGTCACCTGGTAATTCCCACAAAAACTGTGGGGCACCGGTCCAAAACAGCCTATTCCTATGCACAAGCAATTGCCCAAACTTGCTTTTTACAATAGATTTTCCAATTCCGTGCATAACTTTTCTATATGGTCTCTTTTCAATATCGCTGCCTGCAATTCTTGCGGAATACTGCCCGCCCCATAATATATTCCGGCCAGCCCGCCGGCAACTGCCCCAACAGTATCTGCATCATCCCCCAGATTGACTGCTTTTAAGACGCATTCCAGAAAAGAGTTGGTATTTAACAAGCACCATACTGCTGCCTCAAGTGTGTCAACAATATACCCACTGCTTCGAATTTCCGTTTCCGGCAGATCCGCAAAACTTTTAATGTTTTTTAAACGGCCATACACAGATATGTTTTCCCACCTTTGCCTGATATAATATTGAAACGCTTCTTCCATTCCCAGCCTGATCCCTTCTTTCAGCGCCAGACTGCCTGAGAGTAATTTCAAAGCAATATTGACATAGATCCCGCATCCAATCAGGCTTATGGGATGCCTGTGTGTCAAAGATGATATATTATGTACAATATCCATCTGTTCATCCAGCAAAATACCAGGCTTTTTTTTCATATAATAAGCAACCGGTAAAATGCGCATCAAAGAACCATTTCCGTTTTCGTACTCAGACACTCCCCCGCATTCTAACGGGTCCATGCCGCGCCCAAAATTCATGATCGCCCTGCTTGTTGCGCTTCCCACGTCAAAGGCTTCTTCTGTTGCCGTATATGCACCATAAAGGAGCCATCTTGAAAATTTATCCATGATATCATCATGGTCAATTGCCTGCCTGTGCACGATACTGTCCATAAATGCCAATGTCAGGCTTGTGTCATCTGACCATGTCCCCGCTGGCTGATTATGCGTCCCATAGCCCTGCATGCCGGTAACGGGGGATCTTGCAAGCTCCTGTCTGGGTACAAATTCAACGGGTACGCCCAATGCATCCCCGATTGCCACACCAATGATTCCATCATATACTTTTCCCATAATCATTCACCTCTGTTTTGCTGTCAGCTCTCCTTCATTTTTATTTGATTTTCAAGACCCAGCATATTTTATAGACGAGTATAGCATATAGAATTGGGGCTGTCGCCCACTTTCCAGGCTTGTATTCCTTTTTTGCAAACAAAAAAGGATGCTGGAAATTGTCACTTCCCAACAATCCTTTTATTTAACATAAGGGCAGTTCGCACTCAGGAAAAAATTTCCTTATTAAGGTCAATTAAGTCCTTTATCCATATCCCATCCGTTCCACTTGTATTTTGTGTTCCTTCCCTGACAAATTTAACAAGGCACGATTTCTTTTCCTTTTCCATTTTATCAGATATGCCCACTTCTTCCTTTAAGTAATGATTACACAGGAACTCCGCTATTTTCCATTGAATATCTCTCTGCATATCCCCACCTTCGTAAGAGCATTCAGCAGATTCAAACTTACATTCAAGAAATAAGAGCTTTTTTCGGTTATTTTCCTTATAAATTACTGCAATATCCGGTTTGGCATTCATCATATACCTAATGGTTCTTTTTTCGTCATCTGATAATTCATCGCAGGCAATCTCATTATGCCCCAAATTGTTTTCCTCGCCTGCATAAGATATGGGGCAATCCATTCCTTTTACATACTGGACAAGTTTGGCATTAAAACTATTATCCTTGTTTGTAGGCCTGCATATTGACGGGGAAAATGTTTTTTGCAATAATCTTTTCTTCAAATTTTCACAATCTTCATCTCCAAGAATAATACGCCGGTTTCTTTCAAAGAAATCTCTCATAAAAGTCACTTCATAGAAAACATTTTCAATTTCGGCTTCGGACGGAATATTACACGCATGAAATATATCCATAACTCTATCATTTCCGTTTCTCCTATCCTTATTACAGTATTTTCTCAATATATTATACAAAAACACTGCATATTGCCGTTCCTCACGGCAAATAGAATATCCGTCCTGAATAAAATTCTCTATGGAACATCCATAGCGGTTCCTGATATTGCCCTTTTCTAAATCCATAATCCACCTGCCTCCCTTTTCGAAATTAATAATTAAAGCACCCTTGCCCTATCCTGATACGCATATAATGACCTGTGCGCCCTTTGTCTTATCAGAATTTTTCAATATGAGCTGTCCGTTATGTTGCTTAATAATGCTGCCCGTAATATATAGTCCCATACCGAAGTGCATATTAGAGGTCCGGCTTTTATTCCCCATAAAAAATTGTTCCTGTGCATGATGTAGGGCTTCCGGCGTGAAGCCGCTTCCCTCATCTATTATAGAGATTTGTAGAAAGTTGTCCGGCTTTTGTACCTCTATATAGACTGTCCCTTTTGGCGGAGAGTAATCTAACGCATTGCTTATTACATTCATAATTGCCCGTTCCAGTAGTAATTTATCCGCTTTGAAAGTTCCTAAATCTGTCCCTGTTTCCATGTGTAAACAAATTTCTTTTGTAAGGCATAATGAATTTGCTTGTGCTTCAATCTGTCCCATATAATCAGCTATGTCAAATTCTTCTAAATTGAGCTTATACCCGGCGACTGTCCGGGATATATCAATCAGCGTTCTGATATAAACGCCCATTTGCTGTAATGTACCCCGCATATAATTGCTGTTCGTCGTTAAGCTCCGTTTCGCTTATCAAGTCGATATTTCCTTGAATGACAGTTAAAGGCGTTTTCAAATCGTGAGCAAGTGCCGCTATCTGCTCCCTTTGTAATTGTTCTGCGCTCCATTGCTTTTCTAAAGATGATTTCAAGTTGTCTTTCATTTCAGAGAAAGAACGCAGCACATCTTCAAATTCTTTGATTTTTGAGTGCCCTACTTCAAAATCAAGATTTTGTCCCGCAACCTTATCTGTTGCTTCAAAAAGTGGGGAGAGCTGCACTTGCATATGTTTCGCAAACTTCGCTGTTAATATCGCGCAAACTGAGATACAGTTTATCCCTATGAGGATATATAGCAGAATTTCCGGTGAGGGAAA
>CAJTVD010000141.1 GCA_910579495.1 uncultured Lachnospiraceae bacterium
GTCCAGCTTTAGGTCCCCGGCCTCTACATAGGAGTAGGCGTCCCCCTTCACCGGGTACTCCAGCCGCCCCTCCCGGCAGTGGTCGATGCAGAAGAGATTCCTGTCCGGCTTGAATTCGCTGTCATAATAACGGATATGGAAATCGTTATAGGAAAGGCTGACTCCCGGAAAAACCTCATAGATGGTGATCGTCCCTTCCCCTGTTTCATTCTGGAACTGGTACACGCTGCATCCGTCGTTTTCCGCCAGTTTCACGCCGGTACCGCCCGTAAGCAGGAAATCATCCATTCCCATCCCTCCTTCCGTCCATTTCAAAAATACGGTCGCAGGCCTTCTCCATGAACTCCCTGTCGTGGGAAACCACCAACACAATGCATTTCTGCCCCGCCAGCTCCCGGATCATACGGCCCACCCCCAGCATATGCCTATAATCCAGCCCGCTAGTGGGTTCGTCAAATACCATGAGGCGCTTTCCTGAAAGGATAGCAGCTGCCACAGCCAGACGCTGCTTCTGCCCTCCCGACAGTGCCATTGGGTGGCGCTCCTTAAATTCCAGCAGGTCAAAGGCTTTTAGGATTTTTTCTATCTCCTCCGCCCTGCCCTCCGGCATGGACATCTCGCATTCATCCCATACACTGTCCGAGAAAAGCTGGTGGTTCACATCCTGCATGACAAGACTGCACGCCCTGTTCCGCTGTTTCCGGTTCAGGGCTTTCCCGTCAAGCCGGATTGTCCCGCCCTCTTCCTTTAACAGTCCGCACAGACACCGCGTCAGCGTAGTCTTGCCCGCCCCGTTATATCCCACGATTCCAAGCACCTCTCCGGGATTTGCGGAAAAGCTGATTCCCTCAAATACCGTCTGCCTGTCAAATGCGCAGGAAAGATTTTCTACTGACAGACCGTCCTTCGTTCCGGGCGGCCTGGCACATGGCAGCTCCATCACAGGGTCAGTGAAACTCCGCAGCCCCATACGGATACGCTGCTGTTCCGGGATTCCTCTAAATTCATCTCCCGAAAAAATACGAATAATCTTTCCGTCCTGCAGGAATACGGCACGGTCTATCAGATCCATCAGGAAATACAGACGATGCTCCGCAACAATGACCGTCCGCCCCTCTTTTTTAATCTGCATGATCTGCCTCCGCAGAATATCAATTGCCTCCGCATCCAGGTTGGCCGTCGGCTCATCCAGCACAAACACAGACGGGTTCATGGCATAAACGCTTGCAAAAGCAAGGCTCTGTTTTTCCCCGCCGGACATGGAGAAAATATTCCTCCCAAGAAGCGGCCCGATTTCCAGCGCCGAAACCGTGGCTTCGAGACGTTCTTTGATCTTCTCCGGGGCAACGCCCGCATTTTCCAGCCCGAACGTGATCTCGCTGTCAGAATCAATATTGAAAAACTGTGACTTGGGGTTCTGGAACACGGAGCCGACCTGCTCCGCCAGGCGGTACATTTCCGTATCCGCAACCTCCATCCCGTTTACCGACGCCCTGCCTGTTAAAGCGCCGCCCACCACAAAATGGGGGATCAGGCCGTTGACCAGCTTTGTCACCGTTGTCTTGCCGCACCCGCTTTCCCCACAGAGAAGCACGCACTCACCCTGACCAATCTTTAAATCAATATGGGAGAGCGTCCCCTGCTCTTTCTCATATGCAAAAGAAACATCCTGTATCTCTACCACAGACCGCACCTCCTATCCTGCTGTAACTGAGATAAAACAAAATACAACACCGAATGCCAGGCATAAAAAATCCTGCACGCCAAATTTCATTTCGACCATGCTTGTTTTATGTGCCGGGTTTTCAACTCCCCTTGTAACGGCAGCGGCAGACAGTTCCTCCGCAGTTGTTGTTGCCGAAATCATGACCGGAACAAGCAGATACTCTATTTTCTGTATCCCATGGATGTCCCGCAGCTTCATGGCATCCCTTATGTACCCAGCTTCTTCCTTCAAAGCCGGAAAATATCGGATGGTTACTGACAGCGGGATGATCAGCCCCTGCGGGATATGGCATTCACGGAGCGCCACCATCAGTTCCTTTACCGAAGTCTTCTGTATGATCAGCGTTCCCACGATCAGGCAGGGAAACGCCCTTCTCGCATAGGAAACCAGAATGGTGAAGCTGCTGGCTAAGATTTTCGGTCCGATTGGGAAAATACCGTACTGCAGGAACAGGCAGATCCCAAAGGCAAGTGCCAGCCTGCCTGCGGCTTTTGTGCAGCCGCAGGCAATGATCAGCAGGAGCAGCAGAACAACCCATGTAATCTCAACCCACAGGGAGTGCTGGGTAAAGGCCACCACATTTGCCAGTACCAGAAACAGCAGCTCTGTCCGCGGATCAAATTTCAGCATATATTTTTTGCCCGGAGCGCCCATTACACAATTCCTGCCTTTACAAAATGTTTCTTAAACAGACCTTTTGCAATAAACGCACCAATAATTCCGCCGATTATGGGAGCCACAAACAGAACAACCAGCATGGCGTTGGAAGAAAGCGCCTCTACTGCGGACACATAATCCGCAGGCATTCCCTGCTCTGTAATCTGTGCGAGGAAATCAGCTTTAAACAGCCAGATGGGCAACGGGGAGCCGGTCATTCCGAGTGAAAAAATTACATAGGCGGTAGAATTTCCCTTAAAGCTATCGTACTTCGCCATGCTACGTATCACTTCGGCCAGAACGCAGGCTGATGCCATGGAAATCAGAATCACCAGAGTAAACTGCCCGGTAACAAAATAAATCAGCGCCGTGATCAGTCCCATCAGGAACACCGCTCCAGGCTTTTGCACCTTTGCCGCCATCAGCATAAAGGGAATCCCCGCAAAGACGGCAATAAAACCCGGCATCAGCATCCACAGCACGGGATGGATACCTCCCAGCAGCATGAAGGCGAAGTTAATGACAAAATAGATTGCGGAAAAAATGCCGATCGTGATCAGATCCTTCCCTTTCAGCCCTTTTCCATTTTTTGAGTTTGACATGGTTTTTTCCTCCTTATTGGTTAGATTCAGCTAACCATAGTTGTTTAAAAAAAGCGGATTTCCGCTTTCTTTTTTAGGATAACAAAAACCAAATCCTTTGTCTGTCCCGTTTCGCCCAAATTGCACCGATTGGACAATTTTATTCATGACAATAGAAAGTTCGCAAAGCGTACTTTCTATTGTATTCCGGGCGCTGCTTCCCACTCCACTCGGAACTTCTTTACTGCTGCATTTCAGCAGAACTCCACATGGAGCATAAAGCCCATATGGAACATCCTCATCACCCGTGCAAAAATTCTGGTAATTACGCTTTTTCGCCAGCCGCCCTTCAGGTAGCCTTCCATATAATCCCGTTCCACTACATTCACAATATGCTCCGACCAGCCTTCCAGTTCTTCCTTTGGTCTTTCCAATGAGAAGAAGGACTTCGTCTTATTGCCCGCCATTTTCACTTCCGCATTCACGCCCTTGAGCCCCAGAGCATTTACCGCATCAAAAGTAATCATGCCGCCGGGAAAACGCTCCGCCATAGCGCACAAAAGGCGGCGCACCTGCTCTTTCTCAAAATAGTAAAACAGGCCGCCTGCCGTAAACACAATCCCGTCCGACCGACGGAAATCAATCTGGTCAAACCATGAAAAATCATTCAGGTCGCAGGCCACATTCTGCTCCAGATTTCCAAGGGGGATATGTTTTTCACGCAGCGGTATCACATTTTCCATGTCCAGACAGTACCATGGGTTTGTTTCATTTTTCATCTGCCGTCTGAGGCAGCTAAGCCCTGCGCCAAGCTCCACCACAGCGGCATGGGCATGTTTTTTCAGATAATGCCTGATTTCCCATGCCATGTTATACTGGCGTATGACACAGTTCATCCACATATACTGGAGCCGGTACATCTTCTTGTCTGACCAGTCCACTCCCATTTCCCTTACAATCCTGCCTGCGTCATAGTCAGGAAACAGCTCCGGATAATGCTCCGCTGCTATCGCACGCCCCCATAAGGGCATACACAGCGTCTGCTGCACCGTATTTTCCTTTAATTCTTCCATAGTTTCCATTCCCCCTTGCTGCCATGCAAACTATATGAAACAAATTCAATTCCCATCACATTCCGCCTCCGGCTTCACGAAAACTTCGCCTGCCTTTATGGTCTTAACCCCCAGCATGAAATAAAAGATATGGAATACCCACACGCAGGCAAGGACAATCCTGCCCACTGGAACCTGGTCCATCATGATAAATCCCACTGACATTAAAAGCGTTACCGTCACCATAATCTTAATCTTAGTCTTCCGCGTCATGCCCTTTCCTTTTACATAGCTTTCCAGATTATTCTTATATAATTTCGTCCCGGTAAACCAGCGGTTCAGCTTTTCCGAACTCCTGGCAAAGCAAAACGCCGCAAGCAGGAGGAACGGGAAAGCGGGCAGAAGCGGGAGGACTGCCCCCAATGCCCCCAAAGCAACGCCAATACAGCCTAAAACCACATACAGTATTTTTTTAAGTTTCATCACAAGCCTCCAACCGCTTTTTCTCTTTTTTCACTTCCAATACATGGCGCACAGCCGTTACCGGGTGGCGGAATATCATCCTCGGCCCCGAAAAACGCATGACTGCACGGATTTTCTTCCTCATTTCAGGTTTATAACAGTGTACCTTACAATTAGAGCAAAATGTCTTTGTCTCCATAAACGGGCATTTGTCGCTCCTCTGCCTTGCGTATGTATTGAGTTCTGCGCATTCCGGGCAGAGGCCGTCTTTCCTGCCATGCTGTTTCCTGCAGTAAAGCGCAATCATCTCCGACACCAACTCTTTCTCCCTTTCCCGTTTTGTACGAATATCCTTATGCATCAGCTCACTCTCCCTCCTGTCCGCGAAAGATCCTCTACCGAATAGACGGCGTCCGCAACCCGC
>CAJTVD010000142.1 GCA_910579495.1 uncultured Lachnospiraceae bacterium
CTGCGGGAGATTCGTATTTTTTCTTTTCTATATGTATTTTGGGGCGCAAAAGACCCTCAGCTGTATTTTCGAAAACACTCTTTTTCTAAGCAGCCTGTTCTTCGGTTTTTCCTTCAAATTTTTTGATTTCATCATGAAGAAAACGGTGATATTTATTTATATTTCTTCCGATCGCATACAGCATGAATTCCTTATATACTTTTTCTGATGTTCGGTAGTTGAACTGGCGGAAACTATCATTTTCTTTGATGTCTCCAAAATGTCCTTCTGTTTGTATGGAACGGATCTGTCGATTTAGAATTCCTTTCTCACTTTGGATGTTTGCATGAGATTCTTCTTTCAAGGTTTCCCATTGTTCATTGATCTTCATGACTTTATTTTTCTCAACATCTTTTTCAGCATTATATTTATAAAGACATTTCGCTTTGTGCCCACAACCACTGCAGTCTGCACATCCATACACCTCAAAATTCTGTGTATAACCTGCCTGTTCTTTGGTTTCTGTACGGATATGATGTAATTCTCTTCCGTCATAACAAATATAATACAATTCGTCCTCAAACATCTGCGTTTTCATGTTATAATACTTTCCTATATCTTCTGTATAAGCACGTGTTTTACGTTTTTCATGATCCTGTAGTTTGATGTAGCTGGAGATTTTATTTCCCTTTAAATACAAGAGATTTTTTTCACTGCAATAGCCGCTGTCTGCTGTTACGTCTTCCAAAATTTCTCCAAATGCATCTTTATGCTTTTCTAAAACGGGAATCAATGTATTATAATCTGTCCTTTCATTGCTTACATAAGTATGGACGATAAAATAATTCTCTACTGCAATCTGAACATTATATGCCGCTTTTAACTGTCCGTTTTTCATATGGTCATCCTTCATCCGCATAAAGGTGGCTTCCAGGTCTGTTTTAGAATAACTGTTCCTGTCTGTTCCCATGATCTCAAAACATTCTTTGTATCCCATGAGACGTTTGCCGCAGGCTTCTAATTCTTCATAAAGTTGCTGAATCTCCGGTTTTCTCTTTCCTTTTCCATAAACAAACTCCATCTGTTCCTGCTCTGCGATCTGTGTCAGATTTTTCTGGAGTTTCAGGATCTCCAACGGAGAACAGCTATCGATCTCGATGATTGCATGATTCGACAGCTTTTTATGTTTTGTCAGTTTTCGTTTCCGGTTCTTTTCAATGATGGCTCTTACTTTGTCCATCCCTTCGATTACAAACATATGTGCATGGGGAATATCATATTTCACACCATATTCATTTTCATCAATCAAGGTGTTATATTTATGATACAAAGAATCAATGGTATCTAATAATCCTGCAAGATGATAATTGATCGTTCCCCTCCATACAAACGTATAACGGTTTGCATTTGCTTCTATCTTGGTTCCGTCATAAAGTGCCTTTAATGTAGGAAAGCCTTCTTTTTGCAGGCGGCGAAGAAACTGGTAATTCAGCTCGTCCAATACATCAGCCGTCAGTTTTTTGTTTTTGAACTCATAAAAAGCATCTCTTTTAGGCTTCTGTCCTTTTGTAAGCCAGATAAACGCCAGATCTCTTTCACATAATTCCACAATGCGGTCAACAGCCCTTATCCCACGCATGTTTGCGTAAGTAACTACAGCATACATCATAATTGGGTTGTACCCGGTTCTTCCCTTATCTGAACAATTGGCTAGTAAGCCAGAAAAATCTAATTCCTCCATCACTTTTTTCAGGGTATAGACTGGATCGTCGTTAGGTAAACACAATTCAAAGAAACTAAAGTTAATTTTCTGTTGCCCTAATTCAAAAAATTCGTTATAATAATCTTGTTTTAGCATATGGCATCACGTCAGGCTAAAGCCTGCTCCATAGCGTTTTACTCGTTTTATTTCTTATACTCATTTTGCCTATTTTACTCCGCTGTTATGATGCGCTATCTATCTTATATTTTTATGATATCATATTTTATTCCTATTTGGAACTCTGACCATAAAGAAATCCTAATCTCCTAATTTCTCCCACGCATCACTATCATATAAAAAGTGAATCTGGGCATCGGGCTTCTTCTGAATCGCATGCTTCAAGTCACCTTGTGTGCGTTCCCCGAACATAAACAAGTTTGCCACTTCCAGTAATTTCAGGGCATAAAAATCCTGATAGGCTTCATTGCAATTATAAACACGGAACCACTCCAAAATAACATTGGATAATAAGGGCTGGCAGTATCTGTCATAGAACATCATAAACCGGTCTTTGCGTTGGGCATTATGCTCCATCGTTGGGAGATGGTTTTTCCATAACAGCGGAGCGGCACCTCCTAAAAACTCCTCGATAATCCGGTATCTGCCGCTATGGTAGTTTAGTATAGTGCCAATGTATTCTCGGTTATGACAGACTGTAACGGTTACCGAATAAAAAAATCGCCCGTCAGTCCGCTGACACCAAGCTCTTCCTGTTGGATAGCGCGGCGTTTTTTGAACTCAGCCATGATTTCAGAATCAAATAATTCTAACAGCCTCCATGCAGACATTGAATATCCGCGCACAGTTTTCTCGCTGCTGCCAGACTTAGCCGCAACGGCCTTAATTGTAAAATTATCAGGATGCCCGGATGAAAGGATTTGGCAGACGGCAGAGCGGATGGCCTTTTTGGTGGTTATAGTCCGGGCATCCTCTTTAAGCATAAGCTAATTATATATCATGGGGAGGGGTTTTGCTATAATAAGATGAAGCCATAAAATTGACCCGCTTCTAAAAAGAAACGGGTCCAAAATCAATAAGGTGCTTAAATTGCGTTTTTTTGCTATGGGCGCCAGTATTCGAAACTGATGCCGCTTCCGTCAAAGTCGATCCTGTAAAGGATGCGGTCACGCAGCATTTTGAGCAGCGCCTCCGTGCTGAAATTGGTCTCGACATAAAGGCCATTGTCAACTTCCAGAGGGGATAGCATTCCCGCTGGGGAATCTGCTATGACTTTCCGACCACGCCCCACGATCTCGCTTCGCATGGAGAGGAGCGCTTCGTGATAATGCTCCTGTCGGTTGCAGATATCAAGGACAGCGGCAAAAGCCCGCTTCCATGAGGTCACAGGGATAGATTCATCACCATATCTGACGAGCGTAGGCTTTGTTCCTCTCAAAGTGCTAAGATCTCCATAAAGAGAAATACCCACGGTTCCTCCCGGATCCGCCTGCCCGGCATTTTCCCGTGGCATGGGGATATTCCTATGCGTTATGTTTATGTCCCCAGAGCGCATGATCCCATTAAACTGACGGTTGATTTCTCTGATTAGAGAAGTGCGCAAGGCATTCAGGCGGTTCAGGACATCTGCCGGCAAACCGGATGATGCGGAAGCATTCGCGTTCTCTGGTGGGGTTTTATCAACAACTCCAGCCCGCTCCGTGATTTCTTCTATTGCAGCGGCTTCCTCAGTTTCCCGGCTTCGGTCTGCTGCTTCCTCAGCTTCGGCTTCGCCCATAGATTCCTCCTCAAGGCTTGTATCTGTAACAGGCTCCGGCTCTTTAGGATAATATCCACTGCCCGCCAAAGTCTCATAAAGGGCATGAAGAGCAGCGGAGTCCAAATCATCTGGCGTTTCCAGGTTGCCCTCCCGCGTTACAACGTAACCGCCGATCTGGTAAGCATAGGTCGGTGTCCGCATATAAATAGCATCTTCCTGGGCGAACCGGCTGACCAGCTGCACTAATGGTTTTCTTTCTCTGACATTCAATGTAAGGTTCATAAAATCCACTCCTTTTCGTGTTTGTTTTAGATAATTTTCGCAAGATTAACTCCGATATTTTCTTTTGGGATCACCGCCTCCCGATTTTGTTAAAAATCACGATCTACAAAGACTTTCTGCATCTCTGCTATAAGGCGCGTTTCCTGGTAACGGTCATTGACTGCCTCCTGTTCCGGCCTTGTCAGCCTTGCGCCATGTGCCAGCAGCCAGCGTACCGTATCCCACTGCCGGTTGCGGAAGGTTCCCATAATGAGGGAATGCTCCTCCCCAAACCTGCTATAGCGTACATCCATGGATACGCCCTTTTGGTAAAGTACCGCCAGTGCCTCAATATCCCCGGCGCAGGCCAGTTCAAAGAGAACTTCTGCTGTGGCTGTTTTGTTTTTCATTATTTTTGATTTTCCTTTCTGATGTTTTTTGGTATTTCTATTTTGCGGCCATCCTTGAAGCATACAGCCATATCGCCGTTTGACCTGACCGTGATGTTTTCCACCAGCTCCTTGAACGCATCGCCGTCAAAGCTAGTGATAAAATCCGGCTGCCCATCCAACGCTTTCAGATAACGGCGGATTTGCCCAATCCGGGCTGGCTTAGCATTTTCTATCTCGGCGGCCAGTTCGGCAACATACCCGGCTTTATCTCCCAGAATCTGATTAAAAGCAGTGATAAAAGCTGCCTGCAGCTCATCTTCGCGGACAACAGGCGCCCCGCAGTTCGGGGTGGCATCGTATTTATGCGTACAGCGCCAGACATAAACACGGCCGCTGGCATCGGAATACCACAGCTTCTGCCCGTAAAAGTGGCCACAGTCTCCGCAGATGACTTTCCGGTCAAATACGGAACCTGATCTGCGCCCACGGCTGCTACCGCCGCGCTTTGCCAGTTCCGCCTGTACCAGGTCAAAGGTTTCTTCGTCAATAATGGCCGGATGGCTGTTTTCCACATAATACTGTGGCAGCACGCCATTGT
>CAJTVD010000143.1 GCA_910579495.1 uncultured Lachnospiraceae bacterium
ATTTGTTTTCTCGCATTGACGCTCTACCGTTTTCTTGAGAAGAAATTGGATTATAAGTATACCTGCGGAGAATTATTAGATACGCTGAAGGCAATAAACTTCGCTGAAATACAGGAACAAGGATTTATCCCGCTATACAGACGGGAGCTTATCACGGATGATCTCCATGAAGTCTGTGGTTTCCGAACGGATTATCAATTCATAACCAAAAGCGATATGAGAACCATTCAGAAAAAAAGCAAAGGGAAAGAATAAATTACTATACTTCGCAACAACGGTAAAAATCGCTGTAACCCAGAAAATACAAGGGATACAGCGATTTTTTAATCTACTAACTGTCAAAGACAGGATTATATCGTAAAATATCCTTGAAAACAATAGAGGACAGATAAATTATTCAAAATCTGTTATGCACCTAATACCGAAACGGAGGGAATTTATGGAGAAGGTAACGATGAGCGTACAGGAATTATCAGCGCAGATGGGCATCAGCCTACCGAAAGCATATGAACTGGTCAAGACGCCCGGATTTCCTACTATAAGGGTCGGGACAAGGATATTGATCCCGGTTGAGGCTTACAGGGAATGGCTGTTAAGAAATGCGGCCAATGATCAATGACAGAAGCAGATGGAATGGGAGGAGGTGAGGATGTGGACTGGATCACCATAGATGAACTGAAGCAGAAAAAAATATGGCTTTTGTGGAACTATATGCCGGGTAAAAACGGAAAGATTACCAAAGTTCCTTTCTCAGTCTATGGCGGGGCAACAGGCACGGATGAGAAGTACAAAGACACATGGGCTACTTATGAGGAAGCCTGTGCCGCCATGCTAAGATGCGGGGCATCCGGGCTTGGGTTCAAGGTGCCGGAGGGCGTGTATTTTCTGGATGTTGACCATAAGGATATGGCAGATCCTTTATTGCAGAAACTTCTTAAAAGGCATAATTCCTATGCGGAACTGTCTCCCAGCGGTAACGGTATTCATATCCTTGGAACCTGTGATGTGAAGAAACTCCCCATTATTTATGACGGGAAGAAACAGCGGAATATACTGAGCAGCGAATTTTATCAGAAAAATTCTGCGATAGGCATTGAACTGTATATCGGCAATGTCACAAACCGATTCGCTACTTTTACAGGAAATGTGATCAATGACGTTTCCCTTTCGGAGGGGACGGAGGCGGTTCTCGCGACACTGGATGAAGATATGCGGAGGAAAGACAAGGGAAAAATGCATCCGGCAGGCAATGACGATGCAATGCTGTTTGACGTGGTGGCCGGACTGCGCAGGCAGAAGAATGCCGGGAAATTCATAAAACTTTTTGACAATGGCGATATCAGCGGTTACGGTTCGCAGTCTGAGGCAGATGCGGCTCTCTGCGCCATGATAGCATTCCGTGTGGGAAGGGATGCGGAGGCAATAGATAAAGTGTTCCGGGAATCAAAACTTTACAGGGATAAGTGGGAGCGGGACGATTACCGTGAATCTACGATAGCATTGGGAATCGAAGCGTGTCATGGGGTATTCCACAAGTCTGTGATGGAGCATCCGGCATTCATCAAATTCGATGAAAAGACCTCTAAGCCTTATATCAGCGTTCCGCTTCTTGCAAAGTATGTAAGGGAACATATGCAGTATGTTCTTGTAAGGGATAACGGCAAGCAGGCACTTCTGAAATATGTATATGAAGATGGCTGTTACAGATTTTATGCTGATAACATGATGATGGGACGCATCAAACAGTATATCGCTGATTATGATGAGGAACTTGTCAAAATGAGCAAAGTGAATGAAACATTGCAGCATATCAACACGGATCTGAATTATGTAGGGCAGGATGAACTGGATGCGGATGAAAGCATCATCAACTTTCAGAACGGGCTTCTCAGGGTGTCGGCTGCGGAAACCGTTCTGGAATCCCATACACCGTCAGTGCTTTCTGCCATACAGATACCGTGTGAATGGAAGGCGGCAGCATCGCGGACGCCGGTATTTGATGCGTATCTGGACACGCTTGCTGATGGTGATAAGAAAGTGCAACAGCTTCTGCTGGAATTTATGGGAGCATGTATTTCCAACGTGAAGGGATGGAGGATGAAAAGAGCGCTGTTTCTTGTGGGAGACGGGGATACCGGGAAATCGCAGTTAAAAAGCCTGGTGGAGCGTCTGCTTGGCAGGGGGAATTTCATAGGCATTGACTTGAAAGAAATCGAATCCCGGTTTGGGACGGGAGCCATCTACGGAACAAGGCTTGCCGGAAGTTCTGATATGAGTTTTTTATCTGTGGAAGAACTGAAGACCTTTAAGAAAGTAACAGGCGGTGACAGCCTTTTTGCAGAGTTCAAAGGACAGCAGGCATTTGAATTCACATATAACGGTCTGCTCTGGTTCTGCATGAACAGGCTGCCTAAGTTTGGCGGGGACGATGGCAGGTGGGTATATGACCGTATCATGGTGGTGGAGTGCCCCAATGCCATCCCGCCGGAAAAACAGGATAAACAGCTTCTGGATAAGATGTATGCTGAGCGGGAGGGTATCGTTTATAAAGCCGTAAAAGCATTGCAGACAGTGATCGCAAACGGATACAGGTTTTCTGAGCCGGACAGTGTATCGGCGGCAAGGGAAAAGTATAGGATGGAGAATAACACGGTCATCAGCTTTTTTGAAGAATGTATGTGCAGACGTGAAAACGGAAAGATCACCGATACCTGTACTACAGGAAAGGTCTATAAAGTGTATAAAGAATGGTGCCGGGATAACAACAACGGTTTTGCCAAGACCTATAAGGAATTCCGTACAAGGCTTGCCGATCATCTGGCGACTGCCTTTGAGGATATGGTTGTAAAACGCAGCAGCGGCACTTTTTATAAGGATTTTACACTGACACACGAATGCAAAAATGAATATGCATCGGTTTATGGATTTGAAGATACAGATTTTGTTGCGTAGTGGTCGAGGTGGCCGTAACAGTGGTCGAAAAAATCACAACGACCACTGAAAAAAGCCAGTGTTTTCAATAGGTTTAAGAGTTGAGTGGTCGTAGTGGTTACAATTTTAACTTCTCAGGGGAAATTGCAAATTGTTGTGGATTTATGAGCAGAAAAATGAATTGTGATTATGGAGTGGCAAAAACCACCACTTCGACCACTAAAACGGGAAACGCCTTATAAACACGGGATTTGAGACATTATACCGACCACCGAAACGACCACTATATCGACCACTTTTTTGAAAGAGCAACCATTAAAAAGGAAGGAGAGATCAAAAATGGACAGTAAAGATACAGCTATCCGGGCTTTGTGCAGGAGCCTTGGAAAAGAGTACAGGGTATGCACCATAGATTTTGAACCTGTGATTTACCGCGATTTTGGTAACGGGTTCAATGTAGAGATCAGCGGTGTATATACCACAAGTAAAACAAGAAGGGCAACTTTGTATCTATGGTATGGGGAGAAGCAGCCGGAATGCCTGATCGTGAAAACAGTCAGGGATGTACAAAGGGATGAGATCGCAGATGCTGTGGAGGGATTGCTCCATTACAGCTATGCACTTCTCGCAGATGGATTTAATGCCGGAGACAGACTGCCTGGGCCTCAGTTTAAGATCACCAATTGCATGGATGGAGGGAGTGGCATGAAATACAGGATTTTCTATGGAACAGAGCCGAAATTCTCTGACCGGGATTTACAGGATTTCTCAAGGGGCAGCTATGAATGCAGGAGGCTCCTTCGGAACAAGAGCGGACAGCTTGCGATCATTTCACAGTGCAAAGATGAAGACATATCAGTCTGGAAAGTTGAGTATGGATTTTCATGCATGGTGTTTGGAACTTTTGATGAAGCTATGGCTTTCTGCAGGGGGAAATTTACTGACCTTGACGGCAGGGAGGTGTAGCTTATGGAAATCCAGAAGATTCGATACCATCCACTGGTAGATGCCAATTCGGAAGGGGCAGAGAAGGTACCCATGTTCCTTACTACAGATCCTAGGGGTGTCCGCTCTATGTATTTAGAGGAAATGATACCCGGCTATTTCAGGCTTTATTCCAAGGAGCCTGTAAGCACAGGGGAAAGTGATAAACTGAGAATCCATTGCCCGCAGTGCGGCAGTGGCTTAATGAAGATTGCGAAAAACAGCACCACAACAAAACTTGGTCTGTACACCTGTGACAGGTGCAGATAGATAGAAAAAAGGAGGAGTTTATTATGATTTATCCATTACGCGGACAGGCGAAAGGCAACCTTTTAACGCCATCCAACAGTTATTATTCAGAGGAATATGCACGGAGAATGTGTAACCTTTACCTTTCGGATGAGGTGGCAAAGGATGAAGAAGGAAAGGTGCGGAAGTTCTATCGGCTTCATGCAAAACATGATCACACACAGGAGATGGCGCTTGTTTACGACATTAAATGCCCTACGTGCAATGGCAGATTGAAGCAGATCGGCAGGCAGATATCACTTAACGAACTTGGACTTTATACCTGTACGGCATGCAACAGGGAATAGGAGGAGTTAGGAATGGGTGTAAATTATGCAGACATT
>CAJTVD010000144.1 GCA_910579495.1 uncultured Lachnospiraceae bacterium
CGGGGCTGAGGATGCCGCGCTGCTGACCGATATGTACTGCGTCAGCAACATGAAGCAGGAGGACGGACAGTTTACCCTCCGCATTGTTGAGGATGGATGCCCGATTAAAACCGCACAGCCTGTCAAGCCCAACCTGGAGGATGTGTTCTTGTACTATTGCAGGGGGGAGCGCCATGATACGTCTGATACGGTATGAATTTATCAAGCAGTTCTGCAAACGCTCCATCCTGGCGCTCTTTGTGGTGTTCAGCCTCGCCAACCTGTTCAAAATCTATGGCGAATACAAATCCTACTCCTATCTGACAGACGGGAACGGAGAGCGGAGCTGGCACACGCTTCATTGGCAGCTCTATGGCGTGACCAGGGAACACATCGTGGCGCTATCGGTCGGTCTGACACTCCCGCCGATCATCAGCATACCACCCAAAATCCCGCAGGGCAAACGCCAGCAGCCACGGAATCCCTATCATGTCTTTGTTCTTGCACCCCCTGACATTCTGTGTAAGGGAAACTTTCTGTCCATTCCGCCCTTTTGGGTTTTTGGGATCAAGACACGCCCCCTTGCTCCCTGTGCCGCAGTACGAGTCTGAAATATTCAGCCAGAAAGTTCCGCTGTCCGAAAGCACCCTGTAAAGCTGCGCAAAAACCTCTGCCAGCCTTTCCACATACTGTTCCGGTGTTGCCTCCCTGCCAATCTGCCCTTCCACTCCGTAATCACGAAGTCCGTAATAGGGCGGCGATGTGATGCAGCAGTCAACGCTTTTATCCGGCATGTCTTTCAATGCTGCAAGACAGTCCCTGTTTATAATGACATTACTCCTGACAGACGCACCAATATCCATGTTTACCACCTTCCCTCCGAAAAAGCACAGGACACCCGAATCTGTCCGGCTTATCATTTACTTTTTGAATGTTCAATCTGCACCTCCTCCTGTTTTAGAGCAAAAAAACAGCACCTAAACCGTTTTTGGCTTAGATGCTGTGATTGCTGTCCTTATTCTGCCCCGCCGCCCTCCGTTTTGCCTTCTGGCGGGATTTTCTCTGTCTTTTATTGTACATATCGTGTATCCAGTCCCTTACAGGGGCTTTCCACATCTCGCTTTTGTTTGGGATATTTTTTATAAGGCTTTTCGGGTTCAGCCCCATTTCTTTTGCCATGCGGATTTCTTCATCCCCGATACGGCATTTTTTCTTTGCCTCATCCCACAGTTCCTGCTTATATGCCATTTCTTTTTTCCTCCCATAGTGCAAGGAAATCCGATACAAGGGCTTTCTCCCTCTTATCCACGCATTTCGCAAGCAGCCCTGCCCCGTCATTTAACATATCCATTGTGTGGTATATGCCGAATTTGAGGTTTACTTTTACAATTTCCGTAACCAGTTTTTCATCTGCCCCGATACCGCCTGCCTGAAGCATTTTTTCAATCCCCGTTCGTTCCCTGCACTCTGCCATGCTGCTTAGGTAGATTGTCTCTGCCCGCTTTGTCATTTTGTCCTCACGGACAATCCTGTTGATTTCATAACAATGCTCCAAACCACGGTAAAATGAATCGCTGTTTTTATCCTTCTTATACGTTGTCATAAAGGAATTGCACTGGCACAGATTTTTTTCCTGCCTGTCCTTTTTTATAATTCCCAGGTGGAGAGTCCTGTCCTCCATTTCATGCACCATAAGATAATCGCTGTCAAAATCGGAATCCTCACGTTTGCCTAAATCATATAAATACAATTTTGAATAAGATGCAAACATCTCCGGCAGGAAAGACAGGTTATCCAGTTTCAAGTGAATGACCTCCAAAATTCTGCGCTGCTTTTCCTCTGTCCTGTAATACTTCTGCACCAGCTTTTCCAGCGACTGCATCGTAATCCTTCCTTTTTTTACCGCATATGCCCCAAAATCACCCGTGTACTGCTTTGGTCTGCCTGCATACTGGAGTCCCATCAGATGAGGTATCTTATCTTCCGTGTTGGACAGATGGATAATCTTTTTGGAAGTATGGATATAATAATCATATTTGCAGATCGTGTCCTTTACACTTTGGAAAATCTGCAAAAGCCTTGTGTCCTTCATGTTTCCTCCCAACGTATAAAGAAATTGCCTGAGCGGTTAGGCTCAGGCATTACATTTCTTTTTTTGAATTGCAATTCTGGGAGCAGGCCTATGATACTCCATAGGCAGAGACGACCTTTGTATTTGTATTGCCCGCAAAGCCGGGACGGGTAGCTCCTCTCTGTCGCCGCAAAAGCACTGAAGCTTTTCATTACCTATAATCTATCATGCTCCTGCCGCATTGTCAACCGCTTTCCTGCTTTTTCCGCTGTAAGCGTAACTATTCAGCCTTCCCTTTAAAATCAACGCATCTGGCACCGGCTAAAAAATAGCCGGTGTTCCCATAAACAGCTTTTTTATGTTTTCCAGTATTGGCATGTTCCTCCGTTTCAGTGTCTCTATAATCGTCAAGATGTTGCAGTACATCTCATGCCCGCTCTCCTTCCTGAACCCTCCCGCCATCTTCTGGCGGTTTTTGGCTTTTCTCAGGTCCCTTTCGCTCATGTTATCGTCAAAGGGAACCTCAAAGCCATGCAGGAACAGCAGATGGTTCCCCATATACTTATCCATCCGGTTCAGGAGCTTTTTTTCATCCTTTCGGGCATACTTGTACTTTGTCTTTGGGTTTTCTTTCCTCCCCTTGGCGATCAGCTCCCTGTATCTCTCTTCATATTCCATTACCAGCCCTCCGGGGAATGCCACATCCCCCCTGCTTATGGCCTGTTTCCTCTCACGGTCCATTTCACACAGCAGGGATATCATTTCCCCTGACCAGCTGTTCCCACTTTCTTCACTGTTCTTTTTAAGATATCGGATGATATGCGCGTTGCATTCCCCATGCCCCGTTCCAAAATGATAAAGGGCTGTCTCATGGTCATGCACAAGGATCCCTGTGAATTTCGACAAAAAACGGAGCTTCCCCATTGCCGCAAGGGTCTTGTCCTTCATCACACGGTAGGCAACCGCCTTCTCCATGCTGAAGTTCCGGATATAACTCTGCTCCCCATTTACAGTCACTACCGTCGCATCCGTCATCACTACCCGTTGGTTTAGCAGTCCTTCTTCCAAACGGGCAATGCTTCCCAGGGCTTTTCCAGAAAAAGGCCTGCAGAAATGGTACACGCTCCCTGCTGACAGCCCAAGGGCATTGCCCCCAGCAGCGTCCAAAAAGGATGCAATCCTTTCAGTTGCCATCACGCCTTCACTATATAATGCCACAGCCATTGCCTTTACGTTAGGTCCGTAGACCACATCACTGCGGTATCCGGGCGGTATGTTGAAACGCCCCTTTTCATCCGCATAGATCCGGATCTCCGTGACCAGCGGCGCAATGTCTAAATCTACCTCATACTTTGTGATATACTTTCCGCCCGACGGGTTTCCGATCTCCCTGACCTGGTGGCGGCATTTCCCAGACCTGGGCTTTTCTTCCACATCCGCTTTTGTAAGCGTAATGCCTTTATGGCCTTTCTGCCCGCCTGCCCTGCGCCCGGTCTTTTCCCTTCCATTATAAGTATTGGCCGGCTTCCCTGCTTTTTGGTCAGTGGAGGGTGGGTTTGAAGTGTTAGAACTGTCATTATTGATGATGCTTTTAAGCCGCGCGTTGTCATCACGCAGAAGCTGGTTTTCTGAAGCCAGTTCACTGATCCGGGTGTTCAGGCGGTCAACATCTTCCTTATGCTCCGCCTTTTCAACGCGCAGATCCTTTTCCACCGCGTCAAGGCGCCCCATCACTTCCATGAGCTGGTTATAAATGCTTTTTTCGTAATTGCCGCCCAAACCGGAACGCCTCCCCACTGATATTTTCTGTACCTTTATTGTAGCAGAGACAGCGTAAAAATGCGAACTGCGCCTCCTGGGACATTCGTCAGATTTACAGAGGGATGCTGCCGGTTTTATACCGGAAAAATTCATTTATAAAGTCCAAAAAACAGGGAGGTTGCCCTTATCTGCATAAAGTTATCCACAATCATGACAGAAAATAAAATTTTTTCAAGAAAGAAAGGCAGGACAGACTCTGCTTTGTGGATAACTTTTTAAACAGCCGGAAAAAATTTCGTCACTTTTTTGGGAAAATTTTTCGTAAGGCTGAATAGTTACCTGTAAGCATATTGAAACCTACTTTTTACTCAATGTCATGATACTGAGGTCAAAACATAGTGTTTTCTATGTTTGATACTCTGCAAGAACCTTGAAAATTTAATATTTTACAGTAGATTTTTTGTAAAAGACTTCATTGCCTTGGAATATGTTGATGTACTTCTGGCTTATTTCTATGCCAACACCGGATTTTGCGCATAATTCCCCAAGCCCTTTCGGAACCCAAAGAGCTTTCTGAAGTTTAAGGCTGCTATTTTACTTCCAAAAAAGAATTTACCCCGTTGTTTACCTCTTGGAAGTTTGTCAAGATGGTAATTCTTTCGGATATTGGCCGGAATGGTTTCTACACCATTTCTTAACCTTGCTAAATTACTGAAT
>CAJTVD010000145.1 GCA_910579495.1 uncultured Lachnospiraceae bacterium
GGATAGGGCGCATTATCCCAGATTTTCAATTACCCGAGAAAACTCTCAAAACTGCCGACATAAAAGGCTTTCAAAGAAGTTACCTCGGATAATGTAAGAGCTATTTCAGGAAGTCAGGGATCTGATTCTCGTTCTTTTGCGTAACAGGATTTTCTTTTTGATGGGAAAACCACTTTTCGTTCCAATCCCGGATATGCCTGTTTACGGTTCCCTGTGAAAGTTCAGCATACCGTTCTGTTTTGGAAATCGAGGAATGTCCGAGGAAATTTTTGATTGCCATAATCGGTACCCCGGCTTCCAACCGGCTGGCTTTTCCCGTTTCCTCCAGATACCGTTCCAGGAGAGTTCCGCTGGGCTTTGCGATCACAATTCTGCGGGTTTTATTTCCCTTCCCGGTAATTGTCAGCTTATAGAGGTTTTTCTCAACCAGGAAGTCCCTGACCTTGAGATCGCAGATTTCCTGTGCCCTGGCTCCGCTGGCATACATCAGATTCAAAAGAACCTGGTTACGGAAGCCCAGCCGTTTCTCAGGATTGGGAAGCCGGAGCAGGACTGAAACTTCATCAAGTGTAAAGGTGACCCTCGGCTGTATGGTCTCCTTTTTTACAGGCACTCTTTTCACCGCATTCGCAAACACAGTCGCTGCTTCAAAATTCCTGTTCTGTGCATAACCGGCAAAAGAGGCCAATGCTGAAAGCCTGAGATTTCTTGTGGATACTGAGCATCCCCGTTCCGCTTCGATCCATTTCAGGAAGCCGTCAATAGTATCGAAATCCAAATCCCGGAAGAGGATTTCGCCAGCATTTTTCTTCTTTGCTTGATAAACATACTGGAACAAAAGACGGAAAGCGTATTTATAGGATCTCGTGGTGTTAGGGGAAAGCCCTGACGAGAGCGGCATATATTCCGTAAAAAACTGTTCCAGGAGGAGCATGAATTCAGGAAGTTTATTTTTCCTCATACGCCGCCTCCGTGAATACGCCAGCGGCATAATCTTCAAACAGCTCCGTATATTCAGGAAACATATCACCACTGAATTTCAGATATTTCTCCGTCTCGTCCATGTCATGGTGTCCAAGATAGACTGACAGGAACGGAACAGAGTCATCTGCCGGGCGTCCGTTTTTCTCTGTCTGTGCAAATGAATGGATGGCAAAATAGTGACGGAAGCAATGGAGGCACTGCCCTCTGGAATGGGCTTTTTCCGGCACATACAGACCAGTTTCCCGCAAGAGGTTCTTGAACCGTAGTTCAAAGGTTCCTTTGCTGGCGGAAGCCCCTTGGCCGCTGGCCGCCGGGAACAGACAGCTTTCCGGTTCCGTTTTTATCCCCATGGCTATACAGTATCTTTCCAGCATTTCGGTCAGTGTCCTGTCCATTGGTACAACACGCTGCTTGTCGTTCTTGGCATGGCGGATCAGGATGGTCCCATTGCGGAAATTTACATCTTTTACCCTGGCGGCAAGCGGTTCTCCCAGACGAAACCCGCACCCAAGGAGCATCCGGAGCAGCATACAGAACTCCATGTCCGTCCGGCGGATTTTAGGGTCTGTATGCTTGTTGGCCCAACTGTCGGCACAGGATAGAAGCGTTTGGATTTCCCCGTCCGAAAAAATGTATGGGACATAGCTGTCTGATGTTTTGAGGCAGGCTGGCATAAAAACATTGTATCCCTTGTATTGAAGATACCTCAAAAATTTTCGGAGACAGCTTATCTTATCACTGATCGTTTTGGGCGCGTTTATCTGCTGCAGCCCCCTGATCCAGTGATTGATGGCTGTTTCCGTAATCCTGCCGGCGTTTTCTTCCACCAGCAGCGAGTCAAATGAAAGAAGTATTCTGCGTGTACTCCGTAAAGTATCATCGCTGATAGTCCCCTGGCTGATCTCCAGATATTCTGCAAGCTCATGTTTGAAAACAGACTGAAACTCTATCATGACAGGAGCCACCTCCCCTCCAGAAAAGCGGCAAATGTACCCGTTGCCTCCATGACCGGGAGGGCGTAGTTCCGGAGTTGCTCCACATCCAGGCTGGCATAGGAACGGATGGCGTTTTGGTCTGTATGTCCAAGGGCTTTTCTTACCGCCTCATAAGGGATGTTGTCATTGACCATGGAACTTGCCAGGGATGACCGGAAAGCGTGTGCGCCTTGCTTGCGTCCAGCCGGATCGATTCCAGCTACCATAATGGCAGTTCTGACAATCTTGGTGATTGCCTGCACAGAGATATGGCTGTAAGGGGGAATGATGCGGAGAAATACATACGGGCTGTCATAGCAGGCCCGTTCTTCCTCTAAATACTGTTTCAGGGCGGCTTTTACATCTGGGACCATGGGAAGTTCAATGTCAACACCCGTTTTGTGCTGTGTAAGCAGAATCAGGTTCCTATCAAAATCAAGTTCCCGGAATGTCATGGCGGAGATGTCCCCACTCCTGATTCCCAACCGTGTCGCAAGAAGCAGTGCCGCGTAATCGCGCTTTCCATGTGGAGAGTCCCGGTCTATGCTGTTTTCAATCTTCAGGATTTCTTCTGTTGTATAAACAGAGGGATATGGCTGCGGCCTCTTGAAAAGAGGGACGATGCCGCTATAATCCCTGTCGGTATGTCCGGCCTGATACGCATACCTGAGAAATGTCCGAATGTGGGAAAGATACCATTTACTGCTGATCGTCAAGCACGCAATTCCTACATTTTGGGCGTTCATTGCCTGTGGTACCGCACAGCCTGTGTCAGCCAGAGCAGATAAAAAGTAGTGTCCAATCTTATCGTGGAGATGGATGCTGCTTTCCTGAAGCCCCTTGTGTTTCCCATCTTCAAGGTACTCCGCCAGTAGAGCCCTCATCTCTGGATTCAGTTCGCGGTATCCGCATGGCACTGTGTTGGTTTCCTTTGTCTGGTAACCCATAGTTAAAACCTCCTGTTTGATGGCTTTAACTGTACTATGCCCATATGGATAAATTTTATCCGAGATTTTTTGCATGGAGCCCCACATACAAAAGGTTATTAAGAATTTCCTCGAGTAATTGAACATCTGGGATAATGCGCCCTATCCAAGAACTCGGATAGGGCGCAATTATACACCACTTAGGGAAGTGGTGCATTGCGCCCTGCGGACAGCAGATGATTTCCGTAGATTTCCAATCTGCTCCAATCATCACAGGGGAAGCTGCCCTTCCCCTGCGCTGGCTTTGCCAGCTACCCCTTTGTGGACTTGCCGCCCGAAAATCTTTCATAAAGCCTATTCCATTTAGCAAGTTAAAGCTGTATAATAGTGCCAGCGATAAATTGGAATTTAGGGGGATATGTATGATTGGTTTGTCTTTTGAAAATGTGAGAAGAAAATAACTAAGACTATATAAGGAGGTCAAAGCGTTGAGAAATGATATACTAATACGACAAGAAACGCATAAAGATTATAAAGAGATAATTTCAATGATTTTACGTTCATTTAGAGAAGGAACGGACTACTCGGATGGAACAGATATTATTGCTTTGGTAGAAGAAATACGTGATTCGGAATATTATATCCCTGAATTATCGTTTGTTGCTGAATTAGACGGTAAATTAGTAGGTCATTTTCTGTTTTCGAGATTTCCATTATCTTCAACACCAAATGGAGTACACATTGATGACAGGGAAGAAAAAAATATCGTTATGCTTGCACCTGTGGCTGTTCATGCAGACCACTTTCATCAGGGAATTGGCTCTGTAATGCTTACACAAGGCATTGAAAAAGTTAGAAATGCAGGATATAAAGGGATTACGGTTGAGGGCGATTATCATTTTTATAATCGTATTGGGTTTAAAACATCTTCAAAGTATAACATTTATCCGACAAGTGGGATACCGATGAAAGAGCCACGCTGTATGATGTGTCAAGAAACTTATGAGGGAGCATTGAAAAATATAAAGGGATATATTGTTTATGATATGTATTTCAATGCTTGAAACAAATTCCCGTTTGTCGAACTGATAACCCATCAAAAAACTAAATATTCTGCCGCCCACCGGCGGCACACCCAAGCAGGAAACTGAAAAAGTTATCCTGCTTTTTCTATGCCCGGAATCCGGGAGGAAGGAGGGCGCACACTTGCCATGCCCGCACTGTAAAATCACCATCATCAAGCGAAGCAACAATGAATCCGCTGTTTCTGCCGCTGCCTACCAGAGCGGCGAAAAGCTGTTCTCTGATTACGACCAGGAGCAGAAATACTATCCCTACAAGAATGAAGTCGCCCACAAGGAAATCCTGCTCCCGCCCCATGCGCCGCCAGAGTACGCAGACCGCAACACCCTATGGAACTCTGCCGAAGCGCAGGAAAAACAATGGAACTCCCAACTAGCCCGGAGGTTCGTGCTTGCCATCCCAAGGGAAATCCCATCGGAACAGCACGCCGACCTTATCCGTGACTACTGCCGGGAGTTTTTTGTTTCCAAAGGCATGATAGCCGA
>CAJTVD010000146.1 GCA_910579495.1 uncultured Lachnospiraceae bacterium
GGGTCAGAAGTTACGACGACTTTAATATTTTCTTTTTGAGATTTAGTAAGGGATTGCGGACGCCCAGGCTGTTTGCGTGGACGGAGAGCCTCAAACCCATACTCATCAACAGACCTGACCCAGTTAGAAAGAGTCCGGTCGGTTTCGCCAGAGGCATCGGCAAGCGATTTAGCGTTCACACCGCGGAGCAGGAGATTAACAATAGTTACTTTTCTTATGAATTTGGCATCATCTGAAGACGAAACGATCCGATTGCCTTCTGCTATTAAAGCGTTTTTATCCGATTTAAACTTTCTAACATTCATGCTATCACCTCAGTATTATTTTACTAAGGTATATCTGAAAAGTAAATAGAAAATATTTATGTCGTTTACTATAGATATTAGTTCCAATATTCTTTTACATAATCATAAAACTGCCTTTCATAATAGTGATATCCCTCTTCGCCTAAAACAAATGGGTTGGGCATCCCGTCTGTAATCTCACGAACCATCTTATATCGCTGCAGCCCCATATCCAGACAGGGATGTGTGGAAATTTCCCCATCCACTTTATATTCATAGCATAATTTTGTAAATCTGACCAGAGAGTGATAGTAATCCTCTTTATTTGAATCAGGCATGATCCCGGAGCCGCCCCATAAGGCAACATGATGTTTTCTGCCCTCGTCAGTTACGGGAATGATAAATGAAAAGCAGCCAGCCGTGTGTCCGGGTGTATGTACGGATTTGATCTTTACATCACCGAAATCAAGGACTGTCCCATCATCAAGATAATGATCCACTTCAAATGTAACCGGTTTCCATGGAAAATGTTCCGGTAAGTTTCTGGCAAAATCGTAATCTGTCTTTGACATATAAATCATAGCACCGTACTTTTCTTTGAAATATCCTGCCATGCCGAAATGGTCGCCATGCCCGTGGCTGATGATAATCGCGAACAGATCATGAATGTCCAGTGCCAAGTCATGGAATCCGTTTTTTATGATCTCAACACATCGTTCATCAGGATTCATACAGTCTAATAACACAATCCCTTTTTCAGTTTCGATCACAAAGCAGCCGACAACCTCATCTCCGATAAATGACATCTGGTCAAAAAATCTGGTTGCAGGGCATATGATTAAATCCTGTTTATGAAAATCCGGTTTTTCTGTTCTTGGTCTTCTCCAACTTCCTGCCATAGTTAATTTCTCCTCTCATGGTTGGTATCCGGCTCAGTCTATCACATTCAAACAGGGTCTACAAGACAGCATATATAAAAAAAATATAAACAGAAATAGCTATTGACTAAAGTCTGAAAAAGGACTATAATAAAAAAGTCTGTTTTCGGACTAAAAAGGAGTATGTCATATGGAAAAAAGTGTACAGGAACAGATAGTCCAGTTTAACCGTTTATTCAAACGTTACGATGATATATACCGCAGTGCGGCAAAAAAATTTGATATGCCGGAACTGGCATTGTGGATTTTATATACGCTGCGGGAGAAGGATGAATGCACACAAAAAGACCTTGTGGATATGCTGCTCCAGCCTAAGCAGTCCATCCATTCTGCGCTCAGGACGCTGGTGAAGGATGGATATGTCGCATTGGAATATTTGGAAAACAACCGGAGGAGTAAATATATCCGTCTTACCGAGAAAGGGGCTGCGCTTGCAAAAGACACTGCGGATAAGATTGTATGTGCAGAACAAAATGCGTTTTTATCACTTACGGCCGAAGAACGCAGGACGATCTTAAATCTGTTTGAGCATCTGACCTCTGCACTTTATAAAGAGATGCAGGGAATTTAGTGAATTAAGCTTTGGAGGATTAATAGGGTATGGACTTGTTAAAAACAGATGTTAAGAAATTATACAGGGGTTATTTAATCCCTTCGCTTTCTGCGGCAGTGGTGACCTCTGTTTATAGTTTCGTGGATATGATAGCCATTGGGCGCGGGGTAGGGTCTGATGGGGCGGCGGCTTTGTCGATTGCAACGCCAATATTCGGGGTCATCTCTTTTTTTGGCCTTCTCTGCGGGGTAGGAAACAGTGTGTATTTGGGAAAAGCACGGGGAGAAGGACGGATGGAAAAGGCTAACGCTTATTTCTCTGCCTCCCTGCTGTTGACAGTCGTATTTACGCTTTTGGTATGGGCGGCTTTTAATATATTTTCTGTACAGATATATTCTTTTTTTGGCGCAAATGATGCGCTGATGCCTTTTGTGAAAGAATATACGGACTGGATCGTATGGCTGATGCCGATTTTTGTATTTTCCGCATACCTTTCCTGCGTTGTACGCAGCGATGGTGCACCGAACCGGGTCATGGCCGCCGTGGTAATTGGCGGCGTGTTCAATGTTTTTGCAGACTGGTTTTTCGTTTTTCCTCTGGACTGGGGAATGGCTGGCGCAGCCCTTGCAACGGTGCTTGGGACAGTGGTTCAGTTTGCCGTGCTTAGCAGCTATTTTTGGGGGAAAAGGTGTGGTCTGAAAATTGTAAAGCCGTTTAAGGTTTCCAAGGCTTTGCATAATATTCTGATTGCGGGATTCAGCGCAGGTGTCATTGATGTTGCGTTTATTGTGCTGACGGTGATTCTTAACAAACAGGTTCTCCGGTATGGCGGGGAGCCTGCGTTGGCGGTCTTTGGCGTGGTGATTACATGTTCATCCATGTTCCAGCACCTTTTCAGCGGGGTAGGGCAGGCGCTTCAGCCTATTGTTTCCATGAACTTCGGAGCCGGGCAGATGGAACGTATCCGGGTGGTAGATAAACTTTCCGTCACGACAGCCCTGCTTATGGGAATTGTATTTTCCCTTGTGGGCATATTGTTTCCCCTGCAGATTGCAACGTTTTTTGTGGATGCCACACCGGAAATCCTTGAGATTGCGCCGGGAATCATCCGGGTTTATTTTCTTTCTTTTTTGCCTATGGGTGTCAACATTCAGGCAACCTATTATTTACAGTCCGTTATGCGGACAAAGTGGTCCACTATCCTGGCGCTGATGCGCGGTTTGGTATTTAGCGGAATTCTGGTTTATCTGCTTCCGCTCTGGTGGGAGCTTGACGGCGTGTGGTGGGCTATGGCGGTCACAGAATTTGCCGTGGTGGTTTTTTCAGTTCTTTGCTTGAGGAAAGCGGATAAATTGGGCTTTAAGGGACTCCGTTCATGAGATAGATACAGGCTGCCATAGAAAGGTATGGCGAGGAGGAAGGATATGGAACTTCTTGTAAAAGATATGGATGTAAAAAGCGTGCTGAGTAAATCAAATCTGCCGGTCAGTGATTATTCGGTGAATCCGTATACGGGTTGTGAACACGCCTGCAAATATTGTTTTGCCTCATTTATGAAGCGTTTTTCCAATCACTCGGAGCCGTGGGGTGGGTATGTGGATGTGAAGCATTGGCCGGAAATTAAAAATCCGAAGAAATATGCGGGGAAAGAACTTTTTATCGGTTCTGTAACCGACCCTTATCAGCCATTAGAGGAAAAATACGGACGTACAAGGGCGTTTTTGGAGCAGATGCAGGGCAGCGGCTGTAAGATCAGTATTGCAACAAAATCAGATCTGATACTGCGTGACATGGACTTGATTAGGAGTTTTCCGGATGCCCGTGTATCGTGGTCGGTCAATACGTTGGATGAGGAATTTTGCGAAGAAATGGATGAGGCCGTAAGTATTGGGCGCCGCCTTGCTGCCATGAAAGCATTTCATGATGCGGGTGTGCGGACAACCTGCTTTATTTCTCCTATTTTTTCCGGAATTACAGATGTTCCGGCGATTATCCGCAGGGCAAAAGAACAGTGCAACCTTGTCTGGCTGGAAAATCTGAATCTGAGGGGAAGCTACAAAGGGATTATTTTGGATTATATTGCAGAAAAGCATCCGGACCTTATGCCGCTGTATGAATCAATTTATAAAAAGAAGGACAGAAGCTATTGGGTATTATTGGATGAGGAAATGAAGAAGTTCACGCAAAAAGAAGGGCTGCTCTATGTGAGGAATGATGATTCCATACGCCGTCCTTTTGAGGAACCGCCGATTGTTGTAAATTATTTTTTTCATGAGGAGATCATTCCGTCATCGAAGAAGTAGTTTTTATTACAATAAGCTGGCTCGCGAAGCGTGACAGCGTTTGTTATGAGAGACAGTAAACGGTATCAATAAGACACAAATGATTTGCAAACATAGTATTGCCTGTTTAATAAATATAAATGGAATTATGAATATAAGACTATTTGATTATTTATACAGAAAACAAAGTAACTATTCAGCCTTCCTTCTAAAATCAACGCACCCAGCACCGGCTAAAAAATA
>CAJTVD010000147.1 GCA_910579495.1 uncultured Lachnospiraceae bacterium
AAATAGAATTCCATTTGCTTTGGGAGGGTAAATATAAATTTAAGCGTCAATGCTGGAGGCTGTGCAGTTCTGATTGAGAAAATAGCGTAAATATGGTATTATTAAAGTAAATAAGTTGAAGTGCCATATCAAGGAGATCCGATATACATAGAAACCTTCCAGCATCAGAAACTGTGAATACCTATAAATTGGGGGTAAAAAATGAAGGAGAAAGCAGAAAATGATACTTGTTACAGGTGTAAATGGATTTGTTGGGAATAAGATTATGCAAATGTGTAAGGATACTGTTGCTTGTCCGTCTCTTAGGGAAGTATCTGAAGATAAAGTAAAACGTATCGTAGAAGAAAGCGGCGCTGATACAATTATTCATACTGCCGCCATATCTGATATCGGGGAATGCCAGGCAAATCCAGAGGCTTCCTATACGGCTAACGTACAAATTCCCATCTATCTGGCAAAAGCTGCAAAAAATGCAAAACTTATATGCTTTAGCTCAGACCAGGTTTACAGTGGTGCCGAGGAAGAAGGCCCATATTCCGAAGATATGATAAAACCAAACAATATATATGCCAAACATAAACTGGAAATGGAACAAAGAGTGTTAGATATTGTCCCGGAAGCAGTTATGTTGCGTGCAGAGTGGATGTATGACTATTATCTAAAAAAAACGAATTATTTTATGAATATCATAAATGCTACAGAATTTGTCTGTTTTAGCTCCCGGCAATATAGAGGCATAACCTATGTAAAAGAGGTGGCTGAGAACATGGAGAAGGTAATTCATCTTCCAGGAGGTGCATATAATTTTGGCAGTGAAACGGCGAAGTCTATTTATGAAATAACCAAGGAATTTTTAAATATAATTGGCAAAGATATAAAAGTTGAGGATGCCAATCCAGGACATAATTTATGGATGGATTGTGAAAAGGCTAAAAAATATGGAATAAAATTTAGCAGTGCCGAAGATGGATTAAGAAAGTGTGCTGGAGATTATAATTTATTGCATTGAAACAGCCACAGATTATATGATAGTAATTGGACAGGCCGACATTTAGAAAGGCGAATTTGTTAAGACACACTTATCTTTAAGGACTACAGAAAGCCAACAGTTGGCATGGAATGAAATATCAAAATGGGCAATAACGGTACCAATATAGGTACAGAAGAACTTGCACATCTTGAAATGGTATCAACAATTGTCCACCAATTGACGAAAAACCTGTCTATGGAGGAAATTGAAGAATCGGGTTTCGCCAACTATTATGTAGACCACACAGTGGGGATCTGGCCTATGGCTGCAGGAGGGATCCCTTTTAATAGCTGTGAGTTCCAGTCTAAAGGGGATGCAATTACAGATTTGTTTGAGGATATGGCAGCAGAGCAAAAAGCCCGCACCACCTATGACAATATCCTGCGCCTTGTCCATGACAGTGATGTATGTGACCCAATCAGATTTTTGCGTGCACGTGAAATTGTGCACTTCCAGCGTTTTGGTGAAGCCCTGCGCATCGTCCAGGATAAGCTGGATTCCAAGAATTTCTATGCTTTTAATCCAGAATTTGACAGGTGCAAAAATTAAAAAATTTATTTTTAAACACATCTTACTGATTTAAGCAAATTTTAAGCGAAAGTATCAGCCATTATTGACCGATACTTTCGCTTAAACATTGTATTATTCTATGTATTTTCTCGAGTTTCCTGTATTATCAAAGTCATATATACTTTTTTCATTTTTCTGCATAGTGTTTATTGCCATTAATCATTCTTTTTCTTAATTTGGGGAAGAAAATCTCTATCTTTATCAAGGCTCAATTTAAGCAGTGACCGGAAAATCCAATCCAATTATCTGCTCCGGCTTATTGTAATAAAATTTGGGCTGATCTCAAAGTATCCTTTGATGTCCTGAGCTGATATATAATAAGATCTTTCTTTGTTCCCAAGTCATCTTTAGGTTATTCCATACAATGCTCCCCCTCCTTCTGAATACTGGCATAAAGCGGGTAGTTTCAGACATATCCAACACAATCATGATATCTATATCTGAATCAGCTCTATAATATCTTCTTGCATATGAACCAAATAAAATAAACTGTCTGAGATGGGCTCTATATATTTTGTATTTCAATCACATACTGTTCTATCAAATCCTGCATCATCTGTAACATTTCACACCTCATAATCTCATCAAAAATTTCTTTGCTATTGATTATAGCCATTTTTCCGCTTATTCTCACCCCCTGATAAACACTGGCTTTCCGCCCACTTACTTAAATTGCTAATTTCGGTAAAGTAACCGGAAAGATTGCAGTAACCAGAACAATATGGAATAATGTTCAATCTTCTATATTCATATAAACCCCACCTTCAAATATCATATTGTCTAATATTGGACTTTGTAATATCGGACATTTTGCACACTGTCAAGATGTTAAAAAATAAATTATAATGAAATATAAAAAAAATGGGAAACAGCAATCCGCAGACTGCCATTCCCTGGCGTTCCATTAATAAATCAGTATTGCATGCTGAGGGATATACAATATGCCGCCTATGAACTGCACGCAAGAAAACACAATCTGACTGCAAAAGAATTATTTGTGCTTGATTTAATCTGGTTTTCAAAGGACGGCTGCCTGCAATCTGAAATCTGCGAACGGCTGACCGCCACAAAGCAGACTGTAAGTGCAATCATTAAAAAGTTTTGGAAATTAGGGTATCTATCACTTACCAAAGCAGAAAATGACCGCCGGAATAAAATTGTCCGTTTTACGGACACAGGCAGGGAATATGCAAAAAACATTATCCCGCCTGCCGCTAATGCTGAAATTGACACAATGGCTGTATTAGACGAAAAGGATATTATCGAAATGGTACGCATTACAACCATTTTTTCTAACTGTATGAAGAGAAAATTTGAGGAAATCAAGTAGGATAAATAATCATGGAATTTTATCAAGTAATCAATAATCGCAGAACCTATTCCTGCTAATATACTGGAACGTATCATTGCCGCCGGAATACAAGCCCCTACCTACGACCACATGCGGGAATGGGAATTTGTAATCTTAAGCAGGGAAGAAGAAAAAGAAAATGCTTTGCAGTTTGTCAAGGCATTTGCAGAAACACAGGGCGAAAACAGGTTTGTAAGTGCTTCTGTATGGTGCTGCATTGAAAATATTTTCCTTGCGGCAACTGCGGAGGGATTAGCCTGCTCTATGCGTATTCCCGTAGGAAATGAGGGCTTGCAGGTAGCGGAAACAGTTCATGCGCCAAAAGGCTATATGCTGCCCTGCTATATCGGTCTTGGCTTTCCCACAAAAGATGCTGTTATTTTAGAACAGGTGGAACATCAAGTAAAAAGTACGCTGCATTTTGGCAAGTGGTAAAACGGAGGTAGAAAAATGATTATCAATACAGGGGGACGGACAGATACCGAAGAGATTGAGCCGGGCGTTACAGGCATAGAAGAAAGCATGGAAACCTTGATTGGACTGTCCGAAATCGTTGGAAAACAGCCGAGCAGTTTATGCCTCCATGCAGACATACCCACCTAACTTCCCCTGTCAAATTCCATACCGACCTTCACCTCCTTCCAAATAATCCCCGGCAGGGGCGCATGGTTTATGCGCCTCTGCGGAATAGGGTGTAAAGATTATATCCTCATATTCAGCATACTGCCCGAAGAAGACGGTGCTTTTGTACCTGCTGCCAAGTCAGACTGTATCTGCTGATAAGATACGGTTCCTTTTGCGTTTTCCCCATACTCTTTTTTCAGGCGTGCCAGTTCCTCATTATAAATAGATGTAAACACCCGCGCCCTTGCAAATTCTTCCTCCGTGCTTATAGCTTTCCAGTTCCTTGATTCAGGATTATAAGACAGCGTTTTATTCCCATTGTTATCCCAAAACATACAGGCTGCATTCATCTTTCCGCCTGTCTTTCTCATGCTTGATTCATAGATGGCTTTCCTGTCCGGGGAAACGGTCTCTCCATGCTGCATACATAATTTCCTATATGCCGCATCATCCCGCTTCCCGGTGGCAAATTCCTTCTGCGCCAGCTCCTTTATTGCCGCCTCAAATTCTTCCTCCGACATTGCGGGCTTATCACGCTTCGTCATGATATTATCCCAATTCGGCTTCGTGAATTGAATATCAACCGGCTTGAAACGCAGTGCAAAATTCCCATAATCACATTGAGCTAACGGATTATTGGAATTTTTCTTATTGCCGAACATCTGCTGTACCATGTTGGCATAT
>CAJTVD010000148.1 GCA_910579495.1 uncultured Lachnospiraceae bacterium
GGCTTTATGCGGCCTGTAGGTATTTTTCTTATTTTGGAACTGTTAAAGACCCGAGGCGAGAAAAGTGGATGATGTACCGCCATTTGTCTACCCCTGTGGCCGGCGGTCGGACAGGATGGAGCTGCAGGAAGATGAGTGGGAACGGTAAGATGGAGGTGTGTATGAAAGAGGTTTTGGTTGGAGTGCTGGCGGTTGTGGGGATTGCTGTGTTTGTGGTACTTGCCCTTGCCCATGGGGAACGGGTGTGCAGGGAGACCAGCGACCTTTTGGAACGGTATTAAGGGATATTGGAAGAAATATTTCCAAAGTATACTTTGTGCAGGTCCGGATTTGTGCTATACTTAAGGGCAGATAACCAGAAACCGGAGGAAATGCAGATGAAGAAGATACTTGTGATACAGGGTGGCGGCAGGGCGGAGGGAAACACTGCCCAGCTTGTCAACAGCTTTGTGGCCGGTGCAGAAGAAAGCGGACATTCTGTCGAAGTGATCTCGCTTTTAAAGAATGAGGTCAAGGGCTGCCTGGGTTGCAATGCCTGCCGTTACGGGAAGCCCTGCATCCAGAAAGACGCTTTTAATGACCTTGTGCCGAAGATCAAGGATGCAGACTGTATTGTGTTTGCCTCCCCTCTGTACTTCTGGACGGTATCTGCCAGGATAAAGGCATTTATCGAACGGTTTTACTGTATTGCAGAGGAAGATCCAGGCCCGCCGCTTGGCAGGTATGAGAAGTACCCCATAAAGGACTGCACCCTGCTGATGACATCAGCGGATGACTTTTTCTGGACGTTTGAGCAGGCGGTATCGTATTATCAGTTTGCGCTTGTCAATTACATCGGCTTTCATGACAGGGGCATGGTGCTTGCCGGTGGATGTGGGGATACCAATGGCAGGCCGCAGATTGACAGGACAGTACATTTGCAGGAAGCGTATGAGTTTGGGAAAAATATTTATCCTCAATATGGGGGGAAGCTGTGAAAAGCGGATTTAGAGAGAGGTGATTGTTTTGGAAGCAAAATACCATATGACACGGGAAGAAAATATTTTTGTTGCCAAGAGGAATATCGTGGACTATATCTGGAAGAGCGCACGGCTGGAAGGGTTGGCCGTGACCTACCCGGACACGGAGGCCATTTATAACGGCATGAGTGTCCAGGGGGTAAAGGTGTCTGATATTGTGGCGGTGAACAATCTGAAACACGCATGGCAGTTCGTGCTGGATACCCTGGATTACCCTACGGATTATCCGTTTGTCTGTAAGATCAACCAGTGTGTGGGCGGCGATAACCTGATCATCCGGGCCGGGTATCTGCGGAATGTGCCGGTGAGCATTGGCGGTACAACGTGGAAGCCGGACATGCCTATTGAATCCCAGATCAAAGAGGAAATGGCGGAGATCGGACAGATAGAGAACCCGACAGACCGGGCGCTGACCATGATGCTCTACCTTGTGCGGAAGCAGATGTTTCTGGACGGCAACAAGAGGACATCCATGCTGGCAGGCAGCCATGTGATGATCTCAAATGGGTGCGGCATTATTTCCGTTCCCATTGAATTACAGCCGGCCTTTACAGGGCTGTTGATACAGTTTTATGAATCCAATGACATGACGGAGATCAAGCAGTTTTTGTATGAGAACTGTATTGACGGCATTGAGTTTACTCCTTTGCCGGAGCAGGAAGCAGAGCGCGGGCGGGAGAACCTGCAGGGATGGGAGCGGTAAAACAGGACAGTGGAAAGATTGAGGAAGTATCGTGGGAGACCATGGTACTTCCTTTTTTTGCTTTTCGGGAGCGGAGCGACCTCTGCCCCGCCGCCTGCGGTGGGGACATACGCTCAAAATCGGAGATTTTGAAGCCAATCTTTGATTGGCTTTGTTAAGGCAGGAATAGGTTTGTGAAACAAACCGGGGAAACACCGTACAGGCAAAGCCTGTACCCTTGTTAAAGGGGAGTGGAGCCTGTTAAAAAGCTGTGAAAGGGAAAGGAGGGCGTCTATGGCAAAACGGGACGACCGCATCATCACTTCGGTCTATCTGACAAAAGAGATGTGCAGCCAGGTTGACAAGATGGCGGACAGGGAGCATATCTCCCGGAATGTGTCGATTCCGCCAAAGGTAAGTGTGTCAAAAGTAATAGGCTGGATCAAAGGGAAAAGCGCATTGATGATATTTGACAGGCATCCTGAATACCGAGAGAAGTACAACAGACACTTTTGGGCAAGGGGATACTACTGTGAAACGGTGGGTAATGTAAACGGAGAAACGATCAAGAGGTACATAGGCGAACAATATGAAAGGGATCGCATTGTAGTGGTCAAGCTTTTTTGTAACATTTGTGGCTAAAAAAATCAAGTTGCTTACCGTTAGGATGGATGCAGTTTCCGCCACCCTTGACAGCCGCCCAAAGGGATGTCGTCAGATGCCTACCGACGGCGATGAACTCAGGAACGGACTTTCTTGTACATCCGCCGTCGGCCCTGGGAGTGTAACATCCCTTTGGGCGGCTGTCAAGGGCATGCCCCTGCGGGGTGGCTGCTTTCATCCCCTCTGGCTCTGAATCTTGGAACGGCATCATGCGGCGCACCGTGCTTCGAATGGCGTCCTGTACCCATTGTAGGAATGGGGGCGCACATGGTTGTAAGTGGCATAAGCGAATTCCTCCACAGTCTGGTACAACTCCTCCTGCGTACGGAATTCATAGAGGTTGGTGCACTCGTTCTTCAGGGTATTGAAGTACCTCTCCATTGGCGCATTGTCGTATGGATACCCGGCTTTGCTCATGCTTTGGGACACATGGACGGATCCGCAGAACTCTATGAAAGCCTTCGATGTATACTGGCTCCCCTGGTCGCTGTGCAGGATCAAGCTGCCGTCTGCCGGACGCTGGGATTCCAATGCTTTCTGTAGCGTGCGGATCGCAAGTTCGCTGGTGATATGGCGGTCCGTTATGCCCGCCACCACGCTCCTGTCATGGAGGTCTATGATGGTACAGTTATAGCGCACATCCCCATTTTTCAGAAACAGATATGTGAAATCCGTGCACCATTTCTGGTTCGGCTTGTCCGCATGGAAGTCCTGCCTTAGCTTATTCCCGAATACCTTATGGGGCTTGCCTGGCTTTGCTCCCGGCTTTTTGGGGCGGACGATGGAGCGCAGACCCATCTGTGTGTTCATGTATTTATGGATGGTCGCAGCGCTGTAGCCGTGCCCTGCCCGCTTTAGATAAGCCGTCATGCTGCGGTAGCCGTCCACTCCGTTATGGCTGTGATAGATGCTGCGGATCTGCTCCTGAACCTCTGCTTTTTGGGCATAATAATCCGCCTTCCGGTGTTTCCGGTAGTTATAGTAGGCATTCGGACAGATCGCCAGCCGCCTCAGCAGCCAGCGGACACCGAATTCTTCCTGATGACCGTCAATAAATCGATAAGCCTCTAATCGATTTCCTTTGCAAAGAATGCCGCCGCTTTTTTTAGGAAGGCGATCTCCTTCCGTAATTCTTCATTCTCCCGTTTTAACCGGAGGTTCTCCTTCATAGAGTCATAATCTTCCTGGGCTTTAGGGTTGGTCTGGCATTCTTTGCTGAATTCGCTGCACCACTTGGAGATGCTGGCTTTGGATACGCCATACTCTGCGGTGGTACTTTTGTAGGTTCGTCCCTCTTCCTCATGGAGGCGGACGATCTTCTTTTTAAATTCGGGAGTGTAGTTTTGTGACATAATGAGTACCTCTTTCCTTGTGATTTTGATTATATCTCATTAGCCACTCCCGTTACAACTTTAGTATAGCACTTCACATGGAAGGCGATTCAGGAAAGTAACAGAGAGCCGCTTTTAAGCGGCCACCAGTAACAAGATAATGGTTTACTGAACCGCCTTTAGGCGGAAGAGTAACAAGATAATGGTTTATCGGACCGCCTTTAGGCGGAAAAGTAACATCGGCCCCGTAGGGCCAACAGCAAACCACCAGCAGGGCTGGTGGTTCGTGACTTAATAAGAGAAACAAATTGGTAAGAGTCGATAAATGAAAAAGGATGCACACCATTATGTATGGAGTCTATCCTTCAAGTGGAACGAAATGGAGATAGAAAGGGAGAAGTTTTTCCATTGAAAGGTTAGGCAAGGGTATAAGTTTTGATAATTTCTTCGGCAATAGTTCGCTTTGCAATACAGCGATCCATTGCCTGTTTTTCTATGTAACGGTGAGCATCA
>CAJTVD010000149.1 GCA_910579495.1 uncultured Lachnospiraceae bacterium
GAAATTTATCAAAAAGACATAGAGGAGGAACTGAATATACGGAGCGCGTCTGTTTCTACACTGTTGAAGAAAATGGAGGCACAGGAATTTATCCGGAGGGAAAAGGTCTCCGGCGATGACCGATTGAAAAAGATACTGCCAACCAGCCATACTGTGGAGATGAAAGAGCAGGTTGAGAGGCACATAGCCCTGTTGGAAAAAAGGCTGACGGCTGGTATTGAAGCGGAAGAACTGAAGATTTTTCATGATGTTCTGGACAAAATGCAGGAAAATATGGAATTGACGGAAAAAGGAAACAGGTATGGATAGGATGTAATTCTTATAGTTTATCATTCCATTTAAAGTTTAGGAGGTAAAGAAATGGATACAACAGCAACAAAAACAAATCCGCTTGGTACAGAACGTGTCGGGAAACTGATACTGACGTTTGCTGTTCCAAGCATTATTTCCATGGTGGTCAACGCCCTATATAATATTGTTGACCAGATTTTTATCGGACATGGAGTAGGGTATCTTGGAAACGGCGCCACCAATGTGGTTATGCCTATGACGGTCATAGCAATTTCTATAAGTCTGCTGATCGGAGACGGCGCCGCAGCATACCTGAGCCTGAAGCTGGGGGAAGGGGATGAAAGGTCAGCAGCAAAAGGCATAGGATGCTCCATATCAGTAACGGTAATTGCCGGAATCATTCTTTGCATTCTGTTTAACTTATTATTGAAACCTTTGTGCATCTTGTTTGGCGCAACAGAAGACATTCTGCCTTATGCCATGGATTATGGACGGATCATTTCATTTGGAATGCTGTTTTTTTGCATTGATTCCGGGATGGCAGGCATGATCCGTGCAGATGGCAGTCCAAAATACAGCATGGCGGGACTGCTTGTGGGCTGTATTGCCAATATCATCCTTGACCCGATTTTTATTTTCGTTTTCCACTGGGGTGTCAAGGGTGCGGCATGGGCGACCATTGCCGGACAGATACTGAATGCTTTCCTGTATTTTGCTTATATCTGGAAATTTAAGTGTATAAAGCTGGATAAGACATGTTTCCGGATCTCAGGGAAAGTCCTGGCGAAGATCAGCAGTCTGGGGATATCCAGTTTTATCACGCAGATTGCCATTGTATTGGTCACGGCAGTTACCAATAACATACTTGTATCCTATGGAGCGGAATCGAAATATGGGGCAGATATTCCCCTGACAACCATAGGGATTACCATGAAGGTGAATCAGATTGTCACTGCCATCCTGCTTGGACTGGCAACCGGGGCACAGCCTGTTTATGGATATAATTATGGAAGCGGGCAGAAGGACAGGGTAAAGCAGACATACCGAATCGTATTGACCGTGTCAACGGCCGTTTTGATTTTAGCATTTATTGTATTCCAGCTTGCGCCTATGAGCATTGTCCAGATTTTTGGCTCAGAATCAGAACTGTACAATGAATTTGCAGTGAAATGTTTTCGGATCTTCCTTCTGGCGTGTCCGATTAATGGTCTGCAGATAGCAACGGGCATTTTCTTCCAGTCAATTGGAAAACCCACTCAGGCAACGGTGCTGTCCCTGTCAAGGCAGATTGTTTATCTGCTCCCGGCCACCTTGTTGCTGCCGCTGGTATTAGGGGTGGAAGGGGCATTGTGGGCAGGCCCGCTGGCAGATGTGCTGGCATTTATAACAGCCCTAGCCATGCTGAAGATATATTGGAAAAAAATTTAGGAGGTATCTATTTATGCAGGGAAAAATCATTACAATAAGCAGACAATGCGGAAGCGGGGGACACAGCATTGGAAGCGAGCTGGCCAAGAGACTGGATGTGCCGTTTTACGATAAGGAGATTATCGAAATGGCTGCAAAAGAAAGCGGATTCCATCAAGAATTTATCGAACAACAAGGGGAGCATATGAATGGCAGTCTGCTCTTTAATATCGCCCGTCATGTTGCGTATGCGGGAAGGGGAAGTTATGCAGACTATCAGCCGCTGCAGGATCAGCTTTATTTTACGCAGGTAAAGGTTATTAAAGAACTTGTGGAAAAAGGTCCCAGCGTCATAGTAGGCAGATGTGCTGATTATATCCTGCGGGACAGAAAGGATGTATTGAATGTCTTTATCCATGCAGATATGGCATTTAAAAAGAAACACTGTATGGAAAGAGGGCAGTTTTCAGAGGAAAATATGGAAGATATGATCCGCAGGAGGGATAAACTGCGTGCGGAGCATTACCGGTACTATACGGACAGAAAATGGGGGGATTCTATTAATTACCATTTATGTCTGGACAGTGGCGTATTCGGCATTGAGAAATGTGTTTCCATGGTTGAAGATGCCTGTAAGGGTATGCATCCGGTTTCGCAATAAAGAAATAGACTTCATAGATTGTTAAAAAATAAGACATTTATGTTTAAAACACTTTTGAAACAGATTGGAGAATATAAAAAGGATGCCTTCTCACGCCGGTATTTGTTATTCTGGAAGTCATCATGGGGTTATTATCCCTTTGATGATGACAACAATCATGGATTCGGGCTGAAAGGGCAGAGATTCAAAATGTGTGCCTGATTGGAGGATATGATCGTGATGGCTGGTCTGGCGTTATTTTTTTGTGTGGAATCCGGAAAAATACAGACCTTTTCCTTATGGACGGCTTGGAAAGGCTGTTGGTAAAGAAAGGGATGCATTTTATATCGGCAAGCTGGAGCAGGAATGATCGAAAATTCAGAAAGGAAAGATTATGTTATCAAAAATTAATGAAAAGTTAGAAGAAGCTTCAATGGTTCAATTTATGGGCAAATTTGATAAAAATCCTTTTTTACTTCGGTTTAAAGGGAGGGAATATCCGATTGGAGCCGGGGTTCCCAGGTTTGTAGTGGATTTTAAAGAAGTGATCCCGGTTTCCGAACTTTTAAACAGCACATCCATTGCTTTGGGAGAAGCGTACATGGATGGGAAAATTGAAATTGAGGGGAATCTCTACGAGGCGCTGGATGCTTTCCTGGGCCAGATGGGGAAGTTTTCTACAGATGAGACCGCACTGAAGAAGCTGATCCATACTTCTCTTTCCAAAAAGAGGTGACCAGCCACTATGATATCGGCAATGATTTTTATAAGCTGTGGCTGGATGAAACACTCAGCTATTCCTGCGCATACTTTAAAAATCCGGAAGATACTCTTTACCAGGCGCAGGTAAACAAGGCAGATTATATTCTTCAAAAATTGAATTTAAAAGAAGGCATGAGTCTTCTGGATATAGGCTGCGGATGGGGGTATCTTCTCATAGAGGCCGTAAAAAAATATAAGGTGAAGGGAACAGGGATAACGCTGAGCCAGGAGCAGTATAAAGAATTCCAAAAACGTATTTTAGAAGAAGGACTGGAAGATGATTTAACGGTTGAATTGATGGATTACCGTGATCTTCCCAAAAAGGGAAAACAGTACGACAGAGTTGTGAGCGTTGGAATGGTGGAACATGTAGGCCGGGAGAATTACCAGCTTTTTATCGACAGTGTATCACAGGTTATGAAAGACGGCGGCGCTTTCCTGCTGCATTTTATCAGTGCCTTAAAAGAGCATCCGGGAGACGCATGGATCAAGAAATATATTTTTCCAGGAGGGGTTGTACCCAGTCTTAGGGAAATGATACATGCTATGGCTGAGGATGATTTCCATGTGATGGATGTGGAGAATTTGCGGCTTCACTACAATAAAACGCTCCTTTGCTGGGACAAAAATTACAGAGAGTCTCTGGAGCAGGTGAGGAAAATGTTTGATGAAAGATTTGTCCGCATGTGGGATCTCTATTTGTCCGCATGTGCGGCTACTTTTCACAATGGTATCATTGATCTGCACCAGATACTGGTTACGAAAGGTGTCAACAATGGCTGGCCAATGGTCAGGTGGTATTGATAAGGGGGAATTGTTGCAATTTGCCTGACATTACAATAGGTGCAGAAAACAAGGTAACTTATAAAAGAAAGGATGGTAATTTATATGGACACAATAGCAAAAATCAAATTATTGGAAGCTAAACTGCAGCGGCTGACTTCTAGTGAAAAGGAAAATTATGGGATATGCAGAAAGATTAGAAGGAATATCAGGAACTTACAAAAAGAATTGACAGTTCGTACATAAAAGTATTTTTAGACAGGTA
>CAJTVD010000150.1 GCA_910579495.1 uncultured Lachnospiraceae bacterium
AATAGACCGCCGTGGTCTGCATGGCGGTACGCTCATTCACATTTTTTTCCGCTGGTGCTTCTCCCAAAGAAAAAGGAATAAGCCTGGCCGCCGTAGCTGTCCTTTGGCTTATCCCTCGCACCCCTTGTTCCAAAAATGAATGGTAGTTTCATAGGCACCTCCTAAAAATGGACAAAAAGAAAGCATCTTCGAAGAGATGCTGTTAAACATACAAATCAATATCTACTGTTCCGGTTCACATTCTTTCAAGAAAAAACGTAATGACATGACCGTGACAGCGACTTTATATTTTATTTCCTCTGATACTTTTCGAGGCGGATTGGATATCATTTTCTCAATATCACTTTTATCTACCCCTGCCATCTTAGCAATCGTCTTTTTTGACAGACCATGATGTGAAATAAGCACCTGTAGGAATGCACACAGCTTTAAATCCTTATCTTCTGTGGCACTCAGATAAAGGAAACTGATCTTATTAAAAAGCCGGAACCTATACATATTATCTTCCGGCAGGAAAGAAATGTCTCCCTGTGATAAAATTCTAACCTTGTCTGCAGGCAGCCCTAAATATTTTGAAAGCGTATCTACATTAAAGCAATACGCCTCCATAAGCTCTTTCAGTTGTTCTGTTACATTATCCTTTTCGTTCATGCGGCCTCCTAAATTGTACTGACTGGTATTGAGTATAGCATAAATTCCGTCATTCTAAAAGGACAAAATCCCCCTCTCGTCATACACGCTGCCCGTGCTGTCCTCATTCCTGATTGCCCGGTCTAATCCCATGATGGTGGCGGCTGCGCCGTCAATCTTCTCCGTGGACTTCTCCTTGTCCGGCTTGATGTTCCCTGCCGGATCGGTACGGACGAAGATGTTATTCATCATCCACCGCAGGACGGGATACCGTATACCTCCACAGCCTGTTTTGGACGACAAAGCCATGTTATGCACTCAGCATAAAATGTCCCATCGGTGAAAATTTCTAAAAATTTCCATTTACTGTTACCAGTATGGCCCGGAAAGCACTGAGCCATTTCCTGATTGAGTTCCCCCATCAGCGCAGCCCTGTCCGGCGCGACTTTGGCGACCTCGTTTTTCCGCAGGGCAAGGAACTTATTTCCCATATAGACGTTCTGTGCCGCATCTTCTTTGGCATATTCGGTTATCTTCTCCCGGAGGGAATCCGACAGTTTCCATTCCTTCTTAGATGATGGCTTTCCCGTTGCAATACGGTTCGCCTGATGGCTTTTTGCTATTCCTGTAATACCCATTTCACTTTCCTCCTGTTTTGCCGGAAAGCAGCCATCTATGAACACAATGCTGCTAAAAGTGACTTATACCTTTCCGTTTCATTTTTTATATCTTCGGCAGTGACACCATAATACAGATATATCTTTTTAAACAGTTTCCACCCCTATCTGCATCATGCAGTTTTCAGGACACTTAATTGCATATATATGGAAATCTACGGGGAAGATATCATCTGCAATTTCCGCTGCCATCTTCTCCCGCTCCTGTACCTGCTCCCAATTCCCCAATTTGCTGAAACGCCAGAGATGCCTGCCCCTGCCTTGTCAGGCTGTGGCTTATTGGGGATATGCAGCCGATAGTTTCATTTCTCATTATTTTTTTAACTTTTCTATATTTTCCAGATAAATAGAAACTTCACCACAATTAGGGCAGATTGCGACTTTGGGTTCACCTATACGCCCAACCCCACCACTTATTTTCATTATCTGTCAAAACAATCCCGTATGCTCCACCTTTTACTTTTATGCCACAGCCCTCAACCATTGTGCTGCCACAGCGAATACATTTACGCATAAAACCGCCTTGATATTCTCACCTTTTAAATTCCCAATCCAAGCAAAGCAAAAACGCCTCTTTGTCAATCAAAACCGCCCTGCTCCCCGCTTCCCCAATCTGCCGGTACGCCGGGGATGCCTGCCCTGCCTTGTCAGGTTGTGGATTATCGGGGATATACTTCTGACGGAAATGCGTTCCATTCAATAATCATCCAATCTGAATGCTTCTTTCGGCATATACTTTATCAAATCATGAATTTTATACTTTTCCTTTATCTCTTCTGGAAGATTCGGATAAAACGTCTGGGAAGCATACCCAGAAACTTCATTACCCCACAAATTATCTGTAGACAGCAGATAACTATAATAGTCATCGTAATGGATATGCAATGATAGTTCCTTTATAAGCCGCAGGCTCATAGCTGTTTTTACGCTGACTGCACCTGTGTTTAATATGACGTCATATTCTGCATCCAAAATCAGGCTTGCTATTTCAGGCGGCTGTCCATCAATAATCAGGCCAACTGCAATGTCTATAAAAGATTTTAAGGGTTCTTCAAAATTATTTTCTAATGGCAGTTTCTCAATACCGCTACTTTGCATGTGTAAGACGATCCTCATAAAATAACGGAATATCCTGTCTAAAATCTCATTGTCGTATCTGCTTTTAATGCTCACTTGCATATTTCCTCCAGTTTTTTTCTCGGCGTCCCCTCTGCCGGTCAGGACTGTTCTAGCACCCTCATAATAAGTCTGAACGATTCATTGAATTCATTTCGTCCTCGCAATAACTCCGGACAGGTACCCCGGCAGGGGCGCATGGTTTTTTCGCCTCCGCCGAATAAGATGTATGGATTATTTGCAGCCACCACATCATGCCTTGCTGCTGATATGGAACATACTGTTAAGCAGGGACATGACTTTCTCCATGCTGCCCTCCTTAGATCCTGACGCTCGGTAAGCATCCCTCCATTCCTGTGCCAGCCTTTTCATTTTCTGCCCGGCTGTTTCCGGGGCATCTCCATCTGTCCCCTGCGGCTTTTTAGAGGCATTCGTGGAAAGCCCTTTCCCCCCTTCAGTTCTGAGCCTCTTAAACTCGCCCTCAATCATTTCCTTGGCATCCGCTCTGTCCGCCATCTTCTGGAATGCCCGGTCAAGCCTGCTTAATTCTTCCTCCATTGTCATTTTGCGGAAACCCGTCCCTGAATTTTCATCCTCCACATAACGCTCCCTTGTGTCGTCCTGGTAACCCTGCACGATCTCATCATAAAGGTTCGCATAAGCCCTGACGGAATCCTCCATCTCATCTGCAATGCCGTATGCACTTCCTGCCCTCTGCCCTTTCAGCTTTTTCAGCTCCCCTGCCAGTTCGCCGCCATAGGCGTTTGCAGACAGTGCGCTTGTGGCCTGTTTTGCCTGCCTTATAACGCTCTCCTTGTTCCCTTTTGCAACAACCCTGCCCGATATCCCTTTTTCACCAGCCTGTTTTTGATAGCTCTCAATTCCCTCCTGCGAAATGGAAACCTTCACCGCATTGTCCGCCTTAGGCTGCGGTGCATGTTTTTCCTTTTCCTGTGCGCTAACCACCCTGCCATTCTGATACCAGCCGCTTGCCGCACTGGCCTGGCCTACATTTCCTTCAATCTTTACTGACATACCAAATCCTCCACTTCCAAATTTTATGACATAAAATTTTTATGCCCTGAAGTCCACCCCGCCGAGTGTTCCGTCAAGCTGGTCTAAAATGCTCGTGTCAAAGGCGTTCCCCGGTTTCCATCCCGGATTGTTCTCCCTTACTAATTTTTCCATAAGTAATTGTTAAATTGCCATACCCGCTAATTTTACGGGGTTTCCTTGTTGTTTATATATAAATTTTCTCTCCGCAAATGGTATAATGGAAGTACCACCAACCACCATACTACTCACGGAGGAGAAAATTTATGGCTGTTATATACCATCAGATTTCTTTAAAAGATACCTTTTCAGACTGCAGGGATATGTTCATCGACAATACCCCTTCCTTTTTCCAGCTCCTTGAAAGACATTTCGATATTTCTGAGTTTATCCCTTCTGTCTTTTATAACGCTTTTTACCAGCATCTTGGACGCAAAAGGGATTATCCCCTTACCGGCTTCCTTTCCGCC
>CAJTVD010000151.1:0-2922 GCA_910579495.1 uncultured Lachnospiraceae bacterium
AGCAGGTGCTCCGTTTTATTTTCTGGAAAAATTCCCCAAGTAAAGTTACACTATCTAAATGGCCTTCAACAGTCCCACTGATGTTTTTTCATATCCACATGGGCCTCATCCCGAAATGTCACCCCTTCCCTCTCCAGCAAAGACCGCTGGCTATGAAAACAGGGCGCGATCCTGCCTGCATGGCCTACCACCCGGTGGCAGGGATATTTCCCATAATACTCCGCCATGCTTAACACTTTCCCCACAAGCCTGGCATTTTTCTCCCTGCCGACCAGCCTGGCGATCTGCCCATAAGAGGCAACCTTCCCTTCCGGTATCTCTTCCACTGCTGAAAGTATTTCATAAACCAATTCCTCTGACATAGCAGCCTCCTGTGAAATTTTCCTCCCTTTCTCTGGGAGAATTGCTATCCTGGGTTTTCTAAAATGGCATTGAAATTATACCACACACCTGGCAGCATCACAACCACTGTCCAGAAACTACCGATGAGTTCTGTGCAGCACAGCTTATAGCAGCCCGGGCAATAATATATCTGCAAAAAACAGTGACGCATAATGTTGCTTATGGTAAGATAGAGTGGACAGACAAAGGGCCGCCGGACCCGTCCGGCATACAGATATTGTGCCAACACCCAGATCCACGGGCTGTTGGCAGCATAAAGGATGATTATGGATATAACGATTACAGCCGAGATTAAAAACATACCGCTAAAGTTCTGCACCCACCCGTCGCTTTTTTCTCCCTCCGCCATTGATGCTGGTACTCTGGCCATGCTTTCAAAAGCAGATTTCCGGGCTGACGACAAAGTCCTTGACCTGGGCTGCGGTTATGGCATTGTGGGGATCCTTGCGGCCAAACTTATAAGCGGAAGAAATGTGGTCATGTGCGATAGTTCCGGGACAGCCGTAGAATATGCAAAGATCAATGCACGCCTAAACCAGGTCCCGGAAATTGATATCCGGCCAAGCAACGGCTTTGAAAATATTCCTGAAAAGGATTTTTCCCTGATCTTGTCTAACCCCCCATACCATACGGATTTTTCAGTGGCAAAACATTTTATTGAGACCGGCTTTTTCCGGCTGGCCCCAGGGGGCAGAATGCTGATGGTGGCCAAACGCCTTCCCTGGTACAAAAATAAATTCACTTCCCTGTTCGGCGGCGTCATGGTATATGAAATCAACGGCTATTATGTTTTCCTGGCGGAAAAAAGACAGGCGCGCCCTCCCCAAAAAGTAAAAGAGCCAAATAAGCTTTCCAAAAAGCTCCAGCGGAAATATGCCAAAAAATCCTCTTGCCCTAAAGGGTGAAGGATGAAAATTGCGGCCACGCAGGGCAATTCCCGCCGTCTTTGGCGCAGGGAAGCTTCCTTTGGGCTAAAAACGGGGGGGCTCCCACCGGAACCCCCTGCTGGTCAGCCCAGCACTTTTTCCAACTCTTCTATCACAATCTTAAGGGCTTTGATCCTGGCATATTTCTTATCCACTGACTCCAGAATATACCAGGGGGCATAAGCAGTGCTGGTCTTCTGGACCATCTCATTCACCGCGGTTTCATAGCCATCCCATTTCTCCCGGTTCCGCCAGTCCTCCTCCGTGATCTTCCACTGCTTGTCCGGTGTGTTCTGCCTGTCATTAAAGCGTGCAAGCTGGGTGTCCTTATCTATCTGTACCCAAAACTTAATGATCACTGCGCCCCAGTCATAAAGCTCCTTCTCGAACTCGTTGATTTCATTGTACGCCCTCTTCCAATCGTTCTCACTGCAAAAACCCTCCAGCCTCTCCACCATCACACGCCCGTACCAGCTCCTGTCAAAAATGGCAATATGCCCGGTCTTGGGAAGCCTGGTCCAGAAACGCCACAGATAGTGCCTTGCCTTTTCATGGGGCTCCGGGCTGGCGATAGGGTGCACCTCATAGCCCCTTGGGTCCAACGCCCTAGTAAGCCGTTTGATGTTGCCGCCCTTTCCCGAGGCGTCCCAGCCCTCATAAGCAATCACAACAGGGATCTTTTTCCGGTATAGACGGTTATGGAGCTCTCCCAAATGAGCCTGGAGCCTGCTCAGCTCTTCCTCATAGTCCCTCTCTTCCATAAAGCAGTCCAGGGAAACCTCCGAGAGCCTGGGCATATTCACAAGGGGGAACACATTTTGAAGGAGCGGGACTGCCAGGCTCTTATTCTGCAGGGCAACTTCTATCCCCTGGGTAAGGTTCTCCAGGATCTGCAGTTCCGCCCATTTTTTTGACTTGGAATCAATGATATACCAGGGGGCAGAAGGCGTGTCAGTATCCTCCATATACTTTTGGAAAACTTCCTTGCACTTTTTATAATGCCTGTTCTGCCACTTATCATATTTGTCTACCCGCCATCTGGTATCAATATCCATAGACAGGCCCTCTATGCGCTTTTTTTGCTCCTTTTCACTGATGTGGCAGAAAAACTTCATTACCAGATACCCATTATCCGTAAGCTGCCGCTCAAATCTTTTGATGCTGCTGATCCGCTGGTCGTAGGCCTTCTTATCCATATCCCCCTGCAGGCACTTCCTGGTCACTTCTTCCATCCAGCCGGAATCCAGGATCATAAATTTCCCCGCCTCCGGCAGCTTTGCAAAATACCGGTAAAGAAAAGGCTTCCTGGCCTCTTCCTCGGTGGGCTGTGCCATAGCCGCCACTTTGAAAAACCTGGGGTCAATATTCTGGATGATGTGGCCAATGGCGCTGCCTTTTCCTGCTGTCCCCCAGCCCTCCATCAAAACCAGCACCGGCAGCTTGTGTTCCTTAATCCGGGCCTGCTGCTGAAACAGCTTCTCCCGGGCAACCTTTAACCTTTCCTTTAACTCGTCTTCTTCCGGCTTGTTGTTAAATATAAAACTTTTCAGCATAAGAACCCTTCCTTTCCCATATAAAATACCGCCATTTTACC
>CAJTVD010000151.1:2950-3200 GCA_910579495.1 uncultured Lachnospiraceae bacterium
CCCCCCCCTGCTAATCTCCTGGGGGCTTTTGTTTTCTATCTATATTAATTTTATTACAAAAACCTAAATTTTCCAACAATAAGATACCAGCAAATAACTATTTTATCAATTTACGGATCCCGTTAAATCTTTAATGACTTCCCCTGCCATTATAAGCCCCGCCACCGGAGGCACAAAGGCGTTGCTTCCCGGCGTCTGGCGGCGCCCCGGCTTTTCCCCTGCCCCGGCGTCCCCGCACTCCCGGCCAGGG
>CAJTVD010000151.1:3210-3927 GCA_910579495.1 uncultured Lachnospiraceae bacterium
CGATCTGCTGCAATGCTGGTTCCCTGGAATAGACTACCTTCAGCTTTTCGATGCCTCTTTTTTTTAATTCCCTGCGCATTACCTTTGCCAGGGGGCACACAGAGGTCTGATAAATATCCGCCACCTCAAAGGCTGTGGCGTCCACCTTGTTGCCCGCCCCCATGGAACTGATTATGGGAACCCCTGCCGCCTCCGCCTGCCCTGCAAGCGCCAGCTTTCCCGCCACTGTGTCAATGGCGTCCACCACGTAGTCATAAGCCTTAAAATCAAACTGCCCCGCCGTCTCCGGCAGGTAAAAAGCACAATGCTTATAAACCTCCGCATGAGGGTTGATTTCCCGGATCCTCTCCTCCGCCGCATCCACCTTGTACTGCCCCAGGGTCCTATGGGTGGCAAAAAGCTGGCGGTTGATATTAGATAAACATACTCTGTCATTATCTATCAGGTCGATTTTTCCCACACCGCTCCTTACCAGCGCTTCCACTACATAACTGCCAACGCCCCCAATACCGAAAACCGCCACCCTGGCTGTATGGAGCCGTCTTATGGCTTCCTCCCCAAATAGTAATTCTGTCCTCGAAAACTGCCCTGGCATATTCTCCCCCTTTATCCTGATTTTTACCAAAAATCCTATTGCATTTCCTGCCTATCGTGCTATAATTATTGTCATGGAAGCATAGCTCAGCTGGGATGAGCGTTCGCCTCACACGCGAGAGG
>CAJTVD010000152.1 GCA_910579495.1 uncultured Lachnospiraceae bacterium
TCATGCGATCGAAGAGGAACGGGAAGATCTGAGGACTGCCGGGTGCTGGTCCCATTATCCCAGAAGTATTATTATTCTGGGAGAACTGCCAACATCAGCGTAAATCGGCAGTTCTCCGTTTTGAATCCCGAATAACAATAACTACTTTTTACCTTAAGAATTCCGGTATGTTACTTTTGCCATTCGTGTCCTCAAAATGAGAATTATCCTTGAGAAACCATTTGTCATTCCACGATTTAAGCTGTTTGTTCATGGTATCCTGCGTTATCTCTGTATATATCTGGGTGGTCTGCAGGGATACATGCCCGAGAAAGTTCTTGACCACAATAAGCGGAACCCCTGCTTCAAGCATATGGGTGGCAGTAGTATGCCTCATGGAATGTGGCGTGTAACTATATCTGAACATCTCAGGATACTCTTGTTTTGCCTTGTCGATGTACTTGGAGTATATTTCCTCAATACAGGAAACTGACATCTTCTCATGTGTCTGACTTGAGAACACATGCCGCTCTGTATCATTGATTATTCTACGATGTTCAATATATTTCTTCAACATATTTGAAGCATCACATGGAATACCTATACGGCGCACCTTTTGACCTTTACCATGTATGCTGATGCCAGCCCGATCAGGATAGAACTGGATGTCCCCAACTGTTAAATCACATACCTCCTGTGCCCTTGTTCCGCTAGCATACATAAAACACAGCAAAGTCTTATCTCTTAATCCGATTTCATTACTTGAATCGGGTAATTGGAATAGAGTCTTGACTTCATCTCTTGTGAATGAGCTTCTGCCTTTACGGGGCACTTTCTTCTTTGGAACTTTTAGTACACAGTTTCTGAAAGTAACTGCTGAACCAAAATCTCTATTCTGTGCATATATCGAGAATGCTGCAATAGCAGAGAGCCTCTGGTTTCTGGTGCTGACACTGCAGCTGCGCTCTGTTTCCAGCCAGCTTAAGAACTCCATGATCAACTTATCATCAAAGGTACTGAACTCCACCTTATCAGAGGGAATACCTTTTACTGTATATAAGAATTCCATAAGTATACGGAATGTTGCTTTATACGAAACTATCGTTGATTTTGATAAGCCCTTTACAGTTGGTAAATATATATTGAAATAATACTCAAGATGATCCATGAAGGAAATTTTTTTATTCTTCATAGTCTGCCTCCGCAAGCAGGTCGCTCATAAATCTTCCAAAGGAATCGATGGACTCCGGAAACAGCTCATTGCTGAATTTTAGGTACTTGGCTGTTTCATTAATGCCTGCATGCCCAAGATAAACAGACAAGAATGGGACAGCGTCATCAAGATGCCTTCCTTCCCGTTCGGCCTTTGCAAACGATTTAAACGCAAACACATGGCGCATACAATGCAGGCATGGACCACGCTCGTGTTTCTTTCGTTTACAGACTTGAATGCCATTATTACGAACAATGTACTCAAATCTGCGTTTTACTGATCTGTCGGATATATGCCCCTCATTTTTAGAGGATGGGAAAAGCCATATGCTGTTCCTGCCGGTAAGGTTCATTGCCATGCAGTGCTTGTATAGGATATCTGTCATGGGCGCTGACATCGGGACTAAACGATGCTTATTGCCTTTTGTGTTTATAAGGCGAAGGATGCCGCCATCCAGATCTACATCATTCATACTTATTTTGACCGTTTCGCCGATCCGAAGGCCGCAACTGTATAAAAGCCTGAGAATCACCGGAAACTCTATCACCAGATAAGGATCAGCCTTTGGATCCTTTTGAACGATGTTATCAGCAGACTCAAAAATACAATTCAACTCTATATCACTAAAGATATACGGGACATAGTCATCATGAACCCTGGGGATGGATGGCATGGCAACACTTTCTCCGGTATGCTTGAGGAACTCCAGAAACTGTCGTATTACAATGATTTCATTCTCAACAGAACTGCTTTTTCCCGAAAGGGAACCAACCCATTGGTTGATGAAATCTTCCGTGATGTGTCCGGGGGAATCCAACCGTTCGGAAACATATGAATCAAAGCGACGCAGATAGCATAATTCGTGTTTTTCTGCACTTTCACTCAATGTTTCCCGACGAAGACCGTAATACTGTGACAACTGTTCAGAATAAATACTGTCAAACATGAGTGACCACCTCCCTGCCGGAAAGATAATCACGGAAAATCCCTGTGGGAATCGGAGGATCTATAGAACACATCCTCAGATTTTCAATATCCGCTTTAGCGTAATGCCTGATAACATCAGGATTTGAATGTCCCAGTATCCTTCTAACCACCTCATAAGATGCATTATCGTTTACCATTGAACTTGCAAGGGATGACCGAAATGCATGTGGACCATGCTTTTTCCCTGCTGTATTGACATTTGCTGCAGCAAAGCATTCATTTAAAGCGTGTTGTATTATGTTTGTAGTAATACGTCCATACGGAGCCGTCAGGCTATGAAATACATACCCGTCTTCTAAAGAGTATTTGTCATTGCCAAGATGCATCGAAATGGCATTAACAACTTCACAAGGCATTTGCAATGTGAGAGGTATCCCCGTCTTTTCCTGGGTTATACTGATGTATCCCGTACTAAAGTTGATTTCCGATAGTTTAAGCTTTGCAATGTCGCCTGCACGGAGTCCCATTCGTGATGCCAGCCGGATGATAGCAAGGTTTCTCTTTCCAATAGTAGTATTGGTATCAACAGAAGCTTCGACCCTGCTGATTTCATCTGGCGTATATGTCGCGGGAAGCGCTGTGCCTCTCTTATAGTGCGGAACAATCCTGGAAAGATCCACTTCCAGGATGCCTTTTTCAGCAAGGTAATTCAGGAACTGACGGATACGTGCATAGGCATCCTTGTTGGAGAATGTAAGCAGGGCCTGTGATACAATGCCGGTGTTTAATTGAGAAAGGTCAGAACAACCAGCATTTTCCACAAAGCTCAAAAAAGATATGCAGGTCCTTTCTTTTGAGCAGATCGCAGCCGGTTTATTGCCATTATCTATGCATTCTTGAAGATACCCAGACAAAGTGCCCGCAAACACCAGAGGAATCTGTTCGTTATAATCACCATGATGGCACCTGTAAGGTTTTCCGTCAATGTAGTCATCCAGCCTTCGTACTGCACAGGCATAAGCTGCAAAGGCGGATTTGCTAACATTTGAATCGGCAAGAAATGCTTTGCCTAATTCATGAGTGTATATGTCCGTGCCATGATGATTCAGAAAAATGTGAATGCGGTTGCAGGTTCGCCGATATACGGTCAACGTTGAATCCATATATTTCTGAGATTTTAATTGCTCCAGAACTGCTTTCATCAGTTCATCGAATGGTAAGATTGTATTTCTCATATGAGACCTCCTTTATAATGAGATGAATTAGTTACATCTTCATTGTAAAAGAGCACTATCATTATTCAAGAAATATGCTGTAAAAAACAACATTTATGCCATATGTAGACTTGCTTCTGGAATAACAATACTTCTGGGATAATGGGACTTATTCCAGTTCTCGAATAAGTCCCATGCGAGGCGCAGGTTTGATGAAGCGGTAAAAGCGCTGCCGAAAGCAAAGCAGAAGGAGAGCCGCGCGTACCTTGCACTGACAATGATACAGGCGGTTTACCGGGAGGAAAAACAGTTAAAGGATCTCCCGGCGGAAGAACGGAAAAACCGCCGCCAGCTGGGCGTAAAGCCCCTGGTGGAGGCTTATTTCGCATGGGTTCGTGAAAACCTCCCGAAAGTGCCGCAGAAAAGCAGGACGCGGGAAGGTTTCAATTATTCCCTGAACCAGGAGAAATACCTGAAAGTGTTCCT
>CAJTVD010000153.1 GCA_910579495.1 uncultured Lachnospiraceae bacterium
CTGTTGGCTCGATACCGACAATCACATCTGACTTCTTGTACTTGTCCTGTAAACGCTGCATCCAGCCTTTGAAGTTCTCAAATCCTTCCCTGCTGTTGCTGAATGGAAAGACTTTCCCGAGTTCAATGCCCCGCCAGTCAAAAGCCCTGGCGTAATGTGTAGTACTTCCGATATCAATTCCAACTACCAAAGTTGATTCTTTTACTTGATTGATTTTCTCATTCTGCTTATAATTCATTTGTGGGTGTCTCCTCTGAACAATGATTTTTTTAACCGCCAAGTTAACAATCATTATTCTATGGTAGGCACTCATTTTTTGCAAACCCGCTATTTGTTACTTAACAGGAATGCTCCAAATTCTATAATAATATGTGTAGCTGCCTTTCATCCGCCCCCTTGCAATATGCCTGAACCGTATGCTGCGGAATACTTTACGCCTTTATATCAAAACTTGCCCCTGTAGGCGCCAATGTACCGAAAACCGCTGCTATGAGATTCTGCGTGACGCTTTTTATATCCGTGCCATTAGTAGATATCGTGAATAATTCTGCTTCCCCATCTTCCGTCAGCTTATCCATCTGCTCTTTTCTTTCTGCCCGTCGTTCTGCCGCCTTTTCTTCTAAAATTTTTCTCTCCTCACGCTTTTTTTCTACTCTTTCTTTTTGCCTCTTTTCCGTATTCAGTACGGATGCGCTTTGTTTCTTGCCGCTGGTTCTTGTTGAACCGCTACATGAGCATTGCATACTCCCATCTGCATTGATCCTCACAGCAAACCCATGTATCTCAATACCGTCACTTTTTGCCTTGGCAAGCATCTGCTCATGCGCTGCCGGTATACCCGCTATATCATTTTCGATTTTTTTTGCAAAATCTGGATCATTTGCCATTTTTTTCAGGCAGTCATTAGAGAGATTCAGAACGATATTATTTTTACCGCCGCCTGCAATGCCCCTACTCGAATTAATATTGATCTGGGGGAATTTCCTGCATAACTGCCCATAATATGCCCGCACCTTGTCTTTGCTGTTTGTTGATTTGCTTACCTTTACCTCTGCTGCTGCCCTGCTGTCCGGCTTTTTCGCAGTATCAACATGATTTGCTTCATAGTTGCCATGATTATTCGCAATCTTAATTGACATAATTCTCATCCGCCTCCCATATCTTCTCCATGTCCGCCACATTTTAATTGAGTTTCCCCTTCAGCGCAGACCTGTCAGGCACAACTTTAGCGACCTCGCTTTTCCGGAAAGCAAGGAACTTATTCCCCATATAGACGTTCTGCACCGCATCCTCTCTGGCATATTCCGCAATCTTCTCTCCCTAATCTTCCGGAACGCTGGGGATGTCTGCCGCTGCCTTGTCAGGCTACGGCTTATTAGGGATACAAAGCCGTGGACCTTATAAAACCTTCTTGAACTGATATTTATACATATCGGAATACATATTGCCGGAAGATTGTGGTGTCAGCCGACCATCCAGTGCGCCTACATCCACCGCAAAGCCGCTGTCCGCCACGGAGAACGCACCGTTACTGAACTGGAACTGTGAAGTGAAATCGGGAATCCCTAAGCCGCCGCTTATCCTGATATTTCCTATGATATTTTTCAGCGCATCCCTCACCTGCTCTGTTTTGGCATTATCCTTTGTCTTGTTGAGCAGATCAGCCGCCTTGTCTGGCAACCCTCCGATCTTCCCGTCGGGTGTCAAATAAAGATTTTCCAAGGAAATATTTTCTCCCGTGACCCCTTTCAGGTAGCGCCGGACTTCCTGCACATCCGTGGCATACTGGTATACACCACCGGGCAGATTCCCCGCGCTGTCGGCTATCCCTATGTAATACTGGTACATCTTGTCACTATACTTTTCCACCAGCTCCTGCACCTGTTCCCGGACAGCATCATTCGCTATCCCATCCACGGTTACAGTTCCATTGCTCTCAATCCGTACTCGCATCCCCGCTATGTCATCACGGGAGAGGCCCCTCTGTTCCAATTCCTTTACGAAATCCTCTGAAAAGTCATTTTTCAGCTCTGCCTTCTGCTGTGCTTTTTCAAAATCTTTCAGGTTGGCGAAGATTTTAACATATTCCCGTTCTGCATCACTTAAGTCCTTGCCTTCCGCCATATCCTGCAGCAGTTCATCCACGGTCCGCCCGCCTTTATACTTCTTTTCTTCCGGCAGGCTCTCAAACTGTTTCTGATGGAGCCTTTCCATCTCTTTTATATAATTCTGCTCTGTCTCCCGCAAAACTGCATTATACTTATCAAGATATTCCCGCCAGTTTTTATCCTTCCGGCTGTATGCGTTGTGAAGTTCCCCGAATGCTTCCCGAATGACATCCGTCTTTTCATGCTCCTTATTTTCGGTAACATGGAAACTGATCTTATAATAGTCATCCGGAGAAATCTCCTCCCCGTTTCCGTTTTCCACTTTGATACAGTATTTATTCGTCTGCATATCCCAGTTAGGGATGGTCAGCGTTTTCCGGCCCTTCCCATCCCACTCTGCCTTCCCCACCTGGTTGCCGTATTCATCATACAGGGTAAGGTCGTAATCACAGCCCTCCGGCATATCTATATAAGCCTCGATGCCAAAGTAATTCCGTTGAAAGTTCATAAATGGGATGGAAAAGTTATAGAAATCCACATCATTTTCATCACTGAGATTTCCCTTCAGGCTGCTGGTCTCATCCTTAATCAGAAATCCCATATCCAAAAACGCGCTGCCCTTATCCCTGTCATAGACCTCATAGGTGGTATTCGGTCTGCGGTAAGTATTGTTGCTGCTGAGAGTGCAAGTGTCCTCCCACAGCTCCATGTTCCTGCGCATCTTCCCGTTGAAAAATGCCTCTGTCTCCTTTACTGTCATGAAGAATACCGGTTTTTTCCTGAAAACCGCTCCCCACGCAGAACTTTGTTCATTTACGTTATTTATTCCCATTGCTTAATCTTCCTCCATTATTGCCAATTGGTTATCAAACAGCCATACCCCTGTCATTTAGAGTCGCGTCAGCACCCAATCTGCCTAAACGCCGGGATTGCCTACCCTGTCTTGTTAGACTTATGCCTTCTTATAATTTCTCCAGCTTCTCCAAAAATGCCCTGTAAAATTCCCCTTCCTTGATACGGGCCTGCTGAACCGCTATGCTCCTGGGCGTATATACTACGGGATGTTCCAAGTCATGCAGCGCCTTTTTCGTTGCCTGGATCGCAGATTCCACTGTGTTTCCAAGGATGTCAAAATTCTCCGTTTCACCCTTAAGCTGTTTATTAAGCCGCTGCACCATCATCTGCGATATGTGGCTCATCATTCCGCCTCCCCGGATTCCCAGGCCATTCGCATTTACTTCTTTCGCCGCATCCATCCACACATCCTTCACTTCCTTCGGGGCGTTCGGGCCGGCCATCTCGAAGGCTTTCTCGTCCTGGTCTGCTGCTCTACCCTGCGCCGCCTTTTCTTCCACCGCTTCCATGAATCCCACCGTTCCGGATTCCACACTTCTTCCCATCTTCCTTGCCGTGTATCCTGTCAGCGGATATCCCGCTATCCCTATTCCATTTACATTCATTTTTCAAATCTTCCTTATTGCCACTGATTCAGTATTGTGGCTGGGGGCGATATGCTTCCGCCCCCAGCTTCGCTGTGCCAGTCTGGATATGTAAAACCTCATTGTTCCGCAGAAAACATAGCCTTCTGGATATTCTTCTGCCAATATGAGCCGTCAAAGTAATTCCCGCTTTTAGGCAGATTCCTGAACATATTCATGATCATGTCA
>CAJTVD010000154.1 GCA_910579495.1 uncultured Lachnospiraceae bacterium
CATTATGTATCTGCATTTCTTTTCCGCAATTACACATAAGAGGCCGGGCATATAGCCAAGCATCTTATAATGGTGCAGATAGTTTTGCACCCGTTTCATTGCCTCAAAGCGCAACATCCTGATATGGTCAGGAATATCATCTGTTATGACCTCCGCAAAATACGGAATCATGACAACTGTAAAATCTTTCTTTCCTAATAGCTTTTCGTTCATGACATTGCACACCTCCCCATATTTGTGGCATAAGGAAGGAAGCTCTCTAATTCATACTGCTCCCCGGCATCTTCAAAAATCATCTCTGCTATGACAATATCTGAATAACTTCCGAATTCAGAATAGATGCCAAGCCCGTCAATCTGCATCCCGCAGAGGTTACCTAACTTTCCGTTGGCATATTCCTCATCGAAATAAACGCCTTTGCAACGGACCTGGAAAACGCTGTCCGACCTCTCGATTTCACTCTCGTCCCAGTTCAGGGATACGGTTTCGCCTGTAACCAATCTGACCTCGATATAGTCAATCACAAGGTCTTCCAAATCGGTACTGACTGTTAAATAAAGAGTCATCCGTCATTTCCTTTCTGCATATCTGCGTAAAATATTTATCTATACGGGTAAGCCATGGGCTCCCGGAATAAAAAGTAAAGGAACCTTCTGGCTCCAGATCTATATAAAAAAAGCACCCTAAGAATGGAATCATCATTCTCTGAATGCTTTTGTTGCCCAAGAGCCGGTATAAAATTTTAAATTGGAAGGACAGGGGAGAATGCCCCATAAGCGCGAACTTAATGAAAACTATACAAAAGGTGAATATTTTAGAAGATTTATAAAATAAAAAATTCACGACAGACGCTCCTTCGTGTAAAATGATTTTGCCAAATAATTTACCAAAAGAGGAATGTCATGAATTTACAAAACGATTTTAACAAATTAGACAGCAAGATACAAGAAGTTTTTGAAAACTGGGACAATAAAATCCTTCCACACCTGCCGCAGCAAATGGATGAAATGGCGAAACGTACTGGTGCCCTGCACAGAAAACGTGGCGTATGTTCTTCCATTGACCTGCTAAGGATACTGTTTCTCTACGCCTGTTCAAACTTTTCCTTTCGTATCCTTGCTGCTGCCGCCTGTGCCCTTGGAATTTCCGTTATTTCTGACACCGCCTGGCGGAAGCGTTTTTCCAAAGCTGCGCCTTTCCTGCGTGAAATACTCCATTCCCTGCTTTCCGCCTTTCTTCCGGCAGCGGATATTTCTGCTTTTGACGGTGTGAAAAATGTGCTCCCGGCAGACGCGTCTGTCATCCGCCAGAATGGAAAACAACAGCATCAGCAGCGTATTCACCTATGTTATTCACTGAATGAAAACAGGATGAAACAAGTGAAGGTTTCGGATCAGCATACTGCGGAATCCCTGGCTCATTTTTCAATGAAAAAAGGGGACCTTGTCCTGGCGGATGCCGGGTATGGGACAGCGCAGAATTTTATTTATGCACAGGAGCAGGGCGCGGATGTAATCCTGCGCATCATGCCAAAGAACTTCTGCCTGTATGATGCACAAGGAGAAAAGATTTCTCTGACAGCCCTTATGAAAGAAGCGGAAGAAAAGCATATGGAGTGGATCGATGGTTTCGGTTATTGTAAATATAAGGGGAAAACAGGCTTTGTACGGATAATCGCTCACAGGCTCCCGGATGGACAGGCAGCGAAAGCAAGGAAACGTAAAACCCGCAAAGCTGAGACTGTAAATTTAACTGTGTATTGTCGGAAATTGGTATGTACAACTTTACTCATTCGACAAGCTAAAATGATTTTTTAAAGCCTGACAAATTACAATACCATATCTTTTTCGACTTTTTCATTAATTACTTTCTATGAATAGTATTTCCATTTTTGGAAATGCTATTCATTTATTTTACTTTTAATTATCTTATCATCTATGAATGCTTCATAGGAATCAAAAATGATATTCTGTAAATATATTTTCTGTATTTCCTTAGCAGTATAGAAATCATAGAGATCTTCTATGAGTATGGCAAAGTTTTCCTCTGTCATATCTGTACCTTCATAAATCATGATACGGAATGCAACACATGCATACGCTTTTGATGCGCGGTCTGTCATTTTCATCCCTCCATTCATCTGCCTCGAGCGGTCTCGGAAACTCTTTAAGCCCGAATTTCCGCTCTTTTTTCACTACAGAAAACACCCTGCGGGCATACCTTTATGCACAAAAAGCAGCGCATAATGTCTCCCGGCAGGGCATCCTGGCAATTAAGGAAAAATAAGGATGGCCAGCGCTGCTCTGCAGCCGTTCCACTCAGGCTATTTTAGCCCTGTCCCCGAACTCGATCACAAACTGCCCATAGGTTTCACCCCAGTCACGGTAAGGCATGGACCATTTCTTTATGATGTCTGTCGTACACAGGTACAGTGTCTTGCGCAGCGCATCATCATTTGGGAATACGGCTTTATTCTTAGTGGCTTTTCTCAGCTGCCGGTTGAAGCCCTCGATTGTGTTTGTAGTGTATATAAGCCTGCGTATCCTGTACCCGTAACAGAAATAAGTGGACAGGCTGTCCCATTTTGCCAGCCAGTTATCCAGGACAGCAGCATACTTTTTCCATGTATCCTGCATAGCCTCCAGGTTTCCAAGCGCAATCTCCTCACTCTCTGCACCATATACTTTCTTAAGATCTGTAAGGAAAGCCCGCTGGTCCTTATAGGATACATATTTGATCGTGCTGCGTATCTGGTGGATGATGCACAGCTGGATGCGCGTCTGAGGGAACACTGTGTGGATGGCATCCGGAAAACCTTTCAGTCCATCAATGCAGACAATCAGGATATCTTCCACGCCGCGGTTTTTCAACTCATTGCATACTTTCAACCAGAATTTTGCACCCTCGTTTTCACCAATCCAGATGCCAAGGATATCCTTATAGCCTTCCCCGTTGATCCCAAGTGCCGCATAGGCTGCTTTTGTTATAATCCTGCCTTCCTCGCGCACTTTAAAATGCACCGCGTCAAGAAAAACAACAGGATAAAAGCTGTCAAGTGTCCGGCTGTACCAATCTTTGGCCTCTCCGGAAATCTTATCCGTGATGTTAGAAATAGAAGCAGCTGACAGATTAATCCCGTAAAGCGCCTGCATATGCTCAGAAATATCACGCACAGTCATCCCCTTTGCATACATGGATATAATCTGCGGCTCAGCCCTTCTTCAATCACAGCGCGTTTCTTTATGATGTCAGGTTCAAACCCTGCTTCCCTGGTACGCGGTACCTGAATTCCAATATTTCCATAAGCGGTTTTGATATTTTTATGAGCAGTTCCATTCCTTGTAACGCTACTGCCTTTTTCCTTTTCCTGTAAAATGAAATCTTCCATTTCCATGCCAAGCACATGCTCTACAGCATCTTTTATGATTTTCTGTACCAGGCCATCCTGTCCGGTAATGTCCTGCATGGTTTTGCATTTTGATAATTCTTCCTCATAATTAAAATCCTGTGTCATAGCGGTTTCCCTCCTGATTATATTATCTGCCAATTTCTTCCAGCTATTCACAGTATTGTCGAAAACATTTTTTTGTTCTAAAAATAGGTGTGTCGAATAATCTGTGAAGATAAACACAGTTTATTTTACACACCCGCAAAGCTTCTAAAAATCAGCGCCGGATCCAGGCAGAAACGCTGTTCAGCG
>CAJTVD010000155.1 GCA_910579495.1 uncultured Lachnospiraceae bacterium
CTTACATACCGCATACCATTTCACGGGCAGATATCCTTATCCGCTTTGTTTTCATGTCTTAAAACTCTTGTTATCCACATCCATCTCCTGTAAGTCCGGCTCAACCGGGCCTTTACCCTATTGGAATCAAAATTTTGAACTTGTTTCGCAATTACCTACCGTATAATAGTAAACTACTGAGTATTTGCTTTTTCTCTTGATAATAGATGCCATTCGTTTCTCCTTCCACCCTTACAACAGGTTGTCAAGCCAGTTGTCAAAAGATACCTTGGAGATCCTGATCGTCCGTCCAAGCCGGACTACCTTAAAATCCGGCTGTTTGCAAAGCTCGTATGCCTTGCTTTTGCTGATCTGCAGAATATCCGCAATCTCAAGAACGGAATAAGTTTTCTTATCTTTGATTTCCTGGCTGTAACAGTTCCCCGCTTCAGGGATTTTGTGTCCATCGACTGCCATAGGACTCCTTTCCTTGTGCAGTCTGCCAAGAATCCAGCAAATAGCTCTCTGTTAAAGGCAATTATACAGTAGAAAGTGGTGCTGCACAATATAAAAAATGTAATAAAAACTTTATAGAGTTATCATAAAAACAATTTGCACATACTTTCCCCCACCGTTTCCTGCGCCCTTCCCGGCCGCGTTGCCTGGCTGCACTGTGTGCAATCAAATCCGGACGGATGGCGGACTTATAGCAGCGAGCCATTCACCGGAACCCATATACATAAGGGTGTATGTTCTTCAGTTGTCAAAGAACGGATGCCTGATACAGATGAACTGCTGTAACAGGAGCATCTATAAAAGAAGTACCGGGCAGGGGGGCAAATACTTGAAAAAATTTGAAAAAAAGTAAAAAAAATTTTTCTGACGGACTTTTCCGTATAAAAATGAAGAACCTAAAACAGAAGATATAGTATTATTGAGTTGACAGGATACAAGATGTTGTGCTATGATGATTCCGTAATTGATTTTTATGCGATGCCTGTCAGTGAAGGGCGGGAAAACTATGATGTATCCGGTATGAAAATATCCGGAACATCCGCATTTTCCGTAAGCTGCAGGTTCTGGCGCTGCCTGTATGGAGGAAGGCCGGAGCATACGCTGTTTAGGATTGTAAGTAGTGTCAGAGGATACCATGTATGAGCATGGCAGTCTTTTGGCACTTTTTTTGTTTCTGCGGCATGTGCATAACTGCCAGGGACAGGAACGGATTTGTGGATCGCCACACGCAGTATGGAATGGAAACCTTTTGAGGACCATTCCTTTTTTGTTGCCAGAAATGCCCATGAGGGCTTGCCCGCATAAGCGGCTGGATAAAAAATGCCTCCGGAAGCGGAGAGATAAAAGAAAGGTGGAAAAAAGAATGGGTGAAACAAGAGTATTTGCCGACGGGTATCGCGGCGTATTCCAGAATCAGGAGGATTTCCTTGCGTGCCTGAACAGCATCGGGAGAAATTCCTTCTGGAAGAGAAAGACCTCCAAGAACCTGCGCCTTGTGGCAATCACCAGCGGGAGTAAGGTGGAGGAGGAACTGAAGCAGATGTATGCGGATGAGGGGCTGGATGAGGACATCATCACGGACACCATCATCAATACGGGGCTGCTTCTGAAAATCAGGAACCAGTATTACCCTGTCAGGGACTGTGCAATCAAGAGCATCCTCGACCGCGCGGGTATCTCCGGTGCGGGACTGCGCAGGGTGGAAAAGAGCGTGTACGCGCGAATCCTGAACGACTGCCTGAAGGTGGCAAAGGGGGAGGCGCTCCTGCGCATTTCGGAAGGCAAGGTCTCCGCCGTACTGGGAGGCGACTGCCATGATTATGCCGTGCTTGACATGGAGCAGGTATTCCTGCATTCCGTGGACTATCTGACAAAGAATTTCAAAGGCTGCAGCTACCTTGCCGGTTTTTATGAGCATGACATGGCATCCGCACTCTGGGAGCTTTCCGGGGAGGACGGACTGCTGGATGCTTATAAAAAGGAACTGGCGCTGCACGGGAAGACGGCGGAGGAAATGAAGCCCGTTGTCAGGATCACGACCTCGGATACCGGTTCCGGCGGTGCGAATATCTACCCCATGCTTGTATCGGGAAGCGAGAACATCACCATCAACTTAGGCAGCCCCCTGCGGCTCGGACACCGTAACGGCACACGGATTGCGGAATTTGACGCACACCTGAAGCTGCTGTACGGGAAGTACCAGCTCGCCATCGGGAACCTTGCAAGGCTGCTGGGGATTGAGGTCGTGAACCCCATAAACTGCATGAAGGGCGTCATGGATAAACTGGGCATCCCCCGGAAGTATGAAGCCGAGGCGGTGGATCTGTTCGTGGCACAGTATGGGGAAAACCCCTGTACCGCGCATGAGATTTATTTCGGTATTTCGGAGATCCTCTATATGCTCGCCTGCGAAGGTGAGGAGGGGAGCCGGATCACACGGATGGAGGAAACCATTGCCAGGGCGTTGTCGGTCAACTGGAGAGAATATGACGTGCCGGGGGCATACAGATGGTAGAGAGGGGAAAAGGAAGAATGATGGAAGAGTATCGGAAAGACGTCATGAAGGCGCTGGAAGCGATGCTGGGAGAAGGATATGAAATAACTCCCCAGGACAGGAGGGACAACAACTGTCCCGTCCTGCATGGCATCTGCATCCGCAAAAAAGGGGAAGCCCTGGCTCCAGTGATATATCTGGAGGAACTTATGTTATATTGCCTTTTGGAGAAGGTGCCCCCTGAACAGTTGCCGAAGACCCTGCTCCAGATATACCGGCAGGAAGAAATCTCCCAGGATATTGCAGACAGGCTGGATGACTTCGGGAAACTGAAAGACCTGGTAAGGATAAAGCTCATCAACTATGAAGCCAATGCCGAAGCGCTGGAAGACAGACCCCATAGAAGGTTCCTTGACCTTGCTGTTGTTTATTACCTTGATTTGGAGAAGGAAACAGGCATAAAAGAGACCACCGCAGAGATCACGGATAGAGTGGCGTCAGCCTGGGGGATCATGGAAGAGGAACTGCACCGGCTTGGCATGGAGAGACTGCTTCATGCTGATGGCTGCCGGATTATAGGGATGTCAGATATGCTACGGGATGTCTTGAAAGGGGAACCAGAGGAGGAACTTAGGGAAATAGAGCGTAGCCTGAAAAGGGATGCGGACATGTGTATGGCAGACTGCCGTGAACAGCGTTTCGGGGCCGCCTGTCTGTTCAATGCATCTTTCCTTCAGGAAACTGCTGAAAAAAAGGGCTGTGACCTGCTCATCTATCCCAGCAGCATATATGAGATCATGATTCTTGCATACAGGAACTGGGATGAAGACAGAATCAGCCCACAAGTGGTGCGTGAGATGAACGAAAAGGGACTGCCCAGGGAGGCAAGGCTGTCGAACTGTATCTATCGTTATGACAGGGAAAAAAAGGAAGTGTCCATTTTCAGGAAAGGAGATCCGCTGTGATGGTGAAGGATTCCGTGGAGATCATGGAGCAGGGTGCGTGCAGCGGGATGGCTGCAGTGCCCATCCATTATTATGATGTGGACAGGATGCAGGAAAAGACCATAGAAAGCTGCCAGGGGGACCTGACCG
>CAJTVD010000156.1:0-844 GCA_910579495.1 uncultured Lachnospiraceae bacterium
GAAATAAGAGAATTGAAGTCCCAAATATCGGAGTTAAAGGAAAAGATGGCGGGGTCAATACTTTGGGAGAATCCCGATCCAACAAAAGCGTTTGTTGCGCAGACAATAACTTTATCGTCAGCGGAATATGATTATTTTGATATAATGTTTAAAGGATCATCAGGTGACAGCATCATGATCACACACAGAGGATATAAAGGTTATAATATGCAGATCGATAGAGTTGGTACTACCGGTAGACCAACGCGTACCATATCGTATATATCAGATACTCAATATGCAATATCCAAATGCACGATATATGACTTTACAAGTGGTACAAGTGCAGATAATAACTCCAACAATATCCCTGTTAAAATCATAGGTTATAAGTTATAACTTAGTAGAAAGGAGTAAGCCATGCCAAACACAAAAACAGGAACAACCTGGGCGCCGGATATACGCCCAGAAAAAATAGAAACATTTGAGGAGACTTATACACCGGAGGGAGGAGAGCAACAAATTATCGAATATAGGGCAGTAAATCACCACCCTATCCTTAACAAAGTATTGGATAAGATGGCGTTTTTCCGCACACACGTGGGAGCCATCTGGTACAACCTGGCAGAGCGTAAGACCCTCCTCACCAAACTCAACGAACTGGATGCGGAGCTTAGAGAGGTAAATGCAAAGACAAAGCCAGACAAAATTTTTAGCGGTTCCGCAACAGCCGTCAACACTGAATATGCCCTAAATCAAGATGTATCAAAATACAGTCGATTTTCTGTAAGAATATCCTGGGGAGACAACATATTTTTAAGAGTTTATCTCGAAAATAGTGATATTGATAATATCTGTGGTCCAT
>CAJTVD010000156.1:885-3504 GCA_910579495.1 uncultured Lachnospiraceae bacterium
AGAAAATATGTTTAAATTCAAAATTACTAGTAAAAGTAAACTTGTAATAACCTTTAAAGGTTATAGTGGCGCATCTATAACGGAAATATTAGGGATTAAATCATGATTAATAATGTAATGCCTATTCTACATCTGTTCTTTCTGTTGCAACCCAGAAAATAGTTCCGCCGCTATTTGCTGGCACGTCACTATACGTATAAAATTCAAATCCATCGTTACCAACACTTTTTATAGTAGCTCTTACATTTGCAGAAAGTGCCCCACTGTTTACAGTAAAAGCGATACTTGGATTTTGGAAAGGCTTTTTGAATTTAACAGAGTAAGTGCGGACAGAGGAAGAGAATGTGCTTTTAACATTTCCGGCTTCTATGTGTGGCTTGTCCACTTCTATCTTCGCATTTAGGCCATTAAGGAGGTGAGAGAATTTTGAAAAAATAAATTATATAGTAACCCGTCAACCTGGACCTGCAGAGGTCCTTTTATTGTGCGAAAAAGGAGAAAAGAGAATGAATTTGAACACTTTTAAGATGCTTTTTCTGACCTGTTGTGGAACAGTAGGAAGCTTTGTTATCAATGTACTGCTGGGAGGATGGACGGAAGACCTGTTGACGTTGGTTATCCTCATGGGAGTTGATTTTGTGATGGGCCTGTTGATTGCCGCAGTCTGGAAAAAAAGCGGCAAGTCTGACAGCGGAGCACTTAATAGTATTTCGGCCTGGAAAGGGCTGCTCCGAAAAGGCTGCTCATTGCTGGTAGTCATGGTAGCGTATCGTTTGGATGTAACATTGGGAGTATCTTATATCAAAACGGCGGTAATTATGGCATTTATTGCAAATGAAGGAATCTCTATTGTTGAAAACTATGGAATCATGGGCGGTCCCATGCCGAAGGTATTGAAGCGTGCTTTAGAGGTATTACAGGAAAAAGCTGACGGAGCAGGAGAGGAGGAAGATTATGAGTAAGAAAGTAATTGATGTGTCCAGCTATCAAGGGGTAATTAACTGGGCCAAGGTGAAAGCTTCCGGCGTTCAGGGAGCAATTCTTAAAGTTATCCGCAAGGATTTAAATCCGGACAAACAGTTTGAAAACAATTGGAAAGGCTGTGAAAAGGCCGGAGTGCCAATTGTCGGAGTGTACAACTATTCCTACGCAACTACCGTAGATAAAGCCAGAGTGGACGCGAAAAAGGTATTGTCTATCCTGGCTGGGCGTAAGGTCAAGGTTTGGCTGGATGTGGAAGACACTTGCCAAAAGGGACTTGGCATGAAACTGATCCGCATCATCCGAGCCTATCAGGAGGTCATTGAGGCGGCCGGTTTGGAGTTTGGGGTGTACACGGGCCTATCTTTTTACAACAGCTACATAAAGCCCTGGTCCGGCTATCTGACTTGTAGATTTTGGATTGCCCGGTATCGGAATCCGGTTGTAGCTAATCAGCCGCTCATTAAACACACCTTGGAAGGCTGGCAGTTTAGCAGCAAGGAGAGAGTGACCGGCATCTCTGGAAACGTGGATATGAACTTGTGGTATGGGGATATTATGAGCATGCCGGAAGTACGACAGGAAAATCCCTACGATCCTCCCGATAGGCTCCTAAAGCTTAAGCCTATTCGGATGCGAGGCAATGATGTAGGCTGGGTACAGTATCATTTGATTCGCCTTGGTTTCCTGTCAGCCAAAAACAGCAAGGGAAAGAGTAATATTGATAAAATATTCGGCCCGGCCACGAAAGCGGCTGTCATGGCGGCTCAGACACATTACGGCATTGTAGTGGACGGCATTGTCGGAGCTATGACAGTGTATGTGCTCCGCTATAATTAACAACCGGGGGCTGTCGCACTAAGTAATTAGTGCGCAGCTCCTTTTCTATGCAAAAAATAACTGCCAGACCTCGAAAGAATCCGGCAGTTGGTGTAAAATTAATGTATGACCAAACACATTAACTTACAGAAAAATTATAGCCTAAATCAAAGCGGATATCAATTAAAACTTCCGCTAAATATTGAAACAATGATTCCGGAAGATGATTCTGTGCGGTTACTCAGTCAGTTTGTGGAGGCAATGGATTTGACTGACTTATATTCTACTTACGAAAGAATAAATTCAGTATCCCCAAGAACACTTCTGAAGATTGTGCTTTACTCTTACATGAATGGGGATTATTCTTCCCGCTCCATGGAGCTTGACTGTAAAAGAGATATCAATTTCATGTTTCTTTTAGAAGGTGCGCCTGCTCCTGACCATGCAACATTTGCACGATTTAGAAGCATTCATTTTGCGCCATGCGCCAAACGTATTCTTGCTGAAATGTCCAACGCGCTTTTTGACCTGGGAGAAATTTCAGGCGAAACCATTTTTATTGACGGCACAAAAATCGAAGCAGCCGCAAACAAATACACGTTTGTCTGGAAGAAGGCCGTAACCAAAAATCAGACAAAACTTCTGATAAAACTTGCTGATTTTGTGGCGGAGTGCGAACAGCTCTACGATTTAAAGATTGTTTACGGGGATGCGGTAAAGATGAAACATGTAAAGAAGCTGCGTAAGAGACTTTATGCTCTCAGGCAGAACGAAAATGTAGTTTTTGTACATGGGATCGGAAAAAGAAAAACCCCTCTC
>CAJTVD010000157.1 GCA_910579495.1 uncultured Lachnospiraceae bacterium
ATATGTAGTTCTCCTTGCTTATGAGATCATTGCCTCTAAAGAAATAATTAATCTTTTGTTGTTTTGTTCATATTGTTCTCCTCTCTGGATGCCTCTGCATCCAAACCGTTTTCAAAGTGTAATTCTTTCTGTAAGCTGCCCCATAACAGGAGATGATCCGAATTGCGGAACCACTTATGGAGGTTGCTGCTCATAATATCGCCAATCCCCTCAAGGCAGGTAAAATCGAAACGGTCCAGCGCAGCCAGCCTTAGCTCCCGCAGGCTGCCGTGGAAATGCCTGTCCAGTATCCGGCTGGCAGTCCTGCCGATCAGGGGGATGTCCATTGCCACAACAAAGCGTACAAAGGTTGTGCTGCGGCTTTCATTGATGGAAGCGATCAGGTTTTCATAGGATTTTTCACCGAAGCCCTCCAGTGCAATGATCTCATCCCGGTAGCGGTCAAGGTGGTACAGATCCTGATAACCCTTTAAGGCGCCGAGCCGGATAAGCTGGTCCAGTGTTGCCTCGGAAAGCCCCCTGATGTTCATGGCTTTCTTTTCTGCGAAATGCACGAATTTCTGAAGGATGCGGCTGCCACATCCGGGATTGTCACAGTGGAACGTCTCCACCATGCGTCCCTTGTCGCCTGCCCTGGAATGGGTGCGTGTGGGCTGCCCGCAGCAGGGGCAGGTCTGCGGCGTCATGTCCTGATAGTCCCCACGGTCCAGATTTTCCTCCACATGGGGGATGATCATGTTGCGCTTGGAAACCAGGATACGGCATCCGGGATGCAGCTCCAGTCCTTTGATAAAGGTCAGGTTATGGAGGCTCGCCCTGGATACCTCACAGCCGTCAATCTCCACCGTGTCAAATACTGCAACCGGGGCAATCTCACCGCTGCGCCCTGTCTGCCATTCTACCCGGCGGAAGACCGTCTCATAGGGGTCATCCTCAAATTTGAAGGCAATGCCGTCATTGTAATGGTGTCCGGTCCTGCCGAGGCTTGCGGAGTAGGAGAAGCTGTTGAAGCGCAGCACCATCCCGTCGATGGGGATGTCCCAGGTATCCGCAAGTTCTGCCATCTTCTGGATCTTCGAGGCGATGTGGTCCGCCTTTGCGTCCGGAGGGATATATACGGCGGGGCATACCTCGAAGCCGAACTCGGCCAGGATGGAAAGCAGGCCACTGCGGCTGTCCCGTGAGTCCTCGAACTCGTCCATGCCCTCAAGGATGTTAAAGGCAAAAAAGCTGATCTCCCGTTCTTTGCAGATGTTTGCATCCAGGCACCGGATAGATCCGGCGGCAAGGTTCCTCGCATTGCGGTAAGGCTTTCCGTCGCTGCCTGTCAGGGTATCCTTCAGGCGCTCAAAGTCGCTTTTATGGATGAACCCTTCGCCGGTTATCACAAGGCGCCCCTTGTAAGGGATGGAGAGCGGCACATTCCGGAAAGCGGAGATATTGTGGGTAATAAGTTCCCCTTCATCTCCGTCGCCTCTGGTGGAGCCTTCCACAAGTTTTCCGCCCTCATAAACGAGCTTTACGGTCAGGCCGTCCAGCTTCAGCATGAGCAGGGCGGCATGGCCTTTCAGGAAGGATGCCAGGTCGCTTACCGCCTTGGTCTTGGCTAGAGAGAGCAGCGGGATGTCATGCCGCACCTTCTCCAGGCTGCTGACGGCCTTATAGCCTACAGTCTGGGTGGGGGAGTTGCTTAAGATGATGCCGGTGTCCTTCTCCCAAAGTTCCAGATCGTCGTAAAGGCGGTCATAGACCGCATCTGAAACGCTGGGAGTATCCTGGTTGTAGTATTCGTGGCGGTACTGGTTGAGCTTATCTACCAGTTCGTGGATACGTTCTATTGTCTGTGACATTCGTTTTTACCTCTTTTCTTTTAGATTTTGCCAGTGAATTTGTGAAATTCCCTTCCCGGCCTCCCTTCTTGAACGAACTCGCCTGCCGTCTCGTTGTCGCGGTATTCGCCAAGTGAGAACGCAAGTGTTCCCGTTTGGCTCATTACACGCGCAAAAAGGCAGGAGATGATGGCAGCTTAAACTGCCGGATCATTCCTGCCTGCGTACAGATTGCTGTATGATAGTCTGTTAAATGATGTTACAGACATAAAAAGAGCCAGAAGGCGTAAAGTGACCTGCACTTTATACTTTCTGACTCCGTACAAACTTAAACAGCGTGTGCTTTTCGTTCTGGAATTGCACAAAATTCAATAACAAGTTTATGATAACACAAGATATAGGATAAGTCAATTATAAAATACTAGATATTGTATAGATGGAAAGGCTTTGGAAATTTATTTATCCATATATTATTGCAGTGGAATTATGCGTAGAATATATAACAGGCAAAAGATAAGGACAAAATTTTCATTTCTTTCTGTTGACTAAATTTTTCTTTCCGGATATACTAACATTAAGTAAATAACAAATTTACAAAATGAAAGTAGGTGAGTATCATGCTGTATGAATATCTGAAAGGGAATTACGAACTGGGGGAACCGATCTTTTCCGGGGATATTTCCATTCCGGGACTGTAGGAGGAAAACCTCCGGTATCATTTAAAGCGGCTTACGGATGACGGCATCCTGTGCAGGTTTGAGGCAGGGATCTACTATTTCCCTAAAACAGATATTTTCGGGGAAAAGATGGCTTTGACGGCGGATACGGTTGCGCTCCATAAATATGTCAGGCGCAGGGGGAGGAGTGTAGGGTATTATTCAGGATATACCCTGGCGAACCGTATGGGGCTGTCTACGCAGGTGCCGCTCAAGGAGGAGATCACCAGCAATTTTGCCCCGGCACAGGTCCGGGAGCTGACGATAAAGAACCAGAAATATATCCTGCGGCGTCCTGTGGTGGAGGTCACGGATGAAAATGTGGCTGTCCTGCAGTTTTTGGACTGCCTGAAGGATCTGGAAAGGTGCGCAGAGGAGGAACCGGAGGTCTGCGGGCGGATTCTTACCGGCTACGCCAGGGAGCACGCCCTTACAAAATCAGCAGTAGACAGGTTCCTTGCAGGTTATCCGCTGAAAATATACAAGGCGATCTATGAGACGGGGGTAGAGTATGTATCTGCACAGGGATAAGGAAACATTTAAGGATATGGCTGGGCATGCCGCCGCCAACCCCGCAATCCAGCAGATGTACATCAATGGACATTTCTGCTATGCTTTTAAATTCGGCATCGTTACAAACGGACTGGGCATCGTCAGGCATATTTCCTTTTACAACAAAGATTTTCTCGAATCCCATCCTGAGATCATTGTTGGAAAGAAATCGGATTCCCCGGATGAGGACAAGAGCCTTGCGGATTCCAAAGCGCTGGTCCCGACTCTGAAGGATTTCTTTCAGAAGCATCCGCTTATCAATCCCAAAACGTTTCTGGGAGATGCCGCTTTCGATTCCATCGGGATTTACAAATATCTGCTGCAGGAAACATCCTTTAAAAAAGTGCATATTCCTCTGAAAAACAAACTCAA
>CAJTVD010000158.1 GCA_910579495.1 uncultured Lachnospiraceae bacterium
GCCCCATTATTGCCACGTCCCGGATTGACAAATATGATGGCGGCTTTGTCACCTTCCATTACAACCGCCACGAAGATGATGCCTATGCTGAAGAGACTCTTCCCGTCATGGATTTCATAGAGCGCCTCATCCGCCATATCCCGGAAAAGCATTTCAAAATGATTCGCTGCGGCGGCATTTATGCACGCCACCGGGAGACTGACAAAAAACTTCACAGAGCCATTTCCCGTGAAAAGCATCACTTTTACAGAAGCTTTAACCAGTGGCGCACCGCCATCCTCTCTGCCTTTGGCTATGACCCGCTGAAATGTGAATGCGGCACGGCCATGCTGTTTTTAGAACTCTATTTTAACCACAAGCGTGTCTCTCTGGAAGAATTGTACGAGAAAGCCATGTCCCGTTCTCGTGGAAGAAGGTCGTCAGCATGACTTCCTTAAATCCCATCCCTGTGGTATACTCCTTCCATAGGAGGCTATGCTTATGAACCCAAACGCAGAGAAACTACGCAAAAAATATATAGATAATCCACCGGAGGGCATGACATCCGGGGACATTCGCCGCATGAGCGGGGATGACCTTCTCGATATGGATTATTTCTTAAATGAGGATGACCCATTTGATGACGGTTTTGGAGAAGAAGGCTTTTATATCTTCTAAACCCCTGACCGTCTGTTTTGTGTTCCTGAAACACAGTTCTATCTAACATATGTTCGATGAACATATGTTTCTTTTTGCGCCTCAAAAGGTCGGAATTTCCTATAAAGTGAAAAAAGCACCCAAACCCAATAAGGCTTAGATGCTTTCATCAGTCAATCTGTTATTATATTGTAATTTCCCTAACCCTGCGAATGTATTGCGTCATTTCTTGATAAAAGATATAAGCAATACTGGTTCATGCTGATCCCTTCCCGTTTGGATTGTTCGGAAAGCTGACGGTGCAGGCTTTTGGGAATCCGTAACTTAAACTGCCCGGAATAATCATTCAGGCCGTCCGGTACCGGAATCTCCTGCCCTTCCTCCAGTGCAGCCAAAAGCCATTCCTTTTTTGCGTCCTCCGCATTGCTTACTGCTGATTCCAGAGTTGCCCCACAGGTCATGCACCCCGGCAGTTCCGGGAACATCACGGCATATCCTCCCTCTTCTTTATCAGGCACAATCTCCATACGGTAAGGCAGTTCCATATATTCATTCAGCGTCATCGGTATCCACCTCACTCTCTATTACTTCCTTAACCATTTCCACATATACTTTCTTGATCGGTTCGTGCTTTGGAATCGTAACCGGTCTGCACCCTTCTTTCCGAAAAGTACAATGGCTGCTGCCGCCTTTCGGCTGGCTCATCCTGTAGCCGTAACTCTCCAGCACCTTCCGCAGTTCATCAAAACGCATGTCTTTTGACAAAGAACCTATTTTTTCTAATAGTTTATCCCATTTTGACATCAGCATATCTCCCTACACTCATTATAAATGGTGTCATATATGGTGTCAATAAATTTTTAATACGGCCTGGCATAAAATACAACACTGTTTGTCCGTAACGGATCAAGCACCACGCCCCTTGACGGATTAGCAGCGTGAACCCTCTTTCCATCCCCCACATAGATTGCCACATGGGAGATATTACGGAACTCCCCATTTTCCTCATAAGAATAAAATATCAAATCCCCCGGTTACAAATCCTTTTTATTGATTATCATGGCATTTTTATAACAGTATTCTCCCTGTGCTGCCGCTGTTGCCGGAAGGTCGATACCCACCTCTTTATACAGTCTCTGCACAAGGAAACTGCAATCATAATACCCCTCCTGATACCGCTTGTCCTGGCTGTACTGGCAGCCAATCTTTGTCATGGCAAGGCCAGCAACCGCCTGTCCCCCGGTGCCTGCCAGCAGACTATCCTGCATTTCATCACTCATCATGGATTTTAGCCAGTCAACCTGCTCCTCTGTAAGGTTATCCAAAGCAATATACTCCTCAAAGGCCAGATTGTGTACTAATGTTCCAGACACAACAACCTCCACGGTATTTTCGTTCCCCTCTGCCAGAAACGCCTCCACTTTCCGCTTGCCCCAGGCTAAAGCTGCTGCGTGGTTGTCAAAATAAATGTCAAAATCCGTACCATACTGGGCAAAATTTCCCGTATCCTCCACTTTGTAGATTTTCCCATTCATTACAATCTTTGTCCCCATCGGCACTTTTGGGCTGTGGGCATCCACCGCCAGCGTATGGTCTGCCTTTGGGACTGTGCCGGAGGCAGTATGCCCGCCTGCCCATTTCCCACAGCAGAGGGAACAGTTACAGTAGCCCGTGGTAACTACTTCCCCCAACGAAGCCCCAGCTGGAATCTGCGCCGCACTGCTTGAACTGTCATAATAATTCATCTCATCAAAAACTTCCTTCAGGTGTTTCTTCCCCTCATCATCCATGACATAGGCCGCCTGCCCGGTCCCGTACTTTACTATATAAACCATAAGGGTATCGTTAAAGTTGGAAACCGGCACGCCGTCCTCACTGTTCTGGTATGTGACAACATATCCCTTTTCCTCCAGTGAGGCAATCTGGCTGTTAAAATCCCGGTAATACTCGCTTAACACAGTCCGTGGATTGTCATATCCTGTGTCCGGCAGCGGAAAGAAGATAGCAAGCGGTGAATTATAAATAACCGCCAGTATGGCAACCACAATAATTCCCGCAATGGCAATCACAAAAAATACAACCAGCAGTACAGGGGCAAGCACCATATGCACCAACTTAATTATTCTTCCATAATAAATCATTTTCTGATATCATTAGACAGAGGTGAAAAATATGGAGATAAAAGAATTGATAGATTTATTACCAAAAGATTATGAAAAAGAATGCTATGAAAAAAAGGCGGTCAGGAGAAAACGAACGATAAAAAATCCACTCGATCTGCTAGTATTACTGTTGTATTATCTTTATGATGATCATTCCCTTGTTGATGCAAGCCAGTTTGCAATCTTAAAAAATATTGGGAACATAAGTGATACTGCATTGATAAAAAGGTTTATACAATGTAAAGATTGGATCAAATGGCTGCTGTCAGAGATGCTGCCAAATGAAATTATTCATTATAAAAAACCAGAAGATCTTGAGCCATATAGGATAATTGCCGTGGATGCTTCTGATATTGTCCAAAAAGGAGCCGTGAAAAAAACATGGCATTTACATTATGGAGCTGACCTGTTTTCATTAACCTGTAACCAGTTCAAATTAACGGAACAATCTACAGGAGAAAGCCTTAAAAATTTTGAAATAAAAGAAAAAGACCTCATCATAGCGGACCGTGCCTATGGAACTATCACAGGCATCGAGCATTGTCTTAAGGGCGGTGGGGATTTCATTATCAGGATAAAAAATAAGCCATTTAACATGTATGATGGGCAGGGAAAAAAGATCCTTCTTTCGGACTGGCTGAAAA
>CAJTVD010000159.1 GCA_910579495.1 uncultured Lachnospiraceae bacterium
TATGGATGGCGGCTTCGGCGGTAGTTATGCTGGCGTTTCCGTGGCTTGCGGCTACTTTCGTAAAAGGCGATGCAGGAATGGCGGTATGTTTTCTTCTGTTTTTTGCTGTCAATCCATTATATTCCGTGTTAATCGGAGTATTTGCGGGAAAAGATGTGAAGCATCTGTGGAGCCTTCCAGTTATTTCAGCAGTGCTATTTCTGATAGGAACATGGATATTCTTTGACATGGGAGAAACGGCATTTATCCTATATGCGGCAGTCTATCTCATTATAGGGATAATGGCTATGCTGATTTCTATGTTTATTAGAAAGAAAACGCAGGAGTAACCTGACAAGGTGGGCAGGCATCCCCAGCGTTCTGGTGTATCGGGGAACCTTATAATAAAGTTGTTGAATGGAGTTAGGGTTGATGAAAAAAGCAGCATTGATTTTAGGAATTATTTTTTTGGTTTTAACATTTGTAGGCGGTGGATATGTTCTTATAAATCATGGGCAAGTAAATGCGGGATATGCGGTTGTGCCGGGAATTTGGACTGTGATATGTTTTGGGTTTTATCGGAATGGGAAACGTGACTAATTTCAGTTTGTCAGGCATGACTTTAGACTATAAAGTTATCATTTGGAATTTTATGGTTTTATATCCCAATAAGCCACAGTCCGACAAGGCAGGGCAGGCATCCCCGGCGTTTCGGCAAAATAGAGAGAGGCGATTGAACATGAATGTAACAGGAATAACAAAAAGCCATCAGGCGGACATCCCAAAGGCATCATCCAAACAGGAATGGAAGTTGTCCGATTCCCTCCGGGAGAAGATAGCCGGATACGCCAGGGAGGATGCGGCGCAGAACGTCTGTATGGGGAATAAGTTCCTCTCCCTGCGGAAGAGCGAGGTCGCCAAAGTCGCGCCGGACAGGGCGGCGCTGATGGGGAAGGTTGACATGAAAACGATACGGGAGGCTGACAGGCGGTGGCTGTGCCTCCTGTTCGGGGAGCCGTATGAAGCTAAGTTCCAGTCCGAGGGGACGGGCTCCGCCGTCCATGTGTATGACGGGAACGGTGATGAGGTACTGACCTACACGGCGGGCGTGGGCTGGCATGAGAAGGAGTCGAAGGCGGAGACGCAGGTACACGGGGCTTTGAAGGCCGCCTACTATGATGCTTTCCGGGCGGCAAGGCAGGAGATAAATGCCGGGGCGGTGGAAATGCAGGGCGGCTTTGACGCAATGGCGTGAGAAGAATACATAAATACGAATGAGAAAAGGAGGCTGATGGGGAAGCGGATTCCCCGCAATACATTAAAAAACGGTAAACAAAAGCGATACATACATTTTGGCGGGCGTACTGCTTTTCACGATGAATGTGGATTGCAGTGTGCCCGCTTTTTCCAGTTACGGCAAGTAAAAAGATATATTACGACACACACCCGATAAAGGCAGCCAGGACGGCTGCGTTATGCTGGGTGTTTTCTATTGTTCAGAGAAAGGACAGGCCACCCGGCGGGGCGGTCCCGCAGGGCTATTCCGCCGGATGACGCCGGCAGGCTGCCGGGGAAGCCGGAACAAAATGCTGTCCCCACGAAAGGGGACATTATGGGCATTGCACGGGCTGGGAACGGATTCCCGCCACCCGTAGACAAACATCATATTTTTTCTGTACATACCGCGGTTCCTTCCAAGGGGGCTGCGGGCTTTTTTTATTCGACACATTTCTATCTTATCCCCGGACATATTACAAAAGAATACATGGTTTTCATTACAGGCGTGCCTGCCATTGTGCGGGTGCGCTTTTTTTGCGTTTTGGTGTATGCGCCTTACAGGGCGCGTGCGCCGCCGCTCCGGTCTTGAAACTGTTTAACCAAATTTCAAGACTGGAGGGAATCAGAATGAAAATTGAATACAAGGATGCGGACGGCAGGGTGATGGAACTGGATGTTTCGGATGAGATCGGGCAGTTTTACCTGTCCTCCGTGGAAGAGGCAGAAAAGAGCGACAGGAGGAACACAAGGCCGGACCGCCACACATCACTGGAAACCTTAGTGTATGAGGACCAGAGGTTTTTTGCATCCGCTTCAAACCCAATGAAAGAGGCTGTGGAGGACTGCGAGGTGGAGCGGCTGCTTTCCTGCCTGAATGACCGCCAGAGGGAGCTTGTGCGCCGGTGCGTGATCGAGGGATGGAGCTACACGGAGGTAGCCGCCCAGGAAGGCAGGGACGAATCGGCGGTGTGCCATGCGGTAAAAAGGGCGCTGAAAAAAATGAAAAAAACTTTTTTCTGACCGTCCGAAAGTGCGTCCTCCCATGGCTTATGTCAGAGGGTACGGCAAGGACCCTCTGAAATGGAGGAGATGGAAATGGAACACACATTGAGGATCAGTGTTTCAAAAGAGCCGGCTGACGGCGGGATCGTGAGCTGCCGCAACGTCTCCGTGAGGGAGCGCCTGGTGCGCTTTCTCCTTGGGGAGAAGCGGAGGCTGACCATCATCGTTCCGGGCGGTTCCGTCCGGGAGCTGGCAGTCAGTGAAGTCATGGAAGGAGGAAACGTACATGGGAAAAGTGAAGTTACTGCTTAACGTCATCGGGGATCTGCGTTCCCTCGCCGACAGCCTGCAGGCCGTTGCGGATGCGGTGGCGGACAACGATGCGGCAGGGGCGGAGATGACGACCACAAAGGAGCCGGAGGAAACTGGGAAAGCGGGCAAGGCCGGGAAGACCGCAAAGAACACGGCGAAGAAGGATGCGAAGGCGGCAAAGCAGGAGCCGGAGGAAAAGCCGCTGACGCTGGAGGAAGTCCGCGCGGTGCTGGCGGAGAAGTCCCGCTCCGGACACACGGAGGAAGTGAGGGCATTGTTGAATAAGCACGGCGCGGATAAGCTGTCGGAGATCGACCCGGCGGAGTATCCTGCGCTGCTTGCGGAAGCGGAAGTGCTGTGATGGGGAGACACGCATTACTGTCCGCATCCTCCAGCCACCGGTGGCTTGCCTGCCCGCCGTCGGCAAGGCTCTGTGAGAATTATGAGGATACGGGTAGCGAATATGCGCAGCAGGGCACCAACGCACACAGCCTGTGCGAACACAAGCTGAAGCTGTCACTTGGGATGAAAACTAAAGACCCTACGGAGGGGCTTGAGTTCTACGATGAGGAGATGGAGGAGTGCGCCTGCGGCTATGCGGAGTATGTCCTTTCGCTGGTGGAGGAGGCAAAGAAAACCTGCAAAGACCCTGTGGTGCTGATCGAGCAGCGTCTGGACTTCTCACGGTTTGTGGAGGAAGGCTTTGGCACTGGCGACTGCGTCATTATCGCAGACGGGACGCTGTATATCATCGATTACAAGCACGGCAAGGGCGTGGAGGTTTCCGCAGAGGGAAATCCGCAGATGATGCTGTATGCCCTGGGTGCCTTGGAGCT
>CAJTVD010000160.1 GCA_910579495.1 uncultured Lachnospiraceae bacterium
CTTCTGGACGAGGCGCTGATACAGACCTATAACCAGAAAGGCATCACCCACAACAACGAAAGCCTGCCTGACCCGGAAGACCCGGAACACTACCGGGAAATGCCGGTGCTGGAGGACGTTTTCAACATCCTAAAGAAGAATGCGGATACCAAACGCCTTGCCAATATCATGAACCGGCTGGTGCATGGCTCCGCCTCCACCTTCAACCAGCAGACCAACGTGAACCTTGACAACAAATACACTGTGCTGGACATTTCAGAGCTGACCGGCGACTTATTGACGGTGGGCATGTTCGTGGCACTGGACTATGTGTGGGATAAAGCAAAAGAAGACCGAACCGTGGAAAAAGCCATCTTCATTGACGAGACATGGCAGTTAATCGGCGCGGCATCCAACCGCCTTGCGGCAGAGTTCGTGCTGGAGATCTTCAAGATCATCCGCGGGTACGGCGGCTCCGCCATCTGCGCCACCCAGGACTTGAACGACTTCTTTGCGCTGGAGGACGGCAAATACGGCAAGGGCATCATCAACAACTCCAAGACCAAGATCGTCTTAAACCTGGAGGACGAAGAGGCCATGCGCGTGCAGTCCATCCTGCACCTGTCCGAAGCGGAGACAATGGCGGTCACCCATTTTGAGAGGGGCAACGGCCTGATCTCCACCAACAACAATAACGTCACCGTGGAATTCAAGGCATCGGAACTGGAGAAGGAACTGATCACCACGGACCGTAATGAACTGAAAAAGCTGCTGGAAAAGGAAAGGCAGCGCAGGCAGATGGCTGAAGCAGTCTGATACTTACACTTTACATACGGTTTACGCATAACCGGGGGATCTTCCCCTGATGGAAGCACCTGTAAGTATGCTTTAAGTAAAGTTTACGCATATACAGTGTATCTTCCAGTTCCAGACCAGCACTGTATGTAAAGTTTATGTAATCTGTACGCAGAGTTACTTCCTATTATAATAAATACCATTCCCTGCGGCAGTCTTATATGCCGCAGGAACAAAGGAGGCTGTACCATGCAGCAGAAAAACCAACAGCAGGAAAACCATTTACCGGAGATCACCCGGCTGCTTTCCATGTACCATGCCCTCAGCCTTCCCCAGCTTGGACGGCTCTACCCGGAACTGACAGAGGGTAAGCTCCTGCGCCTGCTGGGGCGGCTGGAAAAAACAGGGCGGCTTGCCTTACTGCCGGAACGGGGGCTTGTCCTGTATTCAAAGGACTGCATCCCCAGCCCGTCCACCCTTGCCGCCTTCTGGGTGCTCCTGGATTTCCGGGAAGACATCACCTTCCACACGGCCAGCGATTTTCCGGTGGCGCTGACTTTCTACACCCAGTCGGATGCCTATGACGTCATCCACATACCGGAAGAAAAAGAGATGCTCATGAACAATGCCCTTTCCGCTTATAAGGAGGATGCGCCCCGCCGCATAGCCATCGTGGACCATGCCGGGCAGATACCCCTCCTTGCTATCCCCGGCACTGCCGCTTTCTGTACGGTCACGCCGGACGGGAAGGTGCAGTATTACAGGAAACAAGGAGTGACAGATACTTAATGGACCGACACACTTTATCATCCCGCCTCGCGCGGATAGGGGATGACCTCCCCCGGCTTTCAAACACCATAAATGCCATGGCAGCCAACACCGGCACCTATGGGAAAAACTATGAGGAACTTAGCCTGGATGCCGCCCGGCGCGCGGAACGGATCGCCTGCTCCCTGCGCAACCTCATCTATGCCGCAGACCTTGTGCCGAAGCCCGTCCTCATGGAAGCGGCCGCCCAGGTACACGGCATTTCCATAAGACACACACAGGACATCGTGGAGATCGCCCTGCCTGGCCTGATGCCGAAACGCACCAAACGCGTCAACACCACGTTCCTGACCGATCCGCTGCATGCGGCGCTTGAGGCTTACACAAAGGGACATGACCTTCCGCATTTCAGGCAGTGCGTGGTCTGTTTTTCCCATGTGTTCGATAAGAACCTCTCCGACAGGCGGGTGCGGGACTACGACAACCTGGAGTGCAAGCAGCTTTTAGATACCGTGGCAGGCTTCCTGATGGCCGACGACAGCGGGCTGTTCTGCGACGCCTACCACACCACGGAATTCGGGGAAAGGGACTGCACCATCCTCGCCGTCATGGAAAAAAGCCGCTTCCCCGGATGGCTGAAAGAGCGGGAGGACAGGGAAAAAAGCATATCGGATTTTTAAGGGATTTTACGGAAAATCTCCCGGCTGCGGTAAAAACTGCGCCTCCCATGCGGAAATACGGGGTTTCTGCTTCCGTGCCCCCGCCATTCCTTAACCGGAGTCTCAGGCGTGTACGGTAAAAAACGCGTAATCCCATCTCCTCGTGCCACCTGCTAACGCCGCATCCATTTACAAGAAAGGAGCCAGCCATGAACGACACATCCACCGCCGCATACCGCCTGCTCTCCCTGACCGCCCTGTCCGGAGAGTGCAGCCCTGATATCCTGTCCCGACTAGGCATCGGCCCCAGCTATGGGGAAAAACTGGTGACAAAGCTGAAGGATGAGGGCCTCCTCAAGACACATTACAAAGACCGGCTCCGGGGATACCGGCTGGCCTGCGGCGGCAAAAAGCTCCTGCTTGCCCAGAACCCGGAACGCTTCTCATTCTACCTGTCCGGCAACACCGAAACGAACCACCCCAGAAGCGGCTACCCCAGGCGGCTGCGCCTCCAGCAGGCATCCCACATATATGCCATGCTGCTGAATGCAGGCATCACCTTTTTCCGTGATGAAAAGCCCCTGATCTTCCGGGAGGAACCGCAGGCCGGGGAATCTGTCCGGATGCCCCTGCCCATCTTCTACCACTCAAGGGAGGTCAAGGAACTGGGCACGGAGGCCGTGAAGATCGGCAACTCCCGCATCATGGGAATCCTTTTTGCACCAGGCTGCATCTATGCCCTGTTCCATACAGGAACTGCACCGATCAAGTGGGAGTACCAGACTGAGCTGCGGGTAAAGACATTCCTTTCCCACCATGTCAGCAGGGGGATCCTCTCCAGAGGGAGCATCGAGCCATGCTACCATCCGGACACGCCCATAAGGCTCCTCTTCATCGGCAGCGGCATGGACACGGCCCTGAAGCTGATGGAGAGCACCGGCGGCTTCCAGAAAAGCTATTTCTGCCTGGATTCCAGTTTTGACTATTTCCATTATGTCCCGGATGATGCCGCAGGAGAGACAACGCTCCGGCTGCTCTGCTCCCCGGCCCTGCAGAAAGCGCTCCGGAGCCTGCTCCTGTCCGACCTTGAGCCTCCCTGCCCCGATTACGGGCTGGAACATGATGCCGTATCGGAGGGGATGC
>CAJTVD010000161.1 GCA_910579495.1 uncultured Lachnospiraceae bacterium
AAAAAGTCCTTGATTTATGCGGCTTTCAGAGCATGGAAAACACTTAGACGATATTTTATATCCCTACCCTCAAAAATAGCGTTCTATTGCGTAACAGAAAAGCAGAGAACCGACCACTAATGAAAGTGATATGTTCTCTGCTCTTGCTTGCACTCTGTTTGTCAGCGTTGATGATAAGTTGTTGTAAATACTTCCTTATCAACGTAAAACTAAGGGTTTCAGCGGTTTTGGGTTATGATTTACTACAAATTTACTACAAATTTGCTACGCATAATACGTGATAATACTGAATAATACGTTTTTGCGGCATTCAATTTTATAGGGTATGTACCTTTAGGACACTTTCCAAGTGAGAATTTGGGAGTGTCCTTTTGTTATGGTCAAAATATAAAATTGGAGGTAGAAAGGATGAACAACACAGCGTTAAGAGCAGGGGCGCAGAGCGCCAACAACACACACATGGTTTTTGCAAACGAGGAACATGAGAAATTTTATAATGATAAACTGGAACAAGCGAGGTATCGAGGATCATTATCACAAAGTTCAAAGGTAATCGGAAACTGCCATTTATAAAGGATGATAGAAAGGCGGTAGCATGGAGGAGGTCAGGATTGCCTTTAAAACTTTACACAGGCTGCGAGTGAGGAAAACTTTCATTCGTATGCCTATGGAAGAAATCCTTGCAGAAATGGAGAAGAAACGTGCTGAAAATTCGATTGATGGGAACGAGAAATGACATACGCTGGTTCGAGAAAATCCTGGAAAGACAGTCGAAAGTTGTCGTGACGGAATTTTCTGAACTTTACAGAAACAAAGGAACAAACAGGTTTTACAGAGCTTATGTAGAAGTGCATAAGGCGAATGTGAAAGAAAATTAAAAAATCGGAGGAAAAACCATGTGTAAAATTATAGCAGTTGCAAATCAAAAAGGCGGTGTAGGCAAGACAACAACAACAAGCAACTTAGGAATTGGACTGGTAAATCAGGGGAAGAAAGTTTTGCTGATCGACGCTGATGCGCAGGGAAGCCTTACCGCGAGCTTAGGCTTTACAGAACCAGACAGGCTGGAGGAAACTCTTGCAATGGTTATGACAAGATTATCAATGATGAGGAATTTGAGCCGGTTTATGGCATTTTAAGGCATAATGAAGGGATTGACCTAATGCCGGGTAATATCGAGCTGGCGGGAGCGCGATGAGTAAACAAGGAAGTGCGGCAAAAGTCAAACTGAACAGCTTTGATGATTTATTCGGCAGTGCAGAAAGTGCATCAGGAGAACAGATTATCCATGCGAAGCTGGAAGATTTACACACATTCAAAGGACACCCGTTCCGTGTCCTTGACGATGAAAAGATGGAGGAAACTGCGGAGAGTATTGGCAGGTATGGTGTGCTTGTGCCTGGAATTGTCAGACCGAGAGCGTGCGGCGGCTATGAGATCATAGCCGGACACCGCAGGAAACGGGGTTCAGAAAAGGCGGGGCTTGACACAATGCCCGTCATTGTCAGAAACTATACAGATGATGAAGCCGCAATTATCATGGTGGATTCTAATATACAGCGGGAGGACATTTTACCGAGCGAGAAAGCAAAGGCTTATGCGGGAGTGTCCGTCTATCGTCGGATTACTGAAAACAACGACATCATCACGGACTTTTGGACGGACAATCTTGTTGCTACCCTTTTGTACTGACCTAAAATTACTCTGGTTGCCTGTCATAGAATTAACCGATATAATGGCATGAGAACAGAGAAAGGAAAAGGTTCCGGGACACTAATCATTTGTCGAGAACCGTGTACTGAAACCTTTATTAAAACCATGGTTATTATATCAAGATATGAAGCGGAATACAACAAGGGTGAAGATATTTTTAATAAACAGTAAAGAAGAAAGTATCTGTCCATGCTGCGGGAGTCCTCTTAAATACAGGGACAGCAGACGCCGTGTGCATAAAATTGCGGGAGGGGATAAGGAGTGGTATCTTATCCGGCGGCTGAAATGCACGGGCGATAAGTGTGGGCGGCTCCATAATGAACTGCCGGACTGCATCTGCCCCTATAAGCATTATGATGCAGGCCTGATCGAGGATGTGGCGGACGGTGTGGTCAGCGAAGAGGATACGGAAACGGAGGATTATCCCTGTGAAGGGACCATGAAACACTGGAGATGGTGGCTCCACATGAATGAAAAAAACATGGAAGGGCAGATTAGGGCGGCGGCACACCGTTTCCTGGACCTGGATGGAAAGTTTCTGAAATCCAGGGTTTCTTTACTGGAAGAGATGAAAGAACGGATAAGCCCCGGCTGGCTTAAGGCGGTGGTCAGAGCCATATATAACAGTGGAGGGAGGATAGAGCCGTATCTGGCTGGGGAATAAGGGTGCACCTGCTTTTGTTCGCTGTCATTTTTATTCTGGTGTATGCTGTCCTGAGAAAGGAGGGCCATACAGATGGAGAAAAAAGAAGTGAAAAAATGGCAGGATGAAGAGGCGCTTAAAAGATATCAGATGATAGCGCAGCTTCTGGATCCGGACATGGATGAAGGGAAAAGGCAGCAGCTGCGGGAGGAAGCCGCAGAGAAGAACGGCGTATCCAAAAGGACGCTGTACCGTTATGAAAAAAGTTACCGGGAAGAAGGGTTCGGAGGCCTGCGGCCAGCCAGCCGGACGAAACAGAGGCAGCAGAGACTCCCGGAAAACTTTGGGGAAATCATGGAACAGGCAGTGCAGTTAAAGCGTGAAGTCCCGAAGCGGAGCGTGCGCCAGATCATAAAGGTGCTGGAACTGGAAGGCTTTGCGGAGCCGGGCGTGCTGAGGCCTTCGACAATGCAGCGGCACCTGTACGATGCGGGTCTTGGGAAGAAGCAGATGAAAAGATACGCCGAGAAACGGGCCGCATCGTCCAGGCGCTTCTGCCGGGCGCACCGGATGGAGCTTTTACAGGGGGACATGCCCTGGGAAGGCTCGTCTATGTGGTTGACCACCAGATGTTCGCAGTGGTGACGGCAAACCCCGGATGCGGGAAATCCACGATGGTGAGGATGCTTAACGGGAGGCTTGGGAAAGAAAAATATTTATTATTATACCTGTCAGATTCCAAGCTGACGCCGAGGTGGCTGTATGCGGGGCTGTTAGGGCAGCTGGGGCTGGAGCCGCATTATTTCAGCGGGGATTCCAAACGGCTGCTGCAGAAGGAGATCCGGGCGGT
>CAJTVD010000162.1 GCA_910579495.1 uncultured Lachnospiraceae bacterium
GAAATGACGGGTTCAAGTCCCGCAGGAGCTACTGTGGCTATAGGACAGTGGCAGTCCGGCAGACTGTGGATCTGCTTACGGGGGTTCGATTCCCCCTGGTCACATTATGGATGGGTATGCCTAGCGGCGAGGGCAGCGGACTGTAAATCCGTCACAGAGAAACACCGCAGGTTCGATTCCTGCCCCATCCACTTTCCGTTTGCGTGTCCGAGCGGTCTATGGTGCCACTCTGCTAAAGTGGTGTGCGGCGACGCACCGAAGGTTCAAATCCTTCCGCAAACGCTTCAGGGCCGGGATGAAATTCCTGGCTCTGTCAGTCTATATCCTCTGGCACCATGTCTGTGCGGAATCCCTTAAAGACTGCCTGGCGCAGTGAGTTTCTTGTGCCAGACATTTTCATACGAAGTTTGGAAAAAAGAAAAGGACTGACAGTTGCCAGTCCAATTTTCTTTATTACCTGCTTATAAATCCATCGGTGGCAAGTGTCATGGCGGAGAGGACAAAAGCACGTTGTTCCTCATCCGGAATATTTCCTGCCAGGGACGAAATCTCGTCAAATAACTGTGTTTTTCTTTCAGAACCGGGAACAGACAGCGGCAGAACCACCAGCTTCATCAGCTCATCATCCGTAAGCACAATCCCGGAATGGATTTTCTGCCGAATGGACTCTAATTCGGCGTTTCCGTCCATGCGGGACAGGAAGACCTGCTCCGGGTGTAAGGTCAGGCACCCGAAATCAAAAACAGGTTCAGCCTTTTCCACGTCGCCGGTATAGATAATGATGAGATGCAGGTTAAAACAGCCATCCTCGTTGTCATACCTTTCCATGATTTCTGCAAGGTGTTCCGTATATTTAACCATATCTGTTTTATGGCATCCGGATGCGTATTCCACAACTGCATAGGTTCCGTCTTCCAGTAGGAACAGACCGTCCACAGAGCCGTCCCTTAGTGGAATTGCCGGGAGCAGTTCACGGATGGGTGGGAGTTTGATCCCAAGTACGGCAAAACTTTTCCCTTTATATGCCTGAGCAAGAACCTTATGTAGAGCATCCCTGTCAGGACTGTTTTTTTCTTTTGACATGGTATCCATTTTTTCCTCCAATCTACGATGTACAAAATCAGGGGAAGTGTTTACGTCCCCTTCTAATAATGTGTCTGTTAAATTTTATATCCTATTCATTTTTGTAATTTGATATGACTGAGCTGACATATTCAGGATCAAGCTGCAGGGATGACGAAATACTTTCATTGTTCATACCCTTATTATGGAGTTTGAGGATTTTAGTGGCAGAAAAGCTGCCTTCTTCTCGTCCTAATTCGCGTCCATCTTCTCGTCCTAATTCGATATTTTCCCGGTCTCTCTGCAATAAAGTCATATACTCGACCTCCGATATGCAAAATCAGGGGAAGTACATACCTCCCCTGCTAATATGTCTGCTGTTATAAAATGTCATATTCCTCAAAAAGCCTGTTCCTGAAATCCGGATCTTCTAAGGCACGATTCAATTCTTCGGTGCGGTTTTCAGAAAGAAGCATCTTGATTAAGGAAGCCATCTGGTTACTGCCTTTTTCGCGTCCTTCTTCTCGCCCTTCTTCTCGTCCTTCTTCTCGTCCTAATTCGATATTTTCCCGATCTCTCTGCAATAAAGTCATTGTGTACACCTCTTATATCTTAATCATTTTCATAATCAAATATAACAGAGTTGACATATTCTAAGTCAAGCTGCAGGGATGACGAAATGCTTTCATTGTCCATACCTTTATTGTAAAGTTTGAGGATTTTAGTGGCAGAAATGCTGCCTTCTTCTCGTCCTTCTTCTCGTCCTAATTCAATGTTTTCCCGGTCTCTCTGCAATAAAGTCATTGTGTACACCTCTTATATCTTAATCATTTTCATAATCAAATATAACAGAGTTGACATATTCTAAGTCAAGCTGCAGGGATGACGAAATGCTTTCATTGTCCATACCTTTATTGTAAAGTTTGATAATTTTAGTGGCAGAAATGCTGCCTTCTTCGCGTCCTAATTCAATGTTTTCTCGGTCTCTCTGTAATAAAGTCATATACTCGACCTCCATTTCCTTACTTTCTTTTACTTCAGTAACCTTTTTATGGATCTCTTTTATGAGCGGGCTTCTGGCCTGCGATACGAAGTCATCCGTTGTATTCTCCACATAAGCGAGAAATTCCTGCATTTCCGGATCAACATCGTGCATATTGCCTTTTGTGTTCAGGAAAATCTTGGTGGTTTCATCGCCCAGTGTGAGGGAAGGGTTTTCCACGCACCTGTTTTCAAAGGTGTATAAATGGCGCCGGTCTCCAAACGGATCAAAGGTGCAGATGAAGATGACAAAGGATTTTTTCAGTTTCCTGTAATCTTCCCCTGCGGAAATGATGTCAAGGTCGATGTTTCCCTGATAGAACCTCGATCTCTTGGGGAGGATGGCCTTTTTATGCTTTCCGCGTTCCATTTCCACATTATATACAGTTCCCTCGTTGTCGTTCAGGTATACGTCAAGCCGGATGCCTTTTCCGTCATAGAGCATATTGATGGTTTTCTGTGTGGCAGGCACGGAAACTTCCCGGATGGAAACGCCCAGTATTTTTTCTAATACTTTTCTGCAGACCTCCTTATCACTCATTACCTTAGCGAAAAGGAAATCGTCTTCCAGGTTCAACTGCTGGATGGTTTTGTTTGTGTTTGGCATAAATGTACCTCTCTTTCTTAAATTATAGCATGATTCTGCCGTTTTGTCAGTTGCGATTTGAATTGTTTTACGGATTGAACAGAACCCGTATATAGAATAAGTACCCTGTGACTGTCCAAATACTTGAAAAAAGCTGCCGTTTTTCAGACAGCTTTTTCAAGATTTATGGCAATAAGGAAACTTATGCCGACAGCATTTCCAAAAACTGCTGCTCAGTCAGGATTTTGACGCCGAGCTGCTGCGCCTTTGCCAGCTTGCTGCCTGCCTTCTCACCGCAGATCAGGTAATCCGTCTTTTTGGTGACGGAGCTGCCGGGCGTGGCGCCGAGGCTGATGATTTTGGCGTTGATCCCGTCGCGGGTGAAGTTCTCAAGTTTTCCTGTCGCTACAATGGTGCATCCTGCAAATGTGTTGTTCGTTGTTTTGTT
>CAJTVD010000163.1 GCA_910579495.1 uncultured Lachnospiraceae bacterium
AAACAGGCGCCGCAGGTGGTGGATAAAAACGTACAGCCCATCCTTGACCAGTCGGAGGTATATTCCGGGTGCTATGGCAGGATCAGCGTGAACTTCTACGGATTTTCCACCAACGGCAATAAGGGAATCGCCGCTGGGCTTGGCAATATCCAGAAGCTCCGAGACGGGGAGTCGCTGGGCGGCAGGACGAACGCGGAGGATGACTTTGACGCGGTGGAAGTGGATGACGAGGAAGATTTTCTTGGATAGGAATATCAGGGCGGCGGGTGACTGCCGCCCTCCATCCAAAGTATCTACACAGGAAGGAGCCATGAAATGGGGCATGAGTTGAGTATCGATCTGGAGTCGTTTTCGGATGTGGATTTGATCAAATGCGGGGTATACGCTTATGCGGACAGCCCTGCTTTTGAGATTCTGCTGTTTGCCTGGTCCTTTGACGGAGGGGAGACGCAGATCATAGACCTTGCGCAGGGTGAGAAGCTCCCGGCAGAGGTGGAGGAAGCCATCTTTGATGTGTCAGTGACCAAGACGGCATACAATGCAAATTTTGAGCGCACCTGCCTGTCAAAACATTTCGGGAGATACATTCCCCCGGAGTCCTGGCATTGCAGTGCGGTGCAGGCGGCAATGCTCGCCCTTCCCCGGTCACTGGAGGATGTTGGCAGGGTGCTTGGTCTGGACGAGCAGAAGATGAAGGAAGGGAAAGAACTGATCCGGTATTTCTGCATCCCCTGCAAGCCCACAAAGGCAAACGGCGGAAGGATGCGGAACCTCCCCTGCCATGCGCCGGAGAAATGGGAACTGTTCAAGACCTACTGCAAAAGGGATGTGGACGTGGAGAAATCCATCCGCAGGAAACTGCATAATTTCCCCATCCCGGAAAGCGAGATGGAACTGTACCGCATAGACCAGCGCATCAATGACCGCGGCGTTCTCGTGGATATGAAGTTAGTAAGGAATGCGGTTTCCTGTGAGCGGCTCCATAAGGAGGTTGTGACGAAACGCGCTTATGAACTGACCGGGTTGGAGAACCCCAATTCCGTGGCGCAGCTCAAAGGCTGGCTTGGGGATAAGGGGATGGAGGCGGAGAGCCTTTCCAAGAAAGCGGTGGCGGAGATGATAGCGGAGACGGACGGGGAAGTGGAGGAACTGCTCAGACTCCGGCTTATGCTGGCAAAGACTTCTGTGAAAAAGTATGAAGCCATAGAGCGGTCTGCCTGTTCGGACGGGCGGGTACACGGGATGCTGATGTTTTATGGTGCGAATCGGTCAGGCCGGTGGAGCGGCAAGAACGTGCAATTGCACAATCTTCCCAAAAACTATCTCCCCGATCTGGAACTGGCGAGGGAACTTGTGAAGCAAGGGCGCTTTGAGGATATCGAACTTTTATATGATTCCACACCGAATGTTCTCTCCGAACTTATCCGCACAGCTTTCATACCGAAGCCGGGGTGCCGCTTTGTGGTGGCGGACTTCTCTGCCATTGAAGCTCGTGTCATGGGGTGGCTCTCCGGCGAGGAATGGGTGCTGGACGTTTTCCGCGGTGACGGGAAGCTGTATGAAATGACGGCATCAAGGATGTTCGGCATCCCAATGTCGGAGATCGGAAAAGGCAGTTCGGAAAGGGCGAAAGGTAAAGTAGCATCCCTCGCCTGCCAATATGGGGGCTCCAGCGGCGCTCTTGTCAGTATGGGCGCTTTGGATATGGGGCTGACAGAAGAGGAACTTCCCCCGCTTGTGGCGGCGTGGCGGAAAGCCAATCCTCACATGGTGCAGTTCTGGTGGGACGTGGATGCGGCGGCTGTGAAAGCAGTCACCGAAAAGCAGAAAACCAAAGTTGGAAAAATTATTTTTGAATATAAGAGCGGGATTTTATTCATCACACTCCCGTCCGGCAGGAAGCTGTCCTATGTAAAGCCGAGAATGGCAGTGAACAAGTTCGGCAGGGACGGCCTGACCTATGAAGGGATTTCTGAAAACAAGAAATGGAGCAGGATAGAGACCTACGGTCCCAAGCTGGTGGAGAACATCGTGCAGGGGACGGCGCGGGATTTACTGGCGGAGGCAATGCTCCGTGTAGAGAAAAAAGGTTATCCAATCGTCATGCACTGCCATGATGAGATCATAGCGGAAGTGCCGGAGGACAGCGGCTCCGTGGATGAGATGTGTGAGATCATGGCGGTACAGCCAGAATGGGCGGAGGGCTTGCCATTGAGAGCGGATGGTTACCAGTGTAGTTTTTATCAGAAAATGTAGGAGGAGAAATATATGGAGAGAAGGAATGCGGAAGGGTACCATGACCCCACAGCCTACGGCGGGATGCGTATGGCGGAGCAGAAAGCGGAAAAGGAAACGGTAAGGATGGTTTATAAGAACGGGAGGATGGAGCTTTATATCCATGAGTTCTTCCCATGCAGGTTGGCGGTGGCAAGGAAGGTGTTCCCGCTGATCCGGCGCTTTGCAAAAGAGGATGACAGGGAGAAACTGAAACAGTTCTTACGGATAAAGGCACGGGAGCATTCCGGGAAGGTCAGGGCTTTTTCAGAAAAGGCGGAGTCCCTTACTGCAAAATCGGAGGAATGGCATTTCTACAGAAGGAAGGCCAGGGAGGAACAGATCATTTATAACCAATGCATGAAAAATCTGAAATTATTGGAGGGCAGGAAGGAATGAGGATACAGATCGCAACAGGCAATTCAAGGATGGAGAAACGGTGGAACAACGTGGAGATGGAGCTGGATGAATTCATAGAGCGCATTTCCCACACCATCCGCACGGCGGAGACCGTGGAGCAGTATATGAAGATGACGAAAGCAAAGCAGGACGCCATCAAGGACGTGGGCGGCTATGTGGCAGGGAGGCTGAAAGGCGGCAGACGGAAGAAGGACAGCGTGGAATACCGTACCATGATTGTGGAGGATATGGACCATGCGGTTCCGGGCGTGATTGAGCAGATAGAGATGCTGCAGGATTACCGCTGTCTCATTTATTCCACCCACAAGCACACGCCGGAGAATCCGAGGTATCGTTTAGCAATCCCGCTGTCGCGCCCGGTGTCGCCGGATGAATATGTGGCAATCGCAAGGAAGGTGGCGGAA
>CAJTVD010000164.1 GCA_910579495.1 uncultured Lachnospiraceae bacterium
AATAGGTCTAAAGTTTTTCGCCATTCGTCCGATATAGGGGCGGCTGCCCCCGCAGGCTCCGCCGTGTAAGCATATTACCTCTTATTCCCCCGCTTTCCAAGGAGACTGTCCGAAAAATAAGAAAAAATAGCGTAGAAAATACCGCCAGAGACTTGTCTATATGTGACAATCTAGCGGCAGGAGTATTTTTTCGTATACTGGCCGGAAAGAAAACCATTTTCAAAAGAAAAAGGCCCGTATCAGGCCATAACCATCTCCATTATTCCATTTACCCCAAGAAGATTTACCGCTCTTCGGAAATTGTAGGCAAGGAAAGAAAGCCCCATTTCAGCGGCTGCCTTCAGCTTTCCTTTTGTCAGCAGATAACCCGCTCCGTGCCATCTTTTCACAGTTCCGTATGGATGCCCAACCACAGTGTTCCGTTTCCGTAAATGCTGCTGGTTGGGGTAGGACCGCAGGATCACCCATTCGTCCCATGGACTTTCTTCTTCGGATAACGTGACCACTTTGAACCGGCGGCTCGTCTCCCGGACAATCCTGTTTTCCCTGGCTTTTTCATAAAAGTCTTCCTCTTTCCGTGTTCCGCCCTCTTTGAATGAAACGACCCGTCTTTTATGCAGTGTACATTTGTTGGGACATTTCAGGCATGCTGAAAGCCTGTGGTATCTGCGGATGGAGGGATCCTTTTTGCCGTTCGGCTGTCCCGGGCCTGCGTAGAACAGGGCCTGGCCCATCGGGCAGATGACAATGTCTTTTTCAATATCGCGCCCAAAATATGGCTGTAACGGCGGGTCCCTCCTGACTTCCACAGGCGCTTTCTCCAATCCGCCCTGTGCTTTCATTTCTGCATAGGAAACCACTTCCCCGGTTTCTTTATCCAGATACAGGCTGCTTCCCTGTTCCCGCCGTTTCACTACTTCCAGTTCCACATCGCCCCGCTGCAGGACCTCAGGCAGCATACCGGCTGATATGCACCCAAGAAGTGTATCTTTGTCTTTTGAAGACAGCATTTCCCCGGTCACTTCCGTGCCGGTTTTCTGAAACCGGAACATTCTGCTTTTCTCGCCTTTATTTGGATGCGTTGTAGGGGTACCCCCATTTAGCAGGCACCGCAGGATTTCCTCACCGTTGCTGTATCCCCTGTCTGCGATGCCTTCAAGGTTCTCCACCCCTAATGCGGCTTTTGAGGCGTCAATGCCGCCCCCAAGCAGGTGCCAGTCCGTGCATTCACTCGCCACATCATAATGGACGGTCAGATGGTTTTCCGGTTCTGCTGCTGTCTGCACGTTGAAGCTTGGCCGGATGCCGTCCCTCGTTTTCATCAGGCGGCTTTCCGGATCGGTGGTGCAGATATGGTCCTCCCCGCTGCCTGCCATCTGTTCCAGCGCTTCAGTCAGCTGGGTCTTCCGGCGTTCCAGGTAATCCAGCACCCCGGCAATATCTTCTTTCGTCAATGCGCCCGGCCTGGGTTCGGCAGTATCTGTTTCATCCAGCTCTTTCATGTATCTGCTGATCTTTTCCTCCACATCCAGAAGGGCCTTCTTTGCGTTACTGCTGACATAGCTTTTATTGTCGGCATTTACCGCACGGAATTTTGACCCGTCGATCACTACTGATTCATGTGAAAGCAGCCCTGCCCTGTTGCACAGCTTCACAAATGCCTTGAACACTTCTTTGGTTGCTTTTGCATTATCTTTCCGGAAGCCTGCAATGCAGCGGAAATCCGGGACAACCTTCTTAAGCAGCCACATCAGTTCCACATTCCGGGATGCCCCCTTCTGCAGCCGTCTGGAGGAACGGATGTGGTTCAGGCAGCCATACATATACAGCTTCAGCATATCGCGGGGGTCATAACCGGGACGGCCTTCTTTTGCTGGAGCCGCTTTGAAACCCATACGGGATATATCCAGTGAATCGATAAATGCATCAATGGCACGCACCCCATTATCCCTGCCAACATAATCATCCAGGGTAGCAGGCAATAAGATTACCTGGTTTCGACCTGCTCCTTGAATGTACCCCATGCCTGTATCCTCCTTGGTAGTTTCAATGGTTTAATTATACCATATCCCGAACCTTTCCTCCATGTTTTTCCGGAGTTTTCGGACAGTCTGCAAGTGATTTCCCTTATCAAACCGCCTTGCCTGCTTGCGGAAATGGCAGACCGCCGCATATGGCGGATAAAATCCACAGTGCGGCGGTCCGGGCTTTATATTCTTCTATTTATGATATAGCACTGAAAACAAATACATTGTGTTACGGAACAGGATTTCTCATGATATCAGAAAAGCGGTGTTTTTATCAAACATTATAAAACAAGTTTATTCCAATTGAAACAGCTTGTGAATTATGAAAGGTTGTATTGTAATCATAACTACAAATGAATATAATGTGAAAAATAGCACTTCGATATAATCATAGACTTTGTTAGCCTGAAATTTTCTACGCAACTCTTTTCGAACTAATTTGAACACCACTTTATATATGTAATATCCCAAACAAGTACCAACTGTATTTGTTATCAAATCATTTATATCTGTTGAACCCATACCAAACATCTGAACTATTTCAATAGAAATTGAGAGAAGAACACCTGTTAAAGCAACCCTGTTTACTCTGTTATATTTCTTGTACAATAATGGAAGAAAAAATCCAAGCGGAATAAACAAAATAACATTTAAGATAGTATCCACAGGGCCACTTATCATGTCCACAAAAGGAACTAAAACTATTCTCGGTGAAAAGGTCTTAAAACCATGAATGCCCACCATTGTAAATATTCCAACGAGATAATAACAAAACACAATTGATGCTACGAAATGAATCAACGTTTGCTTTTTTGTTTTCATTAAATACCCGAAATACAACAGAACTCCCGGAACCACAAAAACATAACCAGATATTGAACGATTAAAATATCAGTAATTGACATATTTTCCTCTCCCTACATATACTTTTCTTAATTACACATTATACACATCTTTTCCAATATAAAACATAAACTAACACTTAAGACTTTTTTAAGATAAACCTGAATTATTCACGGAACAGTATTTGAACTGATAACTGCGCCACGAATCTAAAA
>CAJTVD010000165.1 GCA_910579495.1 uncultured Lachnospiraceae bacterium
TGTGCCGGAAGAGGATCTGCGATTTAATCGCCATCGCGGAGGGGAGGACAGTAGTCCGTATCAGATGCCCCCACTGCGGTAGGACAGTCAGGCTGGAATGGCTGATACAGACCTCATTGAAAACGAAATAATGTTTACTCGATTGTGCGAGCGGCCAAGTGACGAGCTGCGAAGGGCCGGAGTAAAGCTAGAGACCAATACCTTAGCTTACTCCGGCCTTTTTTACGTTTCAAGGTAGTTTCATATCAAAAAATATAGCGTTTCTGGCTTTACGAAGGCGTAAAGAAAGGAACGCTTTATGTCTGGAAAAATCAATACATTCTGCGTCCTGCCGGGTTCCGGCGGGAGGTCTGAATGAAGATCACCTATGAATTTGTGACAGGGGAAGTCTCCGGGGTGGAGGTGGACGAGCACCTCGGAGGGATGCTGCTGGATTTAGACCGCCAGCAGGACAACAATGACCAGAAGGAGACCCGCCGCCATGTCTCCCTTGACAGCATGGACTACGAAGGGGAGCTGTTTGCCTCGGCGGAGGATACGGAAGGGGAGGCGGTGCGCCGGGAGGATATGGCGCGGCTGTATTCCGCTATGGAGGCTTTATCACCATCCCAAAGGGAGCTGGTGGAGAAGGTCTATTTTGAGGGGCGGAAAATCACGGATATTGCCCGTGAAGAAGGCGTGACCAAGCAGTCCGTCCATGAACGGGTGGAACGGGCATTAAAAAAATTGAAAAAAAATTTTGATTAGACCCCTGACTTTTGCCTTTCCCGTGACCTAATAGTGAGGGCAGTAAAATAAGCGCCCTTAGAAAGAGGTGAAAAGCAGATGAAACACAGCTTGAAGATCAGCTATACAAAAGAGCCCGGTTCCGGCGGTATCGTCTGGTGCAGGACTATACCTTTGCGCGAGCGCCTGCTCCGGCGGCTGTTCGGTGAGATGCGCCGGGTGACGATCATTGTCCCCGGAGGCAGCGTGGAGGAACTTTCCGTGAAGGAGGTAGGGACGGATGCGTAAGAAGGTTTTTATCTGCAGTCCCTTCCGCGGCGACATGGAAGGGAATGCGAGAAGGGCGGCTGCCTACAGCCGCATGGCGTGTGAGGAAGGGTACCTGCCCATCGCGCCGCACCTTTTGTTCCCGCAGTTCTTGAACGAGGGGATAGAGGAAGAGCGGCGGCTCGGCATCACTATGGGGGTGGAGCTGCTCGCCCTCTGTGATGAGGTGTGGGTATTCGGGGAAGCCACCGAAGGGATGGCGGCAGAGATCGCATCTGCCACAGGGCAGGGAAAGGCAATCATTTTTAAAGAAACGGAGGGAATGTAAATGGGAAGTGAATTATTAAGGATTGCGGAAGGTTTCTCCATCGTTGCGGAAGGTCTGCGGGGCCTTGCCAAAGCGGAGGGAGGCACAAAGGATAAGGCTGTGAAAGAACAGAAGCAGGATACAGTGAAAGAACAGAAACAGAATGCGGTGCAGGAACAGCAGGAGAATCCTGCCACGCTGGAGGGCATCCGCGCACTGATGGCGCAGAAGACCCAGGAGGGGAAATCGAAGGAGATCAAGGAACTTTTGCAGAAGTACGGCGCGGTGAAACTCTCGGCGGTGAAGCCGGAGGACTACCCGGCGCTGATGCAGGAAGCGCAGGTGCTGTGATGGGCAGACACGCATTGCTTTCCGCATCCTCCTCCAAGCGGTGGCTCTCCTGCACGCCGTCCGCAAGGCTGGAGGAGCAGTTCAGGGATGAGCCCGGCGGCAGCGTCTATGCCGAGGAAGGCACCGCCGCCCACGCCCTTGCGGAGCATAAGCTGAAAAAAGCATTAAAGAGGCGGTCAAAACGCCCGGTGTCGGATTACCAGTGTGACGAGATGGAGGAATGCACGGACGGGTATGTGGCCTATGCGATGGAGCAGGTGGAGCTTGCAAGGCAGGAATGTGCAGACCCGGTGGTGCTGATCGAGCAGCGGCTGGACTACTCCGCCTATGTGCCGGAGGGATTCGGGACGGGCGACCTTCTGATCGTTGCTGACCATATCCTTACCGTCATTGACTTTAAATACGGGAAAGGCGTGCCGGTGGATGCGGAGTGGAACCCGCAGATGATGTTATACGGGCTTGGCGCACTGGAATTATTTGATGCCCTCTATGACATTGAAATTATCCGTATGACAATCTACCAGCCGAGGCTGGAATCCGTCAGCACATGGGAGATTTCCGTAAAGGACCTGATGGAATGGGTGGAGATGGAGCTGAAGCCAAAGGCCGTGCTTGCCATCAAGGGAGAGGGCGAGTACCGCTCCGGCGACTGGTGCCGTTTCTGCAAGGCGAAGAACACCTGCAGGGCGAGGGCGGAGGAATATTTAAGATTAGCACAGATGGAGTTCAAGGCTCCGCCGTTATTGTCAGATGAGGAAATTGCGGAAGTCCTGAAAGTGGCGGACGAGCTTGCCAAGTGGTCTGCGGATGTCTACGCCTATGCACAGGACGAGGCGGTCACGAAGGGTAAGAAGTGGGCCGGCTTTAAGTTAGTCGAGGGCAGGAGCAACAGGAAATACACGGATGAGGAGGAAGTGGCCCAGGCGGCGCAGAAAGCCGGGTACACGGACATTTATAAAAAGACGCTCATCGGCATCACGGAGATGGAGCGGCTGCTTGGGAAGAAGAAATTTGCAGAGATACTTGGGAAGCTGGTCTACAAGCCCCAGGGCAAAGTGACCTTAGTACCGGAATCAGATAAAAGGCAGGAGATTGCCGCAGCAACCGCAGAGGCGGATTTTAAGGAGGAATGAATACCATGAGTAATGAAAATGCAAACCTTACGAAAGTGATCGTACCGTGCAGGTTTTCCTACCTGCACTGCTGGGAGCCAAACGCCGTGAGCGACGGGGACCCGAAGTATTCCGTATCGGCCATCATACCAAAGTCGGACACGGAGACCATCGA
>CAJTVD010000166.1 GCA_910579495.1 uncultured Lachnospiraceae bacterium
TTTTCCCATAAAATGGGAGGTTTTTTTGTGAGAAATTTTTTAAGCGTCAGAGCTGGCACAGCCTCATCTCCAGTATATGCTTAAACTCCCATAAAACACCAGCGTTTCCACCTCATCCAAATCAGCTACGCCAGATATATTCAAGAAAATAGAAAAGTGTTTAGTGGGGCATGGTTTAAGGGTTATTCCAGCATATGCTTTCATACATTCTAATAATCGGGATATTTAGGAGTATGTAATGCTTGAATCAGATAAATACAAGGTAACAGAAAAAGGAAATTTGACGAATAGAACACTTAATGCGGCTCAACAAAAAGAATTAAAGAAAATATTGAAATGCGGTATTTACAAGGAACTGCATAAAAGAAATATTTTGTCAGATACACAGCTAAACAGCCTGTTAGCACGTAATTCTTAGAAGACTGTTTTTTAATAAAAGGAGGGCACACAGATGGCAAAAAGTAAACTTAGGGTTGCCGCATATTGCAGGGTTTCTACAGACAAGAATGACCAGGCCAATTCCTTAATTAGCCAGCGCAAATATTTTGCAGATTATATTACGCACCATGAGGACTGGTGCTTAAATAATGTGTATTTTGATGAGGGTATCAGTGGCACACAGACCAAGAAGCGTGCCGGATTTAATGCGATGGTGGAGGAAGCTATGCAAGGCAGGATAGACCTTATCCTTACCAAGGAAGTCTGCCGGTTTGCAAGAAATACCGTGGATACCCTGTCCTATACCAGAAAGCTAAAGGATAAAGGTGTGGGTGTGGTTTTTACCATTGATAACATTGACACCAGAGATTCCGACGGCGAGCTCCGGTTGACTATTATGGCAAGTATAGCGCAGGAGGAAAGCCGTAAAACATCAGAACGTGTAAAATGGGGACAGAAACGGCGGATGGAGCAGGGAATTGTTTTTGGCAGGGATTTGATTGGTTATACCGTCCGTAATGGAGTGCTTGTAATTAACCAGGAAGAGGTTCCGGTTGTCCGTGCTATTTTTCATAAATACACCAATGAAGGAAAAGGTACCCATGTGATTGCCAGGGAATTATCAGGGGAAGGCTTACACCCCAAGCGGGCCAGGCTATGGTCGGCTACCGTTATTCTCAGGGTTTTGCGGAACGAAAAATATGTAGGTGACCTGTGCCAGAAGAAAACTTTTACCCCAAACTATCTGACACATGCAAAGAAGTACAACCGGGGATATGAGGAAATGGTCTATTTAAAAAATCACCACGAGCCTATCATTGACAGGGATTTGTGGAACCGGACACAGGAGGAACTTCTCAGGCGTGCGCCTACAGATGAAATGAAGTCCCAATACAGCAACCGCTATTGGTGCAGTGGCAAGCTTTATTGTGGAATATGCGGCCAGCGGTATGTGCGCCGTACCAAGAAGCTAAAAAACGGTACCACCTATAAGGCTTGGCGTTGTTATGCTGCTGCAAACCATGGAACCAGTAAGGTATTGGAAAGTAGGGAATCCATTGGCTGTGATAATGGCTCTATCAATGAGAGGGCATTGCTTACCTGTATGCATTATTGCCTCTGCCAGCTGCAGGCCAACCAAAAGGAACTGAAAAAGGAAATCTTACACGAAATCAAGGCTGTCAAGGGTATTACAGAGAAACAGCTTGATACAAAGGGTATTACGGAGAAAATGAAGAACCTAAATGCCAAGAAGCGTAAGGCAATTGATTTGATGCTGGATGGATTGATTTCTAAGGCTGACTTACAGGAGCAGGCCAATTGGTATGATGGACAGCTTGCAGAGCTTTCAGAAATCCTTTCCAATTCCCAGGGCAGGGATAAGGCACAGGCAAAGCAGGCTGATGTATTTGAACAGTGTATTACTGCTTTGGATGAGATTATGGCCTTCGGCGAAACCAACCAAAGCTTATACCGTGAGATACTGGATAAAGCTGTCATTTACCATGGCAATACGGTAGATGTTTGGCTCAAATGCGTTCCCTTCGGCATGAAACTATCCCTTCATTCCTATGGCAAGAATGAGGGCTATATAACAGATATTCTTGCTATGGAAGTAATTGAAAAATCTTAGGCTTAAAACCGATTAGTGGTAAGCACTTGATGCCGCACGTCTCCCCTATGCGCAATTTTGCTACCGATACACCGATATCTGTAAGAATAGCTGCCACCTCATTATAAGGCATGGAGTACCGCTGGGAAATATACCGCATGGAAGCGCCAAGTTCCCCGTCAGGCCCACCGTACTGGGACATGATCACCTGCGCGATTTTCGCGTTTGGCTCCTTGATATTAACCGGAAACTGTAATCTTTTCTCATAATTCCACATAACTCAGCATCCTCCTTCCCAGGGCCATGGCTGGGTTGCCCATTTCCATTCATTCTGTTTACAGCCGTCTGCGTCTGAAATCCTCAGGGGGCCGTATTTCATAGCATACTCCCGCATAGCCTGGTTTTGCATATGGACATAATGGCTAAGATACTCCATGGCTTCTTTATCGGTAGGGTGGGTATCCAGATATTCCGTCATTTCAACCACCACAAAACCAATAATCCCGATATCATGAAGAAGCCTGCTCTGTTCACTGTTTGGCGTCATGGTTTCACACATCTCCTTCCTGTAAATGGTTTTTCCAGTTCAGGGAAAATCGTGCCTGTTTTATATGCTTCCTCAAGATTTTCAAAGACATTGGTAAGATGCTGCCAGGGGACATATGCCATTGCCAGAGGAAATCTGTCAAAATATTCATTAAAGTTATGATCCTGCATAAATCTCCTTTCATAAAAGAGAAAGTAATTTAATAGTGGTGTTAGTCAAAAAATGGGTTGGTAAATATAGCATCATCTATACCGCCAGCAA
>CAJTVD010000167.1 GCA_910579495.1 uncultured Lachnospiraceae bacterium
GTCCTCCATCCTCTTTTCAGCTCCCATACAGACTGCAGGTGCGCATCTGGCAAAAGATATAAAAAACTCCGGCGTTAAAGATGCATCTTGCAGGTGGTTCAGGGTAAGCTCCATCAGGTCATTGTGGCTCATATTGGCGTCATAGAAGTCGTCAAAGCATACGCACAGCCAGTTCAGCAGCTCAGGAAATTCCTCCAGATGCCCTGTATGGAACCGGGTGTCCGGATTCTGGGCGGCATCGGCCAGTGCATTTGCAAAGTCCTCCTCCAGATAACGCTTTTCCTTGATCCGGTATGCCTTCTCAAGCTCATCCTCCGTGAGAGTGATCGTAATACTGTCTTTTCCGATAAGCCTTTCTATTGCTAATTCTTCCATGTGGTACTCCTTTCATTGTAAATGTGATGTCATGCGCTCTTTGCCTTTGCCTGCGCAGTATCCAGTAGTTCCAGGGGAACCCATTTTCCGTCCTGCCAGATACAATGGCTGGCGCTGCAGTAGATCATGGGCGGTATATCCGGATTCTCCAGACATTCCTGTGTTATATACAGTCCCAGATGCTTTGCGTAGAAGGGTTCCAGATCCGTCAGGATTTTCTGCCGCAGCGTCAGGGCAAGGGACTCAAATTCTGTTATGTCCTGATGGGAAAAGGCTGCCCGTGAGAGCTGCTTCAATGTGCCAGAGCGCTCAATCGTCCCGTTGACAATGGGCACAGCCTCATCAAGGTAGTCTTTGTGGATGCGGATGCCCCTAAGAGCGACCTTTGCCGCATAATCCGATGCCTTGCATTTTATGTCCGCACAGAGTCCTGTATAGCCTTTCCGGTACTTTGTCTTCAGCACTTCAAGGGGAACCTTCTCCCGGTTGTGCTTCAGGGTGGTCAAGAGCTTTGCCAGTTCCTCCCTGAGCAGGGCAGTTTCCTGGTCCGTTCTGTTCATGGCGTGTCTTCCTTCTAAAAGGGGGCCGCTGCATATTGCAGGCAGCCCCGGATTATTTGTGGGATTTATACAGAGGAAATCAGGCGATCACCTGAAGCTCCGTCCCCGGCGGATTATTGTAGCATATGGTGTAAATGCTGTTTTTTGTTTCAAACCGTACATGGCTTGATGATGCTTCCAGGATGGCCTGTACCGTGGAAGTGCGGATCAGGTTCCCATTGTAGAGATATGTAACGGGGCTGCCCGGCCTTAATACTTCAGTCAGGATACCGGTTACGGAAATCTGCCGTTTTGATATGGAAACCTGTTTATCATTCTTAAATAAAGCAAACATAGTGTACCTCCTTTATGCGACCCTGTAGTTCAGGCGGTAGGTGCCGTTCCCACAGGATGTATACTGGCTCCGGTGTTCGTAGATGGTTGCCCGGATGCGGTCTTTATAGTGTCCGTTTTTCTTTGATTTTGGATGGTCCTGCAGTCTGACATACAGTTGTGTCAGTGTCATTTCCCCGCCTGCGCTTTCCATCGTCATCCGGATAAGATGGTGCCACGTCAGGGCAGTCAGGTCCGTGTCGGCAATGGAGAAGCAACTCTCTTTTGCAAAGAGGAAAGGAACCATGAGGGCGTCTTTCTTATGCAGCAGGAGCAGGTATTCCGTCACGATGGGGATAAATGGTTTCTGGTAGCGCCTGCTGTCAGAGACACAGTTGAACTGCCCTTTTACCAGAAAGGACTCAAAATCGCCCATCCGCATCATGTCATGCTGGATAGAGTAGAACCTGCCCTGCATCCGGATGTCGCCCACAAGGACAGCCATGCGGCCGTCTTTCCTGAGCGCCATATAGAACTTCCGGATACAGAGGTTCAGCTTTACCAGAAAGTCATTGTAATTCTCGCACCGTGACAGGTCATCAGGGTGCGGTTTTCCCCACATATTCCCGGAATACTGGATGATGTTATGGTAGGGCGGATGGAAAAAGACCAGGTCCGCCGAGTCATCCACATCATTTTTCAGGGCGTTCCATCCGCCTTTGCCCGCAGATGGGGCAGGGTTTAAGTCATACAGGATGGAGCTGACGCCGAGCTTATCTGCCGCAGCCTTGCTGGTGCCGGAGCCGGACATGGGATCGAGCAGGGTAAACTGGGAAATATCCTTTCCGTAATAGCGCTTGGTATCGAGGACATAGCGCAGGACGGAGGAGACAACCTCCGGGGAGCAGTTGCCCCGCCATTTGCTGCTTCCGCCGCTGTCGCGCTCAGGAAACGCCATGAAGGATGTTAAGTCTTTTCCGACGCGTTTCCGTAGATTCTCTGTCCCCAGTTCCTGTGCGATGTACTGCCAGTCAGGACCAAATTCCTGTTCTAAAATAGCGGCTGCGCGCTTCAGTAAATTCTGTTCCATCATGCCACCTCCGCAAGCTGTTTTTGTGCGAACACGCTGATCCGTTCGCTGTAATCAAGGGCCCTGCCGTTCCGGAAAGAGAAGGCAGGCAGACTTTAAGGTAAGTGGCAGATAAGTTTCACTTTGGATATAAAAATATTCCGTATACACTTCCGTCAGGTAAGTGTCAGAATAGCGGTCTGCAAAAAAGCCATAGTCCAGTGCAGATGGCGTAAGGCCGAGCTTCCGGTATTCTTCCATGTAAACCTGCGGTTCAAATTCCTTTATCAGCGCATTAAGACGGATGATGGAGCCGGCGCTCCCTTCCGTGCCGCCCTCCGTGATATTGAAATCCAGCGGCAGCTCTTTCCCTTCTATAAGGAAAGTTACGGTGCCGATGGAAAGGAAGGTATCTTTTGGCCGGTCAATGGGGATAAGGCTCTCATACTCCAGTTCCATTCCATATATTC
>CAJTVD010000168.1 GCA_910579495.1 uncultured Lachnospiraceae bacterium
ATGCCGTATCTGCTGGTAAGTCAGGACTATATGGATGGTCTTGGGCTTAACAATACCATTCAGAAGCTGAAGATTACTGTAATGGAGGGAATGGAACGGGCAGTAACAGAACAGATTGTCACGAAGTTTGATAATGGAAATGTAGTGATCAATTCTAAGTATGACAAAGAACAGGAATTAAATAAATCATTCAGTATGATTTATATGCTTGGCAATAGCTTGTCTGCTATTTTACTTTTTATCGGCATTATGAATTTTATAAATACAATGTCGGTGAATGTGACCGTTCGCAGGCATGAGCTGGCAGTGTTGGAGAGCATAGGAATGACATTTGCCATCTGTATCCTGACGCCGCTTGTGGCTTATTGGTCGTTTAGCGGAGACAGCGTTGTTGACAGGCTGCGGAAGGTGTAATATATTAATATAAATAGCAGACAGTCATTTGAAAATCCACGATTCAGTAACTCCAATGAGGTACAGAGGGTGGGCAGGTATCCCCAGTATTTTGACAAATCGGGGGAGCAGGGGTTCGTTTGAAGATGGGAGATGTAGATATGGGAAAGGGCGCAGGCAGCGTATCTATTATAGGCGGGGCAGACGGGCCTACAAGTTTTTTTATTGCTGGAAAAGGCGGTAAGATGAAATTTACAATTCGCATACAGAATTATTTCCGCAAATTGAAGAGAAACAGGATAAAAAGGCGAATTACCGCCAATCCCCATACGATAGAGGAAGTCGTGGAATTGTTGAAACGGGAATATGGTGCGGTGGAGGTTTCGCAGCAATCCCATAATTACCTGGAACAGAAGAAGTCTCTAAAAACATCCCTTGTAATGTGCCATCGCCCGGATTTGCTTGGGAAGTTGATGGATTTGAAGCCACCCAAAGGGGAGGATGTGGAAGCTTTAAAAGCCTTTTGGGAACAGATTCAGGAACGGGAGAAGGTGGCGGCAGAAATTGCAGATGATATTTTCCCTTTAGATTTCCACACATATGAGATTAAGAATCCGGGGAACTACATGATGCAGATAGGGGTGGAAACTGTCTGGCAGGTGCTTGACGGATCATTCAGCGGGGATAAGAAAACCATGAAGGAATTGAGGAAGCTGTTTAAAAAAATATATCTATATTATGGTGTCACCGCCGAAGATATAAAAAATGAGACGTCGAGGTATCAGTCACTTTTAGGGGTGTTGTGTGCATAAATGCTCAGTTTTTAACCGGAATGCAGCATTCTGGTCATAGATAAAATCAACTTGAAAAGTCTGTTAAGGAAGGGCGGTCAGAGATGGCTGCCTTTTTATTATAAGAGGAAATAGTCAATACACTAATTCAATTCTTTATCCGTATATGCACCAGCACAGGGAAAAGTACCATTAAAAAAGTGTAAAGGCATATGCTCGATATTTACTTTTAAATATTCTTATACTATACTAAGTACATAATCATTATTATATATTAGCTATAGCATAGTTATAACCATTATTTCAATTCCTGGCAACAGGTCTACGGATTTTTCCTGCATAATTTATGCAGGTTTTTTTATGCAAAATTATAAAAGGAGGATAAAACAAAATATATAATAATGGACACTTACTGGATTACTAATGTCCAATAAGGTATGGTACTACAAATTTGTTGACAAAACAGATATATTTTTACAGAAGGGAGAATGCTATGCAAAAGGGCATAAAACACGTAACAAAAGGTTATTGTTGGAAATCACTGAGGAATCCGCTATAATTCATTTAGACAGAATGATTGAATCGCAAGGAGTGTGATTATGGACAATTATTTGAAACGGCAGGTATACGACTGCCTTCTCACATGGAAAAACCATTCGGAACATTCCACACTGGAGGTATCGGGCGCTCGTCAGGTAGGAAAGACATATATTGTAAATAAATTCGCCGACGAGCAGTACAGGCAGAAAATATATGTCAATCTTCTTGAATTTTCAGGAGAAATTTTTATTGAGCATTACAATGATCTGCGAAGAGAGATTAAGGACGGATTGTCGTGTGAAAACCCTGTTTATGAGCTTATCAAGAGGTACCGGCCTGATTTTGTGGATTCTGATGATACAGTTATCATTATTGATGAAATTCAGGAATCAGCGGCTATTTATAACCGGATTCGCGAATTTACCCGTCTGCTGAAGAGTGATTTTATCATCATTGGAAGTTATCTTGGAAGAATCCTGAATAAAGAATTCAAATATTCTGCCGGCGATCTGGACTCCATTGAAATCCAGACACTGAATTTTGAAGAGTTCCTTATAGCGATGGGGAAGCACTCTCTCTATGAAGGCATTGATCTTTATGGAAACAGTGAAGAGGCAGTATATGAAGAACTAAGCAATCTGTATAAGATATACACGTCCATCGGCGGATATCCGGCAGTAGTATTGCAATATTTAAAGAATAACTCTATAGATGACTGCCAAGAAGTATTACTGAGAATCATTAAACTTTTCATCAATGAAAGCAAGCGATACTTTCAGGATATTCTTGATGAAAAAGTGTATGACAATATATTTTCCTGTATCGCCCGGATTCTTGTAAAAGAGAAAAAGGGATTTGAAAAGGACAGTTTCAGTGAAGAACTTCAAAATATTGTCGTAAAAGATTATTCCAGCAATATTACAAAAGCATCTGTCAACCGTGCAATAGACTGGTTAAGCAGTTCCGGGATCATT
>CAJTVD010000169.1 GCA_910579495.1 uncultured Lachnospiraceae bacterium
TTCCATTGCCCCGGATTCCCAGGCCATTCGCATTTACTTCTTTCGCCGCCTCCATCCACGCATCCTTCACTTCCTGCGGGGCCCCCCGCCCGACCATCTCAAAGGCTTTCTCATCCTGGTCGGCTGCTTTTCCCTGCGCCGCCTTTTTTCCCACCGTTTCCATGAATCCCACAGTCCCGGATTCCGCACTTCTTCCTGTCTTTCTTGCCATGTATCCTGTCAGCGGATATCCCGCTGTTCCTATTCCGTTAATACCCATTTCCTTCAATCCTCCATTTCTTATCGCAGCCCATCTGTCAGTCAAAGCTGCACCTGCTCCCTCGTAATAAGTCCTTGCAGTTATATCCCGCCTCATAAAATCTATCGGCAGATACACCCGCATTTCAAACCGCAATTGCACCAAGCGACTATAAATTGCAACCCTTTCCCATAATGCGGAGCTTTTGATCAGAAGTTTCATCCCACAAATCTGACGCTTCCTGGTGCCGCCAATCGGATTGCTGGAGGTTACGGTTTTTGCGCTCCATCTGCCGAAATTCTATATAGAACGCTTCCGATACCTCCAAATCGTAAAACTCGCCTTGCCCATCCGTGAAGCTGATGAAATATGCCGTTTTCCCATCGCCACGGACTTCCGTTCGAAGCGTATAGACCTGATCCATGAATGTCATTCGCTCGTCCTCCTACGAAAAAGCTGGGTGAGAGGACTTGACCTCTCACCCAGCAGCCCATGGGGACGTGCAATTTTGGAATTACCTTTGAAATTTCTTCAATTTCTTTTTCAGTACAGCTATTTCATTGGTAGAATACCCGTTCATTTTCAGAACAGAGATTTGCAAGGTGAGCTTGTCCACTGTCAGCAGGGTTTTAAGCAATTCCGCATTTTCAATATCGTTCAGCAGATTTTCCACTGTATAAATCTCGGCTGGTGTTTCTCTGGTGGCAGCGCAATCCAGGTATGTACCCGTATCTTGTAACTTCTCATAAAAGCGCCTGTCTGAATTGAACAAAGCCCTGTCCCAAAGGCGAAGCTGTTCAATGATGCTTTCATCCATGCCGCAGGACCGCAATACCTTTTCTTCAGCCAGTTTCCAACACTGCCATTTTCGTCCTTCCTTGCCATGATTGTATGCCATGGCCGTTTCCTCCCATCTGATTTTTTTGAAATTCAGATGGGAGGGGGGGCTGCGGCAACCTGCTGAAAAACAAATAACTGCACCTATCTTCAGAGGGAAGATAGGTGCAGTTGCTTCACCAGAGGCATTAATGTGGTTTGACAGTTCATAGTTATGAGCCGAATACTCTCTCGTAGCGGTCAGGATTTTTTTGATAAATCAATCCTCATTGGGTATGGCGGAAACATTCTTTGCTCCACAGCGGCTACCTCCTAAAAAGCCGCCAAATTCAAAGGCGGCGGCACTCTTTACCAAAGTACCGCCGCCATGTGGAACCTATATAAAGCCAATGTGGAGTCTGTGTGAAACGGGAATTTTAATTATTCTTTCGGAGTGACTACAATGCCGTCCGCATTATCCGGGTCTTTGAAACTGTAAGTGTAGCCATCTGGCAGGGAAACACTGTCAGAGTTGTCCTCGGCACCCGGCTTTGTTCCGGTATCAACATCAATATCCGTATCATCAATTTCTACGGAGTTCCCCACGTTCATGTCCTGATTGCCGCCGTTTTTCTGATTGGTGCAGCCGGTGAACAGCGAGAAACAGGCCAGCACGCACGTCAAAATAATAGCAATTTTCTTCATCACATTTCCCTCTCTTTCAAATGTCCCCGTTTGATTTCCAGCACCACATCCGCCTGCTTTGCCACCTCGCCAGAGTGGGTCACGACCACCACGCACTTCCCGAACGTATGGGCGCTCTCTTTCAGAACCGCCGTGATCTCCTCGGCGGTGTCGGCGTCCAGGTTCCCGGTTGGCTCGTCCGCCAGAATGACCGGGACATCGGTGGCCAGCGCCCGCGCAATCGCCACCCGCTGCTGCTGTCCACCGGACAGTTTCAGCACGTTCCGGGTGATCTCGTCCTGCTCCAGCCCCAGCCGTTCCAGAATGGGGGCGGCGTCCAGCTTGGCGGTAAGCCGCACATTTTCAACGGGCGTCATGTAGTCAATCAGATTATAGCTTTGGAAAATCAGCGAGATATGGTTCCTGCGGTGGTGTTCCAGCCCCTTTGCTGTAATGTCCTCGCCGTCAAACAGGACGCTGCCCTGTGTCGGCACGTCCAGCCC
>CAJTVD010000170.1 GCA_910579495.1 uncultured Lachnospiraceae bacterium
CAATTCCGGATATATGGGAATAAATACCTTTTGGCGGGACTACTCCCTCGCATTCTGCCATATACCCACTGGAAGCAAAAATAAAATCCTCCGGGACAATTCCATCCTTTACAATCTGTTTCTTACTGTAAATATCCTTTAAAAATAAATTCAAAGCCATAACACGCTGCTTTAGCCCTTTTTCCAAATGGCTGAATTCCTCATGTTTAATAATCCTTGGAATGGAATCAAATGGAAATAACTGCTCTTTGAATACGTTATTTTTATAGATTCCAAATTTCACCCCGTAGCGTGCTAACAGTTCATTGATTTTGTCTGTGTGCTTTAATAATTCCAACTGCTCCATGGCGATTCCTCCTTTCAAATACTCTCATAGAATGCCAAAAGGCGTCCTGCTTATCGCAGAACGCCTTTGTTCATAAATCAGATACAGTATATTCCTTTCTGGGTCGTATGTCAAGTTTTATTATTTCTTGACAGTGGCCTAAAATACCGGCATTTTAAAAGCAAACGATAACCGCACTGCAGTTATCGTTACTGTCCTTGCGCTTTAAAACTTTCCAGATAGATTCCATACCCTTCTCCCCGCCTTTTAAAAGGCATCTTTTCAATCCCACTTCATCCATATGGTTCGCCACTCCGTCCGAACAGATCAGAAACACATCCCCTTTCTGCAGATGCCCATGCCAGATTGCCGCCATCTGGCTTCTCGCCGTTTTCTCTTTTCCAAGATAATTTATAAGAATATGCCAATCAGAACGGCCTATTGGCCTGCCAGACATGAAATGAGCGTATGCTCTTGTATGCGGAATGCTCAGCCGGTTGATTTTCCGTTTGCGTAACAGATAGATCGGACTGTCCCCAATATTTACCGCCCAATAATGATTTCCCTTCCATAACAAAAAAGAGAGCGTGGTTGCCACCGTCCCTATTTTCTTCCCAAGGCTGACCACCTTTTCATTCATCTGATCCATCAATTCATCTATCAGCCTTTCCGGTAGCTTATGGCTATAACGGTATTGCTCCATAAAATGCATCAAAGCCTGTACCGCAGCCCATGATGCCAATCCCCCCAGACAGGCTCCTCCAACGCCGTCACACACGGCAACCATATGCACTTCCTCGTGCTTACAGATAATTTGTCCCGCTTTCCGAAAATCTTCCCCCTCATAACAGAACAGCCCGTCCACCATCAGATTATCCTGATTCATCTTTCTTGATCCAATATCTGTCCGGGCAGCATACGCCACATCCCATACACCTTCAAATTTAGTCGTTTTCCCGCATAGTGCTATGCGAAGCTCTTTTGCGCTTGCGCACCGCCGCCTGCTGTCAATTGCCAATCCTTTAACTAAAATATTCTGCTGCCTTCCTGAAAGACCGCTCTTCATAAGAATTTGCGGAATGCAGTCGGCTTTTTCCCTTTCTTTTGCACTTGGGATTCCTTCTCCTGTCAGAAGATAGACAACAGATGCACACAAAGAATAGATATCCGTCCAAGTTCCATGGCTGTTATACATCAGGTGTTCCGGTGCCTCGAACCCCTTATGGCTAAAAACCTGCTCATTCCACAATTCCGAATTTCTATCACAGGATGTTGCTGCCCCGAAATCAATTAAATACAAATCCCCATCCTTCGTACAAATCATGTTAGCAGGGCTGATATCCCTATGTATAAAACCACACTCATGCATCTGCTCCACAGCAAACAAAACCTGCTCTATCATTGGAAAAAGCTTCTGCGGAGGAATTTTGCCATGCATTTTAGTATAATGCATCATGCTCTCCCCTTCCAACAGCTTCATTACAATATACTCAGTATTGTTTTCAGAAAAGTTTTCCTGAATCCTTGATAAATAGGGGATATTTTTCAGGTTTTCCATAATTTTTGCTTCCCTGTGGAAATTGGTAGTGTCAAATCTACCTCTATGTTTTTTATTACAAACCCCATATTTTCAAGGATTACACCACTTTTTCAAAAGAAAAAGCAATGACCTCCCTTTTTGTGTAAATACTATTACCAACCCACAAACACTGAAAGGAAAATCATTGCTTATGGATATTATTCCCTATTTACTCTCTTTGATTCAGTCTCTTTACCAGCAAAACTGCTGGCTGATCAACTTCATATGCAGATACATCCCCATTAGGCAGTGGGCCTTTGATGATTCCCATTCCCCAAAATACCAGAAGTTCAAGATCGACGAACTCCCCCTTATCACTGACTT
>CAJTVD010000171.1 GCA_910579495.1 uncultured Lachnospiraceae bacterium
TCGGTATGCCATCCGTCCGGATTGAATTGCACACAGTGCAGCCAGGCAACGCGGCCGGGGAGGGCGCAGGAGACGGTGATGGGAGGTATGTGTAGATTACTTATCAACTTTTAATGAGGTTTATTATGAACAAAACAAAAATTGATTTATCACAATATAACGATTTTCGCAAATATTCTGTCGAAGAAATATCACAAATGCTGGGGATAGGCAAAACAAAAACAAGAGAATTACTACAAAGCAAGCTTCTTCCAGTGACAAAAATAGGGCGTGATTATTTTACGTCGAAAACAGCAATACAAGAATTTTTAGCGAAAAACATAGGAAAAGAACTATATTTTTAATTAGCAAATTACATTGTCAAACCACTTTCCGTGTAATATAATGCTTATACGACTTACTGCTTCCATTCGCAATAAGGGTAAAGTTCTTTTCTACAGAAAGGAGCGTATAGCTATGGCGAATGAAACAGCAACAAAACCTCGGCGCAGCAAAGGTGACGGTACAATATTCAAAAATAACAAAGGAAGGTGGATAGCTCGATACAACAGGAAGGGAATGCCTCCCAAAGAATTCTCCGGTAAAACGAAAGCGGAGGTCAAGGCAAAGCTGGACGAATACAAATTCTTGGTGCAATCCGGGGAAGCAGTCAGCCTAAAGCTCACAGTGGAACAATATTCTATCAAGTTCTTGAATTATAAGAGCCAACAGGTTATTCGTAAAAACCTGAAGCAGACTGCATATGATCGCACGGAGTCCATTTTTGAAAGCCATATCAAACCACATCCTATATCCCGGATTCTGATGTGCAATCTGAAAGCCTCAGATATTCAAGGACTGATTGATGAGTTGCAGCCTAAATACAGTTATTCCACAATCAGAAAGGTATACCTGTTTTTGCACTCTATGATTAAATACGGCAAAACGGAAAAGGATCTTCCTAAGACTTATGATCCGTTTCTTACCGTTGAAATGCCAGATGAATCAGCGGTTGGCGTAAAAACGAAGCAGATTGAGATTATACCAGAGGAATCTATCGAGATAATCAAGGAGATGGCTCTTTCTTATAAGTCTGATGGGACATTGAATTACCGCTATGGCCCTGCACTTGTATTTGTTTTAAATACTGGACTAAGAGAAGGAGAACTTCTGGCAATTTCCAGGAATGGAATCCAACAGGATGCGGAAGGTCGTAAAAGTATCCATATTTCTGAGACTGTCAGTAATGTGAAGAACAGGGATAAGCGAATTTCAAAGCATTACACCCAGATTATCACGCCGCCAAAGTATCCTCGAAGCAACAGGGTAATCCCTTTAAATCAGGAAGCCCTGAAATGCCTGAACATCATGTTGGATACTTATGGGCAGCATCAGATCAGGAATGACTTAATCGTCTGCACCAATACCGGCAATTTCCCTACCAGTCGGAATATACAGGAAACTCTCGACAGAATTTTGCGCAAATGCGGACTGCCCCATTACGGCACTCATGCACTGAGACACACCTTTGCAACAAGACTACTTAGTAAAACATCAAGTCATCAAGATATAAAAGCAGTGGCCGAACTGCTGGGGGATGACTACAAGGTCGTTATTAAGACTTATCTTCATACGGATACCGGTGGAAAGCATGATTTAGTGGATCAATTATAAGACCTATGCCTTTCCACTTACTTACCACCTTATGAAAAGATTTTATTCGATTTTGAACGGTCTAAAACGGTGCTTGTAAAAAAATGGAATTTTGGAAAAATAAGAAAAAAAAGAACGGAGGCTTAGGTCTAAAAGGACAATGAGAGAAAGAGTGGGTAACAAAAAACCCCGGAAAATCGGGGTTTTTGAGAGGCGCAGACCGGATTTGAACCGGTGCGTACTGGTGTTGCAGACCATTGCCTTACCGCTTGGCTACTGCGCCATGTAGAACATTTTATTCAATTTTTTATGATGACGCAGATGTTGCAGACCATTGCCTTACCACTTGGCTACTGCGCCATATTTAATTACAATGACTCCAACGGGAATCGAACCCGTGTTACCGCCGTGAAAGGGCGATGTCTTAACCGC
>CAJTVD010000172.1 GCA_910579495.1 uncultured Lachnospiraceae bacterium
TCAGGGGGGCGATGATGAACACCTGTATGTTCCTGCGGCGCATCCTGAGCGCCATGAGCTGCATGGTGAAGGTCTTGCCCGCGCCGGAGGTTCCCAGGATCGCCATGTTCGCGTTCTTGTAGACGCGGGAATTAAAGATATCCACGATAATGAGGGAGTTGTTGTGCTTGTTTACCCCTAAAAGGATGCCGTTGTCGTCACACATCTCAAAGGAGGTAAAGGGATAACAGCCTGCCACGCTGCCTGTCAGGATGTTGCGCTTGGAGCGCTCAAACAGTTTTTTCTCCAGCGATACCAGCGGCAGGGCGGAGAGCAGAGCCTGTTCCTCCCGGAAGTGGCAGGACACCGCCTCCATGTCCTGGGAGAGCATCAGCTTTTTCATCTCGTTGGTGCGCCACTCCAGTTCCTCAAGGCTGTCCGCCGTGATGGTGATGAGGATGTTCATGTAATAGAAATCCTCGTTATTGGCAAGCCCTTCCTTCAGGAAATAGCCGGAGCGGATGGCGCTGTCAAGGTCATCGAAGTCCGAGTTGGTGTCGGAGGTGTCCTTGATCTTGGAGCGGTTGATCCTAAGCTGCTGGCCGAGCTTCTGCTGGATGCGGTCTTTGGGCTGGCGGTCAAAGAAAATATCCACGTCAATCCCCTCGCCTGCATTGACAAGGAGGGAGATCCATCCGGCGCACACCTGCGGGCGGTAGCCCCCGGAAGGCACTAAAAGGTAGGTATGGTAGGTGCCGTCCATGATGACATAATTGCCGTGGGTATAGTCGATGGTCTCCGGTGCGATGAATTCCATGGCGGGGATATTCCCGATCTCATCCCGCCTGCCCGCATTGATGTACTGCCCGATGACCTCATTCACACGCATGCCCAGAGGCTTTGCCACGCTGGTCTTACGGTTCAGGATACTGTAGAATACCTCCGCAGCCATCTCATCCTCATTGTCGGGGACCAGAAGTTCATTCCCGCATTGCTGCAGGTAGGTCTTAGCCGTCCGCACTGCAGTGGTAAGGGCGGATATGGCGTCGCTTTCCTCATTCCCCCGGTTTGCTGCAAAAGGCTCATACTCAAAGATGATGAAGAAGCGCCTTGTGATGGCTTCCCTGGAACCGATGCGGCGGATCAGGTTTTCATAATCCTTCTGGAGCGCAAGGCAGCGCTCATCTGTCTCCAGACGCATCTCCTCCCGCAGGGTTTCCAGATGCCTGTTGATGTCTGCACGCCTGGTCAGGACTTTGAACTGGAGCTTCACGGGGCTTATCTTTAAGTAGCTGATAAAGGAATAGATGATGCCCCTCTGTTCCCTGGCGCTCCGCAGCAGGAAGTTGATGGGGATGACCTCTATGATCTTCACATAGCGGCGGTCTTTGGTGTAGATGATGCCGTTTTCAATCTTCCGGATGGGGAGATAGGAGGCGGAAGGGTTTATCAGCTCCGGTTCCGGCTCCTCCCTCATGCGCTCACGCATCTGGGAGACACCGAGTTTCTTTTTCTGGTGCCTGCCTGCATCCTCTGCAGATGCCGCCTGCCTTGCCTGCCTGCGCTCCTTAAACTGCCCGAACTCCTCGGCATAATCCTCTTTTTTGGGTTTTACTTTCTTTTCCCGCCGTTTCCTTGCGGCTTTCTGCTGTTTTCCGGGCTTTCTTTCTTTTTCCGGCGTTTCGTCTGTATCCTCCCGTATTCCGACGATCCTGCGGTTCTTCAGGTATACGAAGAAGTTGATGACGAATGAGGTCAGGCTTTCGCCGTTGATGCCTATGATGGCGAACAGGGCTGCCGGAAGCACGGTCAGGCAGGCGATGATGATCTTCGTTGTCAGTGTCACGGGCAGGTGGAACACGGGCACGCCGATGAGCAGGGATGCTGCCAGCGCCTCCGCCGCATTCCTCAGCTTGATGGTCCCGCCGAACACCGTTCCGGTATCGATGAAGTTGGGTGGTATGATGTATATGTCATTTTCTTCCTGTCTTATAGACATTCCTTAATGCACCTCCTAAGATATTTGCTGAAGGCGGGAGGGGCGAGGGTATGCCCGTTCCCGCCAGTGGCCGTTGT
>CAJTVD010000173.1 GCA_910579495.1 uncultured Lachnospiraceae bacterium
GCTGATTTTGTGGCGGAGTGCGAACAGCTCTACGATTTAAAGATTGTTTATGGCGACACCGTAAAAATGAAGCATGTAAAGAAACTCCGCAAGAAGCTTTATGCCATCAAACAGGCTGAAAACGTGGTCTTTGTTCATGGCATTGGGAAAAGAAAAACGCCGCTTCAAAAGAGCATTGAAACCCTCGAAGATTATCTGTCCCGGCTCAAAAAATATAATCATCAAATACATATCTGCGGCGGACGGAACAGTTATTCCAAAACGGACCACGACGCCACCTTTATGAGGATGAAAGAGGATGCCATGGGAAATGGACAGCTAAAACCGGCATATAATCTCCAGCATGGAGTGGATTCCGAATATATTACATGGCTCGCCATAGGCCCGCAGCCGACAGATGCAACGACATTAATCCCTTTTTTAAAAGACGCGGAAGAACATTTGAAATTTAAATATAAAAACATAACTACGGATGCCGGATATGAAAGTGAAGAAAACTATGTGTTTCTTGAAGAAAACGGGCAGCTTTCCTATATAAAGCCTGCCAACTATGAGATTTCAAAAACACGCAGGTACAGGAATGACATAGGAAGAATGGAAAATATGGAGTATGATGCGGAATCGGATGCCTATATCTGCCGGAATGCGAAAAGGCTGGTGCCAGACCATGTGAGACATTCCAAAAGCAAAACAGGTTATATAAGTGAGAAGACGATTTACAAATGTGAGGACTGCAGCGGATGTCCGTATAAAACTGAATGCATCAAGGGCAACAATTGTAAAACGCCCCTGGAAGAAAGGACGAAAACACTTCAAGCTGCCAAGACGTTTCTAAAATACAGACAGGAAGATTTGGAGCGGATCCTTACTGATGAAGGCATTGTTCTCAGGATGAACCGGAGCATCCAGGCAGAAGGCTCTTTCGGGGATTTAAAGCAGGACATGCAGTTTCGGAGATACGTAAGCAAAGGAACGTCAAATGTGCTTGCGGAAAGCATACTGCTCGCCATGGCGAGGAACATAAACAAGCTCCATCATAAGATTCAAAAAGGCAGGACAGGAACTCATTTGTTTCCAGTGAAAAGCGCTTGATTTTAAACATCTTAAAACAAACATTCAAGCCATGTGAGATGGCTTATTAAAGTATACTCTTTTTATAGAATAACAGGGCAATCAAGGGATTTTTCTTGAAATCACATATAAAAACAGCAAAAATGAAGCTGCCGTTTCACGAATTTTCATTCGTTAAAGCGACAGCCCCATCCCTCTCCATCAATAATCTGAAAAATGAAAAACCTTAACTTTCCTCAAAATCTTTTCCCAATTCATCAAATCTTTTATCACTCGTAATACATATACCTGTTCTTTTTCATCATCAATCATGTAAAATATCAAATACGACTCAAACACCTTTTTATGTATCATATAGCCTCGATATCGAATTCCTGAATCCGAAAACTTAAATGGAAATTTCCCCACTTTCTTTACTTCCTGATTCAGATTGTGATACAGTTTTTCAGCCGCATCTGGATTACACAACTCCAAATGAATATACTTAACCAGACTAAAAATATCTTCTATGGCCTCATCCGCCACCAACACCTTATAATTCATTTTCCATCCTGTCTCTGATTATCTGAAATGCCTCATCGACTGTATGGAGCCTTCCTGCCTCAACATCATCAATTCCTTTATCAAGATAAGAAAATAAGGCCTCAATTGCAGTCTTTTCACTTATGTTCTCATTTGCCTTTACTGCTGCTTGCATATTCATGCCTCCTCTCTCTTTATTATTGTACCTGATCTTCCTAAAAAAATATACAATAACTTTTTCCATTTTTATTCTTAAACTTAAATCCTAAGTAAATACTAAAAAGCTCCGGATCCC
>CAJTVD010000174.1 GCA_910579495.1 uncultured Lachnospiraceae bacterium
GTTGATTTCTAACGTCTACTTCGTGAATGGTTAATCTGGCTACGTGAATCGCAGACTTTTCATTTTTTAAGTCCAAATCAGCCCTAAAGTTTTTCGCCATTCGTCCGATACGGCGGAAACGCAAACCGCCGTGTAAGCATATTAACTCTGATTTCCCCGCTTTCCAACTTATTATTTTCTGAACCGCCATAAAAATATCTGTGATATTTGAAATATAAAGAAATGAATCGTGAAAACTTAAGACATGAGAAAAGGACTGCCGAAACAGCCTTTCCACTATTTTATCATTTATTCATTAAGTTCTTGACGCATTACTCATATACAAACACGAAAACTCTTAATTCTTCTGCTCATATAGATCATGTCGGCTGTTGGTATTTCCAGGAACATACTCTATTTCCATAACCCCGCCTATAGTGTCTAAATCCCGGAGTCTTTGCAAATCCTCTTCTGCGTTTGATGTCACTACAATGTGGAGCCTGTATGGATTCTCATAGACCGAGGATGATATGACAAATGGCATTTCATGGTTCATCATGGCACTGCTCACTTTTGCCTGCAGCTCCGTCACATATTCCAAACTTACATCTGTATTTATATTTTCCAAAAGGGCCGTGCCTGCTCCGTCATCTGAATTCTCTTTCTCCTGACGATTATCCTCCGTCTTCACGTCATAGCTTTGCCTGTCTTCTCTCTCATACTCTATAATTCCGATAATTTCACATATGCTTGCAGCCTGTTCTTCTGTCAGGGGGCTGTAGGCAATGCCTGAAAACTCGTAAAACACATCTGACACCGCTGTATATTTCAAGCCATCTATTACGTTCCCATAATCTGTAGTTATTAACAAATACCGTCCAAGCCTCACCGCTTCATGGGATGGTGTCTGCCCATCACCTGCCGCTTCCACATTTCCGTAATCAATCCTCTCCCACTGGCCGCTCCCATAGCAGGTCATGCCGGACAGCACTTCATATATTGTTTCTATTGCGACCCTGTCGGTTATTTTTCGTGTTCCAACTTCTTCCTGTATTTTCTTTCCTGCATCAGTATTATCCATTCTGGCAGGCTCCACTTCTATTTCTGTAATCGCATCTGCGGAATCAATCTGATATACCAGCTTAAGGACATCATTGTATGGGTATTCACTGCTGTCAAAGCATTGGAATTTCCATAGCGAACTCTCCTGCCCATCGTTCCGGATCAGATATTGCAGGTCTGAATGTCCTGAAACATAGTGCCATTCCCCGGTATTGTCAATACATTTACCCATACTTTCTGCTAACACGGAACTGCCAGCTGAGGGAACCTCCGTATAAAACCCACTGTATTGTTCTATGGGGACAGCTGCATATTTCTCTGTCTGTTGTGCCATAAAGTTCCCGCTATTTGATGCAAGCAGGGAAGATATTGGGGCAAATTGCTCCGGCATTTCGGGCTCTGGGCCTTCCTGTATAGGCTGTTCCTGTACCCAGTATTCATTCTGTGGAAAACCACTTTCCGATTCATGCCGTAATACAGACCAAATGGCTGCACCACCTGCACAGGCCAAACAAAGACCTGCTGCTGCAATATATCGCATTTTCCATATATTATTTCTTTTTGAGCACATTTTCTTCTTTTTTCTTCTTACCATAAGAGCATGGCTAATCATACTTTCATCCACTAACCCTAATGCATCACTGATGTCTTCACGTTTCATCAAAGAA
>CAJTVD010000175.1 GCA_910579495.1 uncultured Lachnospiraceae bacterium
AGCTTGGGGAGAATTTTTACCGCTGCCACCGGGCGTACATCGTGAACATGGACTGTATCACGGAATATGACAGCGAGAGCATAACCCTTACGAACGGCGATAGGGTATATCTGACGAAAAAGAAGTATGGGGAGTTTATGAAAGCCTATATGTGGCACCTGCAGAACGGGGGTGTGTCCAGTGTTTAAGATGGCGGACGTGTTATATGCGGCTCTGACGGTGTTCCAGGGGTACTGCCTGCAGTATTTTTTGGGGAGCTTTCTGGAAACAAGGATGAGGGGCAGATGGAACGGGCTGTATGTGGCGGGCTTGTATGTGGCCCTGCGGACAGCCGTGGTGTGGTGTTCCCCGCCGGGATATGAGGATTACAGGGTGGCGGCGGGGACGCTGGCATTGTCGCTCTGTATCCTGTCAGCCCTCGCGGTGTGCTTCTATAAGGCGTTCCGCCCTGTCACGGTTTTCCTTGTGGTCTCGTTCCAGGCGTTACTGGACATCAGCAGGTATGCGGCGGTCATACTGCTGAATGCGGTTGACGGGTGGGTGCTTGACATCATTAACTGGTGCGCGGGGAAAGGGATGCTCCCATCGGAAAAATCCTTCGGCATGGCGGTAAAGACTGGCGTGGCCGGGACGCAGCTCATCCAGTATGCCGGCATCGCCCTGCTGCTGTATTTTTCGCTGAGAAAGATCGTGCGGGATTTCCGGGAAAAGGATTATTTTATCAGCAGGACGGAGCTGCTGTTCATCCTTGCCCCGTCAGCGGTGGGCATGATGATCTGTATGCTCCTGCGCATCATCATGATCACGCTGGAGGACGGCGTCCCTAAGATGCTGTATGACAGGTATCCAATCCTCGTCATTGTGATTCCCGCAATCCTGCTCCTGTCGCTGCTTTCCATCCTGTACGGGGTGAAGCTGTTCCAGGACATGATCTGCTGGAACAGGGAAAAGAGCGGCAGGATCGTCCTCGAAAACCAGATAAGCAGCCTGCAGGAACACATGGAGGAGATGGAGCGCATCTATTCCGGCATACGGGGCATGAAGCACGACATGAAGAACACCCTTGCCGTCATCCAGCGCCTTTCCACAGGGGAAGGGGGCGGGGAGCTGCAGGAGTACCTGTCGGAACTGAACAGGGGGCTTGAAAAGCTGGAAGTGCGGTTCAGGACGGGGAACACGGTGGTGGATACCCTGCTCAACATGAAATACCATGAGGCGGTGCGGGATATGCCTGATTTAAAGATGGATGCGGATAAGCTGCTGCTCCCGCAGGGGGTTCAGATACATGGCTATGACATAGGCGTAATCCTGGGGAATGCGGTGGACAATGCGATTGAAGCCTGCTGGAAACTGAAAGAGAAAGAGCCGGGGGCGGATGCTTTTATCCGCATAAGCTCCCTGCAGAAAGGGAACCTGCTCATCCTGAAAGTGGAGAACAGCTTTGACGGGCGGCTGGTGCTCAAGGCGAAGGAGGAGTTCCCGGTAACGGATAAGACGGACAGGAAATCCCACGGGATAGGGCTTGCCAACATCAAAAGTATGGCGGAGAAGTACCAGGGAGCAGTGGATTTTAAG
>CAJTVD010000176.1 GCA_910579495.1 uncultured Lachnospiraceae bacterium
GCAGCGTTTGTTACAATAAGCCGGCCCGCGGAGCGTGACGGCGTTTGTTGGTATAGCCTTCCCTGGAAGGGTTCAGTACAGATACCATGAATTGTGGGTAAAGGACCACTCCAAAATCCCCATAAATATAGAAAAGATTGTCAGGGCTACGGTGAGCACAATAGCCGCCCCATCGTACACCACCTTGTTTTCTTCCAGAAGCTTTCCACCCTGGTCCCGTATTTCAAAGGATTTCTGCCTGCTGCCTAACAGCACCTCTACCCCCAGGGTGATCAGCGTCACTGGCCAGAAGCGGCAGGCCACCCGGTAATCCAGCCCTGGCCAAAACAAGTGCGCCAGAAACACTACCCCTGTGGCCACCAGTGACAGCCCAAAGGTGACAGAACCTACTCTGTGTATTCTGATGGTCTGCTTTTCCATCACTTCTCCTCCTTCTCTTCCACATCCCGGTAAAAGGTATCCACAATTTTCCGCGTTTCTTCGACATCCTGTTCATCCTCCTTTGCCGGACGTTCCAGGGTTATCTTTTTACCTTCCAGCATTTTCAGCCCCAGGGCAATAATCGCTACACCTATCAGGACGCTGGGTACATAATTGCCAATTCTCCACATGATATTTGAAAGAAACCGGTAACCTTGGGGCAGGACATCATAGAGTAAATCCGCCAGGGAATTCCACAAAAAGCAAACACCGATAAATATCAGGATGACTGCCACCCATTTATGATACTTTTCCCCCAGTATATTTATCCTGGGAATGCTGTCCAGGCCGAAAAGGTAGGTATCCTCCACCTGGCTGAACTCTTCATCATCCAGGCTTGCCAGATGGTTTGTATAGAAAAAGCTATAAAACCACTCCACAACACAGATTGTGGCAAGAGCCCCCTGATTGGTCCAGGAAGCCACAATAATGGTTAAGGCAAACAGGAGCATCAGGCTAAGCCCGGTCTTCATAAACCCCATATACATCTGCCCCCCTCCTGGGATGAATGAAAAACAAAATGTCATGAATTTGCTTTTTTTCTTAGTTTTCATTGAAATGTCCTCCTTCTTTCCTGTTAAATAAATTGAAACGCTCCAGTTCCCCCATCCTGCCAAACCAGGCGTTCATCTTGTGGTTCACCCTCCTGGCGCTTTCATTCAGGATATGGTTGATGTCCACAGTATCCTCCCGCTGAAAATCCTGCTCCCAAATGCCTGGACGCTCTTGCCATCCCCCATCCCGCTGTTCTGGCCCCCTCCCCTGCATGGGCAGGACCATCAGCAGTAAGAGGGCCGCCGCCATCCCCGCTATAATTTTAAGACGATACGCCAGAAGCTGCACAGCCTTTCCCCCGCTCCCGGAACAGGGTTGTTCCACCACAGCTTCCCTGGGAAATGCCTGGTTTAAAATCTGCTCCTTCATATGCCGGGGCGCATACAGCTCCCCTTCTTCCATCTGACTGATAAAAAGGTCCAATTCCTCATCTGTAGGATATTTATTCATATCAGTTCCTCCATTCCAGTACCATAACTTCTCGGAATCTTCAGCCCTTATTTCATGGGGCTTTCAGAACCTATTTTT
>CAJTVD010000177.1 GCA_910579495.1 uncultured Lachnospiraceae bacterium
GTCCCTATACACATGACAAGCGCCAGGATGACATACGTTTCAGTTCCTTTCGTATATAGCTGGACAGATTGGAGAACTGGTGGGGAACAGCCAGGATATTTTTATGGATACTTTCACACGGATTATTCCATTCGGAGATTTTTATAAAAAGGATAAGGCTGATGAGATTGTCCGTAAAAAAGTTTCTGACAGCATTATGAGACGAAGGATGCTGCGGCTTCTGGTTCTAATCCCAGAGAAGAAATCGCTCCGTTTTGCCCAGAAATCCATGAACTGCAGGAATTTAGAGAAAATAATGGATTCATTTGCAAAAATAAACCTGTCGCCTGTTACGATAAGCAAACGGCAGGATGTGAAATATCTGGAAAATCTTTATGCTTACCTTTTGGATGGAGAGTGATTGGCCGTAAAAATCTTTATAGCAATCAGTCATCGGGTATGGTATACTATCTATAGAGGAACGATAAGATTTAAGGGAGACGATGCCATGAGGAAGCTTGAATATACGTTTAAGACGGATACGCTGTTCAAAATGCTGTTTGTGCAGTATCCGGAACTTTTGAAGAAACTGGTCGCAGACCTGCTTGGGATACCACTTCAAAGCATTGGGCAGTTTGTGATACGCAACCCGGAAATGCCTCCAGAGAACTTGGGTGACAAATTCTGCAGGCTGGATATTAACATGACCGTGAATGGGCAGCGTGTGGATTTGGAAGTACAGGTCTGTAATGGGGGAGACTACCCAGAGAGGGTCATGTACTACTGGGCGAGGGAGTTCTCATCAGCGTTGATGGCAGGACAGGGTTATTCCACGTTGCCACGCACGATTGTTATCAGCATTATAGATTTCATACTGTTTGAATGTGAGGAATATGATTCATTCTTTCAGCCGCTGGAAGTCAAACGCCATACGCTGCTGTCGGATAAGATGGGATTTCATTTCTTTGAGCTTCCCAAGCTTCCGGCAGATGTGAACGAGGATAATATGCTTTTGCTGTGGCTTTCACTGTTTAAGGCGGAAACGGAAGAGGAATTAGAGAAGATTAAAGAGATGGAGGTGCCGGTTATGAGTCAGGCGATCAATGCTTATTACACGATTACTGCTTCGTCAGAGTTCCGTGAGAAGGAAAGGCTCCGTGCGAAAGCAAGGCATGATGAGGCACAGGCGTTGTATAATGCAAGGAAGGAAAGAGATATTGAAATTGCTCGGAATCTTTTAAAAATGAACATGCCCCATGATCAAATCGTAAAAGCAACAGATTTGACACTGGAAGAAATTAGTAAATTATAAGATGATAAAAAAGCGGATACCTTAAATGGCTGGGTATCCGCTTTTTGCGTGGATAGCGTATTTATCGGCATTTTTTGTAATGTATAAGGTGTAGCAATAGGCACGCCGGTCAGCAACAGTATGACGGAACTTTATGTGCGCCCGTAAGGGCATATATCAAATGCCGCCTTGAGCAAGCGGC
>CAJTVD010000178.1 GCA_910579495.1 uncultured Lachnospiraceae bacterium
CCGGGGATTGCCTAAACCCGCAGCCAGCGGGCAGGGCAACACAGCTTCCATAGTACTGTGCGGTGCGGAGTGCGGCGGTTTAGTCATGCACCAAGTAAAGCGGCTGAAAGACCTTACAGGGCAATACGAGTGGGAAATCCTTATGCGCAAACGGCATCGCAAGACCTTGGCCGTTTGCCCGTCCTGCCATGCAGAAATTCACAATTCGATGAAGTCGTAAAATGATAACAGTACGGAGAGCCGTGTGCATCGAGAGGTGCCCGCACGGTTCGGGAGGGAGTACCCATGTGGTGCTTACCTCATACCATGATGCGCTACCTCCAGTATGAGCGGCTCCAGGAATTGAACATGACCCATTTCGACTGCTGGCCCAGCCGCTTTGGGGAAACGGTGACAGCCCTGGAACTGGCCCCGGAGGGCACCGGCTACCGGGCGCGGACAAGATTTTCCAAGTTCTTTAACCTGCCGGAGCTGATGAACCTGTTCAAAGAGGTGGCGGACATCAAGACCGCCGACCAGCTGGACCTGCCCACCCCGGAGGTGGAATACCACAACATCGTGGCAAGGCCCACCGGACACCAGCAGGATATGGTGGAGGCCCTCTCCGAGCGCGCCGCCAAAGTCCATTCGGGGACCGTTGACCCATCAACCGACAATATGCGTGAGCGATACGTTACAGCTATAAATCACGAGGAAAACGTGACAAAAGCTGTGACTGATGTGTAGTAAAAAAAATAGAGCACATCAGGATAACTGATAATCTGAGAAGTGGAATGATGGAGTAACGCCCAGAAACGCTTCCCTTAATACCCCGTTGGGCGAGTGGATAAAGTTCACGGCCTACAGCACGGAGAGGACGGCTGAAGTATACCCAAACAGGCAGAGCTGTGGAAAGGCCGGCAGAGGTGCCGGCTGTATATGACAGGTCGGAGGTCTATATATAGTCATGGTTAGAATGTCTGAAAAGACTGACATATCTGCGAACGTACAAGTCTATATGTCG
>CAJTVD010000179.1 GCA_910579495.1 uncultured Lachnospiraceae bacterium
TTTTTATCGGCCTGATCTATTACTGTGACCAGATCACGGAGATGGTCCTTGCCATAGGAGGCACGCCTTATTCCTGGATACTCTCCTCAGACCTGCCGCCCCTGAACTTTGCAGACTTCAATTCCGTCCTGCTGACCATCCTGGGCGTGTGCGCCAGCGGCTCCGTTGCCCTGATCGCACTGATACTCCTGCTGATCCTTGCATGGAACTACATCAAGCTGCTCTTTGAGGCGGCGGAGCGCTACATCCTGCTGGGCGTGATCGTGTACACGGCTCCCATGGCCTTTGCCACCGGCGCATCCCAGTCCACCTCGAATATCTTCAAGTCGTGGTGCAGGATGTTCGGCGGGCAGATCTTCCTGCTGATGATGAACGCATGGTGCCTGCGCCTGTTCACGTCCATGGTGGGCAGCTTCCTGTCCAACCCGCTGTCACTTTAGGAGGTGTCTATGAAAAAGGTGAAAAAAAGACTTTATATCATCATCCTGGCTGCCACGCTGTCCCTTTCCCAGTCCATGACTGCTTTTGCGGTAACAGAGAGCGATGTGCAGGCAGCCGGAAAGGAGACCGCCGCCGGGAACGTGTTCATCTGGTTCCTGTGCGCCATCGCATTCCTGAAGATCAGCCAGAAGATCGACAGCTTCTTATCCAGCCTCGGCATCAACGTGGGGCATACCGGCGGCAACATGATGGCGGAGCTGATGGTGGCCGCAAGGGGGCTTACCACTGCAAAGAACATAGGCGGTGGAGCCAGCTTCCGGGGCGGCTCTTTCCGTATGGGCGGAAGCTCGAACAGCGTAAACCAGTCCTCCTTCCTTTCGGGCGGCCTTGCAGGTGCCGTGGGGAGGCAGTTCACCCAGAGCGCCATGCAGACCATGACCGGGCACGCAAGCAACCCCATCAGCCGCAGGGCGTTTGAATCCTCCGTGAAAAAAGGCGGGGATTTCGCCAACGGCGTCACCGGGGCTGTGGCAA
>CAJTVD010000180.1 GCA_910579495.1 uncultured Lachnospiraceae bacterium
TGCTCTACGGCACCTTCCGTATCCTTACGGGCACTACCGCCCCCGCCGCTGCCGCTTCCGTAAACAGGGATGATTTCGTAAAGCATTATCCCCTTTCGGACAGGGTACTCACACCAAAAGAAGAACTGATGGTGCCCCGGATCGAGGACTGGTACGTCATCCCTCCGGAAGTCACCACCATCTGCAGACATGCCCAGGCGACCACAGCAGGCAGCCAGCCCATGCGCAACTTCATGATGCGCGGCCCTGCCGGGACGGGAAAGACCGAAGGCGCAAAGGCGGTTGCTGCAGGACTGGGGCTTCCCTACCTGTACTACACCTGCTCCGCCAATACGGAGATCTATGACTTCTTAGGGCAGATGCTGCCGGAAACGGCCGAAAACCCCCACTGCGGCAAGGAATACCCGACGCTCACCGACATCCAGATGGACCCGCCCTCGGCATATAAGAAGCTGACCGGGACCTATGACGAAGCCATAACGGACGCAGAGGTCTATGACAAGCTGTTAGAGGTGATGGCACAGGATGCAAAGGCGCTGATGGCAGACAATGCCTCCGGGCAGCGGTTCCGTTATGTGGAGACACCGCTGATCACGGCGATAAGGAACGGCTACCTGATTGAGATACAGGAACCCACGGTCATCGCAAACCCCGGCGTGCTGGTAGGCCTGAACGCCCTCCTGGACCGCTGTGCAAGCGTCACACTGACTACGGGTGAGGTAATACACAGACATCCTGATACAGTAGTCGTGGTTACAACAAATAACAATTATGCGGGCTGCCGTGACATGAACCAGTCCGTCATCTCCAGGATGAACCTGATCATGGACATTGAGGAACCGGATGTGGATACCCTGACGGAACGTGTCATGAAAGTGACCGGATGTACAGACAGGTCAGCCGTTTCGGATATGGCCGCCTCCGTACAGGAGATCAGCGAGCGCTGCCGGGAGACCATGA
>CAJTVD010000181.1 GCA_910579495.1 uncultured Lachnospiraceae bacterium
TCCTAAAAGACATAAAGCGTTCCTTCCTTTACGGCTTCGTAAAGTTAGGAACGCTCTCATTCAGATGTGGGACTGGCTTTGAAAAAAAGGCAAAAAATGGCCCTGAGAAAGCTCTTTGTAAGAAATCTAAAATAATTCACTAGCTTTACTCCGGCCATTCGTGACTCGACACAATGCGGTCCCACTCGCTCGGTACATATTCAGTTATCCGGCATAGCTGACCTGCCAAGCCGCACAATGGGAATTTCCAAAAATTACCATTGATAACTTTAGTATGACCATAAAAGAAACGCTTTAATCTATAAAAGTAAAAATAGCAGGATACCTTCCTGCCATTCTTTCCTGCTATGTATATTTATCTTTTTCCTTTCGGTTTCCAGTACACCTTTATTACCCTGCCGCAGTTAGGACATTTCAGCGACACGATAATCCAGCCGGAACCCGTCTCCCCAATGTCACAGGCCCGTTTCTTGCACCATCTCTCCGGGCATTTCATTTTCCGTATAATACCACCTCCTCTCCCCCCAAATACATCTATTGCTATCTCCCCGCACTGATATGGAACAAGGGAACCAAACATGAAGTGTTCCTGCTTGGTTCCCTTTTATCGTTTGTGCATTATTGGTTTTCTTCTTATTGCATAAATCGATAGCCATTCCTATCGCCATTCATACTGTAATGGTTCAATTGCTCCGTATCTATGTCAAGCAGTCTTGCACTATTGAACTTGCTAAGCCATGCCTGGTAGTTTGAGGCTTCAATCCCCATTGCAAGGTATTTCCGTGCTACACTATAATCCGAACTTGGGATTTCAATTTCCCATACTTCTTTTTCGTCAGATACACCCTGTCGCCGCCCATAAGGGTAATGCTCTCGCCGTCATATTCCGTGATGCAGTCCATGTTCACGATGTACGCCCGGTGGCAGCGGTAAAAATTCTCCCCAAGCT
>CAJTVD010000182.1 GCA_910579495.1 uncultured Lachnospiraceae bacterium
TCTTGATCGCGCAGCTCCTTACCGGGTAATACTGGTTCCTTACCTTCAGGAGCAGTCCCGTGTTGATGATGGTGTCCGTGATGATGTCCTCGTCCAGCCCCTCGTCTGCATACTTCTCCTTCAGTTCCTCCTCCACTTTGCTCCCGCTGGTGATCGCCACCAGGCGCAGGTTTTTGGAGTTCCTCCTTTCCCAGAACGAATTCCTGCCGATATTTTTCAGGCACTCAAGGAAATCCTCCTGCTTCTGGAATACGCCGCGGTATCCGTCGGCAAATACTCTTGTCTCATTCATTTTCGTTCCACCTTTCTTTTCTCTCCGTTTGCGGAGGTTATTTTTATCCAGCCGCTTATGCGGACAAGCCCTCATGGGCATTTCTGGCAACAAAAAAGGAATGGCCCTTGACGGTTTCCATTCCATACTGCGTGTGGCGATCCACAAATCTGTTTTTGTCCCTTACAGTTATACACATCCTGCGGAAACAAAAAAGTGCCAAAAGACTGCCATGCTTATACATGGTATCCTCTGACACTACTTACAATCTTAAACAGCGTATGCCCCGGTTCTCCCGGAAAGGAGCCGGAACCTGCCGGTTTCCTCGGAGGTGCGGATATATCGGATATATCCAGCCTGTCCCCGTTCCCCGTCTGCAGGTAAGCATAAAAATCAATTACGGGTTTATATTAACACAATATCTTGTATCATGTCAACTTGAATATACTATATATTCCATATCCTTTTGCTGCTATTTTCATCTTTTCAAATTTTATTCCAAAATTTTTCAAGTTTTTATCCCCTCCCGGATATTTACTTTATAGATCAGCTTTTTATCGTGGCTGGTCATTTGTTCTTTGACAACTGAAGAACATACACCATCATGTATATGGGTTCTGGTGGGTGGCTCCCTGCT
>CAJTVD010000183.1 GCA_910579495.1 uncultured Lachnospiraceae bacterium
TCTCCTTTATGGAAGCGGACGGGAAAATTGTATTCTTTAACGAATCCGAAGCTGCCGCTGCGGAGGAAAGCACAGATGAGCCGGAGGACGTTCCCCGCACAAGGCCGAAGAAAAAGCAGGGAAAACGGGAAGAAGGCCCGGACGGGATTCCGGCAGCTGTGGCGGAACATTCCATGACGGATGAGGAACTGGAAGATAAATTTGGAAAAGACGGCTGGAAACAGCTCCCGGATGAAGCATACCGCAGGTACAGCTTTACTCCGGCGAAAACCGAGGCGGAAGAACACCGCGTAAAGGTATATGCAGGGAAAAAAACAGAAGCGGTCATCAGGGCACCGCATCCGCAGGCTTTATTAAGGGGGAGCCTTGTTTCCCCTTCGCTGGAGGCGGCGGTAATGAACGCCAAATATGTCAATGCCGTGCCGCTTTACCGGCAGGAACAGGAGTTTGAACGTTATGGCCTGCACATTTCAAGACAGAACATGGCGAACTGGACGATCCAGTGCGCAGACCGTTGCCTTGCGGTTCTTTATGATTACCTCCACGAAAAGCTGTACGGTTGCCACGTTTTGCAGGCAGACGAGACGCCCGTGCTGGTGAATAAGGACGGCCGCCCTGCCGGGAGCAGAAGCTATATGTGGGCATACCGCACCGGACGGATGTATACGGAATGCCAGACCGTCCTGTATGAATACCAGGGGACGCGCAATGCCAGCCATCCAAGGGAATTCCTGAAGGATTTCAGCGGGGTATGCGTCACGGACGGCTGTCAGGTTTATCATGCGATCGAAGAGGAACGGGAAGATCTGAGGACTGCCGGGTGCTGGTCCCAT
>CAJTVD010000184.1 GCA_910579495.1 uncultured Lachnospiraceae bacterium
CGTCCTCACCGTCGAAATGCCTTTCATATCCGTTTGGATTAACCGCCGACGGTCTTAAAATATGCAGCGTGTTGATGTGGCTGCGGATTGCGGAAATGCCTTTCCCCTCTTTTGCAAGGTCAAATATCATTCTGACTGTTGGTGCGTAACACTCATCTATGACTAAGCGGTGTCTGTCCTCTTTGTCTTTCTGATAGCCATATGGTGCGGAAGTAGCTACATACATCCCACTCATCACTCTCGCACGTTTTGCACTCTTGACTTTCTTAGAAGTGTCTTTTGCATAAAGTTCGTTGAACACAGGTTATTGGGGAAAGGGAAAGCAAACAGGCAAAAACCCAGTATTCATGCGGGTTTGCGGCGAGATGGCTCTCAAAAGCTAACCTCACAAAAGACAGATTATTGCACAATCACATATCGTTTCTAAGGGAGAATGTTGATTCCGGTCACATTCTCCCTTTTTTCATACCAAGAAATGAGGTGATTATCTTGAACACGCAAATCATCGCCATCGCCAACCAAAAGGGAGGTGTGGGCAAGACCACAACCTGTGCCAACTTAGGGATTGGGCTGGCACAGGCGGGAAAGAAAGTGCTGCTCATTGACGGGGATGCGTTATGCCGAATTCGGCATAATGCATCGGCGTCCACAAGCAGCACCCTCTTTCCCTCGTTTGCAAGCCCTATCCCTAAGTTTACGGCAGTCGTGGTCTTACCCGTTCCGCCTTTCTGGTTTGCAAGGGCGATTACCTTACATTTAGACATCACGGTTTACCTCCTTTCCTGAAAAATTTAATAGCCACTCTGTATAAAGCAGAATGG
>CAJTVD010000185.1 GCA_910579495.1 uncultured Lachnospiraceae bacterium
CCTTGACTGTACCCCGGATGAATCCATCGCAGGATTCGCCCCATTCGGTTTCCAATTCACGGCGGATTCGTCTAAATCATTACGGAAAAATTTCTCAAATGGGAAATCATTCCTCTCCCATACCCCCTGCGGAATATCGGACGCATCTGCCGTATGGTAGTACGCTCCGGGAAACCTCGCCTGCCACATATCCTTAAAACTTACATTCTCTGTTTTCCCTGCCGCTTTCGTAGCCGCAAGTTCCGCAAAACTCACGCCCTCGCTCTTGCCTGCCGCATTCTTCCGGTACTGCTCCGCCAGATAGTACCCTCCCAATTTACCTGTTACTCCGAAATCCATCTTCCTCTCTCCTTTCATTTTTCATCATCACGGACAGGATGAACACCCTGCCGTTTACCTTAAAATCCATTGTTCCCTGGTATTTCTCCGCTGTGCTTCTGATGTTAATAAGCCCTATCCCATGATTCTCCCTGTCCGCCTTGTCCGTCACAGGTAACTCATTCCGCGGTTTCCTCACCACCCTCCCGTCAAAGCTGTTCTCCACTTTCAGGAAAAACAGCTCCCTCTTTTGGAATGAACTGATGCGGATAAAGGCTTCCGCACCCGGTTCTTTCGCTTTCAGTTTCCGGCACGCCTCCATTGCGTTATCCAACGCATTCCCTAAAATAATGCCGATATCATAGCTTTGGATGAACAGTTTTTCAGGGAACTGCAGCCCATCCACATCCATCCGCAGATCCGGCACCGTACCTGCAATCTCATGGTATTTCATATTCAGCAGGGTATCAACAACCGTATTCCCTGTC
>CAJTVD010000186.1:0-355 GCA_910579495.1 uncultured Lachnospiraceae bacterium
AACTTTCCAATGTTACTCCGAGTGGAGCTTGTGTAACAATTAAACTTGCAGTCAACAAAGTGGGGTGATATTTTTATTGGAGTAAAAAGTGATTGGCAAAGAATCCAATCAAGATTTATTTTGGAGGAATTGAAATAGCTAAAAAAAGAACGATGAATTGGATAATAGCAATTATAGTTGCCGTTGGATATTTAACAATAAGTATTGCGCTTGATGCATGGACTTATTCTTGACTTATATGGGTAATTTATGCGGTTTATAGATTTGTTGCAAAATAGATAAACCGAAATTTACAGGAGGAACGAAATGAAAGAAATATTGGAATTGTACTAATAGTAGCTGTCATTTGTGGCGG
>CAJTVD010000186.1:508-763 GCA_910579495.1 uncultured Lachnospiraceae bacterium
TTGTTCATATTAATGTTTTGTATTGCTGGCCCGTTTATCCCCGGATGGCATTGGAGGAAGATATGGCTTTGTGTACGGATGGCAACATCAATACATTTCTTCTTGTGGTTTTTTGTACATGGTTGGAGTATGGTAGTGTTGGGGATTGTATATATGGTTATCGTAACAATGGGCTATATTTTTCCGGGCATGCCAGTTTCAGTTATTTGCATTGCAGATGCGATGGTTAAACTGATATGCGGAATATATTTGTTA
>CAJTVD010000187.1 GCA_910579495.1 uncultured Lachnospiraceae bacterium
GATCCAGCCATCTTACTTTCTGCAATCGCTCTTCACCTTCCTTTCTTCCTTGTGAATGTTGTTGTATCCTTATATGCCTTCCGGCTTTCAGGCAGCAAAAAAGCAGGAATGACTTTCTTATTCCTGGCGTCCTCAGTTTCCTATGAACCAGTGTCATTCCTGCTCTAAAAAGAGATTATAATGAATTTTCCCAAACAAAAACCAGCGGTATTTCACTTATAGAGCGTAGTGATACTGCTGGCACAATCATACAAACTTAACAGCGTGTGCAATGCGGAACCGATGCCGCATACAGGCGTTTCCGACTGTATCTCCCTAAAAGGATGCGCACAAAAATCAATTACAAGGGAAGTGTAGCACAAGATATGGAACCAGTCAACAAGAAGAAACTATATATAGCAAAAAAATAAGAACATACCTAAATTTTCATAAAAAATGCAGCTACAAGTCTTCTCATAGCTGCAAAATATTTTACTTCCTTTTGAAAAGGTGGTAGTATTGCATAATTTAAAATATAAAGCATACTTCTATGTAAGTCACATAAACTGCATCAACTTAAAACAGTTTTTTCTCCAAATAATAGCTATTGTTTATTCTTTAACTCGTTAAATCAATAAGTCTGCGTATATGATTGCACAC
>CAJTVD010000188.1 GCA_910579495.1 uncultured Lachnospiraceae bacterium
TTCAGCAGCTTCACAAGGTTCCCGGCGGCAAGCTGGTACTTCCCGTACAGGAGCTTTAACTGGTCGTCGAACTCGCTGAGTTTCGTACCGTTCCTGTGCCCCAGCCTCAGCGGGCTGCCCAGGCTGATGGTGGTGTTCTCCTTTCCGGATACCAGCATGGGGAAGATGTTCGCCCCGCCGGAGCCTGTGTCGGATGTCGTGATCCTTACCACGGGCTTCATCTCATCGGGTGTCTTCCCATGCAGGGCCAATTCCTTCTTATAGGCATCCAGCAGTCCGTCCTCCCCGGAAAGCTCCCAGAGGGCGGATGCCATGTCATGCTCATAGAAGCCGGCCAGGTAGCTGCAGCCTTTGAAGTTCCCTGTCAGGTAGTCCACGGAATGCAGGAAGACCTGCTCCATGTCAAGCACCGCATAATCGTGGCAGTCGCCTCCCAATACTGCGGATACTTTCCCTTCCGAGATGCGCAGAAGCGCCTCGCCCTTTGCCACCTTCAGGCAGTCGTTCAGGATTCTCGCATACACGCTCTTTTCCACCCTGCGCAGCCCCGCGCCGGAGATCCCCGCGCGGTCAAGGATGCTCTTGATCGCGCAGCTCCTTACCGGGTAATACTGGTTCCTTACCTTCAGGAGCAG
>CAJTVD010000189.1:0-438 GCA_910579495.1 uncultured Lachnospiraceae bacterium
TCTTTGTCTACCGCTTGCTAAAGGCGGTTTATGGCATACACCCTAACGGGCGCACGATGGTTTCCTTTCCCAGCGTTTCCGAAATCTCTTTCAGGGTGCTGCGCTCCTTGCCGCCCAAAAACAGGACGCAGGAGCAGTTGCCGATGATGGTTTCCGCATGGTCTTTGTAGACGGCCTTTAACTGGCTCTGCGTCTGCACCACGATATGGGCGGAAATCTCGCGGCTTCGGATAACGGAAATCAGGTGCTGGAAGTTGGGGATTTTCTGGTTGGCAAACTCGTCCAGCAGGCAGGTAACATGGGTTTTCAGTGCGCCGCCGTTTTCCAGCGCCTTGTCGCACAGGACGTTGAACATCTGCGTATAAACCATCGCAGAAATGAAATTGAATGTCATATCCGTGTCGGACACGATACAGAACAGCGCCGTCTTGCGGTCGC
>CAJTVD010000189.1:494-596 GCA_910579495.1 uncultured Lachnospiraceae bacterium
AAAGGGAGCCATTCTTGCGCCGCAGGAAATCAGGATCGATTTTGCTGTTTTGCCTGTTGCTACTTGTCAAGGACGTATTCATCATTTTTCATCACTTTTTCT
>CAJTVD010000190.1 GCA_910579495.1 uncultured Lachnospiraceae bacterium
AATATGCCTCTGCTGATGCGTACCTCTCGGACGGTAAGGAGCATGACATTATATTTCTGGACATAGAGATGGGCGGCTCTGATGCAGGCATGGACGGCATGGGGCTGGCAAGGCATATCCGGGGCATGAAGGCGCAGAAACAGCCCATCATTATTTTTGTGACAGGGTATGAAAAATATGTGTATGACGCATTCGATGTAGGGGCGTTCCAGTATCTGGTAAAGCCCGTGGACGAACAGAAATTTGCGGAGTTGTTCGGCCGGGCGGCCGGGCAGATCGTATCGGAGGCAGAGCAGCGGAAGAAAAAACTTGTGATCCAGTATGGCGGCGAGGGAAAGGCCATACCGCTGAATGACATTTATTACATGGAAAGCCGGAACCACAATATCATCCTGTACTTAAAAAGCGGAAATATAGAATACTATGCGAAGATCGGGGATTTGGAGGAGGAGCTGGCGGGGCAGTTTTACCGCATCCACCGGGGATACCTTATCAACCTTTTCCATGTGGAGGGGTATGACAGGACGGAGGTAAGGATGGCGAACGGGGATAAGCTGCTGCTTTCAAGGTATAAA
>CAJTVD010000191.1 GCA_910579495.1 uncultured Lachnospiraceae bacterium
GTAATCGGGATTTTGCGCTCTAACAAGTGCTTTGCGATTTTCATTGTGCCGCACCCGTTCAGTGCCAGATCAAACACCAGCTTGACCGTAGGGGCGGTTTCCGGGTCGATAATCAGATGGCCGTGGTCGTTGGGGTCGCGCATAAGGCCATAAGGCGTTGGGCCACCCAGGAATTTCCCCTGCCGGGAGCGAGCCATCCACCCCGCCAAAACTTTCTTGGAAATATCCCGGCTGTACATATCATTCAGGATATTTTTGAACGGCGTAATATCCATTTCCTGCCTTGTCAGGCTGTCCACGCCGTCCGTGACTGCTATATACCTTACATTGTGTTTCGGGAAAAAGATTTCGATATAACTGCCCGCTTCAATATAGTTCCTCCCAAGCCTTGAAAGGTCTTTGGTTATCACGCAGCCCACCTTCCCCGCTTCAATGTCGGCAATCAGACGCTTAAACGAAGGGCGGTTGAAATTCCTTCCCGTATACCCGTCGTCCACGTAATACTCGTACCGGGGCATACCGTTCTTTTCAGCGTAATCTTTGAGCATAAGTT